>NZ_JBGSPA010000182.1:0-81270 GCF_041738855.1 Chamaesiphon sp. | reverse complement strand
CCTCTGGCTCAAACTCGCCGTTCTCATTTTGAAAAAATGGCACATCGGAAGCGCGCGACCTGAATCGCCAGCGTTTCGCAATCGCCGCCAAGCGATCGATTTTTGAATTCGCCAACAGTATCCGTATCTCGGCTCGACCCCAATAAACCCTCCAAGATTTAGCACCCTCAAACCCTTGAAATCTCGTCCTCTCTCTCTGTAACAGATAGACCTTAGTTCAATTGGTACAGCTTCATCCCCAGAGAAATTAATTGTTGAAATGGTTACTGTGAGAGAATTACAGGCTTAACGGCACTTTTGATACAGATGCTACTCAAACACCAATTCCGTCTCTGACTTTGTAAATGAGGTTGCTTGCGCGCGACATTTGCTGCTTGTATGTCTTCTGGCCAGCCTAATGACCTCAGTTCCGATGCCACAATCGGAGGAAACTGTTTTAGATTCCATAATACTTGCGCCCGCTTTGGAAAACGCGACTGCAACTGTCTGAAGTTATTTGGATCGTTATGCTTGCTCAAGAATTTTGCAATGGCAGCCTCATAATCGGATCTTCGTACGCCTGACAAAAAAAAGAAACGACCTGCATTCTCGACTTGACCACATTCGAGTAAAGCGCGACCAAACAACTCAAAGTAATCAACATCGTAGCCAGTACCATAACAACTTCCAGCTAGCAGTCGGAGTGCGGCTACTGACGATCCACAATCAATCAATACCCGTGCCCGTTCGCGCTTGACTGCACTGATAAAGCCACTGCGATGATACCCCATTCATTTAACTTTTTCAACTCAACTGCATTTAGTTGCTTTACTAAATCAGTTATTCCTTCTTCATTATTGCTGACTTTTATGGCTTTGCCTATTGGTCGAAAATAAATATCTAGTGTTGCTTTACTGACACCTATAGCGATCCTAACTGCTTTGTGAGATTTATCGATCGAGCTATTCTCTTCAGTGCGTTACGCTGCGCGATAACACACCCTACAATCTTCTTACAAATCAAATAGGACTGCTATATTTCCACCCAATGATGCGATCGAAAAACGAGGATCGATGGATCGCCCTAGTTCCCTCACCCTTTACCCTTTCCCCATATCATTAGAGATAACGCCCTAATTCGGCAGACTATTATCTGGGTCGGTTGGCAGCGGTTCGGTGGGCGGATTGAGCTGTTGTTGCCACTGTTGAACCAAAGCTTGGGCAGAGCTGTAGGCGGAGGTAGTATCGGGGATGACTCTGGCGATCGCGATCGCGCGGCGGAGATTGGTAGTGGCGGTACTTTGAGCCACTTCGAGCATTTGACCGCTCCAGTTGTCCATCGCCAACCGTGCCTGGTCGCGGAGATTGGAACTTCTCGGGATGCGGGCGGCGGCTTGGATGGCTCCGAGAAGTGCTTCGGGGGTGCCAGTTTCCGCTAGTTTTTGGGCGGCGGCGAGATTGCTAGCCGCTTGGAGTTGCGCTTGCCAATCGCGGACGCGTTCTTGGCTCTGAGCTGACATTGCCCGTCCGCGCCCAATTCTTTGGGCCATCGCGACCGCACCAGTGAGATCGCCACCACTAGCCATACTCTCGGCTTGTGCGAGGATCGGACTATCTTCCGCCCGTTGAATATCGGCTGTCCATTGTTGGATCTGCTGTTGAGCTTGGGGGTAGAGGGCGCGTCCTGGGCGAATCTGGTTCAGTTGGGCGATCGCGCTCTGGACTCCAGCGACGGTGCCGCTGGCGGAGAGGGTCTGAGCCATCCGTAGATAAGGTGTATCTTGGACTGTCTCGATCCGCTTGCGCCACTCGGTGACGACTTGAGCTGCTTCTTTGCCGCGCGGATTGCCCGTGGGGATGCGCTGTGCTTCAGTGATGGCGATTTGGAGATCTTTGACATTCCCCGTTGCTGCAACGCTCTGAGCGCGTTGGAGCGTAGCCAGATCCTGAATTTCGAGCTGCCATCCGGCGAGAGATTGTTGCGATCGCGCGTACATCGGACTAGCGGGCTGGATACTCTGCACTAGTGAGATGGCGGTTTCTAGCTCGGCAATACTACCGCTGACGGCATGAGACTGGGCTTGCGCTAGGCTGGTGAGATCCTGAAGTTCGGTTTTGATTGCGGCGGTTTCGGGCGTTTTGGCGGCAATGTCTAGCGCACCTTGCCAATCCTGGCGATCGAGCTTGACTTTTGCCAATCTGAGCATCTGGTTGGCGGCGGTACTGATGATAGTTTGCGCCTCTGTATGTGCGAAACTACTGGGAGCGATTTTGCTGGATATTTCGATCGCTTTGAGCAGATTTTTGATGGGAGTAGTCTTGACGAGTTGGCGCGCCTCATCGAGTTTGGCACTATCAGCTTTGGCAATTTGCACCAGATCGGCCAATTCTTGATATTTGGTTGTCGCCCAGTAGCGATTGTTGAGGCGAGTCAGTTTTACCGCTACTGCATAGGCATTTACCCACTTCGAGCTATTCAATAAGTCCCGCGTTTGACGATCGAGTTTGACGCCTTTATTCCAAGTTTCTTGCCATTGTGCCAGTCGTTTGGCGACAATTTTATACGCAGGGACATTGCTGGGGACATTTTTAGCCGCTTTGACTGCTTCATCATAGTTACCATCCTGATAGGTGGCTTCTGCCAACCGGAGAATTGTCAGCGACCAGCGTTGGATATTACTATCGACATAGCTCCGAGTCGGATCGTTGGGGGCGACATCTTTGACGAGATTGAGCGCGGCGACCAAATCTGGTAAGGTTTGCTTACTGGCGGCTAATTGTCCGCAATAGACGCGCAAGGATGCTGAAGACATCGGCACGAAGATGGCGGGGCAATTGGGTACGGCATTGGGATTGAGGATCAATCCCAATGCTAGATAAACTAGCCCCCCAGAGATACCAAGTGTGATAATTGCCCAGAACACCCAACTGCGGATGAATGACAATCGCAACCACTTGGGCATCTGATTCACTAATTGTTTAGTGACTTGGTTGGCCTGTTCAAAATCAAAGCGGGAGTTTGGTTTTGCCAAAACTTAAATTAGAGGGTAGAGGGAGTTAGGCTTTAGGCTTTAGGCTTTAGGCTTTAGGCTTTAGGCTTTAGGCTTTAGGCTTTATGGGGGAGTTTTGGGAAGGTTACTAGTTGAAAACAACTTAATTCTAGATAGTCGATCGAGTTGTTGACACTAGCCGATCTCGATGTGCTTTTTCAGGATGTCTAATCAGAACCGATCGAAAAATTGAGCGTAGTGAGGTAGTTAGCATCGGCACTTAGATTTCGATCCCCAACTGATTCATTGACATTTTAGCTTACTTTGGTTTCAGCAAAGGTTAAGCCGATCGCGGTGACCAATCGCGCTAATTGTGACGGCTGATGTGTTGCCATTAGCGATAGTCTAATTCTGCTAGTGGGGACGGTGGGCGGACGGATCGCGGGGGCAAAGATGCCTAGTTGTCTGAGTCGTTGGGAGATGGCGATCGCCGTTTGCGGATCTGGGAGTTCGATACAAATAATCGGCGATCCGGAGGGAATTAGGCGGAGATCTGGTAACTGCTGCGCGATCGCTTGTTTGAAATACGCTACATTTTCCCACAATTGGTGCCGCAGTTGGGGGGTGGTAGTCATTATCGCGATCGCCGCTGTCGCCGCAGCCGTATCGGCGGGGGATAGTCCTGTCGTATAGATCCAGCTCGCACAGCGATTCTGAAGCAACTGGATCAGGCTGCAACTCCCCGCAACATAGCCACCCAAACTACCGAGTGCTTTACTCAGCGTACCCATGACAACTAACGGTTGACCACCACAATTGTAATGTTCGACCACCCCCGCGCCAGTCTTGCCAAAAATCCCCGTAGCGTGAGCTTCATCTACCAGTAACATGGCACCATACTCGATCGCTAGCTCCACAATCGCTGGCAGCGGACAAATATCCCCATCCATACTAAATACCGTATCGGTGACGATCAGACAGCGACGGTAATCGGCGCGATGTAACTGTAGCTGCTGGCGGAGATCGTCCAGATCGCAGTGCTGATATTCGATCGTTTTCGCCCCACTCAATAACGCGCCATTCTTGAGACTAGAATGATTGAATCGATCGCTCAAGATCGTGTCCCTAGTGCCCACTAGAGCCGCGATCGTCCCCAAATTGGCGAGATAGCCCGAACTAAACACCAAGGCAGCCTCAGTGCCCTTCAAGCTAGCGATCGCCCGTTCGAGATCGTGATGGAGTTGCTTGTGTCCGCTCGTCAACCGCGAACCCGTCGTCCCCGTTCCAAATTGCTGCGTCGCCGCCATCGCCGCGCGGATGACGCGCTCGTCACCAGCCAAACCGAGATAGTCATTGCTCCCAAAGTTGAGCAACACCCGATCGTCAATAACTACCTCAGTCCCAGGTAAACTCGCGATAACTTGGGGAGAGCGGTACCAATTTGCCTGTCGAATCGTCTCCAGCGATCGATCGATCCAAGCATAGGGATTTAAATGGTTCAATTTTGGAACTCTCGATCGATTAATATATGAAAATAACATTATCTCAGTTTATTCATGGCAGAAATCCAATTTTCGAGAGGCATCACCGAACCTGTAGTTCCCGATGTGCGGCTCACCAAATCTCGCACTGGCGAACAGGGTAAAGCTACGTTTTATTTTGACCATCCAGCGATCCTCGGCAATGATGTCAATGAAGATGTGACTGGACTATACATGCTTGACGACGAAGGCGAGATCGTGACCAAGGAAGTCAAAGCCAAGTTTGTCAATGGCAAACCCGCAGCATTGGAAGCCATCTACATTATGAACTCCACTGCTGAGTGGGATCGTTTCATGCGATTTATGGAACGCTACTCGGAAGCAAATGGACTCGGATTTAGTAAAGCTGAAGAATAAATAACTCATGCTCGAAAGTGCGCGTAACGTCTCTACTGGAGTCTCGCTCCAGCCGCATCCAGATCTGCTCCAGATGGCGATCGATTGCGCGGTGATCACCGTTAGCGATACCCGCACACCGAGTAGCGATCGTAGTGGCGAGTTAATTCAGCAATTATTGCTCGCGGCTGGGCATACTATTGGTAGATATCAAATTATCCCCGACGAGCCGACCCAGATTTGGGCGGAACTCGATACTACTCTGGCGATCCAGCCGCCAATTAGCGCGATCGTCTTCAACGGTGGTACGGGAATCTCACCCCGCGATCGCACCTATGATGCCCTCTCCAGCGTCCTCACCAAAACTTTACCTGGATTTGGCGAGCTGTTTCGATGGTTGAGCTACCAAGAGATCGGCTCCCGCGCGATCTCCTCGCGCGCCCTGGCGGGAACTTACCACCACTTACTAGTCTTCTCGCTCCCTGGCTCGCGCGGCGCAGTGCAATTAGGCATGGAAAAACTCATCCTCCCCGAACTCATCCATCTCACTACCCAAGCACGATGAAACCTGCCAAGCTTGACACAACCACCACTAGTTCCTTAGAACGGCTCAGCGCGGGCTTTTTCTGGATATTAGTAAGTGGGACGCTGGCTGCCAAAGTACTATTGCTAGTCGATAACGATCTGGAAATCACTGCTAAATTTAGCGACAAAAATTTGCAGATAAATATCCAGCCAATCCGTAAATATGCGATCCTGATAAATAATTTTGTCGATCGCCAATTTAGTCCAATTTCTACACTAATTCAGCAGCAATCTAGTCAGTTAATAAGACAAGCTGGTAATATCCTGGCGACTCGAAAAGATTGGTGCCTTCCGGTTTCACGTTTACCAACGATCTCAATCAAAAGCAAAAGATCGCAACCGATCTTCTTGGATAATCATACTCCCGATCGATTGGTTATCATCCCTGACGAGCAACAACTATCGTCAGCCACAACTCCGTTGCGCCCCACTCCAACTGCAAGTTCCCAACCTGCCAAAGATTGGTGTGTTACGACAGGTACGAAGCCTTAAACAGTTGACAGTTGACAGTTGACAATTGACAGCGAAGTAGTGGGACGACCAGACTAAAAATGTGGGTAAAGCGATCGCTCAAAATATTACTAATTGTATTTTTCAGAGAGCCAGTAGGGTGGGCACTGCCCACCATCTAGGGTTCGATCGATCTCAATCTAATCAATATTTGTACCTAACTACTCATTTATGAGATAGAAATTGTCTGAAATCTAAATGGTGGGCAGTGCCCACGTTACTAAATCCCCATCCTAAAAACCTCGCTGTCAACTGTTTAAATACCTGTTATTCCCATTGCTCTCAATGCCTGAAGTGATACTTTATCCACCGAATTGCGCGGAATCCGATCGACACAGATCCAGCGTTTAGGCAGCTTATAATTGCTAATCTTACCACCGATCGCATCTGCTAAACTTGCCACTGTCACCAGCGGATCTTGGGGCACATAGATCGCCGTCACCGCTTGTCCCCAATAGCGATCGCGCACGCCTATCACCCAGACATCTGCAACCAATCCAGTCGCCATAATTGCCGCCATCACCTCGATTGGAAAGACATTTTCGCCGCCTGTAATAATCTTGTCACTACTGCGACCCAAAATAGTTAAATAACCATCTTGTCGCTCTATCCCCACTCGCTGGTTACTAAATGTACCGAGATCGTCAGGCTCGAAATAAGTTAGTAAATCTAGGTTGGGAAAATAACCCAACATCAAAGATTTAGCCTCGATCCGGAGCGATGTTAAACCATCTTCAGATGACGGAATTAGATCGATTTTGGCATGAGGTAAAACTCGTCCACAACTGCAATTACCTGCTAAAAATTCGACAGGTTTGAGACTGGTAACTTGGGATGCAGTCTCAGTCATCCCATAAGTTAGAGCTAATGGTAGATAGGCAAGCCTTGCTCTGTTCAATAGCTCCAGACTCGGCGGTGCGCCACCGAGTAAAATCGTCTGGAAACGTGACAACCATTGGATATCTACATCCAATAATTTTGATAACTGAGTTGGCACCAGCGAGATAAAATACTGCGCTAGATCGATGGAGTACAGCAGTCGATTTGTAGGATCGGTAAGTTGATGAAAATCAATAATAAACAACTTACCATCAGTCAATAGCGATCGCCATAACTGCATCAAACCACTCACATGATACAGCGGTAACGTACAGACAGCATTAATCCGATCGAGTTCGTAAAATTCCTGAAATCCCCAGACAGAAGCACTTAGAGTCTCCCAGCTATGGATCGCAAATTGGATCGCTCCAGATGAGCCGCCAGTAGGAATCATCAGTCGGTGGTGATGCTGTGCGGATACCTGCGCGGTGAAGGTAGCGACTCGCTCCCACTCAGCGGTACCCCAGCGTGGATTGCACACAAAGATCGGTAGCCCCAACCGCGCTCCAGCCATCAAATCGCTAATGAATTCGATCGGGTCGAGCGTCGCGATCGCGATAAAATCAGGCAAGGATTGACGCAACTGTGCTAATTTCTGAGTGGCTCGGGCGATCGCCAAGTTGCCATCATGACTCACTAGCCAGCCAGCTTGCAACCGTCGATCGCACAAAGTATAAATCCACTCGCCAGTAACTGCGTCATCATCACGATCGATTATCCACCATCCACCATCCACCATCCACCATCCTGCGATCGACAAAAAATTACCCTCGACTACGTACTTACACGATTGCAGAAGAGGGAATAGGAGATATAAAGTTGAGTAAACGAGATATAGAGGTATCGAAAACGCAATAGCACAGTAATTAACTGAATTAATCAGTGTTTTTACTGACTACTTGGGGTAAACCCATGCTGTAATTTAACACTCTACTGTCGAGATTATAACCGATCTCGCCATTTTGGAGCAGCGATCTGACAAAATGCTCCAGATCCGACCCAATTCGACGTAAATTATACTCAGTCAGATCCGCACCACTAGAGGATTCAACTAATTCATCAAATTGCCCATAAACCTTCCGCAGTGCGTCTTCGCTCCAGACAAGCTCGTTATCAGGATCGACATCCAATGTCAAAGCTTGTTCGCTGGGGATCAATTCATTGTTCTTGATATCAGCGGTATAAATGTGGATATGACGGGTTGTTGATTTTAATAGCATCGTGGATGGTGGATGGTGGATGGTGGATGGCGATTCGTGATACGTAGGCTTTGCCGAGGGTTTAGCGACCCAAATCACGCGGAGGTTCCCTCCGCATGTGTTTGGGTCAAGACAGCGAATCAAGACAGTGGATGGTGGCTGAGCAATTCTAACTAGAGATGGTCGATCGCGTGTAACTTTATCTATTCTAGATCGGGATCGTCCCACGCAGGTTTTGTTTCATCCTCACCGCGTACCTTTTACCACCAATCCAAGAGCGAATCGCCGTCCACTATCAACTATCACCGCTCTTCTTTGCGAAATTCAGATGGACTCATCCGCATCGGCTGTTCGGGATTCCAGATCCCTGCACCCATAAGTCGCGCATACTGACTACCACGGATCAAGCGTTCGCGATACTTGACACCACTGAGAGTGTTTGTACCCGCTGTTGGCGTCCGCATAGTTGCCAACACCCAACCATCTTTGAGTAATTGCTCGTTGAGCAACCGACCGTCCTTCCACAAGTAGACAAACTTGCGCCCGTATTTATCGGTTGCTGTGTCCTCAAATTCGATGCTCACAGCCCCTTTGCCACCAACATCGATCAGTTCCTCCAATCGTTGCTTGGCTTGCTTTCCCCAGGGTTCTTGCGCCAGATCTGGAGCATCGATCCCGATCAATCTCCCTTGCTGAATGACTGGCGGTTGCTGAGACTTATCGATCCATTCTACCGATTGTCCGCTAGTGACGCGACTAATTTGGACGGTGGGATATTGAGGCGGTGATGCTTGACAGCCTACTATTAAAAGTAATCCCCATATTGACAACCATTGCCCCGATCTCAAGCTGCGAGTCATCGTTCAATCTTCGTCCAACGCAAGTCCATATTTTACCTGACCTTTACCAAAATATTGTCCGAACTGAAGCTGGTAGACTTCATCCTCGGATTGGGTTTCCACTACTAGATCGGAGCAAGCATAGCTGACACATAGTAGTGCATAACCCTGACTCTGTAACTGCGGGGAGAGTCCCATCGCCTCTGGTTGCTCTAAATTACCAGAGATGACGCGGACAGCACAAGCAGTACAAGCACCATTCCGACAGGAGAAGGGAAGTTCTAAACCGCGATCTTCGGCACTGTGGAGGATGTAGCGATCGCTGGGAACGGTGACTTGATGGTGTGTATCAGTCTGGCGATTGTAGATGTTGATGTGGTAATTGCGAGTCATGCTGCATAACTGGTGGCTGGCGTGGCGAGTGGGCTGGTCGGTAGATCGCTCCCGATCGCTCGATCCCGCCATGTACTATCTATTATCAGTTGACAGTTACTAAAAGTCTAGGGTATGCTAGTTAAGCGGTAAAATCTGCACATAGTTTGTGTTGGAGAAGTGGCCGAGTGGTCGATGGCGCAGCACTGGAAATGCTGTGTAGGGCAACTTACCGTGGGTTCGAATCCCACCTTCTCCGTCAGTAGTAACAAAGCTCCAGTCTCTTGGCAGGCTGGGGCTTTTTGATGCGAGATTACCTCTCGGCGCGGCTACGCCAACGCGTGTGGCAACTGGACTAAATCAGGTGCTTATAGCGATTGAGGGGGATGCCAGTGCGGCGTTTGACTTCCACTAGGGAGCGGTAGGCACCGTGCAATTGACGCTCGTTGCAGATCGTCGTAGCACTATCACGATCGAGTCCCAATTCGACTAGTTCGGACATTGGGAGGACATTTAAGCGTTGCCAATCGATCGGATCGGCAGATTTTTCATAATAGTTAAAAGCAATCATTGGTTCGATCGCGTGACAGGATTGCTCGGGGACATCTGCGAGTTCGGTTAGCTCTTCTAGATGCGTGAACATATACCCTTCAGCTTTGATTGATTCGATATTATTAGAATAGGCGATCGGCAGTCCCAAGATATGTACCAGATCGTCTTTAGAGCATTTATTAATATCGACTTTACCTCGGACACTAGCAATTAGTTGGGCGGTCTGGCGATCTGTTGGTAAGATCGTACCTCTGGGGGCCATTTTAATCAAATAAGGATTCTTGATCTGCATCGCGATCGCCAATTGAATCGGGACGGCTAGATATACCAGCCATGTCTGACCCGAAAGTGCTGCTAAGAGCGCGACCGCACTGACGCCACCACCAATTTTTAGCCATTGCTGTGTCTTGGTCAAGTAGCCAGCATAAGCAATAGTTAGACCGCCAAAGACTGGGAAAACCGACCACCAGATCCAGTCAGGGATTTGTTTTAAGGCTGCACTAGACATAAGTTGGATTGCTTCATAGATGGCGAACAGTTAGCAGGATCGGGGGTGAGATTTGACTTGGTTATTGGCTGAGAATTTGACGATCGCATCAGTTAATCAAAGAGCAGTGGTTAAAATCTCCACCCTGTCAACTGTCAACTGTCAACTGTTTAAATATCATCCAACATCTTACGGCGTTTGAGTTCATATTCTTCCGCAGTAATGATCCCATCTTCGTACAATTTTTTTAGCTCGTAGAGGGTCGAAGTTGCATCCTTGGTCGATCGACTAGGGGGTACGGCTGGGTAGTTCGATCGTTGTTCGAGCGAATAACTGTCGGTATTAAATGTCGCATCAAACTGGCGATCGGACATAAAACATAGTCCCAAAAATTCAAAAAAGGAGATGATACCAGGAATAAAAGTCCATGAAAAAATCAAGTACATTACACCTTGAAAATTTTGACCCAAATAAAACTTATGGATGCCAAAATACCCACCAAAAAAACAAATTAATAATGCCGCCGTTCTAGTTCGCATCAGTTGTTGGATCCTCGGATAAAATAGTCTCTAGCTATAAATCGCTGCGGTGCTTCGATTTTAGCCGCCTCATCAGGAAATAGATGCCGACAGTACCCAACTGTGCAGCGAGTAGGACTAGATAGACAGACAAATATTGGTTGAGATGGGCACTAGACACCGCAGCAAACAAGATCGTACCCAGCAGCGTGTAAGGGAATAACTGCCACGATCTCGATCGGACATCGTTGACTGGCGGGGTAAGTTTGTGCATATATCTATTTTGGTCAATCGCTGCTGGAGCTGTCAACCGCAGATCGACCAATATATCTCCAATTGGCGATCGCGTTATTTCGGTGTCACGAGAATTTTGCCGTCGGGTTGAAAGATGACTTGATATTGAGCGAGGGGTTCTTGGGAAATTGCCGCTTGAGAGTTGAATTTAGCAAGTTTGGGGAGGGGGGTTTTGGCTTCCGCTTCAGCCGCGCGGCGATCTGTCGGTTCGTAGTCGGCGATCTCGCCAGTTTTGGTAACAGCGACGCGGTAGGTGAGATTTTGAGGATCGAGCGGCTGGGTGCTAGTTGCCGATGCCTGGAGGGTGGTTTGAAGTTGTGTGGCGAGAGTTGTCTGCAATTGTGGTTCGGTGATGGCTTTCCCTAAACTTTTGATGCCCTGCAATTGTCCGATGGGGGCGATCTCGATGACTCCGGTGGGATTGAAGACGACGTTAAAATTGCCGATCGCTTGATTGGGATCGGTATTTTGGGTGGAGAGTTTGGTTAAAGGAGTCAAGCTAGACTGTGATCCAGTTGTGTTGCCTACAGGTAGATAGCTGACAATCTGCCCGTCCTGATTGACGTTGACTTGAAAATTAGCGGCTTGTTTCAGTTGGCTACGTTGGAGCCAATTTTGATTGAGATCGCGTTGCAGTTTGCGTTCGAGGAAGCCGATTTGGGTAGCTTCATTTATTCTACCTGTTTTGCTGGGGAGATTACTGGTCGGGGCTGGGGTGCTGCTGGCTGGCGTGGTGGTAGGGGTGGGTGTGACGACAGGTGCCGTTAGGGATTTGGGGGGTAATACTTGAGGTGCGGGGAGTGCATAACCGATCAGGCTAGCGACTACCAAGCTGGCAAGTCCCAAGCCAGCAGGAACAGCCTGTGCGGAGATCGGTTGAGCGATCGCTTTAGTGACTGGTTGGAGCGGAATCATGATATCCGGCAAAGTCCGTCGATCTGCGAGAAATTGATCGATCGCTTCGAGGAGATCGAACAGCTGAATTGTGGATAGATCGACTTGGGTGGACTGAGTGGCGTTGGTTGCACCTGCGGGGATGAGTGCGTCAGTTTTGGTACCGTGGGATGTGGCTGCGGATCGATCGTTAACGATCGAGCTGGCTGTCGTCCCAGGAGGTTGGGGGGTGTAGGTTTCGATTTTCGCCTGGAGGCGGTGGATATTGTCACGATCGCCTCTGACTAGCGATACCAAGCGATCGGCTGTCTGTGGCTGCGAGGGATGGGGGATACCACTCAAAAATTCTTGGGCATAGTCACTGACTGTGGTGACTAAACTAGTGAGAAAGTCGCGTCCGCCCAGTAGCGGCTGTGGGCTGCCCACAAAGTGAAACTCAGCATTGAATAAACTGGACATGAGGGGACGCGGATCGGGGATGCCAGTGGTGGATGTGCCATCACTCAACCCGTCCAAAATGAGGGTACAGTTTGGCAAACTATACTGACGGCGAATAGTCATGGTAATACTTGTTCCGTAAAATTAAATATCTGTAAGGCGATGAGATCGACTGAGTGCTGACTCTTGCTGTTGTGAGGATCTGAGTGATGCTCGGTGCTCATTTTACATAGTACCCAGTAGTGACCCCGATCGCGATCTAGTTATTTCGATCGAATTTCGCGCCAAATGTTCCCTCAAGTAGTGCGTCCCGATTTGTCAGGACTAGATGGCTTGAATCCACTCTTTGACTTGGTACTCCGTCCAGATGCCATGCTGCCAGTAGGGATCGGCTTCGATGAGATTGCAGACTTGCTGCCTGTCGCTAGCTTCATAGATCCCGAAAACTTGGGTGAGATCTTGCGTCGGACCGATCGTCACGAGGACCCCAGCGGCTTTTTGCTGTGCTAGTCCTGCTAAGTGAGCATCCCGATAGGGCGATCGTTTGGTGATGACATCCTCACAATAACTACCCCATAACACGTATTTGGTCATAACTATTCATAGATCGATCGCTGCTAATTATAACCTGTTGGCAATCGCTGCTTGAAGGGCACCTTTACCCTTACTTATCCCCCAACTGTCCGATCTCCACACCCTGATAATAGTGAGTCAAGATATTGGCATACTTCATCCCTTGCTGGGCGAGATTGTAGGCTCCCCATTGACTCATCCCTAGTCCATGTCCATAGCCGCGTCCATTGAACGCGAACCCTGCTGGTGTGGGGACGATTGTAAACCGGAGGCTACGGAGTTTGAGTGCAGTGCGGACTTGAGTCCCTGTAAAAATTTGAGTGGTATCGCCACCAACTTTGAGACTGACAACACTGCCAAATTGAGTGGTGCGATCGGGGGCGATCGTCTTGAGACCCGATACCTTGAGACTTTGAGCGAGTTGAGCTAGTGTAAATGTCTGACTCCACTCCGAGCCAGGTGTATCGAGATCGTAGTCTGGGACTCCTCGCAAGTACGGGAGGCGACTAGACCAGATATCTTCAACATTCTCTGTATGCCCTCCAGAAGCCGCATGAAAGGCTGCCAAAATCGGTTTGCCGCCATACGTGAGGATTTGCCCTAAAGTCTCATTGACGGCGGCTTGAGTGGTGTCTGCCTCGCTAGAGATCCCCTGATATACTTGACTGGTTTGGGTGCTATCGACATCAAATAATTTTTGGCGGGTGGATTTACGCCGATAGATAGCATAGGTGCGGGCGGCAACTGCTTGAGCCTTGAGGGCTTCAGCCGGAAAAGTCGCGCTCATCTCCGCACCCAGTACGCTGTAGAGATACTGTTCGAGATTGACATGGTTGATGGCGAGGAGTTGTTTGCGAGTCGAGACGACTTGGATCGCGCCTCGGTACCAGCGACCGCCATCTGGGGAGGCTCCGCCATCGCTGAGCCAGACGTAGCCACCAGATTGGGGTCTGACCCAGAGTTGTTGCACCTGGCTGTCGCCAACGGCGATCGCGTCTGGAGTGGCTGTAGCAGCCAAGCTAGTTTGGGGCTGGAGTTCGCCCAATTTCAGACCATTTTCATCGCTGACGATCGCCAGTGTCGAAGCGGCGATATTTACGTGGGCAACTTTTTGAGCGACAGCGACGCGCAATCGCTCGGCTTGAGCTGGGGAGATCGCCATCAGCCACAGCAATAAAGACC
Organism: Chamaesiphon sp.; assembly: GCF_041738855.1. Classification (GTDB taxonomy): domain Bacteria; phylum Cyanobacteriota; class Cyanobacteriia; order Cyanobacteriales; family Chamaesiphonaceae; genus Chamaesiphon. The sequence goes on along the minus strand of NZ_JBGSPA010000182.1, from coordinate 67,103 downwards.
ACCATCCAGTTTGCTGACACAAGTGCAGAATACGCATATCAAAAATTTAGCGGTGCAGACAGTCATGATACTATGGAACGCTGAGCGTTTGGATCGCGTCTTCATCTGAAGACTGGTTCTGTTTTAGCCGTCGCCCCAAATCGATTGACTCAATTCGCGATCGATGTGGTGAACTATTCCGCTACAATTAATTGAAAATTCACGGTTATTAACGTTGTGAGTAACATCCCCCCTCTTGACCTCAAACGGCAGTATCAAGCGATCGGTGCTGATGTCAGTGCAGCGGTATTAGAAGTTCTAGCTTCAGGTGCTTATATTGGCGGCCCACTAGTCAAGAACTTCGAGCAGCAGTTTGCCACCTATATCGGTACGGCTGAATGTGTTGGTTGCAATTCTGGTACTGATGCGCTGTATCTAGCCTTGAGAGCGATGAATATCGGCGCAGGAGATGAGGTGATTACGACTCCCTTTACCTTTATTGCTACTGCTGAGACGATTAGCGGCGTGGGAGCAAAGCCCGTGTTTGTCGATATCGATCTAGCTACTTTCAATCTCGATCTGACTCAACTAGCCGCTGCAATTACGCCTCGTACCAAGGCAATCATGCCCGTACATTTATTTGGCAATCCGGTGGATATGACCGAGCTGATGTCGATCGCTGCACAGTACAATCTGGTGGTGATTGAAGACTGCGCTCAGGCTACAGGTGCCAAATGGCAGGGTCAACCAGTCGGGAGGATCGGACATTTCGGGTGCTTTAGCTTTTTTCCGACCAAAAATCTTGGTGCTTGCGGAGATGGTGGGGCGATTACAGTCAACGATCCTGGGTTAGCAGACGATTTGCGGATGTTGCGGGAGCATGGCAGCCGCGAACGGTACTATCATGAAGCGATCGGGGTCAATAGTCGGCTCGATGCCATTCAAGCGGCGATCTTGCAGGTAAAACTGCCGCACCTGGATCTGTGGAATCAACAACGCGCAACTGTCGCCAGTCGCTATCACCAGCTACTTGCCAATATTCCTGGGATAATTACGCCCCAAGCGACACCTGGGGGTGAATCTGCCTGGAATCAATACACGATTAGGGTCGTTGCACCTGTGGGGATGGATACCGCCGATCCTCGCGATCGGTTGCCCACGTTGCGCGATCGAGTTCGTGCTAGTCTGCTGGAGGCTGGTGCGATCGCGATGATCTATTACCCGCTACCGTTACATTTACAGTCTGTCTACGCAGATCTCGGTTATGCAGTGGGCAGTTTTCCCAATGCCGAGCGAGTCAGTCAGGAGGTGCTATCACTGCCGATGTTCCCAGAGCTGACTGTGGAGGAGCAGCAGCGGGTGGTATATGCACTGAAGGATGCGATCGATACTTGTCGGTAAGCTCACATCTTGCACCAATGCATAGATACTATTACTGCCACAACCCGAGGGCACCCCTACAGATAACTTGTAGGAGTGCCCCTTGTGAGTACCCAAAGATCTCAGCTAATTACTTTGCCCTACCAGCATCTGGAGTTATTCCACGTTCCGGCGATCGCGTATCCTTCAATTTGGTAGATGATGGCGTTAAGGTGAAGGCGATTTGCTGGGAGCGATTGATGGGGATGGCTGTATGGGGAGGTTGGGGGCAACTTGAGGGGATTGCCCGACTGCGGGTGGTGTCGGACTTGTCGCGCCACTAGTGGCTGGTACGGGAATTGTACTACTAGGTATTGTAGGCAGCGGAGTTGTGACGCTGCTGTTGGGTTGTGAGTTAGGGGGATTGACGCCTGGAGCGGGGTTAGAGGGAGGGTAGGCGTACCCAGGTGGAGTGGTGAGGACGGGGGGAGTTGGCGCGGCGGTATTCGTAGGGAGAGTGGCTAGTGCGACTCGATCTCCAGCAACAGTTCGGAGTGCATCGAGGACTTCAACGACTTGATTGTAGGTGACTAGTTTGGAAGCATACAAGACGATCGAGCTATTGGGTCGTGCTTGACGATACTGTCTGACTGCTGCGACTAGTTGCCCAGGGACGAGCATTGGTTGCTGTTCGACGAAGAGTTGTCCGGCGTCATTGAGTGTCACCATCAGCAGTTCGCGGGCGGCGGGCGTACCGCTAGCCGCCTGGGGAATATCGACACCAATTGCTTGCTGTTTGGCTACCTGTAGCCCCGCCAACAGGAAAAATGTCAAAATACAGAAAATCACATCAATGAGCGGTACTAGCTCGATTCTTGGTTCTTGGTCGGAGTTACCAGCATCGATCTTCATAGATAGTAGGGGGTAGGGACTAGACAGAGCAACGCGTATATCGATCGCTGCCTCAATCAGTATACCTGTGTGTCGATCCGTTCGCACAGCCTCTGTAACAGGAATCGCGCTGTAGACACCATTCACCATTCACCATCATTTATAATTAAGCAGCGACCCAACCCATCGATCGAACAACGTGCAAATCACCTTCCTCGGCACATCTTCTGGTGTCCCCACCAGGGCGCGCAATGTTTCTAGTATCGCCCTCAATCTCCCGCAACGAGCTGAGGTGTGGCTATTTGATTGTGGTGAAGCTACTCAACATCAATTACTGCGCTGTGATGTCAAAATCAGTCAGATTCGACGAATTTTTGTCACGCATTTACATGGCGATCATATATTTGGGTTGATGGGATTGTTGGCAACTTATGGGATGGCGGGTAGTCCAGATCGGATCGATATTTATGGCCCCAAAGGGTTGGATGAATATCTCCGTGCGTGTCAAAAGTATTCCTATACTCACCTCAATTATCCGCTCAAGGTACACACGATCGAGCCTGGAGTAGTTCACAAGGAAGCAGATTTTACAGTTACTTGCATCCCGCTCAAGCATAAGGTTCCAGCTTATGGCTATCGCGTCAGCGAAACCGATCGAGCTGGCAAATTTAATCTCGATAAAGCCAAGGAATTAAATATTCCCTCTGGCCCCATTTATGGCAAACTAAAGAATGGTGAAGTGGTAACTTTACCCGATGGGAGAGTGATTAATGGTCGGGATTTGTGTGGCGATACTGAAATTGGGCGGAAGTTTGTCTACTGTACCGATACCGTCTATTGTGACAATTCGGTAGAACTAGCTACTGATGCAGATGTATTGATTCATGAGTCTACCTTTGCCCACCAAGATGCAGAGATGGCGTTTGACAGATTGCATTCTACCTCGACGATGGCAGCTCAAGTGGCTTTAGGTGCTGGAGCAAAGGAATTGATCCTGACTCATTTTAGCCCGCGTTATGCTCCTGGCAATCCGATCGTCCTCGATGATTTATTACAAGCAGCGCGGGCAATTTTTCCGAATACGCGGATGGCTTACGACTTGATGACTCACGATGTACCTCGTCGAGTCGAGCGATAATTTGGTCTTATTTAGATCGTAACTTTTAAGTAAATCTGGTGTGAACCGATCTGAGCTAGCCTCCTATTCATAATATAAGATAAAAATAGTCCAGTTATCTTCTACTTTCGATCGCTCTGGTGGGAAGTTTAGTTCCCCGTTAGTAGAAACAAAGTAGAGGAAGCGACAGAAACTCTACACTAACTGGATATTTGGGAAATTGCTAAATATACCTAAGATGGCATTCCAAGCGGATCGCTACTTTCTGTACTGTTTGCCTTTCTACCGTCGCTCTCTTACGATTGGCAATAATGGGTCACTGCGACATAACCCCCATCCAGTACTTTGGATATCTTGTCTGCACAAGGAAAGTAGCTTCAATCGCCACCGGAATCAATTAATAAGTCTATATTTAAATATTAGCTGAGGCTAATTGATTCCAAATCCTCCGAAAGAATGAGAGTTTTGACGATCGCTACTATTACAATCGATAGAGAATCGAGCGATTTCCCTAGAGATCTAGCGATCGCAACTCGCTTTGTTTTTGATTGAATTGGATTTGCTCTACTGTCAACAGGCGCAGATTGTCAAGAGATTCCATATCCCACTGCACTTCAGCCAACAGGAATAGACAACCCGCAGTCACCATCCCCGTAACCAGAAACTGCCAATCAGGAAGATAAGATAGTAGTGACATCGCCCCAAAATGAAACAATCCACTAAGTGCAAAAGCGCGCGAACGCAGTCCCCACGCAGTCACTAGATAGCCAATCCCACTCAGTACCAGCCAAAGTTGACAGAGATATGGCAATACTACCCAGCCACCACCACAGATGCCCCAGTCGGTCAACAGGATACCACCAAGCGTCAGTCCGACCCAGGTATATACAACCCACCGCAATCGCTGTACCGTCACCCAATACCAAGCCAGATGGCAAGTACCCCACGCACCAAATAGCGTCAAAATCGACCATAGCACCGCTTGATCTGTCCAACTCAGGCTCAGAAATTGAGCCGTCAAGAAAATAATCGCCGTAATCCCACCCCACAACCCAAAAACTTGGTCGATGCGGGTATAAAAGCTAGAGAATAGTTGTACGTCTCTAAATTGGATGTCGATCTGCAACAGTCCTTCGAGATCTTGCACATCCAAGGCAGGTTGTTTGCGGCGGATAATCGGTTGAAATGGACTAAAAGCTGTCATTCTCTAAGGATAAGTGAGTATTTAGATCGGTCTGGTGAGTAGAATTTAACGTATATTATCACGATCTACAGACAATACATCCTCCTCTGTCTAGGAGTAGACCCAAGCGCGGCTGAATCGATCGATGACTCTCGATCTTTATCACTTCAGTGGGGTAGTAGTTTCAAAATCAAAATGTTACTGCGAGAACATTTTTCCGATCTCTAGTTCGACAAACATCTCCTCAGAGTGGTCTAGTTTAGACTAGGATGCACCAGTTTTGGCTCAAACGAGCTGAAGCTGGAAATATGAGTTTTGGTGCGCTACAGTCGATCGCCAAAGTCAGCCCCGATCTAACACCAGTTGCTCGAACCACAGCTCCAAATCCTAACCGCTGGCGATCGCTCATTTCTCAGCGAAAGAGTCAGATCTCAGTTGTCAATCTGTCATCTGAGACTAGAGATGTGGGTTGATTTATCCCTGTAACGAACTTGTAGCTACTTGTCTACCTAAAATCACTAAATCGCGATCGATCCCATTGAGTTCAGCGATTTGTGGTAAATAGCCCCATTGCTGGAAGTCATGTTTTTTGAACAAATTAAGGCTGGGTTGATTGTGACTAAAAATAAAAGCAACTAGCGTTTTGAGATCCAACTTAGGCGTGCTAGCAATTGCTTGAGTCAAGAGTGTACCGCCGAGCTTTTGATGCTGATAATCTGGTGATACATACACACTTACCTCCGCAGTATGACGATAGGCATCACGCCCATAAAACGAGCGAAAACTAAACCATCCCTTAATTTTATCATCTGCTTCAAATACCCACAATGGTCGCCGATCGGGTGTATGGGCGGTAAACCACTCTAGCCGACTATCAACTGTCACTGGCTCTAGATCTGCTGTCGCCATCCGTCCAGGAATCGATGTATTATAAATCTCAATAATTGCGGGTAAATCGGCGATCGTTGCGTCACGAATCATGGCATCAGGTGTTAGGTATTAGGCTTTAGGTTTTAGGGGGTGGGTGTTAGGTTTTAGGTTTAACTTAGAAAAGTGTAGAAAAGTGTAGAGTGGGCACTGCCCACCAGCTAAGGTTCAAGCACGCTCTACCTAATAAATAGTTGACATACTTACTCATTGGGTAGGAGGCATTAAGTTTAAATTAGACTTAAAAAAGTCGTAAGATCCGATCCAATCGCAGCAGCGGAAAGTTACGACTTATTGCAATTAAAATCTAAATTTCAAGTAACCTAAATGTCCAGATCCATCAGATTTAATTTAGGTCCATAAGTTTCAATAAACTCCCGACGCGGTGCCACGCGATCGCCCATCAGGATTGTAAAAATTCGATCGGCTTCAGCAGCATCTTGAATTTCTACCCGCTTGAGTGTGCGAGTTTCCCGATCCATTGTCGTTTCCCACAACTGCTTGGGCATCATTTCTCCCAACCCTTTGAATCGCTGAATTGTATAGTTAGCGTTGGCAGGAAATTCAGCAATCTTTCGCTGCAATTCACGTTCGCTATAACAATAATAATGATTGCGTCCGCGTTCTAACTTATACAGTGGTGGACAAGCGATATATACATAACCTTCTTCGATCAAAGCACGTTGATAGCGATAGAAGAACGTCAATAATAGCGTCCGAATGTGCGCCCCATCTACGTCAGCATCAGTCATCAAACAGATCCGATGATAGCGGAGTTGTTCGGGCTTGAAATCTTCCCCTCTGACACCCAAGCCTAATGCTGTAATTAGAGCCTGAATCTCAGTGTTTTTATAAATCTTGGAATCATCGGTTTTTTCGATGTTCAAGATCTTCCCGCGTAGAGGTAAGATTGCTTGAAAACGTCTGTCCCGTCCTTGTTTGGCACTTCCCCCAGCCGAATCACCTTCGACGATGAAAATCTCTGATTCGCTCGGATCTTTAGAGCTACAATCTGCCAATTTACCAGGCAAAGTTGAAGATTCTAAGACTGACTTCCGGCGTACCAATTCTCGCGCTCGGCGCGCTGCTTCAGCAGCATTAAAAGCTTGGAGTGCTTTTTCTAAAATTGCATCGGCAATATTCGGTCGAAATTCTAAATACTCCGTCAAAGCTTCCGCAACGATCGAGTCTACAATCCCGCGAACTTCACTATTGCCCAGTTTAGTCTTAGTTTGTCCTTCAAATTCAGGATTGGGTACCTTCACCGAGACAATGGCGGTTAAACCTTCCCGAATATTTTCACCACCGAGGTTCGCATCACCATCTTTAAGTTTATTGCGTTTGCGACCGATCGCATTCATCGTCCGAGTGAGCACGACTTTTAAACCGTCTAAGTGCGTTCCCCCTTCTTTGGTCTGAATATTATTGGCAAAACCCAAGATATTGTCAGTATAGGCATCTACGCACCATTGCAGCGCGACTTCGACCTGCACTTTATTCTTCTCACTTTGGATGTAGATCACTTCTTCGTGAAGTGGCTGCTTATCGACATTGAGATAAGCAATATACTCCCGAATCCCACCTTCATAAAAATAATTCTCGATCTTGGGTTCGGTAGACTCCAAGATATCGAGGCGATAGTCGCTAAAGCTAATCCGCAGTCCAGCATTGAGATAAGCTAACTGTTTGAATCTGACTGCGAGAGTATCAAAATCAAAGATAATCCCCTCTTTGAAGATCTCCACATCTGGTAGAAAAGTTACCGTCGTCCCCGTCCGATTCTCTGGACTCGGTACCACTTCCAATCCCGATACCGCAATCCCTTTCTCAAAGCGTTGGGTATGGATCTTCTGATTTCGCCAAACTTTGACTTCAACATTGGCGGACAGCGCGTTGACAACCGAAATTCCGACGCCATGCAAACCACCAGAGACGGTATAACCACCATCCCCAAATTTGCCCCCAGCATGGAGTACAGTTAAGACTGTCTCGATCGTCGATTTACCCGTTTGCGGATTGATCCCCGCCGGAATCCCCCGTCCATCATCGATGACGGTAATCGAACCATCAGCATTGATGGAAATATCGATATTTTTGCAATGACCAGCCAACGCTTCATCGATCGAGTTGTCCGCAACCTCATATACTAAATGATGGAGTCCGGTCGCCGAGGTGTTGCCAATATACATCCCAGGTCGGACGCGGACGGCTTCTAGTCCTTCCAGTACCCGGATGTTGTCGTCACCATAATCGCTGGTCATAAATGATGCTCCAATAATGAGTCACAAGCCGCTATTGGCTATATCGATGATAAATCACTCCAAAATTATAACACAGATAGGTTATGAACGAATCTAGATAGTTCTGAGAATATTTTTGGCAGTAAGATCTAAGTGGCACAGAGGGCGCGATTGCCGCGTTGGCAGCGACGAGTGAGTTAGAGCAGATATAGGGCAGTGGATAATCGATCGTGTTAATAGTTATTTGTGGCGCAACTGCTACGGGAAAATCAGGACTAGCCATCTCCATCGCGCAACGGCTTGGCTCCGAAATTATCAGTGCAGACTCGCGCCAGATCTATCGAGATTTTGATATTGCAACGGCGACGGTATCGAAAGCAGAATTAGCTCTTGTGCGACACCACTTTGTTAGTACATCAGATCCTAATCATACTGTAACTGTTGCCCAATATCAAGCAGAGGCACAGCCACTCATCGATCGACTACAACAGCAGGGAGTACCGTTAATGGTTGGCGGTACGGGACTATATATTAAGTCAGTGGTAAAGGGAATGAAGATGCCCAGAGTCGCTGCTGATGAGGATTTGCGATCGCAATTAACCAATCTCGGTCAAGGGCAATGTTACCAAATTCTACAACAGATCGATCCCCAAGCTGCTACTAAAATTTACGCTAACGACCCCAGACGCACGATTCGGGCTTTGGAGGTTTATTATGTCACAGGTCGGACTATTTCTAGTCAGCAGGGCGAATATCCACCCGGTTACCCAATTCTCCAAATTGGTTTGGATTGCGAGAATTTAGATATCCTCGCTCAACGCATCGAGCATCGCACTCAGCAGATGATTGAATTGGGTTGGGAGGATGAGGTGAAATATCTGGGAGCTAAATATGGGTGGGATTTACCGTTACTCAAGACGTTGGGCTATGCCCAAATGTGTCAGTATCTCCACGGTGAAATTAGTTTAGCAGCAGCGATCGATCGGACGATCGTCGCTACGCGTCAATATGCCAAACGTCAACGCACTTGGTTTAAAGCAATCCCCGAAATTGAGTGGTTTGATAGCAACGATCCCATGTTACTCGATCGCGTCTGGCATCGCGTCCAAAATTTCACAGCCTCACATCTTTCACCAATACGTGAAAACTAGTAAGGGCATAGATCTAAGGGTACCCACAAGGGGCACCCCTACAGATTAATTGTGTAGGGGTACCCCTTGTGGGTACCCTGGATCTACACTAAGCACTAATATGTTCAAATTGGTGCTCGCTCGCAATCTTATTGAAAAGTCCCTGACTAATAACTTGCCAAGCGAATACCACTAAATTGCCAGCGGGTTGAGGGCGGGAAAAAATTACGATAAGTGGGGCGGATATGATTGGCAGAAGTTGCACAAGAACCGCCGCGTAAGACCATTTGATTGCACATAAATTTACCATTGTATTCACCGATCGCACCATCAGCGACTTGAAATCCAGGATATGGTAAATAGGCACTTTGCGTCCATTCCCATACGTCTCCGAAGAACTGATGATGGGAGGTATTCGCAGGTGTGGGATGTAGAAGATCGCTATCTAAAAAGTTGCCAACTTGCGGCATATTTGTCACCGCAATTTCCCATTCTGCTTCGGTAGGGAGTCGCTTTCCTTGCCAAGTAGCATAGGCGTCGGCTTCATAGAAACTCACATGACAAACTGGCTCATTAGACTCTAACTTTTTCAACCCGCTCAGCGTCATTACCCACCACTCACCATCGATTTTTTCCCAATACAATGGCGATCGCCATTGCTGCGATTGGACAGTCATCCAGCCTTCAGCTAGCCAATATTTGGACTCTTGATAACCGCCTGCGTGGATAAATTCTAGATATTCACTATTGGTAACTAAGCGGCTTCCCAATTTATAATCTTGTAGATATGTTTGATGACGTGGGGATTCGTTATCAAAGGCAAATTCATGACTTTCAGCACCGATACTATACAAGCCACCTGGATATGCTAGCCACTCAAACTTACTCCCAAGATCGGGCGGATGCGGGTGTAAGTCATCGCGATAAATAGGGTGAAGGGGATTGAGTGCGAGGATATGTTTGATGTCGGTAATTAGTAACTCCTGATGCTGCTGTTCGTGGTGTAATCCTAAGATGATGAGATCTGCTAAGTCGGGATCTATGGGTGTGGCTGAGAGTAATGTCATCATCGATCGATCGACATGTGCTCGATAGCGATAAACTTCTGCTACTGTAGGACGAGAAAGTAGTCCGCGCTGATGGCGGGGATGGCGCGCGCCGACAGCTTCATAGTATGAGTTAAACAAATAACCAAATTGCGGATGAAAAACAGTATATCCTGGCAAATAAGGGATGAGGATAAAAGTTTCAAAGAACCAGGTAGTATGTGCTAGATGCCATTTGGGCGGACTCACATCCGGTATACTTTGGATCTGATAATCTTCGATCGCTAATGGTTGACAGATGTGTTCGCTCATCTGTCGAACTTGGCGATAGCGATTTTCCAAGGGAGCGGCTAGATTGATGAGGTTGGGCTGGGCAGTAGCGATAGATACCATGATTTGTTTGTCAATAAAAGTGTTATTAATATAGTCTGCGAACAGCAATTAAAAATAGTTTGGATGCGGTGAGCAAACTACTATTCGAGATTTGATTTCCCACCGTAAAAACTCAGCGATCGTCTACCACATGTCTAAATTTAATTTCGGTTATAGTCGTATTTTGACACTATTGGTATTGTTTTTGGTACCGATGATTGCCACAGTTGCCATTAATTTGCGATCGATCGCCGCGCCTGGATCGATCGCTCAAAGAACTCTCTCCCCAGGTTTGACAACCCCCCTCGGCACCCCGTCACCAACACCGTTCCCCAACCCCATCGAATCACCACTCCCCATCCCCGTCCCGCTGCCGAGAAATCCACTCCCGAGTACGCAACCGACGAATCCGAGTTCCACACCCACCGCCACTCCTTTTCCCACCCCGACTATCAGTCCGCCCCAATTTCCCACCAATCATACCAATCGGGCACTTTCACCAGGGGAACGGGACAAAATCGCCGCTTATTTACGGAGTCGCAATCTCAGCCCGAGTGCGCCCGTCAATCCCGTCACTGATACTCGCTTCATCTTGCATGACACTTCTGTGATCATGGCTCCGAGTACGCTGGAGCGCGAACGCTACCTGGGGCGAGGGCCGCTCGGATTGGGCGTCAATGCTTTTCTCCCGCGTGCCAACACCGCAGTTTTGGCGCGTCCCAATTTTTACGAACCCCGTCGCCCGACGACGACTGAGTTTGAAAAAGCCAGCGATATCTTAGTCAAGCCCGTGCGAGAGCAATTACTCAGACAGGCTTGGAGAGCGACTAATCTGGATGCCCAGCGGCAAGCTCTCGATGCCGCCCTTGCCAATCTCGGATTGAGCGCGGGTGAAATCGCCTCAGAGCAAACAGAAGCCCGAGGCAAACTAGCAGCCGCCAGCGGTCGGATTTATACCACCGCCACCTGGGCGGTAGAATCGATTTGTACCCGCTTCAACAATGGCGACAGGTCGGTGACCGATCCAGGTCGAGAAGCCAGTCTCCGCAGTGCCTGTACGCCACTGAGCAACTATTTCAATATCCGCAATAGCCGCGTCAAATCGAGCGTAGCTGCCGAAATCATCCAAGTCGGTGCCCGTTCCGTTCGCGGCAACCAAAATACCTGTAGTGCCAGCAACCCCAATATTGCCACCTTCCCCAATCCGCCTTACTCCGCCAATCAGTATGATTCAGCCCTCTCCCTTTACCTGAGATCGACTCTCGCTGCTGGCAAGTTTCCCCAACTGACGACGCACTTTATCCTCGACACTTTCGATCCAGAAGGACATTGCGATCCGCGCTGTTTCAATCTCAACAAGCTCTACAATACGATCGCGTCTACGATGGGACACGCTCAGGGTAGTAGTTATGGGATCGCGCCTAGTTATGGTACGCGATCGGGTACCAATAATATCTGGTGGCACGATCGGATCTGTCACGGTTCGGCACCCTCATAGTTAGCCAGAGTTGCAACCTAGAGATGCCTACGATTAAAATCGTGGCCAATGTTGCAAAGTCCGCCTTCGCAGACTGATTAACTAGTCCGCGAAGGCGGACTTTGTACTATGAGCAGCGGTTTCTAACCGCTGAGGTTATAGGTAGCAACTTGGGTTAGTTAGCTGTAATCAGACCAACCTACTGTAAGATCTTTCCAGCGATATTAGATAGTATATGGACCCCCAATTAATTGTAAATGGCATTGCCCTGGGTAGTATCATCGCTCTGGGCGCAGTTGGTTTGACGCTGACGTATGGCATTTTGCGCCTGTCCAACTTTGCTCACGGTGACTATATGACGATCGGGGCATTTGTCGCCTGGACGCTAAATATGAGTCCGATCCCAGTATTGAACAATATCTGGGTATCGATGGTAATCGGGATTGTCGCCACTGTCGGGGTAGCCTTGCTAGCGGAAACTGTTTTATGGAACCGAATGCGCCGCGTCCGCGCTACCGCCACGACGCTGGTGATTATTTCGATCGGATTGGCGTTATTCCTCCGCAATGGGATTCTGCTCGTTTTCGGTGGTGATGCCAAGCGGTATAATTTGCCAGTGAGTGAAGCGATCGATCTATTTGGGATCAAGATTAAGTTCTATAATTTGGTTGTATTAGGGCTGGCAATTGTCGCGATCGCCGGATTGCATTTTCTGCTCCAAAATACCAAAATTGGTAAAGCTATGCGCGCGGTAGCTGATGATATCGATCTCGCACGCGTGACGGGCATCAATGTCGAAGAAGTAGTGCTGTGGACGTGGATTATCGCCGCGAGTTTGACTGGATTGGGTGGTCAAATGTATGGTTTAGTGACCAATGTTCGCCCCGATATGGGTTGGTTTCTGATTATGCCGATGTTTGCGGCGGTGACTTTGGGCGGGATTGGTAATCCGTACGGGGCGATCGCGGGAGCCTTTATTATCGGCATCGCTCAAGAAGTTTCCGTCCCAATTGTCGGCTCTCAATACAAACTCGCGATCGCACTTATTTTAATGGTATTAACGCTGTTATTCCGTCCCCAAGGATTATTTAAAGGTACGGCTTAAATTAATTGATAATTGGGTTGTTAGGCTAGGATTCCAACCTTTCAACCCCTGTTCTTAGTTAATTGAGATCGTGTTCGACAAAAGCAAATCTCACACCCCTAGTTTCGAGATCGGTGAGAATGCGATCGTATGCTTCGAGATCCCAGAGCATCCACTTGGCAGTATCTTGAGGATCTTTGCCTGGAAAGATGTACGGATTGGTGGCTAGGAACTCCTTCAAGCTGTGGATTGTTTGACGCGCGATCGTCGGTTCGTGCCAGCGCGGTTGTGCGGCGAGGGTGGAGATTTCGGCGCGCATGGCAGATGCGAGGACGGCATTGCCTTCGGCTTCGGCTTCTTTGAGCAAACGGCGATAGCCTGTGGTGTCTTTGTAGATAAAGTTTTCGAGCCGCGCTACTCCCAGTTTTTGGGTGATGCGATCGAGTTGTGTCAATAGTTGTGGTACTGTGGTGCCGTAGACCAATCCTGCCGATTCGGTATCCATGGTGGCGGGGAGTGGAGCGATCCAGCCATGTTCGAGTTCGATTGTCAGCCAGTATGCCATAAGAGTCGCTATCTATTGCTATATGGTTTAGGTTACCCAGAGATAGATCTGAATTATCCTTGCCACAATATCCGCCGCCATCAACTGGCTAGCCGTTCGAGAAATATGGTGGTGGGTAAAAGAGTGGTGATTAAGACTTACTCTCAATCATAACTAAGTAGACTGGGAAAGATCGGCGATCGTTCCCGATATCGCTCTATTAAGCCAGTGGTGATGATGACTATTGATGGTGGTGGGGAGACATCTAGTTAGCAATCGGATCGTCCCAATATTGATGCAATTATTCACTGCTGCATATTTTGCTACAGGTGCCTAGCGATACTCGTGCTGAAATCGGATCTTGACGCTCATCAGTCGGTATATTTGTACTTAAATACTGTCAGCGTTAGACTAGTAGGGATCGAACCAAATCTAAACAAGTATGCACCTGCTATGGTTTCGCCGTGACTTACGATTGACTGACAACGAGAGCGTCACTCTAGCGACTGCCAACAACACCCCAGTTTTACCGTTCTTCATCATCGATCCCTGGTTTTATACTTGGGAAGATGTCGGCACAGCCAGGGTCAGATTTTTATTTGAATCGTTGCTAGATTTAGATCGTCAACTGCAAGAGCGAGGGAGTCGCCTATTCATATTTGAGGGCAACTCCACTCAAATCATCCAAGACCTCACCACACAGCTCATCGGGCAAGGAGATCGACCCCAGCTATTTTTCAACCGTGATGTCCAAGTAGAATATGGGATTAGTCGCGATCGAGAAATAGTGGAGTTTTACCAGGAATTAAACCTCGATTGCCATCTGGGGTTAAATAACTTTCTGCAAACGTCAGATCGCCGCCAGGAGTGGTTTGGCGAGTACTATACCTATCAGCGGCAACCTCAATACCAGCCGCCACAATCGATCGATTTACCCACACTGGCAATTGACATCCCCCAACTGACTTTTGCAGAACTCACCCAAAAATACTCACAGTTTTGGAACGTCGAGAAGGTTTATTTTCCTGGGGGCGAAACCAATGCCCACGATACATTAGACTCATTTCTCGCCCATAGATTCCACGGTTATCACTGGAAACTGTCGCGCCCGTGGTTGACTCAACAGGGAGCAACTTCTCACCTATCGCCACATCTGACTTTTGGGACGATTTCGACTCGGACTGTCTATCAGGCTACCAAAGCCAAAGTAGCCGCACTTGCAAGTCAACCTAAAGCTGAATTCTCGCTCAAAGCCTTTCGCGACAGATTGCGGTGGCACGATAGTTTTGCCCAACGGTTGTACTTCCATCCTGAAGTAGCTTACCAGAATCGCTACCCTGAATTTGATGATTGGTACAATTGGGACGAACTCAGCCCGAACCAGCTCGAACTGTATCAAGCTTGGCAGGAAGGGATGACGGGTTTTCCCCTCATTGATGCGAGTATGCGGCAGCTTCAAACGATGGGCTGGATGAACTTTCGGATGCGGGCAATGTGCGCGACTTTCTTGACTATCAATTGTGGTGTGTCTTGGCATCATGGAGCCAAGCATTATATGAACTATCTAGTTGATGGGGATCTCGCAATTGATAACTGGCAATGGCAGATGCAAGCAGGTATCACCAATCCCCTGAGCGAAACGTTTCGGATCTATAACCCCAACAAGAATATTACCGAAAAAGACCCCGATCTGAGTTTTATTCACCACTGGATACCGGAATTACAAGGTTATAGTCTGGGCGAAGTAAGCGCAGGTCAATATACAGACAGTTATTATCCACAGCCAATTCTAGATTGGTCGCAGACGCGCAAGGTCAATGGCAAGATCGTTTCAGACCTGCGCAAGCAAGTTCGAGCCAGACTAGTCGCTCAAGGTGGTGCTGAGTATGATAATGCGATCGCTGCAAAGGAGACTGTGGAGAAGTATTGGGAGTACAAGAATCGGGAATATCTTAAAAAGTTGACAGTTGACAGTTGACAGTTGCGGATGCAATCACGCGGAGGATACCTGGCGCATGTGTTGCACCAGCGGCTCGCGTTCCTCGGCTCTGCCGAGGGTTTAGCGAGACAAGACAAGCAGACAGTTGACAGCAATTCGCGATACGTAGGCTCTGCCGAGGGTTTAGCGAATCAAGAGAGCGAAGTTTTTAGGATGGGGATTTAGCACGCGCAGCCACTAACTCTACTGCCAGTTGGATTGCCGCTCTCATACTGCGATCGTCCGCAATTCCCAGTCCTGCAATATCAAACGCCGTGCCATGATCCGGTGAAGTCCGTACGAATGGTAACCCAATCGTCGTATTGGTCGCCCGATCGAATGCCATCAACTTCACTGGAATCAACCCCTGATCGTGATACAAAGCCAAATAAGCATCGGCGGCTTGCGGCTGGGGATGAGTCCCAAACCAAGCTTGTCCAGGTTTTACCCACATCGTATCTGGCGGCAATAGTCCCAGCAATTGATAATCGGGATAGTCATCTCGCGCAGTTTGGAGCCAATCCTCCATCCACTGCACTTCTTCTATGCCCAATTGTCCCCCTTCGCCACTATGTGGATTGAGTCCCGCGATCGCGATTGTCCCCGACTGCAACCCAAAATCCGCCCGTAAACACTCAACTAATAACCCTAACTTGAGACTGAGCAATGCTGGTGTCAGAGCTGAGGAGACTTCAGCTAGGGGAATATGCGTCGTCGCCAACAAGGCTCTCAACGTCCAGCCAGTATGTGGCGACACCCCCACAAATAACATCCCAAAGCGGTCTACATTCGCCTTGGAGGCGAGCAACTCGGTTTGTCCTGGAAAATGATGTCCCGCTGCCTTCCAAGCCGATTTGGCAATGGGTGCAGTGACGATCGCGTCAAACTCCCCTGCCAATGTGAAATCGATCGCTAGATCCAAATATCCAAAACTCGCTGCCCCACTAGCAGCATTACCCTGCCCAATTTTGATGCCAGTGCGGATCGCTGGGGAGAGTGGGACATCGATAATATCTAAGTTTGCGGGATTGGCAAGCTCGATTGTGGTGGGGATTTGTTGGCGCAAGTACTGATAGCGATCGATTAATAAGTCACGATTGCCGATGAGAGTGAGCTTGTCAGTTGCCAGAGAGCGATCGCTCAACGCCTTGAGGATGACTTCGGTACCAATTCCGGCTGGATCGCCTATAGCGATCGCGAGTCTCGGTTTACTCATGATTTTTCCAACTTGTCAGCATCCTGGCTGCGCCACTCCTGACGGAGCAGAGCATACACATCATGGTCTACAAATCGATCGTAGAGCCATTCCGCTTCCCGAGCAACACCTTCATGGGTAAAACCCAGCCGGAGGGGAATCGCTCGACTCCGCTCATTTTCTGTGGCGCAAGTGATTACCAAGCGATTGAGGTGACGGATTTTGAAGGCGTATTTGATGAGGCTTTGACACGAAGCCGTCATGATGCCATGTCCTTGGTGGGATCGTGCCAACCAATAACCGATATAACCGACGCGATTGTGTCGATCGATCCGATTAAAACCGATCGCCCCCACGATCCGGCGATTGTCACAAATAGCGGCAACCAACCCCTGTCGATCGGTAAACTGTTCCAGCGCAGACTCGATAAAGTTGTGCGTATTGGCAACCTCGGCGATCGAGTCTAGCCACGGCAACCATTGGCGCAGATGAGTCCGATTGAGATTGGTAAGTGCAAACAATTCTGGAGCATCAGCCGTCTGCAACAAGCGCAACTCATGTCTGTCGCTCAATTTGTCATAAAACATCGATTTTGTCCCGGCTTGATGTCTCTCGCTGCTGGCAGCGGACACTGGACTAAAAACATTGCCGATCCTCAGCTATCCTGGCGATCGCCCATACCCGATAACTGTTACGATACACTAGGCGATCCCGACAGTTTTGGATACCATAAGTTTACCATTTAACCATTTTTAAGGAGTATATCCGTCATGGCTGGCGAAATTTTTAACGCTGCGATTTTATCTTCAAGCTTGATTCTGGTCGGTTTGAGCCTGGGATTCCTCTTTCTCAAGATTCAAGGTCCAGAAGAAGAATAATCCTAACGTGGCGGATCGGGTGGCAAGCTGGCTCCGACATCCACCCGCTGGTGTAAATTTTTGTGAACGAACATGAGACATTTCTGCTAATATTTTAAAAAATAGCTTTAATAATTTTTAATTATTCTTGATAAATGACAATTTTAATTGTTGGTGCCACAGGTACCTTGGGTAGACAGATCGCACGCCGCGCCTTGGATGAAGGCTACAAAGTCCGCTGTCTAGTTAGAAATCCGCGCAAGGCGACTTTTCTGAAAGAATGGGGAGCTGAGGTAGTTGTAGGCAACATCTGCACTCCGAGTACCCTGGCACCCGCACTAGAAGGTGTGACAGCAGTGATCGATGCTGCGACCGCACGAGCGGCTGATATCTCCAGCTTCGAGCGAGTTGATTGGAACGGCAAAGTTAATCTGATTCAAGCTGCTGTCACAGCGAAGGTCGATCGATTTATCTTTTTCTCGATTTTGGGTGCGGAAGACTATCCCGAAGTGCCGCTGATGGAAATCAAAAGATGTGCAGAACTATTTTTGAAAGAATCTGGACTAAACTACACGATTTTACGTCCCTGCGGATTTATGCAAGGCATCATTAGTCAATTTGCGATTCCGATTTTGGAAGGGCAACCCGTATGGTTGACAGGTGATTCTTCACCGATTGCCTACATGGATACTCAAGATATTGCCAAGTTTGCGATTCGCGCCTTGGCTGTCCCAGCAACCAGCAATCGCAGCTTTCCGATCGCCGGACATCGCGCTTGGAGCGGGCGAGAAATTGTCAGTCTGTGCGAACGTCAGTCGAGTAAAGATGCGAAAGTCACTACTTTACCAATTGGCGTAATTCGGGCGATCCGCCAAACATTTCGCTTTTTTGAGTGGAGTTGGAATGCGGCAGACAGGCTCGCCTTTACCGAAGTATTGGCGACAGGGAAACCACTGACCGCCAACATGGATGAAGTATACCAAGTCTTTGGCATCGAGCCTCAAGAAATTGGGACCTTGGAAGCGTACTTACAAGAATACTTCAGTCGCATTCTGCGGAAGATCAAAGAACTCAATTATGAGAAAGACAAGCAGAAAGAAGCCCAAGCAGCAAAACAGAAAAAGAAAAAAATCATGTACTAGCACCGCACTGGGTAAAGATTGTTATCTTTGGTAGCCATCCCCCAGCCCTCAAGCCAATCGCATCCAGCTAGTATGCGATAATGGTCGGCATCATCAAAAATCTGGCTTGAATCCCCCACTGCTAGATCCTGATGTTCTAGCGGCCGCCGCGATCGCATCGCCCAGCGCGTTAAATCACACCCGCGATCGGCGGAAAGTTGTCACCCGAGCAAATTTGAAGTAGGACTGCATTTGTGCCAAAAATCGGCATTATTTACAATGAGGGCAAACCTGTCGCTTGTCGGATTGCCCAAGAAATCGATGACAAGTTGACAGCTCTAGGATGGGAAGTTGGCTCCGCCGCAGCCAAAGGTGGTATTTTGGGCTACTGTCATGACGATCGACCGATTACCTATCGCCCGATCGATTCGCTGTGCCCTCCTGGTTTTGAAGACATGAGTTTGGCGATCGTCTTGGGTGGTGATGGCACAGTCTTGGCAGCTTTTCGGCAGGTGGCACCCTATGGTATCCCCCTGCTGACGGTAAATACTGGGCACATGGGCTTTTTGACCGAAACTTATCTCAACCAGTTGCCAGAAGCGATCGATCGCGCGATCGCTGGTGAATATCAGATCGAGCAGCGGGCGATGCTGAGTGTCCGAGTTTGGGAAGGAGATCGACTATTATGGGAAGCATTGTGTCTCAATGAAATGGTGATCCATCGCGAACCACTCACCAGCATGTGCCACTTTGAAGTCACAGTCGGCAGACATGCGCCTGTAGACATCGCCGCTGATGGCGTGATCCTCTCTACGCCGACAGGCTCTACCGCCTATTCGCTCAGTGCTGGCGGCCCCGTAGTTGCGCCGGGAGTAGATGCCCTCCAACTAGTCCCGATCTGTCCGCATTCACTCGCATCCCGCGCCCTAGTGTTCTCCGACACCGAACCCGTCATCATCAACTCCGCCAACCCCAATCGCCTCGTTATGGTAGTAGATGGCAATGGTGGCTGTTATATCCTCCCCGAATTTACACTCCAGATCGAGCGATCGCCCCATTCAGCCAAATTTGTCCGGTTGCATCCGCCAGAATACTTCAAGGTCTTGCGCGAAAAGCTCGGCTGGGGGCTACCACACATCGCCAAACCCACATCAGTAGAGTTACCGTAGATCCAAGCGGAGCGATTCTTTATCCCCTATCCCTAAGATTATGGCTGAAAATACCCCAATCATCCTCGTCGAAAACGATGCCGTCTTAGCCGAGCGTATGAGCCTCGATCTGACCAAAGCTGGTTATCAAGTAGCGATCGCCGAAACTGCCCGCATCGGCTTAGAACACGCCAAAAAAATGCACCCATCACTGATCGCGATCGATCGCTCTCTACCTGGAGAATCAGCACTGGCACTGGTACCACAATTGCGGGAAGTGGGATGTGTCGCCCCGATTTTGTTGCTCATGTCACATGATTCGATCGCCGATCGGATTATTTGCCTAGAGTCAGGAGCCAATGACTACTTCCTCAAACCCTATCACGCTCCCAATTTTTTGCACACGATCGGGTTGTATCTCCACTCCAATGTCAATGCTGGGGAACAACTACGGTTTGGCGATCTCAGCTTGGATCTAGTCACTCACCGCGTATTGCGGCACGAGCGCGCGATCGAATTGACAGTCAAAGAGTTTGAACTGCTCCGCTATCTGATGTCTCATCCCGAAATCGAACTCACTAGAGAGCAAATTTTGGAAAACGTGTGGGGATATGATTTCTTGGGCGAGTCCAATGTGATCGAGGTGTATATCCGCTATCTCCGCCTCAAATTGGAAAAAGACGGCGGTAAGCGGATCGTGCAAACAGTCCGTAGTGTCGGCTATGTATTGCGTGACTAGTGCCCAGCAATTTGGCTGGGGAAAGTGAATGGAAAACTGACCATCAGAGGGCAACTATCAATTATCAACTATCAACTAATTATCATCCCTGTCTGAGCATCGTGAATCAAAACTACCTGAAATTTGGCATAGTCGGGATTTTGCTGCTCGGCTGTTCCATGCCCGTTGTGTCCGTACCACCAGTCCAGTCACCCAACTCACGATCGCCGTCTGGATCGGAGCCGATCGTCCCACAAGGGCAAAAACTGCCTGTAAGTGCCCAAACTACCATCAATGGTCAAACGATCCTCTTGGAGGTCGCCCGCACCCCTGAGGAGCAATCTATGGGGCTGATGTATCGCCCGAATTTAGCTGCCGATCGCGGCATGTTATTTGTGTTTTCGCCCGCCCGCCCAGTCGGCTTCTGGATGAAAAACACCCTCATGCCACTGGATATGGTGTTTATGTCCAATGGCGTAGTCAGATACATCAGTAAGCAAGTCCCGCCTTGCACAGCCGATCCTTGTCCGAGTTATGGTCCAGACTCCAAAATTGCCATCGATGGGGTCATCGAACTACGTAGTGGTAGAGCCACAGAGCTGCGCCTCAAAGTTGGCGATCGGATCGAAATCCGCAATTACTCAGCCAAAAGGCTTAAATAATTGGAGTTTTACTCAGAAGCGGCGATAGCGGTGTTATAATCCATTCCTAATAATAAAAATACCAAAATTTACGGATCTTTCGATCTCAACTTTGATAAAACCCCGTGTTTACACGGATTTCAAACAGCCATTAACAAGGTTAAATGTTTGTTACTGCCATCATCCAATTTCCTCATTTGGACAATTGAGATTACTGAATTTATACCAACATAAATATTCTGGGCACCGATCGGTAAGTCATCGCTGAATTGAAACACAGCACATCCTGTCGATTTTATGGTCATCACACTCACTTTTTCTCGATCTGTCTCGATCGGTAGATGACTTAAAACGTCACTCAATTTAAATTTAACTAGAACCTTTCTGTAATCTAAATCAGAGCTGGTGAAGCTCTAGATTGAAGTTTGCCGTCGTCAATTTTTGACTGAGGCTGAATGGCTCGGTGCAGATTGG
Organism: Chamaesiphon sp.; assembly: GCF_041738855.1. Lineage (GTDB taxonomy): Bacteria > Cyanobacteriota > Cyanobacteriia > Cyanobacteriales > Chamaesiphonaceae > Chamaesiphon. The sequence goes on along the minus strand of NZ_JBGSPA010000182.1, from coordinate 45,622 downwards.
CAGCTCGATTAGATAACTACTTTTTTTACTTTTTTTAAACATTTAGCCGGAGGTACGGCAGTGATCGCATCTACTCATTTAACAAAATTAATTCGATTCTTACAAGACGATCTAGCGATCTCTGCTTCATCGATGGCGATCGCGCTCAAGCAAGTAGAGCACAACCCTGGCCCCTTGCCCATGATTTTGTGGCAATATGGACTAGTGACGATCGAACAACTCGACCGGATTTATGATTGGATGGAAGCTCCTTAGAATTAGTTGACAGTTGACAGTTGACAGTTATGGCTGGCATTTGTGGCGGTTTGCTCCAGGTCGAGAAAGACAGCGCAGTTTGAGGATGTATAGCCTTAGCTCTCGCGGGTGAGCAGTGCCCACCCGCGAGACGATGGGAGCAGAGCCTCACATCCAAACTTGAACTCGGATCTTTTTGCTAGGTTTTTAAAAATGAATCGACCTCAAACCCACATTATTCGTGCGATCTTTGCCAGATTTACACGGTGATTAATCTCGCCAAAAGTGGTAGATCGACATAGGTGGAGCCTTGAGTATCCCCTCGGAGAATTTGACAAGGACGATCGGGTTCGCCGAGATCGGATAATACTAGTTTGGCGCGATCGAAATTGTGAAGTTGAGTATAGTCATTAATCGTCACAATCGTCAGAATTCCGGCATCCACCGCTGAGATCGTACCATTTTCCGAATCTTCAAATGCCAGACAATTTGCTGCTGGCAAATCCATCTGAGCGAGGACATAATTATAGATATCAGCCGCTGGTTTCTTCTTGGGGGCGATATCGCCAGCCGCGATGACCTCAAACCAGCTAGCATCGATATTGCCAGCCAACAGTGCGAAGACATTTTCAGGCGTAGTAGTAGTCGAGATCGCCAGCCGGAGATTGGCGGCTCTGGCAGCCGCTAGCAGCCGTCTGACGCCAGGACGGAGCGGAATACCACCTTGGGCTAGCAACTGAGCGTAATATTGATTCTTGGCTTTGTGGAGATCGGCAATCGCGGCATCGTCCATCCGCACATCGGGACGGTAAGTATCTAGATAAAAGCGCATCCGCTCCTTCCCCCCAGTGACAGCCAAGAGTTTGCCATACAACTCGACCGACCAATCCCAGTCTAGTCCCGCACTCACAAAAGCTTGATTGAAGGCGACCCGATGTCCATCGCGCTCGGTATCGGCTAAAGTCCCATCGACATCAAAAATTAGTGCTTGTAATTCGCTCATCTTGATAACCCCATTGTTTCACGCTCGTATTAGTGATGTTATCACTCATATCAGTGGCGCGATCGCGGCGATCGGATAGATGTAGAGCAGAGCACCAGTGTCATTGACTCCTGCCTGCGATCGGTGTCAAACCCTTATAATATAAGAAGAGGCATCCGTGGCAAATACTGATGCTCCGCCGTCTGTGGCAAGCTCTAGTAATTAGTAATAGTTCATTTCAAAACGCGATCGCAACCAGAGATTATGGCACAACTCGAAACTAGAACCGAACCGATGGTGCTGAACATGGGGCCGCACCACCCATCGATGCACGGGGTCATGCGGCTAATCGTCACCCTCGATGGTGAAGATGTCGTCGATTGTGAGCCTGTCATCGGCTATCTGCACCGAGGGATGGAAAAAATCGCTGAAAACCGCACGAATATCATGTTTGTGCCCTATGTCAGCCGCTGGGACTACGCAGCAGGGATGTTTAATGAAGCCATCACCGTCAATGCGGTTGAAAAATTAGCCAATATCCCCGTTCCCAAACGTGCGAGTCACATCCGCGTGATCATGCTGGAACTCAATCGGATTGCCAACCACCTGCTCTGGCTCGGTCCATTTATGGCAGATGTCGGCGCACAGACGCCCTTCTTCTACATCTTCCGCGAACGGGAGATGATCTACGATCTGTGGGAAGCCGCGACTGGCTATCGGATGGTGAATAACAACTACTTCCGCATCGGTGGCGTAGCCGTTGATTTGCCCTACGGGTGGATCGATAAATGTCTAGATTTCTGCGACTACTTCGACCCCAAGGTGGACGAGTACGAGCAACTGATTACCAATAACCCGATCTTCCGCCGTCGCGTCGAAGGTGTTGGGACGATTAGCCGCGAGGAAGCGATTAATTGGGGCTTGTCTGGCCCGATGCTGCGTGGTTCTGGTGTGAAGTGGGATCTGCGGAAGGTAGATAAGTACGAGTGCTACGATGATTTTGAATGGGATGTCCATTATGAGACGGCGGGTGACTGTCTAGCGCGGTATTTCGTCCGCATTCGCGAGATGCGCGAGTCGGTGAAGATCCTGCGTCAAGCCATCGCGGCTCTACCAGGCGGCTCCTACGAAAATCTTGAAGCCAAACGCCTCGCCGCTGGGCCAAAATCTGAGTGGGATGCGATGGAATATCAATATATCAGCAAGAAAGTCGCCCCGACATTCAAGATCCCCAAAGGTGAAAACTATGTGCGGATTGAGAGTGGTAAAGGTGAGCTAGGGATCTTCATCATGGGTGAGGACAATATCTTCCCGTGGCGATGGAAGATTCGCGCTGCTGATTTTAATAACGTCCAAATTTTGCCCCATCTGTTACGTGGTGTGAAGGTAGCCGATATCGTGACGATTTTGGGTAGTGTGGATATTATTATGGGTTCTGTCGATCGCTAAATTCGATCTGTTATTTTTGTGGTTATCGATCGACTAATTCGAGGTTACGTTGGATTAGTCGATCGATGATTCTAGGATTAACCAGCATGAGAAGCTAATTATGCAAACAAAGATCGACTACGAGCAAATCATCCTAAGGAATTTAAGACAGCTATCACCTACTCAACAGCAGGAGGTTTTAAACTTTACGGAATTTCTGCGCCAGAAATTTGCTTTGACAACGACGGCATCTGTATTATCACTTCAACAGCTTGCCAAACTCTCGATTGCAGAGCGGCATCAATATCTTAAAGCATTTATTCCGGCAACTGTCGATGATTTTTTGACAGATCCAGAGCTGACAGAATTCTCCATGCTCGATAACGAAGATTGGGAAATCGAGTATGACTAATGCAAAACGTGGCGAAGTCTGGTTAGTCGATCTCAATCCAACAAGAGGACAAGAACTTCAGAAAACTCGCCCTGTTATCATCATTAGTTCGGATTTATTCGATCTCATTTCTTTAAAAATTGCTATTCCGGTTACAAGCTGGCAAGATAAATTTAGAGAACGCCCTTTTATGGTACGAATTGATGCCAATCCAGACAATAGACTCGATCGAGATTCGGCAGGAAATATTCTCCAAGTTCGTAGTCTCTCGACAGATAGATTTGTGAAGCGATTGGGGCAGATGTCTACAGAAGTTTTACAAGAACTTTTATCGGGATTGATTGTTCGTACTGATTACGAATTAAAGTCCTAAATATCGATACGTATCTGTTAACTGCCTACTGATTCAATGCTTCCTACAGTTATTTTACCTGGCTATCTCGAAAGTGCGGATGTCTATCTGCCGCTTCAGCAAGCTCTAACCGCACTGGGAACGCCCACAATGACAGTACCACTCCGCAAACGAGATTGGCTACCGACACTCGGCGGTCGATCGATGATTCCGATTTTGCGACAACTCGACATCACTGTTAATTTAGCTTTAAATCATAACCAAGCTACCCAAATAAATCTGATCGGACATTCCGCTGGCGGCTGGATTAGTCGGATTTATATTGGGGAGATACCGTATATTATTCATGGCGATGTTACTGAAACTGAAGAACTATGGAACGCTAAATCCAAAGTTGCAAACTTGATTACACTGGGAACTCCACACATTAGTGGCGAACGCTGGACGAAGAAAAATCTTGATTTTGTGAACGATAATTATCCTGGCGCGATGTACCCAGATGTCAAGTATATTTGTGTGGCAGGTAAATCGATCTATGGCGCGCAAAAGCTCGGGCAATGGTTGGCATATAGTAGTTATCAGCAGACTTGTGGCGAGGGAAATACTTGGGGTGATGGGATTACCGCGATCTCAGCGGCGCATTTGGCTGGTGCGACTAATCTTACGATTGAAGGGGTGAAACATTCACCACGTACTGCGGGACTGTGGTATGGTTCGCCAGATATTTTAGCTCAGTGGGTTGGTTACCTGACTTGACTCAGGAGTATGAATTAAATTAAATGCTTACTTTTGGAGCTGGGTCGAGTACACCAAAACCCACTATTTATAGAGTACTATGGTGAGATTAATTACACAAAAAGTCACCTCTAACCCACCCGATCGCACCATAGAAATTCACTTTTTGCCAGGTATAATTGCCAACGACTCTAGTATTGCCAATCAAAACAACTTCCCTGCCAGGTGGAACTCTTCTGACTACTTGAAATTGTTGTCCGGCACGAGCGCGCAGATTGATCGGATCGCCATCACGACTACAACTATAGACTCTGCTAACGTTGCCATAGCCACCAGGACCGCTTTGGGCAAAGCTAGGGGTGACGAGCATCAACATTGAGGAAGTCAACATTGTCAAACAGATGAGGCGATCGATTGTGGGAAATTTCATGGTTTTCTCCTGTTAATTTAATTATGCTCGATGCGTACTTCTAGAGAGCGAGGACGATATTTCAAAACAAAATCTCTGACTCGATGATAATCGCCCTTAGTGGTAAGTGCGATACAACCAGAGGTACCATCCTCCTTTTTGTCTTTATTAAAACTAGGGTCCCAGTGAATACCGAGTGCAGTTCGTCTCATCCGCGCATCGAAACCAGGCTTGGGGAAGATCGGTACCATCGTACCGCCAACCTCCCAGATCGTTCCGACAACTGTTCTGGCTGAGACACTATAAGATCCATCTGGTAGAGGAGCCTCTGTATTGCTCTGATAGCGATTCCTAGCTTGAGTAAATCCTCTGCCAGCCACGGCATCGAGCTGAAACAAATAATCCGATGTCCGATCTCGATACGCAGTCAATTTATAAGTAGGGTTGTTAAATCTATTGTGAGCATGGCTGGGATCTAAGCTCAAAATCAGACAGGGGAAAGCCCGACAGATACTCGATCGCGATCTCGGATGATTCACCACTTGAGGATCTTGTCGAGTTAGTGCTACCGCCTTGTGTGGCTGTGATGATAAAATGTTGCCATCAGCGTTTGGATGAATTTGAGGCGTTGGGCTGGTGATTGGGGGTGATGAGGGATGAGCTTGAGCACCGACACTACACATTAAGAGCACAATTGCGCTCCAGCCGCTAAATCGAACAGTAATTGGCACCGTTGACATCTATTGGTTGAATCAGCGATGTAATAACTACTTACGATCGCTAGTGGGATGACTTAATCTACAATAGCCCTCAGTATTTTCCGCACACTTAACTGACTTTTTGGCGAAAAGTGCGGATCGTCATGCCACGAGGATCGCTTGATGAGATTGTCACCTCATTACGCTCACAGAGCCAGTAGGGTTGTTCCCCTATTGTAGCAAACTCAGCCAACTTCACAAGTCATCGCCAAACCAGTCGCCAACTCCAAAACCCATGCTCCGACTCAATTGTAGACTTGATGCCAATCGTAAGGCAGCGGTGGCTCCGATGTTGGTTTCCATCACCGATGAAAAAACTACGTCGAGCTGATGTCGAGTAATAAATGCTACCAATCGCCAGGGAAAACCTGCAATTCCAGGTTTGATAATATAGATACCACGCCAACCGCGATCGTAAACAAGCTGGAGCCGATCGAATGTCGCTACAGATTCATCAAGAGCGATCGGGGTATGATATTTCTGAGCCAACTCGATCGTGCGATCGATCGCATCTGGTGCCAGCGGTTGCTCGATAAATTCGATCCGGATCTCTCCACTACAAAGTTCCAGCCACTGCTCGGCGGCTGGCTCAGTCAACCCGCCATTCGCATCGAGTCGGAGCTGGGCACTATGAGGAAGAGCCATCATTAATTGTGTCCAGATTGCCATCTCCTGGGCGATCGGTAGCACTCCAATCTTCCATTTGAAGGTAGAGTATCCCTGAGCGGATAACGCCTGTATTCGCTCGATCGCGGCTGCACCTGAAGGTAAGAGCGCGCTGATATCGATCGGAGATCGATCGCTAGTCGCAGAATCGGCGTCGAAAGCTATCAAAGCACTTCCAAATCCAAATTGACAGGCGGGTAAATCGTCGGGAATCTGGTAGATTTGGGCGGTGGTAATCTGCTCTCCGACTTGTTGACAGCATGATATTGCGCGATCGATCGCTTCTGAGCCAAACCAGGGGATCGGGGCGATTTCTCCTTGTTGCGATCTACCCGCACTATCTGTGAGTTTGATGATGATTCCTTCCCGAATTTTCCACGCACCATGACTAGTTTTGAGTGGTTGTCGAAATGGCCGTTGGTAAATTGAATAGTTAAATTGATAGGTGTTCATGTTTGTCAGAGTTCCTAGAGTTTCAGCGGTTAAAACCGCTGCTGGTGATGCAAAGTCCGCCTACGCAGACTAATATTAGCTCTGTAGCATCGATCGCGTGGTGCGTTACGGCTGTCGCCTAACACACCCTACATCAACTAAGAAATTGACAACCCACTTAGCAATATTTGCTGTTCTGCTGGTGTCAACCCTTGACTTTGAATTAATATCCCAAACTTACCCAATCCCATCGGCTCGATTAATTGATGTAGATTTTGACGACGCTGGAGTAAAGACTGGATATCGCCGCCACTAGTCGAAATTGCGGCTATTCGCTCACCCAACCCCAACGCCATGAGGAATATTCCTTGCTGAGTAAATCCGACTGTCTGTAGACCCAATAACTCGCCCTGGTTTTGAAGTGCGGTAAAATCGACATGTGCGGTGAGATCTTGGTTGCCGATATTGATGTAAGGGTTGTTGTGATGGGCGTGCTGGTAGTAACATTGCAACGTCCCCTGGCGCATCGGATTGTAGTAGCGATCGGCATGATAGCCGTAATCGATCGAGATAATATAACCCCGCTGCAACTTTTTAAAAACTAGTTCCAACCACTCTAAGGCTGCTAAATTTACTTCAGTACGATATCGATCTGGATATTTGCCACTAAGTAAATCGATATTATTTAGTTGCCAATAAGTTTCTAGTTTCGCTGTAGATAGTTCGGCGATCGTCTCTCTAAATACTAGCTCATCGCGATCGAATACGAGATAAACTTCTTGTAATTTTCGCTCGGTAACTACGACTTGATGGACTGGGAAAGCATCGATCAATTCGTTCGATAAAAAGCAACCGCAGATCGATCCATCGGGTATTTCTGCCCAATTGCACCAGCGCACGGGTAAATCCGCCAATCTCCGCTGTTGTGCTACAATCATCGCGGGTGCAGTTTCGATGATGATGTAATCGATCGATCGCCAGAAGTCGGGATATTCTCGATGTGAGTAATCTAAAATTTGAGCGGCTAATAAACCTTGCCCAGCACCCATTTCTACAATCGTAAATTGCTGTTGCTCACCTAAGATCTGCCAAATTTGGTATAACTGAATTGTCAGCATCTCCCCAAAATCAGCGGCTAAATGCGGCGATGTCAAAAAGTCACCGCGTGTGCCGATCTGCTCGGCTTTGCTGGCATAATAACCATACTGTGGGTGATACAATACCAAGTCCATGTATTCAGCAAAAGTAATCTGTTGCTGCGGGCAATTATCGATCCGATCGCGGATGACTGCGAGTAACTCTATATTATAATTCATACTTAACTACTAACCGCTCTCACCTACTCATCATACCTAAATTAATGGAACTGCATCGGACGACAGGTAATTGGCGGTTGGGATTGGGATTGTCGCTAATCACGGTAACTTTATGGGGCATCTTACCAATTGCTCTAGCTATTATCTTAAAAAAGCTTGATATTTATACAATCAATTGGTTCCGATTTGTCACTGCCTTTATCTTGTTAAGTTGTTACTTATTGAAGCAAGGAAATATTCCTAAACTTTCGCAACTAAGATCGGTACCTCTATATCTATTCGCGATCGCCATCCTCGGCTTGACTGCCAATTATATTTTCTTTGTGATGGGTTTAAAAGCAACTTCTCCTTCTCATGCGGAAGTATTGATTCAGTCAGCGGGCTTATGTTTGAGCTTGGGGGGATTAGCAATCTTTAAAGAACGCTACACGCGCTATCAATGGATGGGTGTCAGCATTCTAATTGCTGGATTTATGGGTTTCTTTTACGAACAATTAAAAGTATTAGCCACTGAAAGCGTTGGCGGAGCCTCTCCTTTGGAGAATCGCTACATCAACGGTAGCATCATCTTACTCTTGGCTGGAATTACTTGGGCAATCTATGCACTGGCTCAAAAACAATTATTAACTCAATTGGACTCCACACACATCATGTGGACGATCTATGGTGCGTGCGGCTTAATTTTTTGGACTGTGGCTAAACCCCAAACCTTAATCGATCTTAACGCGATCGAGTGGATCGCATTGATTTTTTGTGGCTTGAATACCGTCATCGCCTATGGAGCTTTTGCCGAATCTTTACAACATTGGGAAGCTTCTAGAGTCAGTGCGATTTTAGCTCTAGCTCCAATTTTTACGATCGTTTCGATGAGTATCACCGCTTGGTTAGCACCTGGATTAGTCACACCCGAACATCTCACCAGCTTCGGCTTATTCGGTGCAATCCTCGTTGTGGCTGGCTCGATGTCTATCTCTTTAGGTAAGAGTTAGGCTTTAGGCTTTAGGCTTTAGGCTTTAGGGATGGAAATGTATTTAAAGCAGCAACTGTCAACTGTCAACTGTCTTCTTCGATATCAATTTCTGGTTTAACTCGCTTGGAAAAAAGCTTACCTGCATCCCAAGGGTATGTAGTGAAATTGGGTAAGATTTCTTGAGCGAAAGCTTCAGCCGCTTTGGAACGATAGCGATTGGGATTGACGATCACAGAGAGCATCCGATCGATCGCCACACCATCGATATATACGCGACTGAGCGTACCATTTTCGACCTCACGTTCGATCGCCGATGAAGATACAAAAGCTGCGCCCAAACCTGCTTGGACGGCATTTTTGATCGCCTCGATCGAATTGAGTTCCATCTCGATTTTCAGCCGATTGGGATCGATACCGCAGCGAGTCAAAACGCGATCGATTACTTTGCGAATTGTCGATTGGGAATCTAGTGAAATAAAGTGCAATTTGTACAGATCTTCTTTCGGGATACTTTTCATCCCCGCGAAATTATGCGTAGTCGGTAAAATTAGGGCAAATTCATCCTCAGCATAGGGCAAAATATCGAGAGATTCTTGTAACTCTGCTGGAATCTCACCGCCGATAATCGCCAGATCTACCTGTCCATTAGCGACACTCCAAGCCGTGCGCCGCGTCGAGTGGACGTGTAACTGAACGGAGACATCAGGATATTTTTGTCGAAATACCCCAATCATCCGAGGCAATAAATACGTCCCTGTAGTTTGAGATGCCCCCACGATCAGCGTACCACCTTGGAGATTTTGGAGATCCTCGATCGCCCGACAGGTTTCTTGACACAGGGTGATAATTTTTTCGCCATAACTGAGCAACAGATGTCCGGCTTCAGTCAGTTGCGCCCGTCGCCCACCGCGATCGAACAACGGCACATCCAATTGACGTTCGAGATTCTGTACCTGTAAACTGACCGCAGGCTGAGAGACATACAAACTATCCGCAGCGCGCTTGAAACTTCCCTCCGCAGCAATTGCCTTGAGAATCCGTAACTGATCCAGGGTGAAAGGCAGGTCAGACATAGCAATGAGCTGGTAAGAATTAGTAGCGATAGACTATCGACTCACATTGACCTTACCATATACTGCTAATACTTAGGCTCCAGCCTCGTAATTATTGATGTTAGGGATTGGGTATTAGGCTTTAGGGTGAATGGTGGATGGTGAATGGTGAATGGTGAATGAACGACTCCCCGTCTCCCCAGCTAAAATTGTAGGGTGGGCACTGCCCACCAGCTAGGTTATAGGCTGATATGAGGCGAGAAAGACTTGATTCGACCTACTTTTGGTGATGCTGAGATCGTCACACACATTATCTCTGTCCCCACACTAGATTTGACGGCACAAAAATTGCATCATCGGGGCCTTCATCTGGGCGTACCAATGCTCCTGGGGATAGTGCGCGGCAGTAGGTAAGGTAACTAATTCCCCTTGTTGCATAGATTTCACACAAGCTTCTGCCTGAGCGAGATCCAGCCACGGATCTGCGGCTCCCCAAATTACCTGAATCGGGATATCTAGCGTAGGAAGTCCAGCCGCGATCTCTGGCAAAACTTCGCCCAATCTGAGATTGCGGATTGTCGCGAGTAACGCGCGTCCAGGGGCGGAGCTTTTGAGATATGGTTTGCGGTAAGCTTCTAGATACTGGTCTTCGATGACTTGCTTGCAGCCAGCTTCCAGGGTGCGCTCCACCGAGAGCGGATCTTGCACGAGCATCTCACCCGCCACAGGTAAGCCCAATTGCCGCAACTGCCAAGGTAGTTTGATGCCAGTCGTCAGTGGTGCATTGAGAATGACTAATCTGTCCACGCGATCGGAATTACGCAAGGCATATTGAATGCCAGCCGTACCCAGAAAGCCCTGCACGACTAGCGAAAAGCGATCGACCTTCAAACTATTCACCAGCTCGCTCAAAGCAGTCACAAAGGCATCTGGAGTGTAGTCAAAATCCCGCTGGTCAGGCTTACTAGAATTACCAAACCCAATCCAATCAGGCGCGATCGATCGTATCCCCTGTTCGGCTAGAGGTGGCATCAGCCCCGTCCAAGTCAAACTTTGAGCTGGCAATCCATGTAAAAAAATTACCGTTCGCAGACTGTCCCCGCCGACGGGCGCGAGTTCGCCATAAAACCACTCTAGAGCACCCACTTTAATCGTATTTTTAGTAATTTTAGCCACAAGTCAGATTTATAAAATAAGCCATTCTCAGTCTAGACTGGGACTGCGATCGTCTAACGCCGCTGGTGACGATCGAGTCAGTTCTGGTGATGCTAAGGTCTACAAGGTTGGTAAGATCGGTGGGTAGGTGACAGGAACCTTGGTGCTTATGCGGCGATTACCTCTCGGCGCGGCTCCGCCAACGCCTCACACACCCTACACTCTGCCAAAAAATTGAGTGATGACTGCATTAGCATCCCTGACCACCAATAATTTTATTTAAAGTCAAATCAATGGAAACTAAACCACCACTGCCGCCATTTACCCTCGAAACTGCCCTTGCCAAAGTGCAAGCGGCTGAAGATGCTTGGAATACCCGCAATCCCGAACGGGTAGCACTTGCCTACACCGAAGATTCCGAGTGGCGCAACCGATCGGAATTCTTGAATGGACGCGCCGCAATTGCTCAATTCTTGACCCGTAAGTGGGCAAAAGAGCTAGATTACCGCCTGAAGAAAGAACTCTGGTGCTTTATGGACAATAAGATTGCCGTGCGATTTGAGTATGAGTATCACAATCAGGCTGGTGACTGGTATCGGGCTTATGGAAATGAGAACTGGGAATTTGCACCCAATGGGCTGATGATGCGACGGTTTGCTAGTATCAATGATGTGCCAATCACTGAAAGCGATCGCCAGTTTCGCTGGGAAAGAATTTAATTGATAAGTTGCCCCTACCTGGGGATAGATGAAGAAGCGTAAAAATTGGGGACAAATTCGATCGAGAACTCGATCGATCGGTAATAGTAGGTAGAGATACTCGCGATTGTGCTTGGCACAGGCAGCGCGAACGACGTATATCAAACCTAATTTATTCAAAATGTCTACAGCAGTCACCGAAAATCGGACAGTTTTGTCCCAACCAGTATTAGGTTCGCGCCGTTTTAGTAACTTCTTTTGGGCGATAGTCGTCTCGATTGGGGGGATTGGATTTTTACTGGCTGGACTCTCTAGCTATTTCAAAGTCAACTTGCTACCTGTGAGCAATCCACTGGCATTAGCATTCATCCCCCAAGGGATCGCGCTGACTTTTTATGGTGTCGCTGGTACCTTACTCGCCACCTATCTGTGGGTGGCAATTAGTCTCGATATTGGGGGCGGGTACAATAAATTCGATCGCGAGGCTGGTGAGATTACGATTTTTCGGAATGGTTTCCCAGGTAAGAATCGCCGGATCGAACTCAAAAGTCAACTCGCTGATGCCCAAGCTGTCCGCGTCGATATCAAAGATGGACTCAGCCCCCGCCGTACTCTCTATGTGCGGATCAAAGGTCGTCGAGAAATCCCCCTCACTCGTGTGGGCGAACCGATTTCATTGACTGAGCTAGAAACTCAAGGTGCAGATTTGGCACGGTTTTTAGGAGTACCGTTGGAAGGGTTGTAAATTAGTGGATAGTGGATGGGGTTTAGTACAACTTAGGTGTGGATGTGGTTGAATGAAGATAAAGTCCAAAATCCCCAAAATTTAACCGTCAACTCTCTTTTTCCATTCACCACCCACCATCCACTGTCTCGATTCGCTGCTTGGTGCGCTTCCATGGTCGGGTTCCCCGACCGGAGCGCATCCGCTAAACCCTCGGGGAACCCGAGGAGCGCGAATCGCCATCCACCTTTCACCATTGAGGAGTTGAATCCGATGCAAGTTGCGCTCGAAACCGTCATCAGCGATCCGCAGGTAGATATCAGTCAAGGTAGTACGCAGCGACAGCTATCGATCGAGGTATCAGCTCTCGCCGAACCTCAAGATGGCCAATTACCGCTGAATTTATGTTTGATTTTAGACCATAGCGGCTCGATGAAGGGTACGCCATTGAGTACTGTCAAAGAAGCGGCGCGAGAATTGATTAAAGGACTAAAACCGGAAGATCGGTTGTCAGTAGTAGCATTCGATCATCAGGCGGAAGTGATTGTCCCCTGTCAGCAAGTCACCGATCCTACTGAGATTTTTGCCAAAATCGATAAATTGCAAGCCGCTGGCGGTACGGCGATCGATGCGGGGATTAAACTTGGAATTACACAGCTCATTGAAGGACGCCAAGATCGCGTCTCTCACGCCTTTATCCTCACCGATGGCGAAAACGAACACGGTGATGACGACAGGTGTATCAAACTAGCAGGATTTGCCACGGAGAGCAATATTACGCTCAATACGCTGGGGTTTGGTGAGAATTGGAACCAAAATATCCTCGAAAAAATTGCGGATACTGCCGCAGGTACTCTCGCCTATATCGAAGCAGCATCCCAAGCCGTGAGCGAATTCGGACGGATCTTCAACCGGATGCAAGCAGTCGGCTTAACCAATGCTTATCTCCAGCTCGAACTCAAGCCCAAAGTCCGACTCGCCGAACTCAAACCCGTCGCGCAAGTGGCTCCAGAGACGATCGAGTTAGCGATTGAAGATGCGGGCAATCTCCAGATCGTCCGCCTTGGCGACTTGATGAAAGATCTCTCGCGAGTGATCCTGGTGAATACTTATATCGGACAACTAGCCGAAGGCGAGCAGGCGATCGCGACTCTCCAAATCCGCTATGATGACCCTGCCAAAGGTTTGACCGATCTGCTGACGCCGCCTGTGACTGTCAATGTCAATGTCACTCGCAATCATCAGCCATCCGTCGATAGTAACGTCCAGCAACAGACACTCGCGTTGGCAAAATATCGACAAACGCAACTCGCCGAGCAAAAACTCCAACAAGGCGATCGCGCAGGTGCCGCCACTCTCCTCCAAACCGCCGCCAAAACCGCGCTCCAAATGGGTGATACCAATGCAGCAACAGTGCTGCAATCCAACGCTACCATCCTCCAAGGTGGCGAAGATCTCTCGGAAGCGGAGAAGAAAAAAACGCGGATGGTATCTAAAACAATTTTACAATAACAACTCGATCGCGAATCTAACAGCTCCATCCCAATACCACCACCGATTAAAATCGGGGCTTATGATGCAAAGTCCGCCTACGCGGACTGAATCTTCTAGTCCGCGTAGGCGGACTTTGCATCATGAGCAGAGACTTTAGTCTCTAGGCTCTTCTTATCCCGAACTGATGTTACTGTTAGGTTTATTTAGATGTTTGTAATTCGGCAATTTTATTCAGGGTTTGTTGATATTTTTGAGTATCTTGGAGATCGAGATATAACTTAGCCGCTACTTCCAAATCGACGATCGCGTCCTGTTTATTTCCCACTGCTGCTTGAATAAAACCTCGGGCATAATGCGCCTGGGGCAGATAGCGATCGAGGCTGATGGCGGTATTTTGGTCGCGCAAAGCCTGTGGATAGCGTTTGAGTTGGTAGTATACCGCACCGCGCGAACTGTAATGAACTGCATTCTTAGAGCTGAGTTGAATCGCGCGATCGCAATCGGCAACAGCATCGGCAAATTTGCCGAGTTGGAATCTGAGCGCGCACCGATTGCTGTAGCTAAAATCTGACTGTGGACTGAGACTGACAGCTCGATCTAGATCGCTTGTTGCATTGATATTATTGCCCAATTTGGCGTAGGCAGCACCTCGATACATGTAGGCTTCTACCTTTTGAGGATTGAGGGCGATTGCCGCATTCAGATCGGCAATTGCGCCCCGAGCATCGCCAAGCAATAACTTACAAGTTCCCCGCCAGAACTTGGCTGTCAACGATCTGGGATTGAGTGCGATCGCTTTGGTAAATTCGACTACCGAACCAGGAAAATCAGATTTGGAGACGCGCTCGAACCCGCTCAGGATATAATCATCAGCTTTAACAGGTCTATTGCTCGCAACGAGTGTATTCGTACCGCTATTCAAACCAATTTTTACCGCTAGTTGCTGAAAAGTATTAATCGGAATTCCTAAATTAAATCCGGTTTTAACTCTGATGTTAGGATTGATTTCTGAAATCTGAATTTTGGTATCGACATCACCGCGACCGTGGATGGCAACCAATTCACCTCGATCGTTGAATACACCGCCGCCGCTCATTCCTGGCAAGGTATTATTACTATAGATGAGTGAATAACCATCCTTTAATGGTCTGCTACTATTCGCCGTAATTTTGCCATCGGTAAAACTAAAAATCGACAGATCGATCGCTGCGGTACCACTAGGAAATCCCGATACATAGGCAGTAGTCCCCTCGGTGGAAGTATTAGCATCTCCCATTTTTGGCACCAGATAGCGACGATCGCTATTAAATCTCACGATTGCCAGATCGACTCCAGGTAGGATTTGAATCTCATCTGGTTGTAATTGATAGCGACGATTGTCAGTGGCGATCGCGGTATAGTTGACTTGACGATCGCGGACGACATGAGCCGCAGTCAGGACGATATATTGTCCCGCTTGTTGTCGCACGATCTGCCCCGAACCTTGGGATGTATCGCTTTCGATCCTAACTGTTGCCGCTTTGGCAATCCGGGCAACTTCTGTCGCTGAGAGTCCCCAACTAGCCTGAGCGTAAACAACGATCGTACCACTGAAGGCGAGCGAGATTAACTGTGTCAAGTGAGGCATACAACGGTTCTACGTGAGCTAGATCGGGATGTGCTTGCCCAATTCTAAGCCGTTGCGGTAGATAGATCTGATAACTGAATTGAAAAGTTACGATTTAGCGATCGATCGATAATCGTTACAATGCAAGCATCAGTGGCTGTTATCGATGACAAAAGCAATGCAACGATTTAATTTCAACGTATTTAAACAGTTTTGGACGATCGCCAAATCTTACTGGTCGAGCGAGGACAAATGGCGCGCGCGGGGGTTGCTACTGTCAGTCATTATCCTGTCATTGGGATATACCGGATTGAGCGTATTGCTCAACAACAAGCGTGGTGTACTTATTTCGGCACTATCCGCCCGCGATGAAGCGAGATTTTGGCAGACGATTTGGGTGTTTACAGGGACGCTAGTGGTGTATGCACCGTTATTTGCTGGCTATGTGTATTTGCGCGACAGGTTGGGCGTAGAGTGGCGCAAATGGCTGACTACTTCGTTTCTCGATCGCTACTTTCAAAATCGCGCATTTTACAATCTCAACTATGCCGAGGCTAATATCGACAACCCCGATCAGCGGATCGCTGAAGATGTCAAAAGTTTCACCCAGGAGTCACTCACGCTGCTGCTAGCAGTCGTTGACTCAGTTTTGGCGATCGTCGCATTTGCCAGCGTCCTGTGGGGTATTTCGCAGCCACTGATCTTGTTTTTGGTTGTCTATGCTGTCATCGGTACCTTAGCAACTGTTGGCATCTTCGGTCAACCCTTAATGCGGCTCAATTTCGAGCGGCTCAAAACCGAGGCGGATTTTCGGTTTAGTCTAGTACGAGTGCGGGAAAATGCCGAAGCGATCGCTTTTTATCAGGGAGAAGAGTACGAATCCGATCGGATTAAAGGCAAATTCAGCGAAGTTTTTGATAATTTCAAACGTTTGATTTTTTGGGAATTAAATCTCAATGTACTGACCAATGCTTACGAATTTATCCCGTTTATTTTGCCAGCGATCGTCGTTGCCCCAGGTATTTTTGCAGGTGAGTTAGAAGTTGGTAAAGTCACCGAAGCACAAGGAGCATTTATTCGGATCTTTTTCTCGCTCAATCTGATCGTGTCACGGTTTCAGTCGCTGACAACTTTTGGTGCAGGTGTCGAGCGGTTGTATACATTCATGCAATCTTTGGAAGGTACTATAGTCCCCGAGTCAACGTCAGAAGTTCCGGCTCAACAACCACAGATCGTGACAGTAGCTGCCATCGATACCGACTCACCAGCAGAGGAGCGGCTAGCCTTAATCGATCTTACGCTCCAAACCCCCAACTACGAACGCACTTTAATTACCGATTTATCAGTAAAGTTAATGCCAGGTCAAGGTTTGTTGGTTAGAGGGCCGAGTGGTTGTGGGAAAAGTTCATTACTACGAGCGATCGTCGGTTTATGGGATGCTGGTACGGGCACTATTATCCGTCCACCATTAGCGCAAATGCTATTTTTACCTCAGCGACCTTATATGGTTTTAGGTACATTACGCGATCAAATGTTGTATCCACACATGGATGTAGAAGTTGAAGATACTTACCTGAGTAAAATTTTGATTCAGGTCAATCTCCCCAATTTAGAACTACAACATGGTGGATTTCATACCGAACAAAATTGGGCGCAGGTGTTATCTTTGGGCGAACAACAGCGATTGATTTTTGCACGGTTGTTCATCAATAAACCGCGCTATGCCATCCTAGATGAGGCGACTAGTGCCCTCGATTCGCAGAATGAGCGGCAGTTATATCAACAGCTTCGCGACTCGGGGATGACATTTTTGAGTGTCGGACATCGGGATAGCTTGAACGACTATCATCAGTCAATTTTGGATCTTGCCACCGATCGATCTTGGGAGTTAACAGTTAAGGATAAAGCTTGATTCATGAGAATATCAGAGCGTGACATAAGTAAGAATGTGGGTAAAGCTGTTTTCTCCAAGTATTGGTGGCGATCGCGACCGTCCCCACATTCTGCTAGTTTATGACGATCCAAATCAGATTGCTAGGCTCCGATCTTGGTGGATTACTACATCAAATATCTCAACCTAGCGACTCATTGAAGATGGTCATAGTCGAGTTAGATTAACCGAAACGACGACCGACTTCACGACTCAATTGGACGTAGGTATTATAACCACGTCGCTCCAATCTGCGCGCAGCCTGTTCGGCTTGCCGACGATTGAGGTAAGTGTTTTCTAAGTTCCATTGTCGAGCACCACGATTGCGGTAGTAAACATTGAACTGACGATCGTTGCGACGAAATTGGGCGATGAGGTTGGTTTCACCAGTTGAATCTACTGGTGATGCTGCACTTGCCTTGAATGGCATGGTCGCTACAAAGCTAGTGCAGACTAATGACAGTAGGATGAGCTTATTCATAAGATGATTTGGTGCTAAAAAATTTAGCTGAGTTACAGATTTTGCAGAAGGCAATCGCGCTTATCGATCGACTTCATCTTCTAGAATAACTGCTGATTTCGCTAAATTTATCTCTCCAAAGACCGAACATTAGTGACGATCGTCATGTATCCGAGGATACCCCCTGCGTTGCACTCAGCCATCGCCGATCGCATCTAACGCTCTGGCTAATTCGGCGGCGGTGAGATAACGATCGCGGATGCGACGCTGAGTGACTTTATCGATCGCTGCTTGGAGTGGGGGCGTCACACTGGGGATAGAGGCGAGGTTGAAACGATAGCCATCGGGCTGAATTTCGATAAAGTCGGCGGGGTTGCGTCCGGTAAGCAGAAAAATTAGGGTGGGGCCGATCGCGTAGAGATCTGACTGAGTACAAGGTTGACCGTTATTTTGTTCGGGTGCCATGTAGTCGGGTGCGCCGATTTTGGTACCGCCGAGGGTACCGATTTCTTTGACTGCGCCAAAGTCGAGCAGGAAGATCCGCTTATCGATCGTCCGCACGAGAATATTCGCTGGTTTGACATCGCGATGAATTAGTGGCGGCTGTTGCTGATGAATATACGCCAATATTTCGCATAACTGGATCATCCAGTCGAGTGCTTGGGCGAGGCTGACTTTGCCATGCTGCATCACGTACAGCTCCAAATCCTGTCCGTGGATCAGTTCCATCGCCAGATATTTGCGCCCATCGGCGACGAAAAAGTCGTAGTATTCAGGGATGCCAGGGTAATGGAGACTTTGCAGAATTTTGGCTTCGCGTTCAAACAATTCCTGCGCTTTGGGGATTGTTGCCATGTCTGCATTCATTTCTTTGAGTACCAACATTTTGGCTGTATCCCAAGCTAGATATGTCGTACCCATCCCGCCTTGTCCCAAAGTCTTGAGGATCTGGTAGTGACGAATCCGCCGCGTAACGACGATCGGCTGTCCGCAATGCACGCAGAAGAGGGTGCCTGGGGGATTGTCGAGGTGTTGACAGGTGGGAATGACCTGGAGCGGTGCGACATTAATTTGGATGGTCAGGAGCGCGCCTGCGGGGGCTAGTTGAATCCGATCGCCATCGGTCAATACGACACGGGTGGTGGATTTGCTGTGGAGAATGCCCAGACCGTTGATGAGAGTGCCATTGGCACTATGGTTGCTAATTTCCCAGTAGCCACCACCCTGGCGGAGGCTGGTATAGAAAATCGTCGCATGTAGCCGCGAAATCGCTGGTCGATCGATGACGACTTGATGTTCTGGCGATCGCCCGATGTGAATCGGTGCGGGTGGGGTAAATTGCCACTGTTGTAAGATCTGAGTTTGGTTTTCGTCCCACACCGAAATTTGAATATTTTTCATCAAGCTGGCGACAATTTACGATCCACTAATTACTTACCGCCCGTTCGCGGGGTACCAACAGTCGCCAATCAGCGATGTATGAACGCGCATCGCGGTAAATCGGACTGCGGCGACCGATGGTAGTGGCTAATTCGATCGCTGTCAAAATTCTACCCTGACGATAGATCCCGATCGCCCGATCGAGGGTACGGCGATCGGCTATTTCCTGTAGTTCTAGTGCCCAGTAGCGCACCTCGGCTTGGGCGTGTTGATGGAGCGATCTGCCTGGGGCGATCTGAGTGGCGATCGCGATCGCTTGAGCGAGATTGCCTTGTTTGGCCATCGCAATGGCACTTGCTAAAATCGGTCGATCTTCGATCGTTTGGATTTTGTCAGTCCACTCGGCGACAGCTCCCGTAATTTCTGCACCCAGTGGGCGATCGATCCCGATCTTCCCCGTTAGGCGCACAGCCGCTTGGAGATTGGCTAGCGATTCACCCGTGCTGACTATTTGTCTAGCTTTGGCAAGGAGGACGCGATTGTCGATGGTTTCGATCTGCCGACCCCAGTCGGAGATCTCACTTTGCACTGTTTGACCGACATCGCTGTGAGCGGGCACTTGTTTTGCTGTGGCGATCGCGAGTGCGAGTGTCGCTGGTTGCTGGAAGCTAGCGAGGCTGCGCGCCCACTGGAGTTGGGTTTGCTGTTTGAGCATTCCTTGCAAGTTGGATTGCTTTGCCCGTGCCAAGGTGTAGATCGAGCTAGTTTTGGGGATTTTTTGGACTTGGGCGACGGCATCCGTCAGGGCTAGCATGTGCTGTTTCCCTGCCCAGACATGCGCTTGATTGAGTTTGACCCAATCTTGAGCTTCGGTGTAAGTCGAGACGTCCTGGGGCACTTTTTGAGCGATCGCGATCGCGTTATTAAAATTCTGAGCTTTGTAAGCACCGATACTCAATTGGACGAGATGTTTGCTCCATTTAGTCCGCAGGATCTGCCCTTGCGGGTACACATAAGTAGTCGGGTCGATCTGATTGGCGATTTGCATCGCCTTGACGATCGGTTCTGGCTGAGTGGGCAAAGGTATTTCGACGATTTTCGCTGTGTCTTTGCCTGCGCTCTTGGCAGCTTGGACGGCTAGCTTGAGCCGCTGGGCGCGTTCTGCGTAGCGATCGCCCTCCTTCTCCTCTAGCGCGTCCTTGGCTGATTGGAGCTTGTCCCAAGCATCTTGCTCGCGACTGAGCTGAGCCGCCATTCGATCGTGCTTGTAGCCGTTCCAATAGGTGCCCCGCATCCGCTGTACCGACTGGAGGATGCCAAAGGCTTGCCCCCAATTGCCGAGTTTCATCGATCGCGCGAATTTGGCATCGATCTTGGCACTAGTTTGGGATTGACTCGACCACTTGGCGATCGATTCCTGCGCGCGATCGTAGCTGGGGCTACTCGCTGGGACGATCTTGACTGTGGCGATCGCCCGATCGATGTTGCCTTCATTCACCTGCTGGCGACCGATCCGGATCAAATCCTCAGACCAGGTAGCGAGCAATCGCTGCGCCTCTCCATACAGCGGGTGTCGATCTGTCCACCCTTGGACGAGATTGACGGCACTGCGTAATTTGGGGATTTCTTGAGTATCCGCCCCGATTTGGGCGCAGTAGAGACGTTCGCTATCGGTCGAGATCGGTAAGATCCCCTGACAATTTGGTGTTGGCGGGACGGCAATCAACAATAAATAACTGACAATCCCCGTCCCACCGACCATTGCTGCGAGGATTGCCCAAAATGCCGATCGCGGATCGACCTCGATCCGAGGGAGATTGAGCTTACTGATCGAGTCGATCGTCTCACTAAACAGATCTGGATCGGTGATTTTGGTCAGCGTCGATTTGATGATATTGGTGCCACTCGGCTCTGAGTGTGGATTGCCATCAGCTTCACTGGAGCTTGGTGGCTCACCATCTGTCACGCTTTCCCTACCCAATCTGTTGCTAGTTGAGTGCCGATGCTGCAACTTTTTCCAGACAGTATTCAACTGATTCCCGATCGCTTGCCGTCTACTATGTTCCATGGAGACCTCTGCCTAATAATCTGAATTAAATTAATTGTAAAAATATATGTTTTATAGTTTAGGACTAGCCTGTTACTCTACCAGTATTGGTATTAGCTAGATTGGTATCGCGATCGAGCCGATCGCTTGGTTAAGTACTGCGGATTAAAGTATCTAAATTTACACTACATCCATTGCTCACAGTCATAGCATTGATTTGCATAGATATTGGTTTTACTTAGATTATCTTTATAACTGCTCGATCGCCCGATCGCTACTTGCCAAAATGCTGGACGATTTGGGCACTCGCAGCCTAAAAACTCGCGATCGGTAATAGTCGTACGACGGGGTGTCAGCCTCAATCGCGGGTTAGCGTTCAGTTCAAAGTGATGTCATGTATGCTATTTGGTTATTTTAACACCTACAACACTATTTTCAGTTACGTTGAGTGAAAGCAAACTATTTGTCAATCTTAGCCAATTTTTAGTATATGACGACTGTTAGTATTGACGATCGCGCCATCCTCAGCTTGGATCTATCGCCGATCTCTGCCCCGATCGATCGCTGGCTGGCGACAGCTCCCCAGGAATTCAATTTAGATTTGCAGCTATCAATTAACTATCCTCAAGATCCCCAAGATCCGCGAGAATTATCCGAGATTCCTGAGATCCGATTGTGGTTTATCCGCGCTGATGGCTGCTACCCTTATCTACCCCTACTCCTCGATTGGCAAGCCGGAGAACTTGCTAGATATGTTGCGATGTTGGTACCTCATCAATTTAGTCGCCAGGACGGGATTCAGTACAACCCCGAAGCTCTAGAAATTTGGGTGATGCACCGTGTTTTTGGACTGACAGATTGGCTACATACTCACAACATAGCAGATCGATCGCGCCTCAAATTCATGACCCAGATGCTAGGTTATGAACTGGATGACGGCTTATTTGAATTACTGGAGCTAAAGGGCTAGCCGATCGACTCTATAATAATTGTTGGTAAAAGCCTATAACCCTGATGGTGCAATGGGCGGGTCACCCGACAGTACCGCACTGTCCACTCTACTTTTACCAATAATCAAACCCAATCCCTAATATCCCACACCTAAAGCCTTTTACGGCATTTCCCTAACACCTAAAGCCTAAGATGAAAGCACAAGTATTTCGCGGAGTCGATCGACTCAGCTATGAAGATGTCCCCGTCCCCGAGCTAGCCGCAGATGAGGTACTCGTACAGGTAAAAGTGGTGGGTTTGTGTCAGTCAGATATCAAAAAAATCCTCTATCCACTATATGAGCCGCCACGAATATTCGGACATGAAACGGCTGGCGTCATCAGTAAAGTAGGTGCGGATGTGCGAGATTGGCAAGTGGGACAAAGGGTAGTGGTGATGCACCATATCCCCTGTATGCACTGCAAATACTGTCTGCATGAAAACTATTCGATGTGCGATGTCTACAAAAATATCACCACGACAGCGGGCTTTACGCCTAGTGGGGGCGGCTTTGCAGAATATGTCAAGGTTCCAGGACACATTGTCCGCAATGGCGGCTTAATCCCGATTCCCGATCGCGTTACGGACGAGCAAGCCAGTTTTGTAGAGCCGACGAATTGCTGTCTCAAGGCTGTCAAGAAAGCCAATATTCAAGCCGGAGATACAGTCTTAATTACCGGAGCAGGCCCGATCGGGTTAATGTTTATTATGCTCGTCCAGCATTTTGGAGCTAGAGCCATCTCTACCGATTTGATCCCCTCCCGTGTCGAAAAGGCATTATCTGTCGGGGCTGAAGCCGCCTTCAACGCCCGCGATCCCGATCTCACTGCCAAAATTCACGCCTTAACTGGTGGGATGGGTGTAGATACCGCCATCCTCGCCGTACCTAGCGATAAGGCGTTCTTTCAAGCCCTCGACTGTACCCGCAAGGGTGGGAAGATCTTGTTTTTTGCGGAGTTTCCTGATGAGTTGGAGATCCCGATTAATCCCAATGTATTGTATCGACGCGAAATCGATCTAATGGGTAGTTATAGTTCTTCGTTCAAAGTTCAAGCTTTATCAGCAGATCTAGTTTTTAATCACAAGATTGATGTTGATGCTTTGATTAGCGATCGCTATCATCTCAAAGATCTCGATCGAGCGGTGGCTCAAGCCACGAAACCAACAGCAGAAACTTATAAAATCTTGTTGTACAACGATTAAGCGATCGCAACCAAGCCGTTAGTCGATGTAGGGTGTGTTAGGCGCAAGCCGTAACGCACCTATATTCACTATATGGGTTGGTACGCTCGCGCTGTCGCTAACACACCCTACAAGATGCTTCTCACTGGGGAGAGTTCCGGTAAGTTAGTGCCATCGCTTTGAACTTTGGTAAATATAATTCAGCCTGTTTGTCGCCAACAATCCCCGTCATCAACACATATCCACCTTGCTGTGGATACAGGACGACCTGATATATTGTCAAAGGTGCTTTGGTTTGGCGATCGCGACCGTCAGCCACGATTTCCCAGCCAGTTAAGTTGTCGATCGCGATCTCGGTAGTTGATTTTACGACGGTATTCGTGAGGGGATAGCCAGCTAGCCGCCGAGTGGCAAAAGATTTTTGGTCGAGCACTGGCACCGCGCCCAAAGATGGAGCGACAATAAATAGCGGATCGGTAGGAGCGGCGGTTGGGATATTGCCATCCTTGGTAAATGCTGCTACTTTGCCCAATCCTGTTGCGGACTCAACAGGAGACAAGCCTTCTACTGCCGTTATTGTAAACGGGAGGGAGGAAGCAACAGGAGCCGAGGATGTCCGCAGCGAGACTGCTAGCACGACTTTTTTGAGTTGCGCGCCGAGCTGATTGGCAGTTGTGCTGGGAAAAGTTGCGGTAATGAGCCGAGTATTTTGCTCATCGCCAAACACGACAATCCATTTGCGAAATTTTTGACCGTAGGCTGATTGGGCGACGTTTAGCAACAAGCCTGACTGGTTCTCGATCTTGACATTTTGCTTGGAGATAAGCGAGATCCCCCGTGTTGCCAAACCAGCCTTAGTGAATCCGCCAGTTACTTGTGAATACGGGCCAGGAATTTTGGTTAAGACGATCGAGGAATTGGTTGCAGCTTGCTCGAATCCATAAAATGATGTGGCTTTGGTGAAGCCAGGAGGCTGGGCAATTGCTAACCCAACTTCTGGGAAAACTACGAGGTCTTTTTGATTTTGAGCTTGCAGCCACCGACTATGAAATTGACTTCCGGTTGGGAGAATTGTAGGTTCTGCCATGCTCGGTACATTTGTGGCGATAAGAGAGAAGATCGCGATCGAAATTGCCAACTGATATTTCATCGCAATAGGGGTGAAATAAATTATACTAGTATATAATCACGGAATGAAGCATTCTAGCAAGTTAATTTAATAGCTGTGTAAGTTCGATGATTGCTATAAGAGATAATTTCCCCAGATTTACTTCTGAAGAATACTTCGCTTGGGAGGAGCAACAACAGTGCCGTCATGAATACATCGATGGTGAAATTTATGCGCTGACGGGTGGGACTTTAAATCACGGTCGCATTGCTTTGAACTTAGGAGCTTTATTAAAAAATCATTTGCGAGGTAGTGGCTGTCAGACAGGTAACTCTGATTGTAGAGTCAATATCCAAGGATCGGATGATTATGTTTATCCCGACGTCAGTGTGACCTGCGATCGCCGCGATCGCACAGCTACTCAATTTATCACCTATCCTTACTTAATTGTTGAGGTTTTGTCTCCCAGTACGGAAGCTTACGACCGAGGAAATAAGTTTAGAATGTATCGGCGTACCTCTACCTTACAAGACTATGTGCTAGTAGATACAAATTCAGTCACGATCGATCTGTATCGCAAGGATGAAGCAGGAAATTGGCAGATTATTAATTAGCAAGCAGGGGACGCGATCGATCTACAAAGTGTTGGTCTGACATTTGCGATCGATCAAGTCTATGAAGATATAATTTTTGAGACTGAATAGTAACAAAAACTAACATCTACAGATTCGATCGACAGGCACTAATAACATTAAGGATCTGCAAACAAGGCTTCCAGATCTCTACTACCACTAACTACTCTCAATATTTCCACAATCCTTTCGCTGACGCGGTAGAAAATAATATAACCCGAAAAGGAAATACCCCTCAGATCGGGACGAATCGATCGATAGCTTTTCCCGATATTGGGAAAGCTCACTAGATATCTACATCTAGCTTCAAATTCATCGAGCAATTTCTCTCCTGCTTCAATATTATGTATTGCATAATATGTAGATATTTCTTATAAATCTCTGGCGGCATCTGGAGCAATAATATACTCAGTCAATCTACCGCGCCTCTCTTGCTACTTGTAATTTAGCTCTCAAATTGGCTATTACAGATTCACCGTCCAATCCTTCCCCTCGATCGAGTTGAGCCACCGCAATATCTATTTTTCCTCGTAGTTCTGTTGCCAATAGATCGGTAGAGTTTTTGGATTGGAGTAAGTTCAATGCTGCCTCGATCGCCTTATCAGGACTAGCATACTTGCCCGCGAGTATTTCTTATTGAATAAAATCTTCTAATTCGGGTTTGAGTGTGAGATTCATAAATTTAGAACACAATCTACAATCTCATAATATTATAGCCTAGTGCGGTAGAGTTGGAAGCTGGGTCGATCGAATATCAATCCCCATCTCCATATTCGATCGACAGAATTATTCAGTCTTTCCATACATAACCTGTAGGGGCGGGTTTATGCTAGAAATCGCGAATGTACCGATAACTATCGTACAAACCCGCCCTCACCCACAATTAACTATTCGATCGGATTTCCGTAATGTTGGAATGAAGAGATCGACAGGTTGTCGGTGGGGTTGGGCAGGTTTGTACGGAGGCTAATTGCAGGTTTGAATTAGTCGCATAAACTTGCCCCTACAGATTCTAGAGCGCGATCGACAGATATATGAATTTTATCTAATCGCTTTTAAATCAATAGAACTCAATTTGAAATAGGAATATTCCGGAATTGAATAGGTTTTATTTCTCCGAAAAAAGCAAGATTTAAAAGTTGAGCTTTAACTACTTGGCTTGGTACTTTCTCAAAAATAACACTAGTAATGATATCAGTCTTGGTATCTATACTTGCACTATTAGAACCTAAGCTTCCAAAATCTGCTTTAGAACCTGCATGAGATCTGCCCATAGAATCTATAATGGATGAGCTATATTGGTTAAACGATACTGTTCTTGTTTTTCCTTTGTTGAGTATTTTCATCTGACATCTTATATCTTCATCAACCCTCTTGCAACTTTCTAGAGTCAACAGAAAGTTATTAACTTTTTTCTGAAACCCAGCACCTTGTAACGGCTTGCTATCCACTTCTTGCGCTTGCCCTTGTGTGGCTGGTTTGAACTTGCCACAGATGATAAGTGATACAAGCCCGTTCGATTGCTGTGAGAGTGCCGCACGCAGTTTTGCCATTACTAGCAGTGACACAATACAGTGAATCTTCGGCGTGAACTGGATTGCTGTAAACGGAAAGACTAGCAAAAGTCATCCCAGCTAAAATTCTGGCTCTTTTAACGAGGCGTAATAGCGTCATGATTTTACCAAGAGAGAGGGGTTACATATTTCTAAACGCCTTACTATAGTACGAATTAGGGCAGAAATAACCGCCAAAAGTAGCCCGATCGCGTTTTTTTTGCTCCACCACAAAATTTTAACCAAACTAGTTACCTCACTTATGACTCCAATCGATGCCAACAGTCCCTTAGATATTATTTTCGTCCCCGCTCAGACAGGTACACCCATTGGCACGATCGTGGTGTTGCATGGTTGGGGTGCCAATCATGACGATCTCGGCGAACTCGTGCCGTATTTTAAGCTACCCGAATATCAATTCTTGTTTCCCAATGCCCCCTTCGACCATGAATATAGTGACACGGGGAAAATGTGGTATTCATTTACAGGTGCGGCACAGTTGAGCGATCGCAGCGTCACGCAATTGGCTACTAGTCGCGAAATTTTGACGACTTGGATCGAGTCGCTCCCTGATTCTACAGGTATCCCACTCGATCGCACTTGGATTGCGGGCTTCTCTCAAGGTGGGGCGATGACGCTGGAGATCGGGCTAGATTTGCCTGTAGCGGGTCTGATCGTCCTCAGTGGTTACTTGCATCAAAACCGAGCCAAACCACCCCAAGCGGCTCCTCTCGTCCTGCTGGTACATGGTAGACAAGATGATGTCGTCCCGATCGCCGCTGCCCACAAAAGTCGCCAAATCCTCACTCAGTGGGGCGTTGATGTCCGGTATCAAGAGTTTGACATGGGACACTCGATCGTCCCTGAAGTTTTGGATACAGTGAGAAGTTTTGTTACCAACTAGCCGAAAATCTCAGCAATTGTAAGTAATTTTGTTAATCCTGACCTGATAATCGGGTAATAATAACTAATAAGGCTAAGATAAAATGTAGCTGCTATCTGCTGTATTTGTACGGAGGTTTGACCTATGACCACGATCGAAATGTCGAAACGGAATACTATCCCCAATCTGACAACAGAAGAAGTAGAAGCATTAGCTCTGCGGTTGGAAAGCGATGACTATGGAAACCCGTTTGATGGCTTGCAAGATTGGCACTTCCTCCGCGCGATTGCTTTTCAGCGTCCAGATTTAGTCGAGCCATACATTCATCTTCTCGATCTCGAAGCCTACGACGAAGCCTAATTTAGTTGACAGTTGACAGTTGACAGTTGACAGCTAAATCGAGACATAAGGTGGGCAGTGCCCACCCTCCAAAGCGGTTAAAAACCGCTCCTCGGAATGCAAAGTCCGCCATCGCGGACTCAATCGTCAGTCCGCGAAGGCGGACTTTGCAGCACTAGCGGCGACTTTAGTCGCTGGCACTGAGTAGGTAGCTCTCAACCCGATCGCAATTCAAATCAACCCGATCGATCGCAAACAACAACCATAGCTCAGATTCAATGCGGGTTTTAATTGGTATTGGTGGCGGGATTGCGGCATACAAAGTATGTGAAATAATTTCCAGTCTATTTAAAGCCGGAATCGAGGTAAAAGTCATCCTCACCGCAGGCGGAGAGCAGTTTATCACCCCCCTGACAGTCGCCACACTATCGCGCCATCCAGCCTATACCGATCGCGATTTTTGGCAACCAATCCACTATCGTCCCCTACATATCGAATTGGGTGAATGGGCAGATTTATTCCTGATTTCGCCACTGACTGCCAATACTTTGGGTAAATTAGCCCACGGATTGGCGGATAATTTACTGACAAATACAGTGCTGGCTTCTACTTGTCCGATCCTACTGGCTCCGGCGATGAATACAGAGATGTGGGAACAGGTAGCAGTCAGGCGCAATTGGGAGTCATTGTGTCAAGATTCGCGCTATCATGCGGCGGCACCTGCGGCGGGATTGTTGGCTTGCGATCGCGTGGGGCGGGGGCGGATGGCTGAGCCAGCAGCGATTTTGCCGTATATTCATTCGCTCTTACGTACGCAGGGCAAGCTCGATCTACTTGGCAAAAATGTCTTAATCAGTACGGGGGGGACGCGCGAGTTTTTCGATCCCGTCCGGTTTATTGGCAATCCGGCTACAGGTAAAATGGGATTAGCTTTGGCACAAGCCGCCGTCCATCGTGGGGCGAATGTCACACTGGTTCATGCTACTTTGCCAGAGATTGCGATCGATGAAAGGATCGTAATTGTGCCTGTAATTAGTAGTGAAGACATGCAGCGTGAAATGCTGGCACATTTTGCAGGTGCAGATCTAGTAATCATGTCAGCCGCAGTTGCTGATGTCAAGCCTGCTGATTATAGTGCCCAAAAATTACCCAAAAAACTGCTACCCACAGAGCTAAAATTATTACCAGTACCAGATATTCTGACCGAACTCAGTCAGCTCAAACAACCGCATCAAAAATTAATTGGCTTTGCCGCTCAGACTGGTGATATTATCACCCCAGCTCTAGACAAACTGCATCGCAAACAGTTGGATGCGATCGTCACCAATCCCGTAGATTTGCCAGATAGTGGCTTCGGGAGCGATCGCAATCAAGCAATTATCTTCATCCAACATCCCAATACACCTGAGACGACACCACCCACACGGATCGATATCCTGCCATGCGCTAAACTAGAAATGGCTCACCAGATTCTCGATCGAGTCGGTTAGATTCAAGTTATCGATCGTCACGCCAATTCAGCTATCGATCGGTGCCCAGATCGCGTAACTAGAGAACAAACAGCATTTAGCACATAGGTTATGCCCGATCCATCACTCCAGAGAATATTCGATCGCTTATCCCGCGATTTAGCTAGAGACATCATTATTCAAACCACTACCGATCGCTTACGAACAGAACTAAATGCCGATCGACTGGTACTGTATTATTTTTATTATCAATGGGCGGGACGAGTCACATTTGAATCATTAAGCGATCGCCAGTTTTCGATCCTGGGTGCTAGTGGGCCAGATGAGTGCTTCAATGGTGAGTATGCCAAACTCTATGAAGATGGTCGAGTCAGAGCAATTCCCGATATCGAATCAGAGCCGATCCAACCCTGTCACCGCGATTTTTTGCGAGAACTTCAAGTCAAAGCCAATCTCGTCGTCCCAATTCTCATCGATCGCGGATTGTGGGGGTTGCTCGTCGCTCACAATTGCCGCTCTACATATCCTTGGAGTGCTGATGAAATTACTTCTATGCAGAAAGCCGCCCATAGTCTGGCGATAGTGCCTAGTATTCAGGATAGCTGATGGCTCGATCGATCTTAAATAAAACCTTGCTGTCAACTATCAACTGTCAACTGTCTACCTAAGTTTGGGACAAGCGACTGTGGCGTGGGTAGCGGTAGGACATTGCAGCTCTAGACAGGGCTGCTGGTAAGCCACGTCCGCCGCTGGCGGTGGTGGTAGTTGTCCAAAAATCATCTCGCAACTGAGATCCTCAAAATTGGGTATCATCGTCAAGGGGATGCCAAACTGTTCGGTAAAGAAGGTTTGGGTGGGGACTTTGCACATATTGACGCACATCCCGACGCAGCCGCTGTCAGCAAGATAGCGACATTTCTCGATCTGTACGCCGGAAGCTTGCGATCGCACTGTCCCATCTGCCAAATCTACCTCAGCGACTACTACTTGGCAAGGCCCAACCAACCACTCAAACATTTTGGCGGCAAACCAGGCATTGAGGGTGCAGACTAGCTGTGTAGGCGCAAAGCAGGTGCGAATCACCCATAGTACTGGTGCGGGTACTAACGATTGGAGGACGCGGGCGACAATTAGCTGTTGCTGCTCGGCATTGCGTCCCTGCACAATCTGTTTGGAGAGATCGACAAAGCCACCGTACCCGCTGACGGTGGTATCGGCACCGAGTGCCTGAGCCATTTTGCGCGAAAATAGCCAGATAAATAACCGATCGATGAGGTTATCATCATATTCTGGTGGGACGATTGGTAGTGAGGCTGGCGACGGCATGATTTTACGCGGCTCCAATCAGCATGAATTTGACGATTTTACGCTCTTCCTATTATCAAATTGGATTTCTAGGGTAGTAAGTCAATGGTGAATGGTGTGGGTTGTTGGAGGATGTGGCGATCTCATAGTATTGTAGCCGACTCTGAAAGATCGATCGCCAGATCGCACTGAAAAAGCTGGGCAGTGCCCAGCTTTGACTAGATCGTTCTAGGTTGTATCAAAAGTTACATTAATCCCAGAAAATGCAATGTACCCTGTCCAGTAACCAATTCAGTGACGAGTGCTGCGACAAAACCGATCATCGCTAGGCGTCCATTTAAAAGTTCTGCGCTAGGAGTAAAACCAAATTGTGCTTCGTCTTTTTTAACTTGCTGCATAATTCTAACTCCAGTGAATGTTGATGTTGACGATCGTTGATACGAACTGACTTAACAACTGACTTCAAAAAGTTGTAATGGCGAACCAGAGATTTTGACTACATTAATCCGAGGAAATGCAGTGTACCTTGTCCGGTGACAAATTCAGTGATAAGTGCTGCAACAAAACCGATCATCGCTAGGCGACCATTCAAAAGTTCTGCTGAAGGGGTGAAACCGAATTGTGGCTCGTCTTTCTTGATTGGTGTAGTAGTTTTGACCATGGTCGTTGTAAAGATTAGTAAACTCTTATATGTACTAATGTAACGAATAAATCTAAAAATGGCAAGTATTTGGGAATATTCGTAAACTCATCTAGTGACTCGCTCCCAATTTTGAGTTGGCAGCGGCTCTGAATCTAATGTAGGATTAGCTTTCCGCTTTCACCATCCACCCAGATCCTGCCAGCCTGTACCCCCGCTCCGGCAAGATTGCGCTGTCAACTGTCAACTGTCAACTGTTTAAACCTCCCACTATGAACCGTTCCCAGCAACTCGATCGATACTACCAGCAGATCCAAGCAATCATCCTCAGCCGCCAAAACCCGATTACGGGCTTATTTCCAGCGAGCACGGCAATTACGGCGCATGGGGATTATACCGATGCGTGGGTGCGAGACAATGTTTACACAATTTTGGCGGTGTGGGGGTTGGCTCTGGCGTATCGGAAAGTAGATGCACCACCAGGGCGATTGTTCGAGCTGGAGCAGAGCGTTGTCAAACTGATGCGAGGGCTGTTGTTTTGTATGCTGCGGCAAGCGGAGAAGGTGGAACGGTTCAAACAGACCCAATCGCCTTTGGATGCCCTTCATGCCAAGTACAGCACCCACTCTGGGGATGTGGTGGTCGGGGATGATGAGTGGGGACATCTTCAATTGGATGCGACTTCACTATATATATCGATCTTGGCGCAGATGACAGCTTCGGGGTTGCCAGTGATTTACACAGTGGATGAGGTCAATTTTGTCCAAAATTTGGTCTATTATATCGGGCGCACTTATCGGACACCTGATTTTGGGCTGTGGGAGCGCGGCGATAAGATCAATCATGGCAGTGTGGAACTAAATGCAAGTTCGATCGGGATGGCAAAAGCTGCGCTGGAGGCGATTAATGGTCTAGACTTGTTTGGGGCGCGCGGTTCGCAGGCGTCGGTGATTCATGTATTGCCAGATGAGATTGCTAGAGCGCGGTTGACGCTGGCGTCGCTGTTGCCGAGGGAGTCGAGTTCCAAGGAGACGGATGCAGCTCTGTTGAGTATTATCGGCTTTCCAGCATTTGCCGTGACAGATCCGCAATTGGTCGATCGCACTCGTACCAAGATTGTGGCTAAACTGGAGGGCAAGTATGGTTGTAAGCGATTTTTGCGGGACGGACATCAGACGGTATTAGAAGATAGTACCCGTCTCCACTACGAGCCGGAGGAGTTGCTCAAGTTTGAGGGGATTGAGTGCGAATGGCCGTTATTTTTTACTTATTTATATTTGGATGCGTTATTTAGTGGGGATGTAGCGGGGATTGAGAAGTATCGGAGCTTGCTAAAAGCTGTCGCTGTCGATGTTGATGGTATCCAACTATTGCCAGAGCTGTATTATGTACCTCAGTCCAAAATTGCCGCCGAAAGAGCCGATCCTCACTCCCAACTGCGACTACCAAATGATAATCTGCCGCTGGTATGGGCGCAGAGTTTGTATTTTTTGGGAGAGCTATTATTTGATAAGTTTTTGGCACCTGGAGATCTCGATCCGTTGGGAAGACATCTCCAGATTGGGAATAGAAGACGCAGGACTGTTCAGATTGCGCTAATCGCTGAAGATGACGATCTCCAAGCGCAATTGGCTGAGTATGGCATTGCTACCCAAATCCCCGCTCAGATCGCCCCCATCCAAGTGCGTCAATCGACAGAACTAGCAGCAGCATATGCCCAAATTGGTCGAAATGATAAATTGGGTTTGACGGGACGTCCGATTCGCCGCTTGCGAAGTTTGACGACTTCACGGATCTTTAATGTGTGTGGTGATACGATTGTCTTCTTACCAGCATTTCTCGATCGCCAGCAGTTTTATTTAACTTTTGACTATCACTTTTTGATCTCCCAAATTAAGACGGAGATTGCCTATATTAGCGAACAGTGGACGCAGTTGGGACGACCGACATTGACACTACTATTGACCAAATCTTTGTTGCAAGAAGGACAGGATGAATTTCAAGGTCAATTGTATACTTCGCCCTTATTGGAACTGATTGCGGAATTTAAGCAGGGGAAATGTAATGGGGTGCCGATTCGGTTGGGATCGCTCAATCAATTGAAGCTCACGGCAGGAACTGAAAATATCGATAACTTACATGACTTTAAGTTCGATCTAACTACTGTAAATCCCACGGTACAACAGCATTACTATCTAGCTTATACAGCCAATTTCCACCAGCCGCTCACCAACAATCAAGAATTTTTATTGGAAGCAGCAACCAATATTACGCTCCTATTGCGGCAACTAAAAGGCTCAGATAATCTCTACGAACAGATTGAAATTTTACATACCTTAACTCGGTTGAAAGGATTGGAATTTGCTACTGGTTTTGGGGGACCATTAGTGAAAGTAACTGTGTCAGATTTACTCGATGAAGTGTATTTTAAAGCAGGTAACTTTGGGATGCGCCCGCATTGGGCGATCGTCCGGTATGCCGCAGGTTTGCTCGACAAAGTAGAAATTAGTTTGTCTGATGCCGTAACCGATATCTTGATTAGTGGCAAACAGCTAACTGTCGGGATGGCATATAGTGAAGCCGCATCGATCGATCGACCGATGTCGCATACCGAAATCATTGAAAAGATCGATAAATTCTGCCGTGAAGATATTCGCGATCGCGTATTGACGCAAGAAATTATTATCTATCTGGGTTTATTAATTAAATCTGCACCAACCCTCGTCAAAGGTTTGCTCACCCTCCGGGTCGGCTATCTGATTTTATTATTAACCAGCGAACTCGCGATCGAATTGGGTAGTACTCAAGATGCCGCCTATGAAAAACTGATGGAACTGAGTCCATTTGAAATCCAAACCAGACTCCATCAAGTATTGACAGACTACCAAGGTTTAGGAAATACCGTTTTTCAACAAGAATCCTTGCACCTCAATCAATCTCAAAATCAAATCGAATGGACGACTAATGCTGTCGATACCGTTGATAATAACTCCCCCGCTGTCGCAATTAATTGGCGATATCAACGTCAAAAAGATGGTTCGATCGCGCGAGTTGGGCGAGATTTTTATCCCAATGTATGGCGACTGCTCAAACATTGTAAAGGCATCACGATCGGTGATAAATTAGAAAAACGCAACCGTCTCGATAGTGAAGTCATCCTATCAGAAATGACCCCAGGCGAGAAGAATTTTGCCCTCAGAATCGAGCATCTGCTCAACAAAATTGTTGCTCCCGAATATCGGCAATTGAATATCGAAGCACTGATGGCAATCGCCGCTCTATCCGAACGCAATCCCACACTCAATATCGCTGAGTATATCGTCCTCGATGTCGCGATCGGTCATGCCGTCCGCTTGGCATGGCTGGATACCGCATCAACAGCAGATATCGAGCCGCTGGATTACGATCGCCACAAGTCATCTGCTTGGAGTTCATTTTATCAAAGCTCTCCAGATGTGTGTGCCAGCTATATTGTTAAAGCACTACAATTCTTGAGTCAGCTAGCAGTCTGAGCAGAGAGGATCCTCTCTATCCATTGACTAGCGGCGAAAGCTCATAACTCATCCACTTGGTAGAAAGTAGGATCTAGAGCCAACTGTTAATATTTTGTCAGTAAGGACAGTCGGGTAGTGGTATTCACTCCAGGCTGTTTTTTGACATTTTGGGATCGACAGCTTAGCACCCAAGCACCACAAAATTTAGCACAGGAATTCGCTGATGGTACTCACTGAAATCAACGTTGACGATTTGAACAAGCTCATGCACCTTCGCATCGAGCGTCTGATCCACTTCTTCGCATCCAGCTTACCAAGCTGCCTCATTCATATCGATGCAGATCAAACTCTCTCGGTACATTGCCCCCACACCGAGATCGTCGATGACTTGCTTGATGAGTTAGAAGAGTTGTGCAGTCATGCTTGGCTGATCTTGGGTGTCAGCAAGATCGCCTTGTATTTCGGACAAGAAGAAATCTTGAGTACCAATACTTATTTTCGTTAATAGTAGAGATCGCTAAATCCCGAGATCGATTTGAGCGGCTCTCTATCCATCGGCGGAAAATTCAAGCGTCAAAAATGATTCATTGAGCAGATGGATTTAGCAAGCGATCCCGATATGCTGGTGCTACTTCAAAAGTTCTAAACAATAATTTTTTAAGTTACCCAAGTTAGAGGCAGCGACACCATGAGTACGAACGCAGATCGAACCAATCCAGCCCACGAGCGGGCAGCCGAAATCACCTCGCCAGCCGACCAAGAGGGTACTGAGTTATACGATTCGCCGACCCCAGATAGTTACGATCCTCACATTATCCCAGCAGAGACAGCCGCCCGCAAAGAACGTGAGGGCGACAATTTCAAACGATTGCCCAAGCATCCCCCCGGATCGGAAAGTCTCGATACAACTGGTGGTTTCACTGTCGATAAGGAAGGACTGGTAGATAATTTTGGCATCGAGCCAGAAATGTACTACGAAGAGCCTGGAGACATCCCAGAGCAACAGCAAGACAAATAACTCTACTTAGGCAAGTTGCTTGCTGCAAGTCAACTAAAGTCGATCGGTATAGTCGATAAAAACACTGCCGATCGCTTGACAATTTATCAATTTTAGGAGTGAGTAATCGTGTCACATCAACGTGCTGTCGGTACATTTTCGGATTATCAAACAACTGCAACCGCCTTGCGGGAACTCAAAGATACTGGCTTCATGATGAAGCGAGTTTCCGTTGCTGGTGCCGATCTCGATCGCCATCCCGATCTAGCTGGCGCACAAACAACTAGCTCTCAGCTTACAGGTAGCGGCACTACCACCGACCACGATCGCGACAACGAAGCAGTCGATGATGCCAAAAAAGGAGCTGTCGCTGGCGGTACCGTCGGCGGCTTGACAGGTCTGCTGGTCGGTATTGGTGCGCTAGCAATTCCTGGCGTCGGCCCCGTCATGCTGGCAGGTGCAGCCGCCACGGCGATCGCTACGGCGATTTCGGGGAGTGCGATCGGTGCTGCTGCGGGCAGTTTGGCAGGCGGACTCGTCGGCTTGAATGTACCTGAAGACCGTGCCAAAGACTACGGCGCGCGCGTCGATCGGGGTGAATATCTAGTAGTAGTTGAAGGCTCGGCAACGGAGATCGGTATGGCTCAAGCAGTCTTCACCAAGCATCATATCCACGACTGGTATGTTTACGATCTACCCGATGACACGATGCCATTAGTAGATTATCTCAAAGGTTAAGAGCATTCAAGCTGTCGATCGTTTAATCTACATCTCCCAACACCCCACACCCCATTCTCAAAATTGAATGTGTGATGTAGATGTTTGACAGCTCATTCACCATCCACCATCCACTGTCTCGATCGCGCTAAACCCTCGGGAAACCAGAGGAGCGCGAATCGCCATCCACCATTCACCATCTAATTTGTGACTGGGAAGAAAAGAAGACATCAGTCGATCGCAACTAACTATCAGTGAGGAGTAGAACATGTATCAGAAAGATCGGATCGGCTTTATTCAGCCGTTAGTCCTGAGTATCTTGCTAGCTGGGAGTCTCTCAGCTTGCAACACTCCCTCGAAAACGGCAGAAAATGCTCCCAGCTCTACTGCTACCAACGGGACGGCTCCCACAGCCGCCAATACCAACACCAGTACCAACCAGGATGATGCTCAAAGCGACATCCGCAAAAAGCAGCTCGAATCCGATATCCGCGCCCGCGAACAGCGCAACAACATCGGTGGGAATCCCGAAAAACGCGATCCAGGCGACCTATCGAGCGAAGTGAGAAGTAAGCTCGAAGCCAATATCCCCAAGAGCAAGCTCACTGTCGCTGCTAATGACGCTGATGTCACTGTATCGGGGACAGTCACAAATAAGGCGCAATTAGACAAGATTAAACCATTGGCAATGGAAATCAAAGGCGTCAAAAATGTCATCGTCAAAGCGGTAGTATCTCCATAAATAGCGGTGACGATCGCAATCGTCACTGAAGATCGTCCACTAGTAGGGATGGGTTATAAATGCGACTTGCGGGCAGATCCCAGTCAACTTTATCAATCCATCCCTACAGTTGTTGACAGGCTAAATTAGATCTCTCTCCATTGACGCCAATCGCGATCGCCCACTTCATCCACTTGAGAGAAAGGGATCGAGAGACCTAACTGGTAAATTACTAAAGCAGTCTTAAATATTAGGAATTTAGTCATGAATTTAATTGCTTGGGTGGTTTTAGGTTTATTAGCGGGAGCGATCGCCAAAGCGATCGTGCCAGGTACACAGGGCGGCGGCTGGTTGTCCACACTCATCTTAGGTGTAGTTGGTGCATTTTTGGGAGGTAGTTTGTTCACCTTCTTCCAGACAGGCACGCTGGCTTTGACTGCTCCTGGTTTGAGTATTCCCGGTGTATTCGTAGCAGTTTTGGGCGCAATTATTGCGATTTATCTCTACGGCATGATCTCACGTAGCAATGTCTAGTCGTCCCTTGTAGCGTCAGCGATCGGGTGCATCAGTTTCACAGTTTTGACCATTTATATTATCAAGAGGAGTTTGTGATGAAATATATCTCAGCAACACTAGCCAACCTACGTCCCGTGCGGACTTTACTCACTGTATTGCTTGCTGCTGTCTTGGTATTTACCAGCGGTTTGTCGGCACTAGCGGCAACGAGTTCTGTCAATAAAGGCGTCGAACAGTTGGATCAAATCGAAAAAAAATCTTTAGAGACACTAGACAATCCCGCTACCACACCTGAAGAAATCTCTGCTAGAGCCAATAGTGGTCTAAATGAAATCCAAGGTGATGCGGCGGATCGCAATAAAATGTACCGTTCCAGCGATCCGACACCGCCAGTAATCAAGCAAGTTGAAAAAGCGATCGACAAGCTCAAAGGCTAACTCTAAATTTCGAGCTGGCGCACTCATTCATTCATTACCAATTTAGGAGACTTATCATCATGGCATACACAGATAGACCCAATGATTATCTAACCGAGCAGCGCGCAATTCCGGTTGCCGCTACCAACTATCACGACCAAGTACGGTGGGGTCCCATCATCGCTGGACTGACTGTAGCTCTAAGTACCCAGCTCGTGTTGAGTGCCCTCGGTTTGGCAATCGGGGCGGGCAACGTCGGCGGCTCTGGCGCACCACGAACGATCGCTGGCGATGTCGGCGTCGGTGTCGGGATCTGGTCGATTATCAGTTTGTTGATTTCACTATTTGCAGGTGGCTGGACGGCAGCACGTACCGCAGGCAGAATGAACCGCAACACCGCGCTGCTCAACGGTGCCGTCTTGTGGGCATCGACACTCGCACTCAGTGCTTGGTTGATCTCTAGCGGTGTCTCCGGTGCCTTTGGTGTCGCTGCTTCCAATGCTGGTAGTGTCATCAACCAAGTTCAGCAAAATCCCAGCATTGTGCCTGGTACCAATGCTGGACAAACTGCTCCCCAGGCGCCGACGATCACCGCGCAACAAACCAGAGACATCGCCGCCAATACTTCCAAAGCCAGTTGGTCATTCGTCCTGGGTTCACTGCTCGGACTGGTAGCAGCACTGATCGGTTCTGCCTTGGGTGCTCGTCAGCCATCCCGCACGATGGTGATCGATCGCGACTAAGCCACCACTGAGCTAGCTGTTTGGGAAAATTGTCAACCATTACATCACAAAGGAAAACCACAAATGATTACCTTGAGTATTTTTCCGGTCATCCAGGCACAGTCTGCACGGATCAAAACACAGCTAGCTGAATTGGATCGCAGATTGGCTCTACGCTATGGCGATCGCTATCACCAATTCAAGCAACAGCTTGAGGGCACCAAAGTCTGGTATGACAAAACCAGAGCTGAGGCTCAGCGCAGCGGTACGATCCCCCTCGAGCAAAAGCAAGCCGAAACCGATCGCCAAGCCGCCACGGCTGGCTCGGCAGCAGCCCGCAAGGAAGCAGTCATCAAGCAGCAACTCAAAGACGTGTGGCAGAACCTCAAGAGTCGTCAAGGCTCTTAATAGTTGACAGTTGACAGTTGACAGTTGACAGTTAAATCTTGAGTTCCTGCGGAGATCTTTACCCCACCCCAATTCTCCCCTTGATAAGGGGGGCTTGGGGTGGGTAACACCATCTGCGCCAGCGACATTTACATCACAACAGACGGATTGAAAAACAATGAATTTAATACTTGGTATTTTGGTGCCACCACTCGGTGTTTTCCTTACTTACGGGATCGGCCCAACCCTATTTATCAATATCGGATTGACCTTACTCGGTTGGATTCCAGGTAGTATCCATGCCGTCTGGGCGATCGCCAAACAGAACGAAAATTCAGTTTAACAATAAAACTTATCCTCGTGGATCGATAAGAACATGAATAGCAATACCATTGGATATCTCGTCACTACATTAGCAACAGCATTGGGCTTACTAGTCATCGATACCGTTGTGCCCGGTGTAGACATTGCCAATTTTCCAGCAGCTCTAATCGCCGCAGTTGTGGTCGGTGGGATCAATTCGACAATTCGACCAATTCTGTCAATTTTGTCACTACCGATTAACTTCTTGAGTTTAGGTTTATTTTCGCTGGTGGTCAATGGGGTGTGCTTATGGTTAGCTGCGCTGCTAGTACCAGGCTTTGCAATCAATGGCATCATCGCCTTCATTTTAGGTCCAGTAATCTTGTCATTTGCTAGCACTTTCCTGAACAACTATTTTGATGAAAAGAATGTAGTTGGGTCGGTATTGAATAGTGAAATGACTGCTGACAAAAAAATCGCTCAATCTCCTTTATCAACTATTCCTAGTGACATGACTGTGGAGCGAAAGATCGAGCAATCTCCTGCGGGAAGTAGCAATAGCGAAATCAGTTAGTTACGCCGATCGAGTGTGCCAAATATCATCTAGATCGATTTCAATAGTTGTCTAAAAAATTGAGATATGCAGATGATGTCAGCAATCAGTAACCGGACGCAATTATTACTAGGAGCGACTTTGACGGCGATCGGAATGGTGATGATGCCAGCGATCGCCACAGCACCGTCACCGCCGCAACTGGTGTTCGGCAAACTCAACGGTCGATCGACCCACATTCTCTATCTCACTCGTAGCAAAGATCGCGTCTTGGTGCGCTGTTATCCAGGACTGCAACCGCGTATTGTCGTCAGACAGCAAGCTGCTGGCACCAAAGAAGGAATTTTAACCTGCGG
Source organism: Chamaesiphon sp. (assembly GCF_041738855.1). Classification (GTDB taxonomy): domain Bacteria; phylum Cyanobacteriota; class Cyanobacteriia; order Cyanobacteriales; family Chamaesiphonaceae; genus Chamaesiphon. The sequence continues at coordinate 5,120 of NZ_JBGSPA010000182.1, read as the reverse complement.
CAAGTAGCCAACCACATTACTGGGGTTGACACTCAGCAAGTCCAGGAGCCGAACCGAAAATAATTATTTAGTGGGGAAAGACAATGTTTTCCAGTTTAGAACTCTCAGGAGCTTTAAATCTTCAGTTATGCCAACTGGCACAAATTAGAATCGAGCCAGGGGCCTTCGTATTAGACAATCCTACGACTACTAGCCCGAACCTGTTTATCTCATTGCTATCAGGAATCGTGATGGCATTTGCTTTCCAGCTATTGCTCACCAATCTTGGTGTCGCGATTCTCTCGTCTCCAGGTACGCCAGACGTAGATTATGATGATGACTCAGATGATGAGGGTCTGATGTCCACGATGCGCGGCATCGAGACCAAAATCGGCATCGCCGCGCTAGTGACAGTGACGATCGCCTTATTTGCCGCTTGTTATTTGGCAGTAAGATTTAGCTTATTGAATGATGCGTTTGATGGGGCAATTATCGGGGTCGTCATTTGGGCTACTTACTTTACAGTAGTAGTCTGGCTCGGATCTAGTGCTGTCGGCTCCCTGATCGGATCGATCGTCAGCACGGCGACATCCGGTCTTCAGGGGATTATGGGCACCGCCACGACGGCACTAGGGGCAAATGCCGCCAAAAACCAAGTCGTATCGACAGCCGAAGAAGTTACTGCTGCCGTCCGCCGCGAACTGACATCAGGATTCGATCCCAGCAGCATTCAAAAGACATTGCAAAGCTCTCTGGGTAACTTACAATTACCTGGCGTAGATGTAGATAAAATCGGCTCTCAGTTCGAGCAACTGCTCAAAGAGTCCGACCTGAAAGATATTGCCGACAGTGACTTGCTCAAAAATATCGATCGCCAAAGTTTTGTAGACTTAATCAGCAATCGCACTGACTTTTCCAAACAAGATATCAACAACATCGCCGATCGACTCGAAAGCACCTGGAAACAGCTTTCCAACAAAGGTGGTAACAGTGATGTCGCCACTCAGCTTACCGATCTGCTCAAATCAGCAACACCCGAAGATCTCAACACTGACGAATTAGCTGGCAAACTTCAGCAACTAGTCAAAGGCTCGAACCTCAGCGATGGTAATGGCGGTAGCTTTACCAATCGAGCATTGCAACTGGGTTTGAGTTCGCTCCTCGGTCGGGTACTCCAAAATGCAAATATTTCCGACCTCGATGTCGAGAAAGTTTCCGGTCAGATAAATAAGCTCAAAGCATCAGTATTGGGCGGTCAATCCGAGCAACACGCACAATCATCAGCCGACACCAACACCAAACCATTTAGTGTCATCCGTGCCGATCTAGAAAACTACCTGCTGTTTGCACCACCGTGGGAACTCAGTCAAACAGCAGTCAAGCAACAATTCAAGGATGTGGTGTACGACCCACAAGCAGATCCAGCCACTATCCGCCAAGAATTGGAGCAGATCGATCGCAACTACTTCGTTGAAAAACTCTCACTGCGGGACGATCTCCAACCAACCAGTATTGAGAACCTCTCCAACTATCTCGAAGCAGCTCGGACTGAGGTGTTGAATACCAACACCGCTGAGTCAGCATCCCCCGCGCCAGATCTTCAACAACAAGCTCAAGATCTCCGCACTAAGGTCGAAACCTACCTCCGCGAAACCAATAAAGAAGAGTTGAACCCAGACGGTATCCAGCGCGACCTCAAAGCCTTATTTGAAGATCCCAAAGCCGGAATCGGTGCCCTCAAAGACCGACTCGGACAATTCGATCGCGAGACGCTCGTCCAGCTCCTGAGCCAACGTCAAGACCTAGACGAAGCTCAAGTCAACCAGGTACTCGACCAAGTGGAATCAGTCCGCACCAAAATCCTGGAAACACCCAAACAAGTCACCGAGCAAGCCAAAGCTCAGTACGAAAAAACCACTGCTGCGCTGACCGAATACCTGCGGAACACCAACCTTGAAGAACTCGATCCAGACGGCATCCAGCGCGACCTCAAAACGCTGCTCGATGACCCCAAAGCAGGTGCAGGTGCCTTGCGCGATCGCTTATCCCAAGTCGATCGGGAAACACTGGTCGCACTACTCACCCAGCAAGGTAACCTGACTGAAGAGCAGGTGAATCAAGCAGTAGATCGCGTCCAATCAGCGATCGGATCGATCGTCAAAGCACCCCGCCGCCTCGCCAGTCGCGCTCAAAAACAAGCAGTAGACTTTGAAGCAAATCTCGAAAACTACCTCCGCAACACCAATAAAGAGGAATTAAATCCTGATGGGATTAAACGTGACTTGCAACTGTTGCTCCAAGATCCTGGTGCTGGATTTGGTAGTCTGGGCGATCGCGTCAGCCAATTCGATCGTGGGACCCTCGTCTCGCTCCTCTCCCAACGCGAAGATATCAGCGAAGAAGAAGCCAATCGGATCGCCGACCAGGTAGAATCGACCTATAAATCGATCGCCGACCAAATCAAAAAAGTCCAGGAAACCTTCCAATCGACTGTCGATAGCCTCTTTGGTAAAGTCCGCGACTATCTCAACGCCCTCGATCGTCCCGAACTCAATTACGAAGGTTTGCAAGCCGACTTTAGTAAAGTGTTTGACGACCCCCAAGCGGGATTTGAAGCCCTCGGCGAACGACTAGGACAATTCGATCGCCAAACCCTAGTTGCCGTCCTCAGCTCCCGCGAGGATATCTCCGAAGCCGACGCCAACCGGATTATCGACAAGATTGAAGAAACCCGCGATGGCGTCCTCAGCCAAGCCCAACGCGTCCAGCAAGAAGTCAAAAAACGCTACAAAGCCGTCAAAAAGCAAGCCAAACAACAAGCGATCGAAACTCAAAAGATCGCCGCAGGTGCCGCTTGGTGGCTATTTAGTACCGCGCTGACCTCCTTGGTTGCCTCTGCTGCTGCTGGGACGATCGCAGTCAATGGACTGGGTTGGCTGTAACCCTTTGAGGCTCTGACGATCGTCAATAACTCTAGATTAAATCGCTCCCGATCTCTACCATCGGGGGCGATTTGGCGATCGTCCACAATGTTGGTGCGGATACTCATACCAAATTAAATTGAATAAATGACAGATTAGCTCCTCCCCTTTCCACGGGGAGGTTGTCTTGACTCGCTGTCTTGACCCAAACACATGCGGAGGGAACCTCCGCGTGATTTGGGTCGCTAAACCCTCGGGAAACCCTACGTATCGCGCGTCGCTGGGTGGGATAAACATCTGTCGTGTTAATTCTTTAAATTGGTATAAAGTCGAGGACGTATTATTTCGGTGGCAACAGATCGGAGACGATCGTTATTTTTAAAAACTCAACAATCATCTTCATCCCCTAACTTCAGTCAGAAGTCCATCCACCTTTTGATAGAAAGTTTCCCACGAGCTAAATGATAATCTAACTTTAAAGGTTTGACGAACGGTGGTAGTAACTTAAACTTTTAATCATAGTTCGTGCAGCTAATCTGCACAGGAGATCTAACATGAACAAAATATTGCATTCGATCGAGCAGCTATTTATTAAGAGCTTGTGGACATTTGGTTTAGCGAGTGTCATCTTTGCTGCAAGTTCGATCCTACCCCAGTCTAGTTATGCAGCGACTCCAGTCAAACAAGTTGCCCCAGATGTCATCCAACCATTTGAATTGACCAATCCCGCAGCAACTCGATCGGAAGCCTATGATGAAATTGCCAGACTCAATAAAGATCCTAAAGCACTAATCGCTGCTGAAAACAAAGAAGAGCAAGCAGAAGAAAAAGCCTACGAACAAGAACAAAAAGCCATTGAAAATACTGCTAAATAAATAACTGAATATAGCAATTGCCGCGCAGTGCGAGATAGATTCCCGACTTCTTGAAGAAGTCGGGGATCTATCGTCATAGGCGAAATATCTTCACCATTCTGGCGACTATTCGCATCCAACGTTGCTAATGTTGGGTTGTTTCGTTCCGAAAGGCTCCGCAAACGCAGGCTGCTACCCAACCTACCTGTGTTTAATATTTAATTGCACTTGTCTACTTTATCCGCAACAGGTCGATCGCGATCTAAAATGGAATACCTAGATCGCTTATAGGTATTCTTCCTGCGGCGATCGATTACAGCACCAAGATGTCCAGATGTTAGCCAAAAGAATCTTACCGTGTCTAGATGTCAAAGCCGGACGCGTCGTCAAAGGAGTCAACTTTGTCGAGCTACGGGATGCCGGAGATCCGGTAGAACTTGCCCAAATCTATAACGACGCCGGAGCCGACGAGCTAGTATTTCTCGATATCACCGCCAGCCACGAAGATCGCGACACGATGATCGATGTGGTTTATCGTACCGCCGATCGGATCTTCATCCCCCTCACCGTCGGCGGTGGTATCCAATCCCCAGCCAATATCAAAGACTTACTCCGCGCTGGAGCCGATAAAGTCAGCCTCAACTCAGCCGCAGTGCGAAATCCAGACTTGATCGACGATGCTAGCGACCTCTTTGGCAATCAATGTATTGTAGTCGCGATCGATGCCAAACGCCGCAACGATCCCACTAATCCAGGTTGGGATGTCTATGTCAAAGGCGGACGCGAAAACACTGGATTAGATGCCGTCAAATGGGCACAAGAAGTCACCAAACGCGGTGCAGGTGAGCTTCTGGTCACGAGTATGGATGCCGACGGCACCAAGGCAGGATACGACCTCGATCTGACAAGATCGATCGCCCAATCCGTGCAGGTGCCAGTGATTGCCTCTGGTGGTGCTGGCAATTGCGAACACATCTATCAAGCCCTCACCACTGGACACGCGCAAGCTGCATTATTAGCTTCCTTGCTCCACTATGGCGAACTCACCGTCGCTGAGATTAAGGACTACCTCCATCGCCAACAAGTGACGGTCAGGATTTAAACTAGTGCGATCGATTTAGTGCAGCAACTACCAAAATTTAGATCCCAAAAACTGTAGGGATTTGGCAGACGATTTCATTGTAGGTATTGTTTTGTTAAATTGTATAACTTTTGAGATTGTCATGTATGATTGGGATATTAATTTAGATCTAAATTAATGTCCTAATCGAGGTAAATAAGCAAGATGACATTTCCAAGTAAAAATTATAACCTAGCAATTGCTACAATTGTCAGTATTTCAACGATCGCGATCGCCGCTGTAGCT
>NZ_JBGSPA010000144.1:0-2696 GCF_041738855.1 Chamaesiphon sp. | reverse complement strand
GTAGTTGCAGCTTCTGCTAACTTAATCACCGCTGGATTGTCGAGCGCGATCGCTGTTACACCTACACCAGTTAGCAGCGCAAAGTTTCTTCTCGATATTTTACGATCCATAAATTTCTTAAATATAACTTTAAAGTGAATTTTAGTAGTTTCTAAGTAGATTAATATCTAGACTAACCACTCGTATTAATAAATTTATCTATCTAAAGACATATTCATACGTATTCGATCTAAAAAAAGTTTTAGAATACTATCCCTCGAACGTATAAAGCTAGTACAGTTATGGCTTTTAGATAGCAAATAATTGACCTTCGTATTTGAGGAGCCTCACTTAACGCTCCTTAAAACCACTGAATTTGATGTCGGCTAATGTAGGTGGCACACTGTTACCGCGATCTCGGCTCAACCCTAGTTAAGTCAAATGTTTGGACTCAACCTTTAACTAAACCACCAAACGTTTTTTATAAAAAGCAGATGATTGGCTCATTTCAATCAACGCTTGACCAAACATTTGCCTCCACGATTAAGACGATTGCTTAAATTTTAAAAAAATACTAACCATCTAGTTGGCAGATTTTTAGCTAACACAAACGTTTGTCACAATCGTTTGCTCTAAACGTTTAAAGCCACAAATAAGTCGAGGATGATTGTAAACGTTTAGACCCTTGCAAATACACCTTATGGCTTAATTATTTGGCTCGAAGATCGACTACGATTGTCTAGAATTACCTGGGGAAATCTGCTACCCGATCCACATGGCATCAAATCACGGCATCAACCTAGATCCTGAAGGTGGCGGCTCGAAGCTCCAAGCCATCTCGGTTGCTCAGACCCTCAGACGTGCTCTAGTCATGGGCACAAACCAAGAAGGGTTACCGATCCTGATGATTCAGGAAATTTACGAACAGTTCGGCATCACTCAAGAAGATCGTTAGACCTGGACGCGGAGAACTCCACATCTAGGAGACTTACAAGACGCGATCGATTGCCGTACTGAGGGAGGCTGTAATGACGCTAAAGCACTTCAAATTAAATTAGCTGATACATTCCAGTACGGGGTGTTTTCACGTCCTCAAATCGATTTAAGTGCGGGTAAGCTGATTAGAGTCAATTATCGAAGCTCCCACAAAAGCTGGGTGCGATCGCGGCTGAAGCAATTTTGAAGCAAGTCATGGACGCTCACTGCCTTGCGGGGAATCGCCCGAACTCAAAACCTTTGTGTTTGTCGATGCAGTTGTGACAGAAAATACTCATGAGTCTAAGTCATGAGAACTTAGTATCTAAAGATCCTTTACTCTAAATCGTCAGCAGTCTCCCCATTCCCTTGCGCGATCGACTCCCGAACAGCCAGATCCAACTCCGCGATCGAGCATTGATACAACAGACACAAAGCCGCAGTCTTATCGATCGTGAGTTTCGGTATCGTCCGCCCTTTCTCCCAATTTCGCACCGAAGATTCGCCTACACCTACCATACTCGCAACATCCACCGTGCGGAGTTTGGCTCGAAGGCGCAGTTGTTTCATGTCCATTCTAGCTACTTTATCCATTAAAATAACGCAGTGGGTTGACGGCTGCACCCAACACCATTAGAATGAGTAGCATTAACCAGCGAATCGACTGCCCGGAAGAATCGCAATAGCAAACGTCAACCCCTTGCGAGGTCAATCTCTTATGATGACACGATCGCCCAGCCGATCGATAGTCTCGTCGCATGAAAAACATGGTGATGTCAGTAGTCAAATTCTACTGGCACTGCTTCTGTATCGAAACTAGAACTATGCCACCATCAGAATTAGGATATTTTCAGCAGATGTCCCAATCGGCTTGGCAACAACTTCACCAAGCAATTATCGATCTGTGTCCTCAAAACTTTTCAGTAGCAGAGCGCGAACAATTGACCATTCTCCTGATTCAGCAATTAAGCCATAACTTACAAGCCCAAAACCTAGCGGAGTTCTGGAATCATTGCCAAGAATATGGTGAATCAGTTGACAAGATCGCGCTCGAATTGTCGAGATTACCGCCGACACTCGAATTTGCCGATCGGTTACCGTCTAATTGCTTCAGCCCTGGAGCCTATGTGCGCTGGAAACCACTGCCTGAAGATCCAGACGAAACCGATACCGGAACGATCGTTGGCAGTTTTTATGCGCCCTCACAGCACGGCTGGAACTGGAAATATCTAGTCTTACTAGATCGCACGAGTTATAGTCGGCAGTTTTGTATCGCCGATACCGCGTGGGAATCAGATTTAGAGGGATGGCAGCAACAGCAATGCCACTGAATATTCCTCGTAGATTGGGGCAACGAGAAATCGACTTAATCGAGCAACTCGCTCACTGTCAGTTAGAAATGACTCCCCGCCAATTTGAAGCTAAATGGGATGTCGATCGCTCTCAAATTGCCGCGTTATGTCATTGTTCCTTGGGAAATGTCAAGCGGTGGTTCAGGACTGATGACAACTACCGATCGCCGACCAAATACCACCGACGTTATCTCGCCCTCTCAGATTTGTATTTAGAACACTTCGATCGATTACCTCTAGAACTACAGTAGTTAATGTGTAGAGGTCGATCCGGCTAATCTTCACAAAAAAGGATCGCAACGATCCCAATTAAGGCTCTAACCGTGTCGCGATTTACGACAAGAATTATGCTGATAAGAGTTTGTGACAAAATAGTAGCTATGAACTCAA
>NZ_JBGSPA010000135.1:0-32371 GCF_041738855.1 Chamaesiphon sp. | reverse complement strand
GGTTTGACTTGCTGATACATGTTTATTACCTTTCGAGCCAAGGCTTATTGCTTATTTTAGCTGATTTCCTTGGCTCTGATTTGGTCGAAAGCTGCTAGCACCAATTCTGGTTATCGGTTTCTGCTTTACTCAGCAAGCCCTAGTTAGAGTTTATGCTGGTGCGTTACGCTCCGTTAACACACCCTACAACTAAAGCCCAAAACCTAACCTCACTTATCCATACAAAACTGATAAAAAAAATCGCTATCCTCAAAAGGTTGTTGATTAGATAGGTTGGTGAGCCAGTTGTCAGTGATTAATCTTTGCCCGAGTTCGACTGATTGAAGACGACTAATTGCTAATCTGTTGCACATCCAATCCACGGCTTCTCTGCCAATGAAACAACGGAGATAAGGAAGGCGAAAACTTTGAGATCGATTCTCGATCTTGACGCCTTGAGGCGATCGCATTTCCTGCACCAATTGAGCTAAGTTGAAATATTTAACTAGATCCTGTGCCGAATCAACTACTTTAACGATATGTCGATCTTCATACCAAATAATTACCATCTCGCCATCTTCGACTAACAGACAAGCCGCTGCGGGTTCAGGATCGAGATAACTACGACGCATTTCGGTAATTGCTGACTGACGCTGTTGTTGGGGATATGAATTACCACGGACAAATAAATTGCCTTGATAATTTACGCCGCTAACAATTTCTGATATGGTGCCAAACTGACGGACGAGTTGACAATAACTAACGTCTTGTGACTTGAGTATCATGCCACCTGATTTCCTAATGGGACTAGATTGAATTTATTACTAACTATCGATGAGATCCGGTGTGAATTACGGCTAAATAGTGGACGATCTGGTTACCGATTTTTGGGTAAGCGATCGCCACTCGCTCTCGATCTCAATATAGTTAATATACCCTTCAATGCCGTCGATCTTAACTTGTCAAAAAATATCTCGATCGCGTTGGAGATCGAGGCATTTGACACTATATAGTTGAAAACTATCCCATGAATAGATCGCACGGCAGTCTAATTGTAGCCAGGTGGTAAATCTCGCTGTGCAAATGGCATCGAGCGGCGCAGATTGGCTAGCGCATAGTTGACACTGGGGCTAGGATCGATCGCGATCCACCCGTCGGGGGTAGATACTTTGGTCTCAAAGTGGAGGTGAGGGCCAGTAGAGTTGCCTGTACTACCTACGCGCCCGATGACAGTGCCTTGCTCGATCTGCTGTCCCGATTGGACAAAAATCTCAGAAAGATGACCGTAGAGAGTCTGCTGGACGCCATTGTGTTGAATGACAATTGTTTTACCATATCCGCCTAGCCAGCCGGAAGATACGATCGTGCCAGATGCAGCCGCGACTACGGGCGCGCCACTGGGTGCGCCAATATCGACTCCCGCATGGAAACGGCGACTACCCGTGATGGGGTGGGTGCGCCAGCCAAAACTGGAAGTCGTGGGAGCGGGACTAGTGAGGGGATAAATTAATTCCACCCCCGACTCGTCGAACACCGTCGGATTGCTGAAGGCAATGGGTGTCGATGAGGCAGTCGCAGGAAGAACGGTGGGAATTGCGGTGACGGTGGGGACGGCGATCTCGCGGATCTGCGGTAATCGCGCTACCGATGGCACTGGGATCTGCTGAGTACGTGGTGCGGGGACGACGATCTCGATCGCGTCTGCTGCGCGGATTGACTGTGAGGAGAGCGGACTGAAGGCGATCGCTGGGGCGATCGATCTTCCTGCTGCGACAGGGGATTTCATCGGTGTGACGATCGGTGGTTTGGTGCCAGTTAGTGGCGTCTGAGCAGCAGCTAAGGGATGCTGAACTTGAGCTAGGACGCTCGTTCTAGGGCGATCGAGTCGAGGGGAGATCGATTTGACGGTTGGGAGGCTCACGACTGCTGGTACTGAGCGATAACCGTTATTGGGGATGGATCTAGACTGGGGTTGAATGCTAGTTGGTGGGGCAGATTGGACGGTCGCGGGCTGTCGGTTGATGTAGCGAGGTTGGATCTGGCTTTTAGTGACGGTGACTAGTTCTTGTGCTTGAGTGGGGAGCGTCATTGTCAGCGGAGCTGGCACTGGTAGCTCGACAAATGCGGCTGTAGTGGTTGTGACTGAAGTCGAGCCATTGACACCAACTGTATAGTGATCGGCTGTCAATAAGTCGGTATGTTGCGGACGAACGATCGTCCCTGTGGGTAAAATCGTCGCTGAAGCAGGTGCTACTGCAACTGGTATTTCCCGATTTGGAAGTTGCGCGGGCGTGACTCGATCGAGCGATTGGGTGGGAGCGACGGGCAGGTAAGGGCCATAGATCGGTCGCTCTGGTTTGATGACAGCAGTACTGGCGATCGCCCTAGCGGTGACTAGTGATTGGGCTGCTGTTTGGGATGTCGATATGGGCTGGAGATCTGCCCAGACAACTCCAGTGCTACCAATGAAGCTCAGGCTACCGAGCCAAGCAACAATCTTTAGTAGCAGGGGATTGCGAAACAAGATACTCAACCGAGGCGGCTGGTGTGGATGATGCGATGTTTTTTCTGCCTTGCTGCTCATAATTATTTGTAATTTAACGCAGTCTTTGTTCAGAACTATTCATCTACTTTGGCATCGCAAAACTGATAAATTTTGGCTCCCAAAGTTCCTAATCGTAGCCTAATGTGAAGGTACCAGGTGTCAGATCGGTTTCAATTATCGCCGTGGCAGTTGTAAAACCGATGCGTAACTCGCCTTGTGGTGAGATGCCCAAAATGTTGCCCAACTTACCATTCACGATGACTGAACGTCCACGAGCAGCGAGTAGTTCTAGATAGTCCAACAGTAAACTGTCGATCGTTGCTGGAGTGCAACGTTTGTACCCGCTTATGATTCCCCTAATAGTACAGCTTGTTAACATCTCGATCGAAAAATTTCGGTAATTTGGCTGATAATCATTGCTGGGTGCTAAATTTATTGCTTTCCCTGCTACTGAATTGGCGTAATTAATTCCGACGCCAACAATTGCTTGGTGAATTCGCCCACGAGCGATGCGAGTCTCAGTCAAAATTCCGCCGAGTTTGCGATCGGCTAGCATCAAATCGTTAGGCCATTTAATTGAGACGGGTAGTCCTTGTTGTCTCAATCGATCGGCGATCCCCCAGACAATGCCGAGCGTCAATTGATGTATATTTACAGCGGCTAAATCTGGAGAGATCGCCAGTGATAAGTATAGTCCGCCCCGAGCGGACTCCCATTTGTGACCTCGTTGTCCGCGTCCGGCGGTTTGCTCTTTAGCAATAACTACTGTACCAGCAGCGGCATTTTCGGTCGCAATTAACTGAGCGAGTTTCTCATTAGTTGATGTCAGCGTATCGAAGATATAAATATTAAAATCTAAGTCTAAATGCCGATCTTCAGCGAGAAGTTCGAGAATTTTTTGATGATTCATCAGTTGATTCGCTCAAATTGCAGTGAATTGCACAAATTATTACTGTATATCTAAATACAATCGCTACTTATTTCTGGACTTTTCACAGTTAGATATACAGGTAATATTTTAGACGATCTCGCTAATCTCAGTATAGTCAAAGTCATTAGGACTATGCTGGATCAAGGGATAGCGACGACCAGCAACCTCTAGATAGTCATCAGGAGCATCTAATTTAGAAGTATAGTAAGTTAAAATATATTGCTTGCCAATTTTTGAGAGCATTTCGGTTTCTACTTCATCGCGCCATTGAGTTTTGGTGACGAGGACGAGTAGCTGACTTGCCAATCGCGGTAAGATCTGGGCAATCTGCCGCCGCGAGATCCGATCGAGGCTACCAAATGGCGAGTCCATGACGATCGGGAAGGTATTGCTAGCGGGAACGGAGAGCAATTTTTGCGCGCTCCAGTCTCGAACTCGATCGATAATACCGCCGATAAATGAGAGGCTGAGGATCTGATTTTCGCCAGTTGATGCTGCAACAGTGGTTTCGATCCCTCTTGTAGTTTCAACCAAGATTAGTTCGTATTTTTCGGTAATTTTGGGTAAATAGGGAGTGACAGAAATTGTTTGAAAAATTCTTTGGACGCGTTGTTCGAGTTCCAAGCGAAACTGTTGTTCTTGACGATCGCGAATAACGATTGACTCTTCAATCGCCGATCGTGTTGCTTGAATACGGCGGTGGGCTAAACTCTGACGTTCCTGATTAGATTGTTGTTTGGTAATTTGTTTGGCTAAGGACTGGACTTGACCTTCGAGATGAACGATCTGTTGCTGGTTTTGACCTTGGCTAAGGGTGAGATCTCGCACTTTAATTTCAATATCATCCAACCGCTTTTGGAGATTGGCAATCTCAGTATTCGTATCTTGGCGAAGTTGGGATTCGAGGGTATCGATTTGGATTTCCAACTGACTGATTTGGGCGCGAGCTGTCGTTACAATTTGCTGCTGAAGATCGATCTCCTGCCAAAAATCTCTACCTTTAGTCTGAAGCACTTCTACTTGAGTAATCAGCCGCATGGTTGTCTCTTCAATGACGGCAATACTGGCACGGGAGATCCAGGTTTGGACTTGAAGATATGCGGCAGTATCTGGAGCCAATTCCGTACCACATAGACAATTTTGGTGGTGGAGAAGTTGACTGAGAAATTCACGCGAGATGCCTTGATTTAACTCACCACGATCGCGTAATTCACCGACAATTTTCTGAAAACCTTGAGTGAGATCTGGTAGTAAAACGGTATATGCTTGCGTCGAGATTAATTGTTTAATCGCTGTCTGTGCTTGCTGAAGTTGAGTCTGGCTGACAGCCTTGGCACGCTCCAATTGTTGCCGTTGGAGTTGAATGGCGGTGGCGGCGGTGAGTTCGAGGAGGTAGCGATCGATTTCTTGCTCGATCTGTTTGAAATTGGCGATCTCTTGGGCGATTTCAATCTCCCGCTGCTGGATGCGATCGATTTCTTGTTGACATTGTTGTTGCGCTCTGAGCAACTCTTTGGTAGTCGTATCACCAATTTGGGCGAGTTCGGCTTCAAGCGTTTTTTTCGCCTCACCCAAATGCCGGATCGCTCGATTGAGGACTTCCACACCGAGGAGGATTTTGGTAGCTTCAGCAATTTCGAGGCGTTTATCTTGGCGGACGATTTGCTCGATCCGTTCGCCATCAAAGAAGAAATATTGATGCAGGCTGGCGGGCAAAATTCTGCCGATGATTTCGTCTGGCGGTTGTTGGGGATGGAGCCATTTACCGTCAGCATCACCGATATATAAGTAGAGGAGTTCGTTATTGACGATATTAACTGTGTCTTGCTGCTTGTAAGCACGACACATCCGCTTGGCGCGGTACCGTTTGCCATCGTGTTCCCAAGCGACTTCTACCCAACAATCGATCGCATTACCGATATCGGCTTCAGCGATAGCGCGTTTGTTGACTAGTTGTTGAGACTCAGCAAAGGCGGCGGTAAATTTTTCGTAAAGTACCCAGGTAAACGCATTGAGGATGGTGGTTTTACCCGCGCCGTTGTTGCCGTGGATGATGGTAGTATTGCGCTCTGGATCTGTCGCGAGCTGGATTTCCGGTGTCTCGCCATAAAATTGCCGAAAATTGTGGAGGCGAATGGTCGTCAGCTTCATCCGACGACCTCTTTGATGATTTTGAGGATATCATCATTGATCGGTGTATTTTTTTTGCGATCGAGCCTGTCTTTTTCGAGTTGGAGGACACGCTCGATGATTTGGCGCACTTCTGGTGAGAGGTTGGGAGTCATGGTATTGGCGAGTCGATGTGGCAAAGCCGATGCTGCACGAACGTAAAAAGTAAGTGAGTGGAACCAATTGTTAAGCTGAACCGTCTAATTTTATACTCACACATAAATTAGTATCCCCATTATCCCATATGAAAAACCTTTTACTGCTCCCCGCGATCCTCGCTAGCCTGATTGCTGCGGCAATCACTCAAGCTCCTACAGCGGCTCTAGCTGGTGGCATCGGCAACAACTACATCGCACCCGCATTTACTTTCGGTGGCGGACAAAGTGTGTTCGGTGTCAATAGTAAACTTGGTATTGCTGACTACATCTCGCTACGTCCTTACGTCCTTTTTCCATCCGGTGGCACTCAGTTTGGTACCAGCCTGACTTATGACTTCGATCTGCGTCAAGCATCAATCCCGATCACTCCCTTTGTCGGGCTGGGCGTGGGTTTCCAATCAGGTGGAGCCAATAATAACACCAATGGTTTTGCCCAAGTCGGTGCAGATCTCAACGTTAGTGAGAGTGTTGCGTTGTTAGGTTCGGTCGCGATTCCTTTCGATAGTAATAATGGCGAGACTAGCGTGACTGTGGGCGCTGGTTTACGGTTCTAGGCGATCTTAGTTACAATTTATTTCGTCACATTACAAACCCGACTTCTATCCAGAAGTCGGGTTTAAATCCACTTTACCTAAAATAACTTTTTTCCGATCTAACCTGCTGGATGTAGGTTTTAAGGATGAAAAATTGAATAATTCTATCGATCGAATGTGGGGATGTTGGCGTAGCCTCTCTCCGAGAGGCTACGCCAACGCATTCGCTCTACCCAACCTACAGATCTACCAATCTACACGCCCAAAGAACCGCGAGTCACCCCAAGTTGACTACTGAGCTTCAAGCTTTTCCATAACTCGGCACCACTGATTTGACCGCCTAATAGTTGTTGATAATAACCGATCGTTTCACTAACAGTTTCCGGTGATTCATCAACAAACTCCAATCTGAAATTGTAAACGCCCAATTCTGTCAACCGATGGATGTATTCCGCCCCAGATTGAGCGACGCCATTAAATACGGTATTGCGGCAGCCAGCATCGGCTTGGAGGATGTGTTCTGTCCCCACGCGATCGCGTAATTTGACCTGATGTTTGTCGCAGGGACGACCGCAATTGGTATAGTCAGTACCTTCAGATAAAAAGGCACAAAAGACGCAGTGTTCCATGTGAAACATCGGCATATGTTGATGGATGGTTACCTCGAACCAATCGCGGGGACAACTGCGGATCAGGGCGGTGAGTTGGTCGATATTGAGGTCATAAGAGGCGGTGAGGCGGTCTAAAGTATAATTTTGATAGAAGTAGTCAGCGGTGAGGGGATTGGCGATATTCAGGGCAAAATCAGCCACACAGCGATCGCTTTTGAAGAACTCCAAATGGTCGTAATTTCTAATCAAATAGCCATCGGCATCACTCGAGCGCACTTGTTCGAGTATCCACTGTTCGCCAGGTTTAGTAATTCGGGGCGGTGCGACAAAGATCTGTGGTGGATTGCTCTTATATTTGGCGGTGCGGACTATTTGGACTGCTTCGCGATATTTGCGCGGATCTTCGAGTTCGCAATAGATGGTGGCAATCCCCGATGCGATCGCGGCGGGGATTTGATCTAAGTTCCGAACTAGGGTAATTAATTGCGGTGGATTGAGGACGGGATTACCAACTTCAGGTAATAAGTCTGCTAATTGATGAGTCGATGCTAGTTGCCAGACTTGGGGTTGACTGCGGACATCAGTTAATTTAGTTACTAATTCGCGCCGCAGTTGATTGAGTGCGCTGACAGGTATCATCAGATCGCCAACCAAATTATTAGTGAGATTTCCCAGACAAAATGGGGTATTACCTAACCGTCCCAATTGGGCGATCAGTTTATCGGTAGTCAGTGGTTGGTTCTGGGCGGGAACTAGTGATATTGCTGATTCTACCTGTACGACGTGTCCCATTGCATCACGCGCGATCGCTATTAAGGGCTGGTTCACTGCGCCATGTATTTCTAAGTCGATCGATCGTTGATATTTGGGCACATCTCCCGCATAAGTCTGACGTACTTGTTTATCCAATTCTGGATCGCTAGTCTTCCAAACTTTATCACCGATATATACTTGCCGAAAATTGACCATATCGCGACCAAAAGTCAGCATTACTTCCGATCGATCGCCTGCAAATACCTCATAAATACGCCCACCTTCCTCGCGATCTTCAGGATGTCCGCAATCAAACACGATCCCGTCCCCAGCTTTAATCGGCGCAATTGGATCGATGGTTATTGCCTCGCGATCGGGATAAACTCGCGTCACTTCTCCTAAGTACACGCCCCGCTTTTTCCCAAATCGTCCATGTACCAAAGCTTGATTATCAATCCCTTCAAACCACCCTGTATATAACCCGCGTGAAAATGCCATTTCCAAGCTGTATAAATCTCGGGCTGGCTCCACTGGCAAACCTAAATCTTCAGCAATCCGATCTAATGCAGATCGATAAACTTTGGTCACACTCGCCACATATTCAGGTGTCTTCAGTCGTCCTTCAATCTTGAGACAACTTACCCCAGTTTTCATCAATTCTGGTAATACATTCAATCCTGCCAAATCTTGCGGACTGAGTAAATACTTGCGATCGCCTAAATAATAAGCTTCGCCATCGACAATCAGATCGTAAGGCATCCGACACGCTTGAGCGCATTCACCCCGATTTGCCGATCGACCGCCCAAAGATTCACTCGTCAAACATTGCCCCGAATAAGCGACACACAATGCCCCATGTACGAATACTTCCAGCGGAATACTAATTTCGCGATCTCCTAATTGTGCCTGAATCTTATCAATTTCCTTGAGCGAACATTCACGCGCCAACACCACTAAATTGCAGCCCAATTCATGGGCAAATTCTACCCCCGCCGCACTCGTCACCGTCATCTGTGTCGAAGCATGAATCGGGAAATCCGGCGATAAATGGCGAATCAACTTACATAGTCCCACATCCTGGACGATCGCTGCATCTACCCCAGCTAAAATGATGCTGCGAAGGTACTGCTCCGCTACAGGCAATTCTTGTGGAAACACCAACGTATTGAACGTGACATAGCCCTTTGCCCCGCGCTGATGCAGCCATGCCATCAATTCCGGCAAATCACCCTCAGTGAAATTCTCCGCCCGCATTCGAGCATTGAACCGCTCCAACCCAAAATAAATAGCATCGGCACCATTTTCGATCGCTGCTTTGGCACATTCCCAATTTCCTGCTGGCGCAAGCAGTAGCGGGCGATGGGTGAGTATTAGAGAGGGCGTGTGTGTGGGCATTTTCAGGGAATAGATCTCGTCCCTTGTATTCTAGCTTGACTTTTCGATCCAGCTAACTTATTGAATGTCAACTATCGCATCCCCCGTCGCCACCACCAAAATCGCCACAATCCCCAAAATCACTGCCAATATTATCCTGATGGTTGCCGACAAAATCTGTCCATTGATGCCCACCCATTCCATTATTATCGAAGCGATGAATTTCAGAGTGAGATCGTCTTTTGGAAAATTTGACGGCACTAGTTAGCAGATAAATTAACCCGAAGCCTGCTGCACTAAAAACGATAATTATCGATCGGTGCCGCAATGCTGATGATATCAAAATCTGGCTTTATTTAAACCTCCATTTACCATCATGGTAAATCATAACTTGTAAATCCTCCATGTTCAGAACACACACAACTGCAAGTACAAGCGATCGCTGCATAAATACCGACAGGATCGCGAATCGCTGTCAACCGTCAACTGTCTAATGTCCACCGACACCCAAATAAGTTTCAATTACCTTGGGATCTCTGAGCAAATCCGCACCAATACCTTCATGCTTGACCATCCCAGTATCTAATACATAAGCTCGATCGCACATCGCGAGAGCCTTTTTAGCATTTTGCTCCACGAGTACGACTGCCGTACCATTGTCATTGATCGCCCGAATCTGCTTGAGGACATCGGTGACTAAAGCGGGTGAGAGCGCAGCAGATGGCTCGTCGAGGACTAATAATTCGGGATCGAGCATCAAGGCTTTACCCATCGCCAGCATTTGGCGTTCGCCACCGGAGAGCGTACCTGCGCGTTGTTTGCGCCGTTCGGCAAGTCGCGGAAACATCGTAAATATTTTCTGTTTGAGCTGCTGGAGATCGCTAGTACGGATAAAACCACCCATCTCTAAATTTTCTTCGATCGTCAGCGACTTAAATACATTCGAGATTTGGGGCACATAACACATCCCGCGTTGGACGATCCGATCGGATTTTAAGCCACCAATTTGTTCGCCCTTGAAGGTAATCGTCCCAGTGTGCGGGGTGATTAGTCCAAAAATTGTCTTCGCTAGTGTTGATTTGCCTGCACCATTTCCGCCAATCACTGCGACTAGTTCGCCTGGTTGGACGATGAAGTTAATCCCATTGAGGATATCTGAGCCAGGGATATAGCCAGCACGGACATCCTGAACTACTAGTAGTGGGGCGTTGATGAGCATTGGTAGGGTTGAAGCGATAGTGGTTATTCAATTTTAGTGGAAAGGGTCTCTGCGGATGGTAAATTTACAGACTTTTGGCGATCGAGTCAATTTTGGCAATTTTTAAGTTATTGAGTGTTCGCGAACAATACCGCTTGCCACCAGGCAGGTAATTTCTAGAAATGATTAACATTCGGTTATCGTCAGCAACGATGCGGCTAATGCAACACTAAATCGCGTTCAAGTTATACCTCTGACAACCAATCCAGGTAGATTATACCCAGTGAAGCGATCGTCATTGTGGATGGAAAGCAAAGTAAAGCAATGGCAGACCAATTGACGACGGCATCCAAGGCGCGGTTGGTAAATAAACTGGGTACGATCTCTGAAGATGAGATGAAATCGATCGAACGTGTCATCAAAATCTAACTCGGTATACAACTTTCATAAGAGCGATATCGATCGAGATTCGCCATTAGCTAATCAATCGGATCTACCAAACTAAAAATCATTAATTTCACCTACTCCGTTCATTTTCGATCGTTAACGATTGCTCTAAATATTTACGAAAAGATCCGATCGATCCCTACACTAAAGCCAGATAATAACGGCGAAGTGAGTATATCACCAACTAAAAGAGTCGCCACTAATTGCAGTTGAGCATCGGTGCGGCGATAGATTTCTAGCGTTTGCAGTTGCCAATTGACGATCCAATATTCCTGTACGCCATGACGAGAATACAACTTCAGTTTAATACTTTTATCGCGCTGCTCATTTTGTGCGCCTGAAGAGAGAATTTCTACTACTAACTCTGGTGCAATCGTAAAGTGTCCTGCGGTATCGATACCTTGCTCTAACCGCAATTTACTCGCCCATACCACATCAGGAATCACCGCATCTGTTGGGGTAAAAACCACGCCAGGAGTCTCAAAACTCCTGCCTAACCCAGTTTCTTCCGACCAAATTTCGAGGCGAACGTGAATTTTACTGGCTGCTCCTTGATGGCGAATGTGGGGAGCACGAGTCACAAATAGTTCTCCTTCAATAATTTCATGACGCAACCAGCCACCATCATCAGGCATGGCATCAAGATCTGCGGTTGTCCAGTAGAGAGAATTAGCAACCATCGGTTTCAGTGGTAAACTCTTTTTTGATTATATTCGATCGAGTCTTAGTGCATCGATTCGGCGAAAAGAAACCTCACATCAATAATGGTAGGGGCAATTCATAAATTGCCCCTACCATTGTTGGTACTAAATAATTTACGTGACTATTTCTTCTTCGCGCTAGCCTTTTCTGCTTTAGCGGCTTTCTTAGCTGCTTCAGCAGCCGCCAGAGCTTGTTGTTTAGCGGTTTGGCGTTCTTCTTCTAGTTTGTCAAGATAGTAGTGATAGTCACCTAGATATACCCGAAATTCACCATCGCGGACTTCGACAATCTTGTTGGCTACTTGAGAGATAAAGTAGCGATCGTGGGAGACGATTAATGCCGTACCATCATAATTGATGAGCGCGTTTTCGAGGGTTTCTTTGGCTGGAATATCCAAGTGATTTGTCGGCTCATCGAGGATCAAGAGATTGGCGGGAATTAGCAGCATTTTTGCGAGTGCGAGTCGAGCTTTTTCGCCCCCACTGAGGGATTCAACTTTTTTGAACACCATATCGCCAGTGAATAAGAACTGACCTAATAAGGTGCGAACTTCTTCGTTTTTCCAGTCGGGAACTTCATCGTGAATAGTTTCGATGACTGTTTTGCTCAGATCCAATGCTTCGGCTTGATTTTGTTCAAAGTAACTCGGGATGACGTTGTGTTCGCCGAGTTTGATGGAGCCACTAGTCTGCTGTTCCATCCCCATAATCATTTTCAATAGGGTGGATTTACCGCAACCATTGGGGCCTAAAAAGGCGATGCGATCGCCACGTTCGATAAATAAGTCAGTACCTAGAAAGAGAATTTTGTCGCCGTAAACGTGTTCTAAATCTTTAATTTCAACTATTTCTCGACCGCTCCGAGGTGCAGGAGGAAACCGGAAGCTCAATGTTCTCATACTGGAGACTGGAGCTGCGATGCGCTCGACTTTATCTAACAGTTTTTCACGACTCTTGGCTTGGGTACTACGCGTTGCACTAGCCCGAAATTTCTCGACGAAAGCTTGTTGCTTTTCGAGTTCCTTCCGCTGTCGCTCGAAGGCATTTAGTTGCGCGGATGAATTCTCAGCTTTTTGTTCGAGGTAGGATGAATAGTTACCGAGGTAGGTAGCAGATACCCCACGTTCTGTCTCAACGATCTGGTTGCAAAGTCTATCTAAGAACTCGCGATCGTGTGAGATGATCACCATCGGTGTTTCGAGCTTGCGGAGATAGTTTTCCAACCATTCGATCGTTTCTAGATCGAGATGATTGGTTGGCTCATCGAGGAGTAATAGATCGGGAAACTGAAGCAAGATTTTGGCTAAACTCATCCGCATCTGCCAACCGCCACTAAACGCACTCACCAATCGATCGGCATCTTCTAATTCAAAGCCTACTTCTGGTAAAATCTTATCGATTTCAGCTTCGAGTGCATAACCATTTAAAGCTTCATACAATCGCTGGAATTTATCCATCCGATCGAGCAATTTATCTAACTCATCACCGCTAGCAGTTTCTAACTGATGGTGGATATCATTGAGCTGGGAGTGGACGCGATTGGCTTCACCAAAGGCTTGCCACAATTCTTCCTTGACAGTACGGGTCGGATCGACATCAAATTCCTGATTGAGATAAGCAATATTTAGGCTATTGGGCCGAATAATTTCGCCACTTGTGGGTTCAATTTGTCCAGCAATAATTTTCATTTGGGTAGATTTACCCGCACCATTTGCCCCTACCAATCCAATTCGATCTCCTGGCTTTACTTCCCAATTAATGTCCTTGAGGACTTCACCTGTGGGATAAATCTTGCAGATATGTTCCAGTCGCAGCATGAAATTAATTTTCTCCAGGAGTAATGAGAGGCGGGTGGTATCCCAATCTATATTTTAACAAAACTTTACCACTCGGTCACTACTAATTTAGGCGTTGGCAATGCAAACGGCTATTCGGTGTCATATTTTTAGCGATTTTTCAAGATCGAGGTAACGCCAAGATCCGAAGTTGGCTGTTGTCTGCGTTGGCGTGGTGACAGATCTCGATTCGCAGCCAGCATCGGAGCGAATCGAGATCTCACCTATTGTCCTTGCATTTTCAAAACAACTGAAAATGTCCGCAACAAGATTTTAAAATCCAACCACGGCGACCAATGCTTGAGATAGTACAGATCGTACTGGAGCTTGATCGAAGCATCTTCGATCGTACTGCCATAACCATAGTTGATTTGCGCCCAGCCAGTCAGCCCTGGTTTGACAGCCAGCCGAGTGCGATAAAAAGGAATTTGCTGCTGTAGCTCTTTGATGAAATGATAGCGTTCTGGGCGTGGGCCGACCATACTCATTTCCCCCCGCAAGACATTCAATACCTGCGGCAGCTCATCCAATCGAGTTTTGCGGATGAAGTTACCAACCTTGGTGATCCGCGCGTCACCTTTGACTGCCCACTGTGCCTTGCCATTACGTTCGGCATCTCGAACCATCGATCGAAATTTGTAAACAGTAAATTTAGCTCCGTACTGTCCGACGCGTTCTTGTTTATAAAAAATTGCCCCTGGACTATCTAGTTTGATGGCGATCGCTACAAACGGAAATACCACTGCCAGGATTAAACCAATAATTAATCCACAAGTCAGATCCAAAACTCTTTTACCAATCCGATTAAAGGTATCAAACGGATTTTTGGTAAGTGGGAGTGCAGAATACCATTGACTACCAATGTGCTCGACGGCGACCTTACCCGTCAGTTTTTCATAGAGCACAGGCATCGGGGTGATGGTAATCCCCCGCTCGTGAAAATTGGTCAATAATCGTAGCAAATCTCCATCGATCGGCTTGCTAATTGCCAGCACGATTTCATCCAATCGATAACGATCGATCTCTGACTGCAAGCTATGACGATCCCCTAAAATAGGGATATTCTGGCACACTCTACCATGAAGTTGTGGATTATCATCAATAAAGCCGATCGCTTGGTAGTGAGGATATTGCTTGAAAGCTTCAGCGAGGATCGTCCCCGTCACTCCAGCACCAAAAATCACCACACGTTGGCTAGCATGTCCTACCCCCAAGAACACCGCATAAATCGATCTCCAAATTGAGAGTAGGATGCTGGTCGTGACGATGGCTAACGCTGGTGCGAGCCGGAGTGAAAATGATTGCTCGCTCAAAGGTGTGGGTGCTGTGACGAAATAGTAGATGAGGTAGACGATCCCCACCAGCGCACAGCCACCCCAAATCCGCTCAATCGTGCGCCCCAGTCTAACTGCAATTCGCAGATCGTATAGATCGTTGACAAACATCCACATCAACCACCCAACACCCATCGCGATCGTCCACAATGAATGGTAAGTTATCAGTTCTAAACTAAATGTCCGATTGGCGAGGTGACTCCAGTACCATAGCGAACCAATCACACCACTGACGATCGATACAATATCAGCAATACAGAGTAATAACTTACGCTCTGAGAACTCCAATGACAGTTTAATTTCCGGCAGTAGGTAAGAAAACATTAGTAAATATTTACTAGATAACAATGAAATGTTGAGTGTTGTCGCTCCCGATCTTTACTCAATTTAAGTAGCACTATCGAGCGAAAAAATGATGATTACTTACGTTTGATAGTAGCTAACTATACTTAAAAATTGTTAAAAACTAAATTAATAGCACTAGTCATATTATAGTATTTAAAAGCTAAATCTATGATTACAATAATAGGAGATATAATTATACATTGGATCGGCTAATTATCTCAATTTAGTTCACTACAAATGGCGTAACTAATATTTAATAGCGATCGATGCACAACTTATCAACAGCCAGCAATTTAATTTGAAAATACGATTTATTATTTAATGTTAGTACTTTAAATATATACAAATAACATCGTTCGGTAGTTAGAGCAATCGCTTTGTAGCTATCTAACCAAATTTTCTCAGCGTGAACCTCGGTCAAATAGCGTAGTTTTGCCGCTCTAAATGGTGTTGCTGCTTGTAGCCTCCGCGAGTAGAGCTAGTCTGGGTTGCTGTCAGCTAAAATCCATAGAGAATAGCGTTAGAGCAAGATTCAGCGAACAGATTTCGGCTAGACCTCCCCGTCTTTAATTTATTTGTAAAGAAATAATATATACTAGATTGGCAAAGATCCTAGCCAAAATAGTTAGATTACTTGATTTAGCGATCGCACAAGTTATATTGGGGATAGCTGTCGGCTCTAAATCTGTAAAAAATGGATTGTATTGGTGAAAATTTTCAATTAACGCTGATTACTTGACCAGATTAGCTCTCTTGACGATCGCGATCGCCTCCAAATACCTGGATCGAAACTGGCGATCGATCGGATTGTGGCAGTGTTCAAGACTAGTTTTACATCAATTATACTTATGACAATGTGGTCTAAATTGAGATTGACGGCTTGGCAACAGCTGAAACTTGCGAACTGCGACCAGTCGAGTCTTAAGATGATGTTCCGCCACGTCGGTAGTCGCCATACTCCGGAAAATACCTTCACTAGCAAAATGAGATGAAAAAAGCACTTATCTTTGGAGTTTCCGGACAAGACGGTGCATACTTAGCCAAGCTACTGCTAAACAAAGGTTATGTTGTTTGCGGCACATCCCGAGATGCTCAGATCTCATCATTTCGGAATTTGGAGTATTTGGAGATTCGAGAGCGGGTGCAACTAGAATCTACAGCCCTCAATGATTTTCGGAGTGTTCTGCAAGTATTGTTCAAGACTCGACCTGATGAAGTCTACAATTTAGCCGGTCAAACCTCAGTGGGGCTGTCTTTCGAGCAGCCAGTCGAGACACTGGAAAGTATTGCGATCGGGACATTAAACATTCTCGAAGCAATTCGGTTTATTGGGGAGCCAATTAAATTCTATAACGCTGCCTCTAGTGAGGTGTTTGGGGATATCAATGGTGCTGCGGCTGATGAGTCTACAGCATTTTCACCTCGAAGTCCCTATGCAGTTGCCAAAGCGACTGCTTTTTGGGAAGTTGCTAACTATCGAGAGGCTTATGGTTTATTTGCTTGTTCGGGGATTTTATTCAACCATGATTCCCCACTCAGACCAGAACGATTTGTGACGCAGAAAGTGATCTCTAGTGCTTGTAGAATTGCTGCCGGAAAACAGGATAAATTATATCTGGGCAATATTGATATTCAGCGAGATTGGGGTTGGGCTGAGGACTATGTAGAAGCGATGTATTTGATGTTGCAGCAGGAGCAGCCTGATGATTATGTGATTGCTACTGGCGAAAGTTATACATTAGCAGAATTTATCGAGATTGCTTTTCGACTCGTGGATTTGGACTGGAGAGATTATGTAATTAGCGATAAAGACCTCCGGCGGCCGACGGATATTGCTGTGAGTCGGGGAAATCCCCAAAAAGCCCGTACCAAGTTGGGATGGCAAGCTAGTCATAAGATCGCGGATATTGTCAAGATGATGATGGCAGCTCGAACGGCTCGGTAGTAGTTGCAACCGATCGACAATATCGAATCGATCGTATTCGGTACGAATGAAATTATCAATTTAGTCTGAGTAAATACTAGTTAATCGCATATTTAGCTTATATCATGATGTTTATCGATCGAGCAATCCAACAGCTATCCCTCCTCAAAGGTCGGAATGGATTACGTAAAATTTTAGCCAATATTAGTTGGCTATTCGCCGATCGAATTTTGCGAATGGGCTTTGGGCTGGTGGTTGGTGTTTGGGTGGCTCGCTATATCGGCGTTCAGCAATTTGGGATTTTGAATTATGCTACGGCTTTTGTGGCGATCTTCAATCCATTAGCGACGCTAGGGTTAGATGCAGTAGTAGTTCGTAAATTAGTTGCCCAGCCGACCCAACAACAATCTATTCTGGGTACATCTTTTTGGCTGAGATTTATCGCTGGCTGGCTAACTTGGTGGATTTCCATTTTAGGTGTATATTTGCTCAGACCTGATGATTCGACCATGATTATCACTGTCACTATTTTAGGAGCAGCGAGTATCTTTCAGTCGATCGACACTATCGATCTCTGGTTTCAATCACAAATCCAATCAAAATATAGTGTCCTAGCAAAAAATGCCGCATTTATTCTGGTTACCTCCCTAAGAGTTGTCTTAATTACTATTCGTGCCCCCCTCATCGGTTTTGTATTGGTAATTTTAATGGAAGCAGTCTTAGGGGCAATTGGACTACTCATCGTTTACCAAAAACAGGGTCATCTGATTAGAGTCTGGCACTGGAGTAGCTCATTGGCAAAAGATCTCCTCAGAGAGAGTTTTCCGCTAATTCTTTCAGGTTTAACGATCATGATCTATATGCGGATCGACCAGATTATGCTGGGACAAATGATCGGAGACAAAGCAGTAGGAGTTTACTCTGCTGCTACTCGAATCTCTGAAGTGTGGTACTTTATTCCAATGACTGTCTCATCTTCGGTGATGCCATCAATTTTTCAAGCCAAAGAGATTAGCGAACAGCTTTATTATCAAAGAATCGGTGAACTAAATCGGGTGCTAACGTGGATGGCTATCCTCGTAGCGATCGTGATGACATTTGTTTCTAAGCCACTGATTATGCTGTTATTTGGTAATAACTTTGTCGAGTCAGGAGCTATTTTATCAGTTCATATCTGGGCATCCGTTTTTGTCTTTAGTGGTGTGGCTACAAGTGGATGGTTTATAGCTGAGAACCTCACCTATTTGTCTCTTTATCGAACTTTAAGCGGAGCCGTAGTTAATATTCTCTTAAATATTTTTCTAATTCCAATTTATGGAGGTCTTGGTGCAGCGATCGCTACTGTCATTGCTCAAGCAGTTGCCTCTTTTATCAGTAACGGTATCAATCCAAAAACACGAAAGCTATTTAAAGTTCAAATTAAATCTCTACTGACGACTAGAATATAAACAAGTAAACATTATCGATTTACATTATATTTAAGAAATCAAGTAATTTCAATTATGAAAACTCCAGTTGTATTTATTATATTTAACCGAAAAGAGACTACTCATAGAGTATTTGAAGCTATTCGTCAAGCACAACCAACGCAACTATTTGTAATTGCTGATGGTCCACGTTCGGACAAGATCGGTGAAGCTGAAAAATGTATGGCAACTCGGGCGATTATCGATCGAGTGGACTGGGACTGCGAGGTAAAGACCAACTACTCAGATATTAATTTAGGTTGTAAACTTAGACCATCAACAGGCATAGACTGGGTTTTTAAACAGGTTGAAGAGGCAATTATCTTGGAAGACGACTGCTTACCCGATCCAACTTTCTTTGCCTTCTGTGATGAAATGCTGGAAAAATATCGACATGATACTCGCATTATGGCGATCGGTGGTAACAACTTTCAATTTGGTCGCCAACGAACCAACGATAGTTATTATTTTTCTCGATTTCCACATTGTTGGGGCTGGGCAACATGGCGGAGAGCGTGGGCACACTTTGATATAGATATCAAACTATGGCCCACAGTACGTGATGGCGATTGGCTGCGAGATATTCTCACTGAAGATGCTCAAGTCAAGACTTGGGAGCAAACTTTCCAATCTGTCTATGAGCATAAAATTGATACAGCGTGGGACTACCAGTGGACATTTGCTTGCTGGATCAACAGTGGATTAGCAATTTTACCTAATACTAATTTGGTTACTAATATTGGCTTTGGAGCTGATGCAACTCATACTACTGGAGGAGTCAATAAACTAGCAAACATGCCAGTAAAAGGGCTTACTCAGCCTCTACAACATCCTCGATTTGTCGTACGCGATGCCGCAGCAGATCGTTATACTTATCAAAATATATTTGATGTTACTTTACTAACAAGGTTGAAAAAGGCAATTGTTCGATATGGACTTGGTAGAAGTAATGTGAGCTGAGATTGAGATCAAGGATATAAATATCATAATTTTGTTTAGAAATCGTACATTTTAGTCAATTATTCAACTTATGAAACTATTGAATTTTGGTTGTGGTCACACTTTTCATCAAGACTGGATCAATATAGACTTAGTATCAACTTCACCAGAAGTTAGGGGATATGATATTCGTAAAAATTTCCCTTACCCCAATGATTACTTTGATGCTTGCTATAGTTCTCATGTAATCGAGCACATGAATAGACATGAATGTGTCAGCGTTATTTCTGAATGTTACCGAATTCTCAAACCCCAGGGGATTGTAAGAGTTGTTGTACCAGATCTTGAATCAATTGCTAGAGCATACCTTTGCGCCTTAGAGCGAGTGACATCCGGGGTAACAACAGCAGAATCTGATTATAATTGGATGACCATTGAGCTGATAGATCAGTTAGTTCGTAGTACTAAAGGAGGTGAAATGGGTAAATATCTATCTAGTCAAAATACATCAGATGCAAGCAAGAAATTTATTAGCTCTCGGATCGGTATTGAGGCAGAAGGCTATTGGAAGCCTGAACCAATTCCCAAATCTTTAATAGATAGAATTAAATCAAAAAACTTGTCTTGGTTTTTGAAATCTTTACAAAACCTTACGATCCAGCTTCTACTTTATACGATCGGAGGCAATCAAGCACAACGAGTATTCAAAGAAGGTTTATTTCGGAACTCTGGAGAAGTTCACCGCTGGATGTACGATCGATACTCTATGCAACGATTACTGGAACAAGCTGGTTTTGCCAATGTACGTATTTGTCAAGCGGAGGAGAGTCGCATTTCAGACTTTAACAAATATGAGTTAGACACGTTTAAAGGTAGTATTCGCAAACCAGATTCTTTGTTTATAGAGGCAGTTAAGCCATGAATATAGATAATATTTAATTTTTATTCATCATACAAATTCAAATTGAATTGTCTGAAATGATGATAATTACTCCAACTAATCCAGTTAAATTTAGCTTAGGATAGCATCAATATATATGCAGAGAGAAGCTAATCCAATCGTAATAAAAAGTAAGTTAAGAGCAGCATTTAGAGAAAAACTTCACCTGATAATCTTATTAGGATTGTTGTTCATATTTTCTCTGTCTATACCTGGCATTTCTTACTTGGTAATGATCGTTATTTTTGTATTTATATCTTTGCCGTTCATAGTACAGACATTAAGTAATAAAAACAGAGTAAAAAGATCGCCGATCGCCATAAAATTCATCCTTTCCTTAATTGTATTAATGGGATTTCTAGTTACTTATTTTATGACAATTTATGGCTATAACTTTGTTGACGAAACGACGGCAGTACGAGGTGTTATTTTAGCTGCCTTATCATATATTGTTGGCTATAGCATTCATTTTGAGGAGATACCCAGCAAAACCTTAAATTATATATATGTTTTTTTAGCATTAATTGGCGGAGGTATAATTTTTGTATATTTAAGTGTCAATAGTTCTTCACTAGGTGAAATTCTGGAGCGAAGTGCTCCTAACTTTTGGAAACCTGGTGAAGACCCTATTAATGGTACTGTTCTGGATTTGTATTCAATGTTAGGGACAGGTATAATACCAATTGTTTTTTATGGTAAAAATCAACAATTTAAGTCTCAACAATACAAACTAGTAACTATTATATCTCTAGCGATCGGGATAATATCTATCCACATGAGTGTCTTACTTCAAGGTAGAAAAGCAATTTTAAGTTTGGTTCTTGTACTACTAATGACAACCTTATTTAAGTTAAAAAATGTAGAAGAAAAAAATACTAGAAATTTATACTTCTCGATAATTGTATTTATATCTTTATTGCTGGCGATCGCCTCAGACACTATTATGAGTTTTGCAGTTGCAAATTTTGAAGTGTTCAATCGACTTCAGAATGAGGGTTTAGAATCAGGTAGATATCAAGCATGGTTTGATATATTTGATGCGATGCCAAGACACTTTGTAGGGGGTAGAGCATTTTCAATATCAGCAAGCTACGCCCACAATATCTGGCTGGATGTATTTTATGATGGAGGACTATTACCAATGGCTTTACTCCTAATTTTTCATATTTTACATATTCAGCCTTTCTTGAAAGTTCTATCTTCTAAATTGCCAGAACCAATTATTATCTTGACAATTTGTGTAATAGTTCCTGTCTTGATGGGTTTTCAGGGTGAACCAGTACTGCAAGCTTCTTCATTCTATTTTTCGACATCCTGCTGCTTTCTTGGATCGATCGTGAGATTATCTCAAGTTGCCGATAAGTATAATATTGATATACCCAGCGATCCCCTTTAATTATGATATCAAAAATTTCAATTGTTACTCCATGTTTTAACGCTGAAAGATTTATTAAAGAAACAGTTGAATCCGTAATTAATCAGACAGCTGTTATTTCTGGAAGGGTAGAACTTGAGTATATAATTTGTGATGGGTACTCAAGTGACAAAACAGTAGATATAATCAAAGATATTAATTCTCCCTTGATAAAGTTAATCTCAGAGCCTGATGCTGGCATGTACAGTGCCTTATCAAAAGGATTACAATCTACTTCTGGCGACATTATCGCATATATAAATGCTGGGGACTATTATCATAAATGTGCATTCGATATAGTTTTAGATTTATTTGAAGATAAAGACAAACAAGTAGCGTGGCTAACCGGATACACAATTTTGTATAATGAACAGTCATACGCTTTACCTCAAATGCTGCCATATCGGTATAGAAGCAGATTATTCAATTGCGGGATGTATCTAAGTAAGCTTCCATTTGTTCAGCAAGAATCCACTTTTTGGTCTTCTTCCCTCATGAATAGTTGTATCGATTTTGAATGTCTTGCTAGATTCAAATCTGCTGGTGATTTTTATATATGGAAACAGTTTTCTAATTTAGAAGAATTAAAAATAGTTGAAGCATATTTAGGAGGATTTAGAAGGCAAAGAGGACAATTGTCCGAAAATAGAGCAGCTTACGATCGAGAAGTAAGCGATCTAGTTGTGTCACCAAATTTAATGGACTCAATTATAGCAAGCTTGGATAGTGCCATCTTTTACTTTGCTCCAAATAAATTAAAAAAAATATTGAATGACCGTTGTGTCTTTCGCTTCAATCATAGTTTGCAAAAATGGATTTAAAATCAAGATGAAGGTACTTCAACTACTGATGCACGAAAATTCCGGTGCAGGAAAAGCATCAATTCGCCTCCACAATGGGCTTTTGGAAAATACAGTAGATTCTCTAGTTATGGTTTCGCACAAATCATCAGATCTAGCTAGTGTGTTAATGCCGAATAAGTTGAGTAAGATCTATAAACAAATTCAACCAGTAGTAATCGATAAACTTACCTCTAGATTGAAAGTTAGTAAGAATGATACTTTTTCGGTAAATTGTACTCCTAGCTCATTGCTCAAGGATATTCAAGATATCGCCCCAGATCTAATTAACTTGCACTGGATCGGTTGGGAGTTTTTGAAAATTGAAGACTTTAAAAGACTTGGTGTACCACTAATTTGGACGCTACATGATATGTGGGCTTTTACTGGAGGATGCCACTACAGTGGGGAGTGCAATCTCTACACCAAGTCCTGTGGTAGTTGCCCACAATTAACAAATAGTAGGGAGCGAGATTTGTCTAGATGGGTATGGCATCGTAAACAGAAAGCTTGGCAAGATCTGAATTTAACACTAGTAACCCCTAGTAAATGGTTAGCTGAATGTGCCAAAAACAGTTTACTATGCCAAGATTTAAGAATTGAAGTGATTCCTAACGGCTTAGACATTAAAACATATAAACCGATTGATAAAAAGCTAGCTAGGAGTATTCTAGGCTTATCAATAGATGCACAGATCGTGTTGTTTGGTGCGGTTGATGCAACTAGTTCTCCTCGCAAAGGATTTAAGTTTTTGGAACCAGCGTTACAAAAAATCCGTCAATATCAAGATTTAAATAACATTGAGCTAGTTATTTTTGGATCTTCTCAACCCCTCAATCCTCCAAATTTAGGATTTAAAGTCACCTATCTCGGTCGGTTGAATGATGATATATCTCTCAGCCTAGTATATGCTGCCGCTGATGTGTTTGTCGCTCCCTCGATTGAGGATAATCTGCCCAATACTGTGCTCGAAGCTTTAGCCTGCGGGACGCCATGCGTGAGTTTCAAGATTGGGGGTTTGTCTGACGCCATCGAGCACGAACAAAACGGCTACTTAGCACAACCCTTTGATACCGATGATTTGGCACATGGAATAGTTTGGGTACTAGCGGATCGGGAGCGGCACCGCAAATTAGGCGATCGGGCGCGCGCAAAGGTGGAAAGTGAGTTCACCACAGCGTTATGTGCCCACCGTTATCAAAATCTTTATGAAAATTTACTGTCCTAGCCGATATTTGAAATCGTCGATCGCGTGAACGATCGTCAATAAATCAACTGATAATTGTCCGCCAAGTCAACTCGATCGGATCGAGTAACAAAAATGAGTACCTGTAAAATAAGCATCGTAACTATCTCAAGAAATAATGTCCAAAACTTACTCAAGACACTGGATTCTGTCAAAAATCAAGACTACCAGCTAATAGAACATATTATCATCGATGGAGACTCTCAGGACGGAAGTAAAGAATTATTGGGTTCCTATATCCATTCCAAAGAATATAGCTATTTTTCTGAATTGGATAATGGTATATCTGATGCTTTCAATAAAGGGTTAAAAAAAAGCACTGGCGACTTAATATTTTTTTTGAACTCTGGTGACACACTTTCGGATAATGTTGTCATTTCTGAAGTAGTCAAAAGCTACCTAGAGCGTAAATGGAGGTTTGCTGTAGGTATAACAGTAACTACTAGTCTTACTGGAGAACCCATATCTTATCAGCCGCCTAAGCTTTCGTCAAAATTTCTGAAATATTTTATGTTCTTACCACATCAAGGGGTTTTTTGTGAAACATCGTTGCATCGCAATTTCAATTATGATGAATCTCTAAAAACTTCGATGGACTACGATCTATTTATCAGAATGATTGAGAATATCTCAATCTTCTATCTCCCACTCATCATCTCCAACCGCGAACCAGGCGGTGTCTCTAGTGATACCAGAAAGCGGATTAACGAACAATCACAAATTCGGATTCAGCACGCGATCGGATTGCATGAAAAAGTCTTAATTAGGGTTGTCAATTTCCTGATTTTTGTTAAAAGCTATTTAAAACTTGATTCTCCCTTCATCGCAAAGATCCGCAATATCTAAAGTTATCACATACGTGTTGTACGCTTTTTATTAAAATAATATTAATTCAAGGCGAGATTAATATCCAAACTAAATTACATTTAAGCTGAATCATCTCTCAATTAATATGAACTCAATCTATATCTTTGTTCCTAAAAATAACAACCTGAGACATACATCAGACTCTTTGGAGGAAGCATTAAAACTATCGATTCAGAGCAATCTCTTTCGCTCTACAAAAATCGACCATATCACCTGGAAAATAATTATAGATATAGTTAAAGAAAATATTAAGTTATCACCAGAGGAGAGCCAATCATTATTTTTCTTGTCAATCCAATTAGATTATTTATTACTAACGATCGTCCTCAAGCTACTATCAAAAATATTTATTAAAAATCCAGTTGTATATTATTTGATGCATGAGCCTCGATATGAACAGGGGAGAGTTAACCCGCTCGATGCAAATTTAGTTTATTTGTATAACTTGCTATTAGGCACTCTTGTCGATCGAATTTTACTTCCAAGTGACGAAGCTTTTAATAAAGCTAAAACCTTTCTAGACGATCGTAAATTCGCTCGAGTGAATCTAGGTTTTGTTTCTATTCCAGAGCGAATATTGAACCAGAATCTGGTTAACTTGAAAAGTGACTGGGAACAGACTAAAACTTTTTCATTACTGGGTACTGCTGCTAGCGATAAAAATCCCCAGGGCTTCACCTCTCTGGCTACTCTTACCACTCGACAGTATCCAGGACAGACTAGATTCATTCGCGCTGGTCGCGATCGCGATGTAAATATTGAATATGATGAGGAGATTGTCATTACATTTCCTGGCTACATGACTGATAGTGGTAAGAGATTTCTATTTGGGCTGACACATTTTATCGTAGTTCCTTACTTCTTTTCAACTCAAAGTGGTGTTATTGCCGAAGCATTAAGTTACGGTAAGATATTGATTGTCAATGATATACCAGCTTTCGCACATCTTCAAGGGCTAGATTTTGTATTTATAATTGATTTCACCAATGAGGAATCCATCTTAAAATGTGTAACCAGTTTATTTGAAATGAATTGGATTGAGTATCAGCAACGTTACTGGAAGGCGATCGAGTATTTTAAAAATAATTTTTCAGAATTTTATCTTTTAAAAAAAATAACTAATATCATGGAATTTTCTGCTAATTAAGTCATTAGTAAAATAACATCTCAACTAAATTATAGTAATTTATGCGTCGTCGAGTATTATTTATTGCACCAAGAATACCTTTTCCGCTTATGCAGGGAGATAGAATAGTCTGTCATCAACGTTTACAAAGCCTGAGTACAAAATATGCTATTACTTTAGTAACTTTCTACCAATCACAGCAAGAGCTAGAAAATACTAAGCTACTTTTGGACTTTTGTGAAGAAATTCACACTATTTATCTACCTAAGTGGCAATCATTACTGAATTGTGTAATGTGCTTATTCGATCGGCATACGCCCTTTCAAGTTGCGTACTATAGATCGAAGCAGTTGCAGCTAAAATTGGATGAGTTGACTGCTCAGCATGATTTCGATCTAGCTCATTATTTTTTACTAAGAGTTGCTGATTATCAAGTACCTAGCAATGTTGTTAAAATCATCGATCTAATCGATTCAATGCAGCTCAATTTTAGCTCAAGAATTGCGATCGAGCAAAATACAGTTAAGAAATTAATCTTGAAAACAGAACTAAATAGAGTAGCTAATTATGAGATCGATGTCATCGATCGATTTTCCAAGTCTATTCTGGTATCTAAAAAAGATGCAGACTTTATCGACAAATATTCACCAAAGATGGAAGTTATCCCAGTCGTTATAAATACCAGTATTTTCAAACCATCTGTAATCGATCGAGATCACTCCTCAGTCAAAATAATTTTTTCTGGTCGCATGGCTTATGAACCTAATATTTATGCTGTATTATGGTTTGCCAAAAACTGCTGGGATCGGATACATCAAGCTTTTCCAACTGCCAAATTTATTGTAGCTGGAGCTGATGCCACTACGGAAGTCATTAATCTCGGTAACGCTCGCAACATCGAGATCGCTGGCTATGTGGAGTCCATGAGTGCAGTCATCTCCCAAGCAGATATCGCTGTAGTTCCGATGCAGTCAGGTTCGGGGATGCAAAACAAAATTTTGGAGGCGATGGCTTGTGGTGTACCTGTTGTCACGACAACACTGGGATTAGGTACAATTGCAGCTATTAATGGTCATAGTGTCATGGTAGCTGACACCGTGGATGAATTCGTTGCTGCTGTGATTACCTCGATCCAAGATGAATACAAACGCAAAGAAATCGGCGATAATGGACGCAAGTTAGTTGAATCAAATCATAGTTTATCGAGTGCATCAACTAAAATAGAATCGATTTATAAAGCTATTATTGGCGATCGATAGTTAATTATATTCGTTTCTTTAGTCGATAATTACTATTTCATTATGTTATGTGTTCCAATTTTTGACAAATTTTAGTTCGTACGATGAGGCTCAACGATCGCACTTTTGAAGGCTCGATCTTGTCTTAATATTGATATATCTCTCTATCTTTATACGCATGAAGTCCGATCGACGTAAACTTTTTGGATTAATTACTGGCTTGGTTTTAGCTCTTACTAGTAGTAAAGGAATAAGTTTAGCTCAAAAAAAATACTTAACGATCGATCGCAAACGCAGTTTACCTTTTTTGTTGGGTTGGTACGATCGGATCGAAAATACCGATCTCTCAAAAAAAGTTTACGCTAAAGGTATTAATATACTAATGCCTTATGTTGGAGAGAAATTAAGAAAGGAGTTGATTAAATCATTTTTAGATACATGTGAAACTGTAGGTGTAAAAGTTTTATTAGAGATTTATCGTCCCTTTGTAGATATAGGAAATATCGCAGCTATCAAAGACTTTGTTCGTACCTATAAAAATCATCCTGCGGTCTATGCCTGGTATCTTTATGACGAACCAGAAATTAGAAAACCGATTCCACTAGACCCACAATTATTAGAACAACTATATCAAGTCATCAAAGATGAAGACAAATCTAAGCCAGTGGCATTGGTTTTTGCAGATCCCGACAAAATCGAACCGTTTGTCAATTCAATGGATATACTGATGTGGGATTGGTATCCTTGTCTAGTGGGAGAGCCAGAGTTCCAATGGGTTCCGGCTTACCGACGGCGTTTTTACCAAGTTATTTCGATAGCTAATCTACATCAGAAGAAATTCTATAATGTCTTGCAAGCTTCTAATGAAAAACAGTCAACTAAAAGATTGCCAAGTATTGGTGAGTTTCGCTATATGTTCTATTTGTCCATTGTGACTGGAGCTGATGGATTATTATTTTGGATGCATTATTTTTCAGTAAACTTGTGGAACGAATCTGTGCTTTATCCTACAGTTATTGAATTTAAAAAATACATACCTGCTGTCATTAAAGGTAAAGATCTAAGTAGCACAGTAAAAGTGAGCAGCACAGACGTACAACTGAAATTATTTTCTATTCCTAACACCAAAAAATATCTGGCGATCGCTATCAATCACGAGCGAGTTAAAATCAATTTAACTATCAACTTCAATCGGACATTTGCGGGTAAAACAGTCGCCACTAGCCGAACCAAAATCGCCCAATTGTCTACCAATGCAGATTTCACTACTCTCTTAAAACCGTATGAAGTTGTGGTATGGACGATCGGCTAATCCAGCTATATTAAAACTATAATTTTTAATATAGCAGCTCTAAGTTATTTGGTGAGTTCACTATTAAACTCATTAAAAGTGCGTCGCTTGAGTTCGATCGAATCTTTACGTGGTAACAGATCGAATACCTCACGCAAAGTATCATCCATTTTTTCAAATGAAAGTTGTCCCACCTCATTGAGACGAACTTTACCTTGCTTGTCGATAACTACAGTTTGGGGAACTTTGCCACTATAATAATATCCGGCTTCTGTCGCTGAATACTTGGTGTCGAGGGCGAGACTATCCGCAGTTACAGGGATAAAACTAGCTGCTTTACCATAATAGCCTTGAAGCTGGGAGATGACTGTCGAGTATTTTTTGCAGTCAGTACTATCATCGATATAGAAAACTAATAAAGCTGGCTTGTTCGCTTTCAACGAGTCAGCCAACGAGATCTTTGCTGGCACCAGAGAGCCATTGCCAGCATAGAGTACAAATACATTGCCATCATATTTATCATCTTCGATTCCAGCTAGAGCTGGATGAGCGAGGATACAGGTACAGATACAGATTAGGATCGCAGTTGTTAGCGATCGCCACACGTATTTAAAATAGTTACTAAACATTTTAGACATATAATATAGTTAGATATAGTTTTTAAAATCTATTTGGCAAGATGTTATCGCCACCGCTCTGACGCTTGGCTACATCTATAAAATTGCGCTTAGAAAATGTGCCCAACTCATTTAAATAATCGATCGCACCAGCTATTTTACTGCTTCAAGCATCCACGAGAAATAAAAGCGAGTTTTCGTCGTTGCCTTGCGGTTGATGGTAAAACCTTGTGATTCCAAAATTTTGACGACATCTGCTTCTTTGTGGAGGTAAGAGCGGGTAGCCTTGCTTGCCCCAGGGAAAAAACTGCCAATCTTTTTGAGGAGACTAAAGTAAGGAGTCTTGGGTGCAAAACTGATAATCAGTCGCGACTGCGCCATCGATGCCAAGTGCGAAATCATTTCGCCAGCCTTGGCTTGGGGGTAATGAATCAGCACATCCAAACACACAACAGTATGGTAATTACCCGTCAGGCTTTCGAGATCGCTAACGCTGAAACTCGGGTTATCGTTATTCCCAAATATTCTCGCCGCGACTTCCTTGCCTTCTCCCACCATTTTCTCGGAAATGTCACTCGCACTGACGATTGCTTTGCGCTCCGCCAGCGGAATACTCAGACTCCCCACGCCACAGCCTGCGTCACAGATAGCTAAACCCTCCAGGTTATTATCTGCATCCAACCACTCCAACAGCGTGTCTACAGTCTGCTGATGCCCTGTGCGGATATCGAGCTGGACTTTGTTTACCTCACCATCACCGTAGATCCGTTGCCATCTTTCAAATCCGGTATTGTTAAAATATTCTTTAACTACTGCCTTGTCGTCTACTACGTCCATCGAAATTTGGTTGTCAAAAATTTAGGGCTATCGGTAAATCACTATAGCAGGCGATCGGGTGTGTAGGGTAGGATCGTTAAACTAAAGCAAATTCGATGCAACATTATTACTCCACATTACTAGACATTCCCGCTGCGCTACCACTACCAAAAGCGATCTTGTTAGATGCCTTTGGTACTTTATTTGGAGTACGGGGAAGTGTCGGACATATTTATAGCGAGATCGCCAGTAAATATGGTGTCAATTGTCAACCAGAATTACTCAATAAATACTTTTACACAGCTTTTAAAAACTCTCCACCCTGCGTTTTCCCTGGTGTCCCTGCTGACGAGATCGCCGAGCGGGAATATCAGTGGTGGCGCGAAATCAATCGGCAGACTTTCACCGCTGCGGGAGTCATCACTCAGTTTGCCGATTTCGATCGCTTTTTTCAAGAGTTGTATCGATACTTTACTACCGCCGCTGCTTGGGAAGTGTATCCCGATGTCATTCCCGCTTTGACTAGTTGGCAGCGATCGCCCGTACAATTGGGAGTATTATCCAACTTTGACTCGCGGCTATATACCGTCCTACAGGTACTAGAATTGGATCGTTATTTTTCGACAGTGACGATCTCTACCGCCGTCAGTGCAGCTAAACCTCAGCCCGAAATCTTCACCGCAGCTCTAGCCAAATACCAGTGTACGCCAGCATCTGCATGGCACATCGGCGATAGTTTTGACGATGACTATCTAGGTGCGAGTAGGGCTGGCTTGACAGCCATCTGGTTGAATCGTAGTTGAGCCACTACCGCCGAGCCGCGTTTTGCTCTAATCTAGAGGGTAACCAGATCCTGACTATCATTGGTGGAGTTTATCAAAGTGAGTAGCGTTACAGTCATTAATGATTCACAATTTGAAAGTGAAGTTTTGCAAGCAGATCTCCCTGTCTTAGTGTACCTATGGGCGGCGTGGTGTGGGCCGTGTCGATTGGTGTCACCGTCGATCGATTGGATTGCCAATAACTATGGCGATCGAGTTAAAGTAGTCAAAATGGAAATCGATCCCAATCCCCAAACCGTCAAAACTTACAAGGTAGAAGGTGTTCCCGCGATTCGATTATTCAAGGGTAAGGAACTGGTGCATACGCTTGAGGGTGCGATTACCAAGGATAAGTTGACGACGATCCTCGATAATAATCTGTAAGTTAGTTAAAGCCTGATGGTGCGTTACGCTGTCGCTAACACACCCTACAACTAAAACCTAAAGCCTAGAGCCTAAAATGCAGTTTTCTCAACGTCTCCAGCCGTTAAAAAGTAATGTGTTTGCCGATATGGATCGGGCGAAGGGACGTGCGCGGGCATTGGGACAGGAGATAATCGATCTATCGTTGGGTTCATCTGACTTGCCGACACCACCCCATGTTATCGCTGCAATTCAGTCAGCATTAGTCGATCCGAGTACTCATGGTTATCTATTATTTAATGGTACGCGGAGCTTTCGCGAAGCTGTAGCCAAGTGGTATACCAATAAATATGGAGTGAGTATAGATGCAGAGACAGAAGTACTTCCACTCATCGGTTCTCAAGAGGGGACAGCACACTTACCCCTAGCCATTCTGGAGCCTGGGGATGTTGCCCTACTTACAGATCCTGGCTACCCTTCACATGCAGGTGGCGTGTACTTGGCGGGCGGCGAGATTTATCCGATGCCCCTACTGGCGGAGAATCAATTCTTGCCTGTATTGGCGGATATTCCGGCTCCAACCCTTGCTAAAGCGCGAATGATGGTATTGAGCTATCCGCACAATCCTACCACCGCAATCGCTCCCCTAGCCTTCTTTGAGGAAGCAGTCGCTTTCTGTCAGCAGCATAATTTGGTATTGGTACATGATTTTCCCTATGGGGATATGGTATTTGGAGATCTTCAGGTACCGTCCATTTTTCAGGCGGATCGGGAAAAAAGCGTGTCGATCGAGTTTTTCACGATGTCCAAGTCTTATAATATGGGCGGATTTAGAATCGGTTATGCGATCGGCAATTCACAGTTAATTCAAGCCTTGCGCCAAGTCAAGGCGGTAGTCGATTTCAATCAGTATCTCGGGATCTTAAATGGTGCTGTCGCCGCTCTCAACGGCGATAATAATGGTGTCCAAAATACCGCAAACACTTTCAGACAGCGGCGCGATACCTTTGTCACCGCCTTGAATCAGATCGGTTGGCACGTTCCCACGCCGGAAGCGACAATGTATATCTGGGCAAAGTTACCGCCCCAATGGGCGCAAAACTCGATCGATTTCTGCACCGAGCTAGTGTGTCAAACTGGTGTCGCCGCTTCGCCTGGGGTGGGTTTTGGGAGGGCTGGTGAAGGTTACGTTAGATTTGCCTTGGTACACGAGCCAGCAAAATTACAACTGGCGGTCGATCGGATGGCAAAATTCTTGTAGGCTTGGCTATGAGAACACAACGATTGAAATCGTCGCTAGTGATGCAAAGTCCGCCTTCGCGGACTGGATCTAGAGCTTTGCTTAGGAAGCTCTAGCGGATATTATATAGCAACCGCAAAGTTTGTTAGGAAGTCTTCTGATTAGTCTACGTAGGGCTTGCTGAAGAAGACTATAACCCGCGAAGGGAGACGAATTCAATCGATAACGGGAAGAGCGAAGTCCCAGAAAATTAGCTAAGATCGGTCTAAAGCCTAGTCCAAGGTGTTAATACTCATGTACCGACAAGTTGA
>NZ_JBGSPA010000123.1:0-28973 GCF_041738855.1 Chamaesiphon sp. | reverse complement strand
TGTGTCGAAGAATTATTTTTAGACAGTAAGTCTGGTGCTTTTGAATTGGAAGATTCTCGCCTCCGCCACATCGATGCCCTCAACCGTTTATACCTAATTGCTGCTGTTGCCCTTCTCTATGCCACCACTACTGGTATGACTGTTCAGCTTTCTGGATTACGTACTACTGTTGACCCAAATAGAGCAACGTGGTTTAAGCTATCTTAAAATTGGTTTGCGTTATCTTCGTGGCGTGATTAATAAAGGACGAGCATTACTTGTTCCTATTCCCCTATTCTACAAAGATCCAGAGCCTTGTTTTGCCTCCAATAAGGCTCGACCAGATTTACATAACTCAATCTGGTTCGAGCGGATCGTTACTATTACTTGCAAAATCTGACTATTTCCCTTCAATTAGAGATGTGTCAGGCAGTCAGCTTCTAATCAATTCTCCATTGGGGAGAATACTTTGACCACAGAGAATACTCTCAAGATCGAAACCAGTAGCACCAGTCAGGTCAGCGGGTCCCCAAAAAGTTTCATCATTAGCGATAATGCCTTCCAAACAGGCACTTCTCATGTTGACGGTGCTGAAAGTAGCATATCTCAGATCGATACCACGAAGGTTAGCCCCTTCAAAGTCGGAGTCATAGACAGTTCTCCTATAGAAGGTAGCTCCTTCCAAGTTAGCTCTTCGGAAATTACAGTTGGTAAGAACACTGGCTTCGAGAGAAGCTCTAGTCAAATCAGCACCCTCAAAGGTAACTTCGTTAAATCCACAACCACCGAAGTTAACGCCAACCAAATTAGCTCCACTGAAGTTAGCTTTAACAAATTGGCAATCTTGGAAGCTACATCTCCGAGGCTCGACACTACTCAGATCCACACCACTCAGATCGATCCCTTCTTGAAACCAAATCTCAATGAAAGATCTTCTTCCAGCCTCGTAAATATCCAACAATTCTTCAGCAGTCATCCTAGTCATGATTTCCTTATTATCATTTGAGCTTTTTTTGAATACTCTTGAGAGCTTTCAATAATCTTAACTGCAAAATTCGCCGATCGCTAAAATCTAGCAGATCGGATTTACCCAGATTGACGCGATCGAAGAATCGATCGATCTCGCTGAGAATTACCTGAAGCCGAGACATGATATTATCAGTTCGATATTCAGCAAGTAGAGATTCTAAATTACTAACAGGTGCAGCAGATTTAACTACTTCTAAAATACGATCGACATCGTAGGCGGTGCTAAAACCTGCAATTTTGTGACAGTTAAATCCTGGATCTAAATAATCTGATAACCCATGATTGACACTTGAAAATACTTGACAGCCACACGCGATCGCTTCTAAAGGTTGCAATCCAAATCCTTCGGTGACGCCTTGAGTTGCCCAATACTCAGCGGAGTCATATAAATACACGCGCGATCGATTGAATAAGTCTGCTAAACTATCGACAAATCCTTCGATAATTTCGACCTTACAATGGGGTTGAAGGGCAGGGATTAATTGTTTTAAGAGATAGTCAGAAGACTTGCGTGAATGTACCAAAACATCGATCGATCTGTCTAGTTGGCGATTTACAAATTCATCTGAAATTTGATTGGGCAAGTAATATAGTAGCGCGTGGGGCGATCTTTGTCCCCAGTATCCTAGTGTATTGCGACTGACACAGACGATCGGGATTTGGGGTGGGAGTCGAAAGCCGTACTCGGCACTATGAGCGTGATAAATTGTCGGGTAGCCGTGTAACCGTGCTACTAGCTTGGGGACATCAAAGCCCCAACTCACGACGAAGATCGTATCCTGTGGTTTGCTTGCCAAAACATCGTCTAAGTATGCTTTATCTGGCTCTCGCTGGCGATAGGTGACGACTTCGATGGGACAAATCTGTTTGACTAACTCGGTCGTTTTGAGTTCGGCAAATAAGCCCCCACAGTGAAATTTTTGAGTGGTTCCAGGTAACAAAAACAGGATTTTTCGCATAAGTGTCGAGCGATCGAATCTATTTGGAAGAATGCAATAGAAAAGTGTAGTATATCCTCCACAAATCCGCAGTTCTTAATTAATCTAAGTTATTACCTCCGAGAATGCCTACGATTGAAATCGTGGCTAGTGATGCAAAGTCCGCCTTCGCGGACTAAATCTATATAGTCCGCGAAGGCGGACTTTGCGTTCCGAGGAGTGATTTTAATCACTTTGAGCGTAGGTAATAACTTAGGTTAATTAATATCTTGGAATAAAGACTCTTTGTAACTAGGATCGATCTCCCAGTCCTCATTCTCACCACCAACGAATAGCTGGACGATCTCGACGTATTCTTTATTCAATTGATAAAGCGAGTTGATCAAAATATCGATCGCGATCGCATCACTAGTACCTAGATCCATCCAACATCGCGCCCAGTTGCCTTCATACTCAAAGTCGCCCATATTGTGCATCAAGGACATCATCGTGCTGTCAGCAGCATCGTTATCATAATCCATATAGCTCAGATCCAAGCCTGTTTCTTGCACCTGACTATTTTCGGCATTAAATCCGCCGAGTTTACCCAAGAAAAACCATGAAGAAAAAACTTCTTCAACCAACTTTTTCTCTTGCTCTGAAGGTACATTCGTAAACTCCAGCCAAAACCAGACATCGAATTGACTGAATTCACGAAATTGGACTTGCATGGTGGTTAGGCTTTAGGTTTTAGGCTTTAGGTTTTAGGCTTTAGATGTAGGGTGTGTTAGGCGTAAGCGATGCGCGTTCCTCGGGTTTCCCGAGGGTTTAGCGCATCAAGACAGCCGTAACGCACCAACAACCGATCGCCAGGATCTGATTGAGGATATTTGTAGTTACATAAATCTAGTCAAATTAATCCGATAGCGTTCTTTTTTAGTGATAACAATCTCACCTACTTCTAGTCTACCTTTACCGCGAATGGCGATGAGATCTCCTGCTTTGAGTGCATGAGCAGATTGACTGATATCTCGCCAATTGACGCGCACGTCCCCACTCGAAATCAGATCGACCATTTTGCTCCGAGACATCCCAAATCCAGCAGATGCGATCGCATCTAGTCGCAGGGAAGCTTCGGTGGTGACTAGTTCTTTTTTCTTGGGTTCGCGAATCTTTAATTCACTCAATTCGATCCGGCGAGTCTTGACAGGTACCGATCGCACTTGAGTCAAATGAGTTTCTAAAAACTCTACCAACTCTGGAGCGACGATCGCTTGAGCACCTTGTTCGCCCAAGACGATGATATCACCTGTTTTATCTCTAACGATCCCACACCCCAACATCGCACCCAAAAAATCTCGATGAGTCGGCGGATCGAATAAGAAATTTCCCGCAATTTGAATCGCCGCCAAGGGGACTTGAGTGGGTTCAAATGGCAATTCACTCCGACAAAACCCGAGCCGTTGTCTCTCGGCTTGAGGATAGCCACCTGTAGCGATTAATTCGATATCGGAAAGACGGCTAAATACGTCTTGAATTTCGGCGATTTCGGGTGGGGATAGGAAGTCTGTTTCGACTACTTCCCAAGTTTTGATGGCTTGTTCGGCAAGATCGATCGATCGCGCTACAACTTCACGATTTTCGATGACGCGTTTGAGTAATTCTTCTCTGGGGAGCATGTTGGTAGTTGACAGTTGACAGTTGACAGCTACGCTCGTGCTATTGATACATATCAGTGTAGACTTGCAGGGCTTCTGGATCGCATTTCCGTAAGATTGTTGTGGCTTGTTGGAGCAAGAGCTGAGAACCTTCGACAACGATCAGATATTTTCCGGCATTCAGGCGGTTGCGGTATGGCAAAGCGTCGCCACTCCCGAACGCAATCCCGCCACCACCGCCGATGAAGACACTCCCCATCGCGCCACCGATCGCGCCAAGTAAACCACTGATAATATGGTCGCCGATCTCGCCTGCCCACGCAAATGTCTGTAGATTGGTAAGGGTGCTAAAACCCGCTCCCCCGATAAAGCCAAATGGAATCAGCCAAGTTGCCATCAATTTAGCTTGTTTGCGTGCCTGTTCGTTGGGATCGATCAGTCCAAATTCATCAGCACTTTTGTAACCGCGACCGAGAATGGTAATTTTATTGAGCGGTAAGCCTTGCTTTTCTAAGAGCGTATATGCGGATTCTGCTTGGATGCGATCGGACAGGACAGTGACTAGATAATTAT
Organism: Chamaesiphon sp.; assembly: GCF_041738855.1. Classification (GTDB taxonomy): domain Bacteria; phylum Cyanobacteriota; class Cyanobacteriia; order Cyanobacteriales; family Chamaesiphonaceae; genus Chamaesiphon. Next base: position 24,817 of record NZ_JBGSPA010000123.1, on the reverse strand, counting down.
TATTCATGATGATCTGATTATAAAAGCTTTGGGTTGGAATGATAATGGTGAATGGTGAATGGTGGATGGTGACAAGCACCGAGCTGACGCCACACAGGGCATCAGTCAATACAGTTTGGTTAAATACCTTTGTGAATTAGTCCGCAAAGGCGGACTTTGCATCACTAGCGGCGGTTTTAACCGCTGACTGACCGAACCAGATGGGGACATCAGTTGGATATTTTTTAGGTAGGAAGGGCATAAATCCCACTGGCTAAATTGTAAAATTGAGCGAGAAGATCGCCCCACTGGACGGATAATCCGAGTAGAATGTGCTATTGCGTTGACCTTTATCCAACAAAACCGATCGTGTCTAAAGTTCTTGTTTCCGACCCCATCGACCAAGCAGGGATTGACATCCTGTCACAGGTCGCTCAAGTAGACGTCAAAATTGGTTTACCACCAGCAGAATTAGCTCGGATTATCGGCGACTACGATGCGATTATGATTCGATCGGAAACCCGCGTCACTTCAGAAATTATCGAAGCTGCTACAAATCTCAAGATTATCGGTCGCGCAGGTGTCGGCGTGGATAATGTCGATGTCCCTGCCGCTACCCGCAAAGGGATCGTAGTCGTCAACTCCCCTGAAGGTAACACGATCGCGGCTGCCGAACATGCTCTAGCGATGATGCTGTCGATGTCTCGCTACATCCCAGAAGCAAACCAGTCGATGAAAAGCGGACAGTGGAACCGCAAGCAGTTTGTCGGTACAGAAGTTTATAAAAAGACACTTGGTGTCGTTGGTTTGGGTAAAATTGGTTCCCATGTTGCCACTGTCGCCAAAGCGATGGGGATGAAGTTATTGGCGTACGATCCGTTTATCTCTGCCGAACGTGCCGAGCAGTTGGGGTGTAGATTGGTAGACTTGGATACGATCTTCCGCGAGTCAGATTATATCACCCTCCATATCCCCAAAACCCCAGAGACAGCCAACATCATCAATGCCGAAACCCTGGCGAAGATGAAACCCCAGGCGCGAATTATCAACTGTGCGCGGGGTGGCATCATCGATGAAGCGGCTTTGGCGATCGCGCTCCGGGCGGGTACAATTGCTGGTGCGGCGATCGATGTATTTGCGATCGAACCACTGGGCGAATCCGATTTGCGGTCATTAGGCAAAGAAATCGTCCTTACGCCCCATCTAGGAGCCTCCACAGCCGAAGCCCAAGTAAATGTTGCGATCGATGTTGCCGAGCAGATTCGGGATGTGTTGCTCGGGCTACCAGCGCGGTCTGCGGTCAATATCCCTGGACTCCACCCTGACGCGCTCCAACAGCTCAAGCCATATCTCCAACTGGCTGAAACCCTCGGTAATATGGTCAGTCAACTCGCTGGCGGACGCATCAACGATCTCCAAGTGTGTCTGTATGGCGATCTCGCCGAGCAACAAACCAAACCAATTATCACTGCCGCGCTCAAAGGTTTATTGTCTCCAGCACTGCGGGAGCGCGTCAACTATGTCAACGCAGGGATTGAAGCCAAAGAACGCGGCATTCACGTCTCGGAAACTCGCGATGCTTCGGTGCGCGACTATGCCGCGACCCTCAAGCTGATTGCCAAAGGCTCTTTAGGTCAACATTCGGTCACAGGTGCGCTCTTGGGTGATGCTGAGATGCGGATTACTAGTATTGATGACTTCCCTGTGAATGTCGTGCCTACTCAAAATATGTTATTCACGGTGCATAAAGATGTCCCTGGGATTATTGGGATTATTGGTTCGCTCTTGGGCAAATTCAATGTCAATATTGCGAGTATGCAGGTCGGACGCAAGATTGTCCGAGGTGATGCTGTGATGGTCTTGAGTCTCGACGATCCTTTGCCCGATGGCATTCTGGCTGAAATCAAGCAGGTAAGAGGAATCAGTGACGCCTATACGGTCACGCTGACAAATTAATCCGCCCTGCTCCGCCTGACGATTGTCTTGACCGTCAAGCACATTGTGTTACTGTGGTGGTATCCGATCGGTTGCCGAGCCGCGTCAAAAGCTAATCACCACAGTTGAGATCCCACCCAACTGTAACTGAGCGGATCGATCGAGCTTCAAGGATTCGATCGCTGATTGCCACCAATCATCTGCTCGATCTTTCTCCAAGGGCGTTGCTGAATAGAGGTATGAAATTCCCCTAAACAACCTGTAGGGGTACCCCTACAAACATACCTGAATTCAGCAACGCCTCTCCAACCGCATCCTTAAACCCCTCATTCGTCCGTCGATACTTACAATCATGTCTAATAGCTGGTGGGAAATTAAAATTGATTGCATCCCCGATCTCGAAGAAAGTATCTTTTGGCGACTGAGTGAATTTGGATGTAAAGGGATGTCTACCCAAGCGCAAGGTCGCGAGATTCTGATTTCGGCGTACATCCCTCAAGTTCAGGTCAAACTCCTGGCGGTGTCAGATCTCTCCCTCCAATTGGAGGATGATGCACGGGAGATGGGTTGCCAGTTACCAGTAACTAGCTGTAATCTGATCGATGAAGAAGATTGGTCGAGTAGTTGGAAACAATACTGGCAACCACAACCGATCGGCGATCGATTGTTGATTAACCCCGCTTGGTTGGAGCCACCCACTGATACAGAGCGGACGATCCTCACCCTCGATCCTGGTGTCGCCTTCGGGACTGGCACTCACGCGACGACTCAGCTATGTCTAGAAGCACTCGAAATGCGCCTCCAACCAGGTACCCATCTGACGATTGCCGATCTCGGTTGCGGTTCGGGTATTCTCTCTACCGCCGCATTATTATTGGGTGCGCGGCAGGTATACGCAGTGGACAATGACCCTTTGGCTGTCAAAGCCACAGGCGAAAATCGCGCTCTCAACGGTATCCCCGCTGAGCAATTAATTGTGGATTTGGGTAGTATCGAAACACTTCATTCGCTACTTCCCGCCCCCGTTGATGGCTTTGTCTGCAATATCCTAGCAGATGTCATCATTCAACTCGCGCCCTCGATGGCGGCATTAGTCAAGCCTAGAGGTTGGGCGATTTTGAGCGGCATTTTGTCGAGTCAAGTTGCCGATGTATCCAATGTACTAGAACAACACGGCTGGGTGGTCGGTACAGTCTGGAATCGCTTGGAATGGAGCTGCATCAATCTCAAGTACAAGTAGGGATTAGGCTTTAGGCTTTAGGTATTAGGTTTGAATCGGATACTGGTGTGTTAGGCTCCAGCCGTAACGCACCCTACATCAACCTAGCTGCTCATCTAGGATTGTTTTAACCCCTAAAGCCTAAAGCCTAATCCCTAACCCAGATTGCCCGATGAACTGGTAAGCCGCGCTTGAGAGTAGCTACTTCGCGTTCGGTGGGTACTGATAGGGGATTGGGTTCGAGCCATTGGGGTTGAGTGCGCTGGAAGGCTGAATTTTCGCTAAATCGATCGCACATTTCTTGGGCTACCCATTCGAGATCTGATTGCAAAAATACTTCGCCACCACTGGGTAAATAACGGGCGATATCGTTGACTAATTCTGGTTGGACGACGCGTCGCTTGGCGTGTCTATTCTTGAAACAAGGATCGGGATACTGGATACTAATCCGCTGCAATTTGCCAGGTGGGAGCGATGCGAGTAGTATGGCTAGTGAAGTATTGATATTGCCAAAGACATAGTGCAGATTGCTCAGAGCCGCTTCATCCCGAATCCGATTGGCTTGGATGACTAGAGCTTGGCGAATTTCGATCCCCAAATAGTTCCACTTGCGATCGCCTCGTGCTGATTCTAGCAAGAATCGTCCCCCAGCACTCCCAATATCGAGATGGATCGGTGCGGCTAAATCGGGATACACTAGCGACCAATCGGGCGGTATCAGTGGCTGTTGATAGATGATACTGAGGGGATTGACATGCTGTCTGACTTTGATCCGAGACATGAAACTACGAATGATATGGGAAATGGCTGCTACAAAATCGACCTATGAATAGATAAAGCTAGCATATATGGGATTATCATCACTGCAATCTCATATCTGCTAGCAAGATCGTAAAATGGCGACGATTCAAGATAATAAATCAACTAACCGATCGAGATTTCGGTGATTGTTAAATATCTTTACATCGGCTCTAAATAAGATCTCAGAACTATGTGCGGTAGTCGAGGTTACCGCTGTGGCTCAGTTATTCGTCTTCTGCATCGACTCCGTTTGCATCAACTTGTTTGAGATGAATATGTTTCCGACCGAGGGTGATTTCAAACACGTCTCCTTCTTGTAAACCCATTTTCTTGGTATAAGCAGCCCCAATCAATAAGTTATTGTTAGATTGGACGGTGATTTTGTAGCTAGCACTGCGACCGCCACGACCGCCCCCAGCAGCTTTGCCATCCAACTGAATGCCTTCAGCATCAATCAGCGCGTTCAGAAATTTCATCATGTTGACGCGTTCTACACCGTTCTTCGTTTCGGTAAAGTAGCCGCATTCACGCGCTTTATCTTCTTTGCTTGCGCTGCCGAGGTCTTTGACTTTTTGAAGCAGTTCTTCGCCGACTAAAGGCTCAATATTTTTCTTATTACTCATCAACTTAGATTTCAAACTAGAGGGTCTAACGCTATCCGGCGTTGCGGTTTTGCTAAACTAGCCCTGCAATTAGTTATTGGAGGTTGCTATTAGCACTTATCACCATAGTACACTGACTAGAGCGATCTTTTTAACTTTCTCGATCTAACATACCATCTTTTTTAGAGCGGAACGAAACTTATTTTAAAATGTCAGGTGCATCGTAAATAATAGTTTCGAGTAATCAATTAAGATCTCCTGACGATCGACAATTGGAGCCAGAAGATTTCGCTGAGATTTTGCTAGGATGGGAATGAGCCGATGGGCGAGTGGCGATGCGTACGCCTGCATGTCTTGCCCAGGCAACCACAGCATCCCCCTGAACCCACACTAACTATGAAGCTGACTACTCGCGGACATTATAGCGTTAAGGCGATGCTAGACCTCAGTTTACAACCAGGTTATGGGCCAGCCGCTGTCAGTGCGATCGCCACTCGTCAATATTTGCCCATTCCCTATCTCGAAAAACTGCTCATTGAATTACGCCGTGCTGGATTGGTGAAGTCTATTCGCGGCGTTCATGGTGGTTATCAACTCGCCAAAAAACCTACCCAAATTTCTTTGAGCGATATTTTGATGGCGGTTGGCGAATCAATGGTGGTTGACAAGCCAGACGGCAATGAATCGAAATCCGCTCTACTCAAGGAGCACAATCTTGCTGCAGATTGGGTCACTCTGATGGTATGGAGCCGACTTAATGAAAAATTGCAAGCAGCTTTGGCGAGTATTTCGCTAGCGGATCTTTATTACGACGCCCGTAGTTGGCAAGCGGCGCAAGGTGAAGTGACTAATTATATTATTTAGCGGGTAGAGGGTAGAGAGTAGTAAATGGAAAATAACAAAACGTTTAGCCATCAACCATTAATCACTACCCCTTACCTAAGTAAATTTACATTTTGCTAATAATCCGAGTCAGAATTTCCACACCGGAGAAAGCTTGCCAGCCAAAGAGACCGACGATGACTAAATTGATGCCAATGTGACTGTATCTAGCCCAATCCAGCCCTTTTTGCATGTAAGGAGACAGCGAAGCCGATACTGCAATCAAACCAGTCATTCCCAAACCAGCCAGTAGGTGCGGGCCGAAAAATAGCTTGCCATTATTAATATAAGTAGCAGCCATCCCACCGATCGATCCCAACACCATCACCGCGAGGACGATCGAGCCAATTTGGTGGTGACGGACATTAAATTTACCCTGAATGAGTTTTTTCTTTTCCTCACCTGTTGCCGTGCGTGTTTTGCGGATCTGGAAGCCCAGATACATTGCATACAGAGAAGTTGCCAATAAAATCCACATCAGCGGTGGATGGATAAAATTGAGATAGGGTTTGATATTAGCAGGAATAAAGTCCATAGGATCGGCAAAATTGACGCAAAAGTTTTCAGAATATCTATAAAAGTTAGCATAAAATTTGTGGGTGTTGGCAATCGATCGCCACGCTAGTACCAACTCGCTCAGACCCAAATCGAGCACCACCACATCCACTCACAGTTCGACTGCTAAAATTTATGCCGATCGCCAATAGGTCTCATCTCCTCCTGCTTCAGTCCGCTAAACTAGGTAACTATCGTCAAGTTGCGACTGCCTTGGAACGCGGTGCCCAGGTGAATGCAACCGATACCCAAGGTACCACCGCGCTGATGTTTGCCGCCCAAAAAGGGTTTACTCAAATTGTCGAGCAACTCTTGCTGGCTGGTGCCGATGCCAATATCCATCGTCAGCAATTTGGGACGACGGCTCTGATGTTCGCGGCTGGAGCAAATCGACTGGTGGTAGTCGAGCAGTTGGTGGCTGCTGGGGTAGATGTGAATGCGACTAATGAAGATGGTAGTACGGCACTGATGGGGGCAACGTTAGCTGGGGCGACGGAAATTGTCGCTGTGCTGCTGGCTGCTGGCGCGGATGCCTGCCAGATCGATACGGATGAAGACAATGCGCTCAATCTGGCGATCGATCGCCATCATCCTCAGATCGTCCGCCAACTGCTCACTGCTGGTGCGGATCTCCATTATCGACGCAGCGATGGCAAGACACCGCTGTTACTGATGTCAGCACCAGGCGATCCGACTATGCTCCAGATGTTACTGGACGCTGGAGCCGATATTGCAGCAGTAGATAGTGACGGCGATAGTTTGCTCATCATGGCGGCTGAGTGCGGATATGTGAGCCTGATTCAACCACTAATCGATCGTGGAGCCACGATCGATCTTCAGAATCACGATGGCTGGACAGCCTTAATTGCTGCTACATCTGCCAGCCAGATCGAAATTGTGGGAATGCTGTTAGCTGCTGGAGCCGATCCCAATCTTCAGAATCAAGATCTCGAAACCGCGTTACACCTAGCCGCCATTGAAGGCGATCGCGATCTCATCGGGTTGCTCCTGAGTCACGGAGCGCACACCGATGTCATCACCAGTCTGGGGGACACTCCACTCATTTTAGCGACATTAAATGACCAGCCAGCAGCCGTGGAAGAGATGCTAGCGTTCCAGATCGATCTTGATGCTCATCAGCAAGGTGCCACGGCTGTTGGCATCGCCATCGTCAATCGGTACTCAGCGATCGCCCAAATGCTGATCGCTGCGGGTGTTCCACCCACCCAAATACTCAGACATGGACAAACAACACTCACTATTTGTGCGATCCACGGTGATATCGAATTGGTGCGATCGCTCATCGCTGCTGGCGTCGATCTCAATGCGCCCGATGACACTGGAGCCACCGCGCTGATGTGGGCGACACATCGCCATCATCATCCTGTCATCGAATTATTATTAGCGGCAGGAGCCGATCGCACTTGCAAAAATCTGGGCGGTTTAACCGCGCTCGATCTAGCGCAGCTAAATCGCGATCGCCATGCACACAAACTACTGACGACACTCTAGCGATGAGTATTAAGTAGCTAGAGTGGGGATCGCCACATCAGCATCTTTGTGAGTGCGCTCCCGTTCGACTGCCACCTCCTTACCGATCGGAGCCGAAAAATGTCATAATATCAGATGCCGTAAGCTTTTACATGACTCTATAGCTCGGCGATCGCGTGATTACAAATCGTTTAAGTGTTGTGCAAAGATATTATTAGATAAAACTCATTTAGTTTATGACTCAACTCACCAATTCCGCTGACGTGCCAGATCTCGGTCGTCGCCAATTCATGAACCTGCTCACTTTCGGAACGATTAGTGGGATGGTGCTGGGTGCAGCTTATCCGTTTATCGCCTACTTCGTACCACCAGCTAGCGGTGCGGCTGGCGGCGGCGCAACAGCCAAAGACGCTCAGGGCAACGATGTCAAAGTTAGTGCCTTCTTGGCTGGTAAAGCTAAAGGCGATCGCGAATTGGCACAGGGCTTAAAAGGCGATCCGACCTATATCGTGGTCGCAGATGCCACGATTGTCAATTATGGGATCAATGCCATCTGTACTCACCTCGGCTGTGTCGTCCCTTGGAACAAAGCTGAAAACAAATTTATGTGTCCTTGCCACGGTTCTCAGTACGATGAGGCAGGCAAAATGGTGCGCGGTCCCGCACCAAAATCGCTAGCTCTAGCTCATGCGACAGTCACCGAAAACGACACGGTTGAGCTCACTCCTTGGACTGAGACTGATTTCCGTACAGACGAGCCAGCTTGGTGGGCTTAAACTAGGGGATCGGCAATAGTCATCGGGTTGAGTTGGACACTATCCGCTACTTTCACTATGCCTACGGCAGGTTACCATCTAACGCGAGGCTGACGCCAACAACTGCGGATCGCCCAAGGAGAGGCTCAGCCAACGGTGTAAGTCGAGCGAGTCGCAAACCATTCACGCAAACTCCACATATTCTTAATTTTTTTCGTCTGTCATCCCAACCTATGAAATTAACTTTACCCCCAGTCTGGCAACATAGTCAGCGACTGCTAACCAAAACCCTAGTCGTCATCATGGCTAGCGTCGGCATCCTGTTCGCCAACGATCTTGCCCTACCCCAATCGGCAGCAGCGTATCCCTTCTGGGCACAACAAACCTACCCAGCAACTCCCCGCGAAGCGACAGGTAGAATTGTCTGCGCCAACTGCCATCTAGCCGCCAAAATTACCGAAATCGAAGTACCGCAGTCGGTGAGACCCGATACAGTGTTTGAAGCTGTGGTCAAAATCCCTTACGACCAAAGTATCCAACAAGTCACCGCCGATGGTACCAAAGGGCCATTGAACGTTGGAGCTGTCTTGATGCTACCAGATGGCTTCAAAATCGCCCCTGAAGACCGTCTTTCGCCCGAACTGAAGGAAAAGACCGAAGGGATGTATTTCCAGCCTTATGGTGAGGGTAAAGACAATATTGTCATTATCGGGCCACTGCCTGGTGACAAATATCAAGAACTGATCTTCCCCGTGTTATCGCCCAATCCTAAAACCGAAAAGGGTATTTACTTTGGTAAATATCAAATTCACGTCGGTGGCAATCGCGGTCGCGGACAGGTTTATCCGACTGGTGAGAAAAGTAATAACGCTGTCGTCAACGCTTCTGTTGCTGGCAATATTACGGCGATCGATAAACAAGAAGATGGTAGCACTCAAGTCACGATTCAACCAGCGACTGGTGATGCGGTCATCGACAAAGTTCCGGCTGGCCCTGAGCTACTAGTCGCTCAAGGTGCTGCTGTGACTGCTGGTCAAGCAATTACCAACAATCCCAATGTTGGTGGTTTCGGTCAAAAAGATATCGAAATCGTCTTGCAAAATCCCGATCGCATTTTGGGTCTGATCGCATTTGTGTTTATGATTATGCTATCGCAAATCTTGTTGGTACTCAAGAAAAAACAAGTCGAGAAAGTCCAAGCTGCTGAAATGGAATTCTAAATCGATGTATCGAATCAGCAATTAACTGCAAAAGCGGCACTACCTCTATCGGTAGTGCCGCTTTTGCAGTTAATTGCTGGTGATGACAGCTACCCGACTGTCTTATCTGGCTAAACCGTCGGGAAATCCGACGAGCGCGAACCGCTTCTCAAAGAAGTCGGGGAGCTAGGGCATCTAAGAAGCTAGATATTCACCGATATCTGCTTTACGTTTGCGGAGCTTGGCAATTGCTTCCCGCTCGATTTGACGCACTCGCTCACGGCTGATATTGAGCAAGTCACCAATTTTAGCGAGGGTGAGTGGTTGAGTATCTTTCAAGCCAAACCGGAGGGTGAGGACTTGTTGCTGTTGAGGAGTGAGTTCGGACATCATCCGCTCCAAGTCTACTTGCAGCGATGAGTTGGTGACGTATTCCTCTGGAGAGATCCCCGGATCTTCGAGCAAATCTCCGAGTTCGGTATCTTGATTGTCACCTACCCGCAGATCGAGTGACAATGGTTGGCGCGCACGCTCTAGATATTCTCGCACTTGTTTGGAGGTTAGCTCTAGCTCTGCTGCTAGCTCATTGATTGTCGCTGCTCGTCCAAATTGTTGAGCGAGAGCGCGTTGAGCTTTTTTGATTTTATTCAGCTTTTCGGTGATATGAATCGGTAGCCGAATCGCCCGCGCTTTCTCAGCAATGGCACGGGTGATCGCTTGACGAATCCACCAGTAAGCATATGTCGAAAAACGGTAGCCCTTACTCGGATCGAATTTCTCAACTCCGCGCTGCATCCCAATCGTCCCCTCTTGGATCAAATCCAGCAGGTCGATATTGCGCTTGATGTATTTTTTGGCTACGGAGACTACCAAGCGGAGATTGGCTTCTACCATGCGGCGTTTGGCGTTCTCACCTGCAGAAACAGTTTTTTGCAGTTGCAGTTCGTCGATATTGGCAGCAGTTGCCCATTCAGTCAAACTCGGTTCGTGACCGAGTTCTTCGATGAGAGTATTCTTGACTGCCATCAGGATCGTCAACTGCTGTACCTGCTTACCATACAGGATTTCCTGTTCGTGGGTGAGCAGGGGCACACGCCCAATTTCACGGAGGTAGGTACGAACAGTATCGGTTGATGCTTGAGCAGTTTTCATGACTCTGGCTAAAATGTAGGGGGAATTTAAATAAAATTTCGATCGCTGGGTCTGCGGGAGGAGCAACAGTGATAGTTACGTGCGCCGGAGCGATGTCTTGGTGGGTGGCAATATCGTCAGAGACCAGCGGATGTCACTTACGGCTGTCGAAGGTAGTATCAGTTACGCTTGGCGATCGAGTTTGCTCGTACGTTGGTTCTAACAATTCTAACATTTCTACACATATCCTGACTAACTTTTTCGATCCTCAGCCAATTAGCTGAGGGTAAGGATTTTGAAGCTTACAGGTGTTGAGCTGGTCGGTATTTACACCCAAGTTATCCCAAATAACCGTCCTCATCACTCTACCGCTGCTCTCATCATAGTTAAGCTTTAGTTACAAGCCTGCGATCTACAGCACAATTGGAGCTATTTAAATTCCATGCAAACACTTTGGTTGGTTCGTCATGCACATCGGTTGGACTTTATCGAGCCGGAATGGTTTGATACTGCAATTCATCGCTACGATCCACCACTTTCACCAGCGGGAGTCAAACGATCCCACGACCTTGCTAGCGAGTTGAGCCACATCCCCATCGATCGGCTATTTTCATCTCCCTTTCTACGCGCTATCCAAACAGCCGCTCCGCTAGCTCGGTTACTTGAGCTACCGATCCAGTTGGAATGGGGTTTATGTGAGTGGTTGTGTCAAGATTGGTCTTCAGAGTTACCACAGACTACTCCAGTTGAGGAGTTAATCAAATTTTACCCGAGTATCGATGCCAATTATCAATCTTCAATTTTGCCGTGCTATCCTGAAACTTCAGCGCAACTAAATATACGTACACACATCATAGCGCGTAAGTTGGTGCAATGCAACTGTAAAAATGTAGTGACGGTCGCACACAAAGGCTCTATCCTGGGGATCGTAGCTGCCTTGACTGGTGAAGCGAAGTGGCAAACTTACGATTTGGCTTGTGGTGAGATGATTAAATTGGTCGGCGATGGCGAGATCTGGTCAGGTATCGTCGAGGGGTAAGCCATGTCGGAGCGCAGAGAGCCGCGCTTGCACCTTGGCATCGAGGGAGTTGACAAGAAACCGTCCAGAGGATTGTTTTTGGGGGCGATGCCTGCGTTTGGAACGTTTGGCACTGAAATCAACATCTGAAATCAGTTGTAGGGATGAAATCCACTCAGCCCCAAACCCAATGGCTGTCAACTGTTGGGCGCGATCGGATGTAGCAACTATCAGTCGGGACGCTGAGTATTGGAGATCGTGGCGAAATGCGGCACAGAATTTCTCGATGTATGTATCGGCAGTTTCGAGAAAGTCACTGTAATGAATCGATAAATTTGGGGTGATTGCTTCACAATAAGCCGGAACATCTCGGCTGTAGGCATCGAAGACTATTTTGGTCTGGTAGTCTTCAAAGGCACTGTAGTTGATCAAGGCTTCAACTAATTTCGATCGCGCTGCTTCAAGGTCTGCTTTCGATCCTGATTGGAGCGGATTGATTTTGGTGGGTCGTCGATTGTCAGCCTGTCGGAGACTATCGTGGATATCCGTCCAGGCTCCAATCACGTTGTAGCCGTCAACGAGTAACACAGCTTGCTTTCGTGAGGGAGGCATGGCTCAAATTACAACCTTCTTAATAATTTTTGATATTTACACTTCTAATACTAGCAAGTTGTGGGATAAGTGGATAGGGGGTAGAGGGTAGAGGGTAGCGATGCGCGATACGTAGGGTTCCCCGAGGGTTTAGCGACCCAAATCACGCGGAGGTGCCCTCCGCATGTGTTTGGGTCAAGACAGCGCATCAAGACAGAGGGTAGGTGGGCAAATAGACTACCCCGCCGTTAGCCGATCGAGGAATAAGAATTTAATAAGCTCCAGAGCTACCCACTGGATTGAGGGTTGGAAGTTATTTAGTCCTCACTCCTGAGCATTGATTTCTCTCATTAATCTTTGGCGAATTCGATCGGGATTGCCGCGATCGACCAACTTACCATGTTCGAGTAGGAAAGCTCCATCGCAATAGTCTAATTCTTCAAGTCGATGGGTGACCCAAAGCGCAGTCAACCCACGAATTTTGACAAGCTCCCGCACCCGCGCGACGAGATCGATCTGAGCATCGGGGTCTAGCAGGGCGGTAGGCTCATCAAACAAAATCACCTCAATTTGTCTGGCGATCGCGCCAGCAATGGCTACCCGCTGTTTCTGACCACCACTGAGAGCATAAATCGGTCGCCGCACCAGATCGGCTAAATTCACCGCAGTCAGAGCTTCGTGTACCCGCTGCTGGACTTGGCTAATAGTCAATAGTTCGGCAACTAGCCCAAACGCGACATCGGCACCGACAGTCGGCATCACTAACTGATAATCGGGATTCTGAAATACAATCCCCAACCCACCATGAATGTCGATCGATCCGGCTTGAGGAGCCAGTAATCCAGCAATCAGTCGCAATAAGGTCGATTTACCGCTACCATTGGTACCCAATAGCATCCAAAATTCGCCCCGTGGTACTGACAGAGAGCAACCATTGAGGATCGTTTGCCCAGATTTCCAGGCAAAGGAAAGATCCTTGACCTCGATCGCTGGCAATGATAGTGGGAAGGATTCAGTCATAGATGTTGAGGTCAGTTATCGCTGGATGAGGGCACAGCCTTGGTGATACAGTTTAGCTGGCAACTTCGGCAAAGGCAACGAAACCAGGGGTCTTGCCTGAAGCAGCCGCACCGGATTTTTCATACATTTGAGCAGCAACGATCGCGTCGGTCATCACCGCTATTTTCTTTTCAGGCTGGCGATCGCAAGCCAATTCTAGCAAAGAGCGATCGTTCGATTTTGTTGCTTCCAAAACTTGGTGGTAGACGGTAGTCGCTTCCTCAACAGTCTTACGTTGGACTGACATGGGCATTGCCGTGTTTTTGAGCAGGATTTCGATGACGTACATATAATGGTAGAGAAATTTTGGTAGTAACTCTAATTGTAAGCCGATTCTCTCAACAGTGTCTGCACCAATGATTTTTTAGCGTTCTTGACTGCTAAAATTTGAATGAGTAGCAGCTACCGAACTAGATAGTCAGCTCGGAACGGCAGCGGATGTTGGGGTCGCGTTGGCGGAGCCTCTCTGAAGGAGAATCGCCCGATCCATAAGTATTTATACTCATAAATCGCTGCTAAATGAGAGTCAATCGAGTTATTTATTCACAGAATATTAAATTTTAGCGAAGAAAAGCTAAAGATCCTCCCCATTTCGACACAATTCTATTAGACTTAGTAAAGAAACGTAAACTGGATTTAATAAATCAGTTAACACCTGATGTGCTGAGTACGTATGTTCCAAAATACGTAAATTCAGAGCGTCCAACAATGTCCTCATAATATCTGGAGATTTACTGCACAATGACTATTGCAGTTGGCAACCAGCAGGTCGATAGAGGCATCTTTGATGTCGTAGACGACTGGCTGAAAAAAGATCGCTTCGTATTCGTCGGCTGGTCTGGCGTACTATTATTCCCTTGTGCATTCATGGCCCTCGGCGGCTGGATGACTGGTACCACCTTCGTTACTTCTTGGTACAGTCACGGTTTGGCTTCTAGCTATCTTGAAGGTTGTAACTTCTTGACAGCAGCTTTGTCTACTCCTCCCAACAGCGTCGGACACTCCCTGATGCTATTGTGGGGACCTGAAGCTCAAGGTGACTTCACTCGGTGGTGTCAACTTGGAGGCTTGTGGGCATTCGTCGCACTTCATGGCGCGTTTGGTCTGATCGGCTTTATGTTACGTCAGTTTGAGATCGCTCGTCTAGTCGGGATTCGTCCTTACAACGCGTTAGCATTCTCCGGTCCGATTGCAGTGTTCGTCAGCGTCTTCTTGATCTACCCATTGGGTCAATCAGGTTGGTTCTTCGCACCTTCTTTCGGCGTAGCCGCAATTTTCCGTTTTATCTTATTCCTTCAAGGTTTCCACAACTGGACTCTAAACCCCTTCCATATGATGGGTGTTGCAGGGATTCTCGGTGGTGCGCTGCTGTGTGCGATTCACGGTGCGACTGTTGAGAACACCTTGTTTGAAGATGGCGATGGCGAATCCTCAAACACTTTCCGAGCGTTCGACCCCACCCAATCTGAAGAAACCTACTCGATGGTAACTGCAAACCGTTTCTGGTCGCAGATTTTCGGTGTAGCTTTCTCCAACAAACGTTGGTTGCACTTCTTCATGCTCTTCGTCCCTGTGACTGGATTGTGGATGAGTTCGATCGGCATCGTCGGTTTGGCTCTAAACTTGCGTGCATACGACTTCGTATCTCAAGAATTGAGAGCGGCTGAAGACCCTGAGTTTGAAACATTCTACACCAAGAATATTCTGCTCAATGAAGGTATCCGTGCGTGGATGGCTCCTCAGGACCAACCACACGAACAATTTATCTTCCCAGAAGAAGTATTGCCTCGTGGTAACGCACTCTAAACGTTAAAACGTCGGAAGATAAATATATAATCTATTTATCTTCCGGTTTTTTTTGACTCCGTATTTATATTCATCGATCGAGGTACTGCAAGAGTGGAAACGCCCTTTAATACTACAATGGTAGCAGGTGGCGGACGCGACCAAGAATCATCCGGCTTTGCCTGGTGGTCTGGGAATGCGCGTTTGATCAAGCTGTCTGGTAAGCTGTTGGGCGCACACGTCGCCCACGCTGGTTTGATTGTCTTCTGGGCTGGAGCCATGTGCCTGTTTGAGGTGGCTCACTTCGTACCCGAAAAACCGATGTACGAGCAAGGCATTATTTTACTTTCGCACTTGGCTACCCAAGGTTGGGGTGTTGGTCCTGGTGGTGAAGTAGTGGATACATTCCCTTACTTCGTTGTTGGTGTACTGCACTTGATCTCCTCTGCGGTACTGGGTGTTGGTGGTCTGTACCACGCGTTACGCGGTCCTGACACCCTAGAACAGTATTCTTCTTTCTTCGGTTACGACTGGAGAGACAAGGACAAGATGACCTCGATTTTAGGTTTTCACCTGATTATTCTTGGTTGTGGCGCATTGTTGCTAGTCATCAAAGCGATGTTCGTTGGTGGTTTGTATGACACCTGGGCACCAGGTGGTGGGGATGTTCGCATCATTACCAATCCTACTCTCAACCCAGCAATCATCTTTGGTTACCTGTTAAAAGCTCCCTTCGGTGGCGAAGGTTGGATTATCAGTGTCAACAACCTAGAAGATGTTGTCGGCGGACATATTTGGGTCGGCTTGCTATGTATCGGTGGTGGTGTCTGGCATATCCTCACCAAGCCTTTTGGTTGGGCACGTCGCGCACTAGTCTGGTCTGGTGAAGCTTATCTGTCTTACAGCCTAGCTGCTGTCTCCTTGATGGCGTTTGTGGCGTCGGTGATGGTTTGGTACAACAACACTGTTTATCCTAGTGAATTCTTTGGTCCGACAGGTCCTGAAGCTTCACAAGCACAAGCATTGACATTCCTGATCCGCGACCAACGTCTAGGTGCGAATATTGCCACCGCGCAAGGACCAACTGGCTTGGGTAAATACCTGATGCGTTCTCCTTCTGGAGAAATCATCTTCGGTGGTGAAACCATGCGTTTCTGGGATTTCCAAGGTCCTTGGTTGGAGCCACTACGTGGACCCAACGGTTTGGATCTGAGCAAAGTCAAGAATGATATTCAACCTTGGCAAGCACGTCGTGCTGCTGAGTACATGACTCACGCTCCGCTGGGTTCCTTGAACTCAGTTGGTGGTGTCATCACTGAAACCAACGCATTCAACTACGTTTCACCTCGTGCGTGGTTGGCTTGTTCTCACTTCGTCTTAGGATTCTTCTTCTTTATCGGTCACTTGTGGCACGCAGGACGCGCTCGCGCTGCGGCGGCTGGTTTCGAGAAAGGGATCAATCGTGAGACTGAGCCGACATTGTTCTTGAATGATATCGACTAATCCCGATGTGATGAGAGTATAAGCAAAAACTCCTGCCAATCAGGCAGGAGTTTTTGTTTTTGTGCTTGTTCGGGTGCTTTAGCTTGGTGCGTTACGCTGTAGCTAATACACCCTAAGATTTAGAACTGCTCTTATATAGCAACCGCCATGCCAAAACTTCGATCGAGATTAGCTACTGCTATGTCTGAGCACTTTCAGTCTGTGGTAGAACTTCTTCCTCATCAGAGCGAGCTGTAGAATCACCATCCAATTCTGGATCTGGAGCTAGATCTGCTGACTCACTACGCTTCAAACTGAGTTGATTAATTAGAGATAGGACGCTAGTGGCGCGATCGAATGAGGTATCTTCAACAAAGATCACTGTTGGCGTCCGTCTGAGCCGCACGCGTTTGCCTAGTTCGCTGCGGACGTATCCGGTGACGGATTTGAGTCCTTCCATGGTCACAGCGCGAACTTCTTCGCTCCCATAGATACTGACAAAAATTTTGGTATGCTGGAGATCGCCAGCGACATCTACAGCCGTGACACTGACCATGCCTGCGCCGACTCGATCGTCTTTGATATCAAAGAGGATCATCTGACTGACTTCGCGCTTGATGAGTTCGGCGACGCGCGACACGCGACGAGTATTAGTCATAATTTTTCTTAAATCTTGTTGACCACCACCACTAATTCAGGTGATGGGTGTGAATCCTAACATTGCTTTGAGTGTCAATACGATGACCATGACTGCTCCTACCAAAAAACCCACCAGCGCAACTGCGGTGATTGGACGTTTCCACAACGGTGCCAACCAGCCAAATGCGGAGATAAAGATACCGAGGACAATCGTTACAAAGTAGCTGGGATACCGTCCGATGTTGTCAAAAAAATCACCAAACATTACAATTTCGATTGTAGCTGACAGCCACTATTATAACTGAATGTCACTGGATCGGTTGAGGCATCTACATTAAAGTAGACAACCTGGGATCGATGAGTTGCGGGTCAAGTACACCATCCACTGTCTTATTCGCTGTCTTGTCTCGCTGCAAGATTGCGCTAAACCTGGAGGTTTCCTCCAGAGCACGCATCCGCAAACCCTCTCTGCGAGACGCTGCGCGTTGGCGTAGCCTGCGCCTTGCGCTTACGGCAGAGCCAACTGGTCGGGTCACCAGAGAGGAGCGCGAGCCGCTAAACCCTCGGGGAACCCTACGTATTGCTATTCACCATTCACCATTCACCATCCAATTTGTCACTGGAAAAGCGATACATTTATGCAGCCTAAATTTGCGAGTGAATTGGCTTGGCAACAAGCGGAGTTTCTGATGCAGCCGATCTATATCAGGATTATCGATCGCATCCGTCAACAGTCAGAGGTTTCTACCTGGAAAGTTAGTTATGAGGAGGTACGAGATCCGCATCCGATTCATTATCTCTGTCTGGAGTTTGAGCAACGACAGTTAAAGTTTGATATTTGGGACTTGTGTTATCAGGTCTGTTTTCTCAACTATGATGGCAGTCATAGCGAACTTGAGAGTCAAATTGTGGAGGTGGATACTAACCTCATCGACATGGATGCTAGTAGTCCCGATTGGATGCGGTTGGACAATAAAGCTAAGGATGTAATTGCGAGAATATTTGATAATTTGCCCCACTCAACTTAGAAACGGAAACTACTAATAAATAATCATCTAAATGCCAATATGGACTAATAAATATGGAACATAATAATTTGAATAATTTGCAAATAGCAATACAAGCTGCTCAATCTGGTGTAGCTATTTATGATAGTTCACATTGGGGGAAGATCGTAGTGAGCGATCGCGATCGATTGCGGTTTTTGCACAATCAAAGCACGGCGGATTTTGAAAAACGTCAAGTGGGTGAGGGTTGTGATACAGTATTTGTCACGTCTACTGCACGGACGATCGATCTGGCAACTGGATTGATTTTAGATGATGAAGTATTATTGATAGTCTCACCCAATCGTCGTGAGTATCTATTTAATTGGCTCGATCGCTATATCTTTTTTGCCGATCGCGTCCAGTTAAAGGATGTTACCGATTCGCTGGCTAGTTTTACTATAATAGGTACAGAAAGTGCGGGAATATTAGCGCAATTGGGCAGTCCACAACTGACAGATTTACCCGTACATAGCCATCAATTAGTTAATATTGATGGGGTCGAATTCCGAATCGCGATCGGGACTGAATTGGGATTACCTGGTTATCGACTGATTGGCGATCGAGCTAAGTCAGCAGCACTACGAGAAGCGATCGCCAATTTAGGTGCGGTCACACTCACTGAGGACGCCTGGGAATGCCTGCGAATCGATCGAGGTAGACCAAAACCCGATGCGGAGTTAACAGAGGATTACAACCCCTTGGAGGTGGGTTTGTGGGATACTATTTCGTTTAGTAAAGGTTGCTATATCGGGCAAGAAACGATCGCTCGGCTCAATACCTATCAGGGTGTCAAACAGTATTTATGGGGAATTAAGTTAGCTGGGAATACCTCGGCTGGAACGGCAATAACTGTCGATGGCGATAAGGTTGGTGTGTTGACTAGTTGTATGGAAGTTGATGGAGAAATACGGGGACTGGGGTATGTGCGATCGAAGGCTGGTGGAGTAGGGTTAAAGGTCATGGTGGGTGATGTCGATGGCGAAATTATCGATCTTCCGTTCGTTCGGCACGAATATCCACTTTAGATTGACGATTAAGTCGATCGATTTGGCATTCAAATAGAGCGAGGAGGGGCAATTCATGAATTGCTCCTCCTGGTATCTGGGCTAATAGGTTTCTACTTTTGAAGAAAACCCCAACTTCTCTAAAGTTGGGGGGGTTTCTAGAGCGGATTGAAAGTTACGATCGAGCGCAACTCGATCGATTAGACAAACGCGAAACTATTAGCATTCAAACTACTAAATTCAATTCCAGTTAGTAACGCTAGCTCCTTGCCGCCAGCGGTAATTAAAGTGTCAGCAGCTTTGGCAGTCAGAGTGACTTTGGTAAAGTCACTCACACCAGACACACCGAGGATGAACAGTTTATCAATGCCAACCTCGAAGTCACCCAAAGTGTTCGCAGTAGCAGGAACGCCGGAAGTTAGATAGAACTTATCAGCACCAGTACCACCGAACAGAGTATTACCACCTTTGCCAGCAAAGAGTTTGTCCTCGCCATCACCACCAGAAAGGAAGTCATTGGTACCTGCGAATAAGGTATCACTACCTGCACCACCATAGAGACGGTTGCCGCCTTTACCTGCGGTGGCATCGAGGATATCGTCGCCAGCTTCACCAAATAAGCGATCGCGTGAGCCAGCCAATAGTTCGTCGTTACCTTCGCCACCATAGACGCGATTATCGCTACCTGTGGACACTGAACCATCTACTAGGTCGTTACCACCAGCGGTAAAGATAACTTGTTTGAAGGTTGGGACAAGCGTATCGTCACCAGCACCGCCCGCTACAGGCGCAGCAGCGAAAGCATTGGGAGTCACTTCAAACTGACTGACAACCTTTGGTTGACGGTTGATAACTGCTTCGGGATTGGCTTCGAGTTCGGCACGGGTATAAGGCTCGATGCCGTAGGTGGTGGCTGTCAGCTTTTGGGTTTGTTTGTCGATGTTGAACTCAGTCCAGCCGTAGACATGAGTAGCGACATAATCACCTTGCAATAGTTTGGCATTGATTAAGCCGTTGGCTTGGGTGAGATTTTTGTCTAAACCCACTGGATCGTAACCTAGTGGCTGAAGTCCGCCATCGACTAAACCTTTGATAAAGGCATCTTTACCTGCTGTTGGTAAGGAGTCGTAAACTGCTTTCTGTGCAGGTGTAATTACGCCTAGAGCTGCGCCTAATTCTGCTACCGTGGGGCCAAAAGGTTTGGAGTAAGCAACCGATCCAGTGGTGATTTCAAAGGCACTGGTGGCGATTTGGGCTTGCCCTGGGGCATTTTGGTAAGTGAGGTTGTTGACTAAAGTACCGTGGATGTCGGCGGCAACGAACACTACGTTCTCAATTTTGTTGTCGTTGATATATTTGAGGATTTCTGTCCGCTCGGCGGCATAACCTTCAAATCGATCGGCTGCTGCCAATACGCCGATATTTTGAATCGGTTCGGGCACCATGATAAATTTCCAGGTCACTCCATCCTTTTGGGATTGGAGCAGATCGCGCTTGAGATCGTCTACCTGTTGTTTGCCCAGCATCGTCCGTTTGGGATCGAAGGAATCGACGAGGAATTTACCGACTTGGGCTTGGTCGGCGAGGTTAGTAACATTTGGTAGTTCTAGATCGCGGAAGGAACGCGCATCGAGGACAAAGGTAGCAGCATCGCTACCGAAGGTGTTGGCGCGATAGAGTTTGCGTTCGCCATCGGTACGGGCATCACCTGGGGTGCTGTAGGTGAGATCCCGAATCGGGTTGTATTCTTGGAAGGCTTGCAAACCATTTTCATACAGGGGCGAATCATTGATTAACCCAGAAGTGGCACCGTATAGAGCTTGAGCAGCGGCGGATGAAGTATTGAGATTCTGACCGCCAGCAAAGTCGTTGGTGACTTCATGATCGTCAATGGTTGCTAAGATCGAAGTCGCAGCGCGTAAATCGCCCCATGTGTTCTGTCCAAAGCGGCTGCCATAGACTTCCGCATGTTTGGCGCGATACTCTGCCAAAGTGGTGACTTGAGCTTTCTCAGTACCATCGGGATTTTTGACAGCAGGGGAAGCTACGTCTGCGTAGACGGTATCGCCGAGTTCGATGAAGAATTTGAGATTGGCTGTATCAGCATTGGCAATCGCGGGATAAGGTGCCAGTTCGCCGCGCCAGTCGCCTGCTACGCCAAATTTCAAGCCTGCCTGTTGACCGATTGCCGCTGCCGTACTAAATTTACCATTCGTTTTAACGCCGTTGGCATCAGTGACGCGGTAGAAGTAGTTGGTGTCAGCACTCAATCCTGTGACATCAACTTTGACGGGTTGGAGGGGATTGGTGGCTGTAGCGGTCTTGGTACCTGCGATCGAACTAAAATCAGCCTTGGTGGAGTATTCAAAGGTGACTTTACCAGGCGCATTTGCTAGCGTCCACAGGACGGTGGAATTCTGGGTGGTATCGCCACTGGCGACACCGTTGGGAAATGCCGATCGCAGGGTCTCTTGGGGTGAAATCGTCGGGACTAAATCGGTGCCTAATGTCAGGATTTGGGTGAACTGGGCGGCATTGAAGTTATTGTCGCTGACTAAAACGATCGATTGGCGACCATCGGCGAGTTGGGGTCCGAATGCGAGTCCTTCGATGTTATCTGTGCCGGTGGGATGATTGCCATCGCTGTTGGGCAGATTGAGACCATCCAGATTTATCAACAGGCGTTTTTGAGCGGGGGCGATGGCTTGTAATTGCGCCGCAGTCAAACTATTGAGCGATTCGATCTTGCTGATATCGGTCGCGCCTTGGAGCTTGACTTCATAGATTTTAATCGTGTTACCTTGACCGACTGCAAAGGAGCGTTCTAGAGCCAAGAAGGTACCGTTATCGTCGATCGCGAGTAAATCGACCAAACCACTATCAGCTCCGCCAGTAGCCGGATTTGGAGCCTTAGCGATCGCGTCGGCATTGTAGAGGTATTCTTTTTCTGGCTGTCCGGTTGCTAGGTTAAATTGGACGATCCGCGCCTGCGTACCTGCCGCGACGGTCGAGGTTGCGCCATCTGTGAATAAAGCACTTTCGGTCGCAGTATAGAGCGTCTTTTGGTCGGGCGAGATGGTCAAACTCTCGAATGCGAGATTGTTGCGGACACCTGCTGTCTGCGTATCGCCAGTATCGACGATGCCATTGCCATTCGTATCCGCCACTTTGGGCAAGAATTTAGTCGGAATCGTCAGGGAACGAAGTTCCTGCCCAGTCGCGATCGAAAATTCTTTAATAAACGGATTCGTTACCCGACTCGCACCGAGATCGGGGCGGACTTCACCTTCGGAAGAAACAAAAATTGTCCCTTTACCGGAGAGGGCAATCCCTTCTGGATCGAGGCTATTGAGCACGAAAGTTTTACCTGTAGAGTCTTTGAGCGCGGTGACGCTATTAAAGTTGACTCCGGTAGTCGCGAGTGTGTTCGGATCGAGGGTAAAATTGTAAAACCGCGCTGCGCCCAATTGAGATCGATCGTCGGATATCGCGTAGTAGCTCTTGCTAGTAGGATCGTAAGCCACCCCAGATAGACCGCCTAACGGCACATCGACACCATCAATTTTACCTGCCGCACCTGTGGGCACTAGTCCCGTCGGGAATGTCTTTTGACCGATAAAACTCGCGCTAAATGTCGATCGATCTCCTAAAGATATCTCAAATACACTAATTGTTTTGCTAACTTCTGCCGCCGTAATCAACAACGGTTTACCTGTCGGACTATCCGCCGCCGATACAAACGTCAACCCTTCTACACCCAGATCTTCAGGCGTATTCAGGTATTGGACGAATTGAGGCTGACTGGGAGTTGTGACATCATAAACAACCACATCACCCGTCCGCTCCAGACCGATAAAAGCGTAAGTGCGGTTATTAATTACCCCAACCACGACACCTTCCGGTTCTGGCCCTTTATTGTCACTGCGACTGTCAAAAGTCGCAGCGGTACCATCGGAATTAAATAGCGTCGGCACTTGAGCCGCCGTAATTTGTTCTAACTGGTCGCCACTATCAAAGATTTGCTTCCCAGTCCCGTCCCAAATCGAGAACGAACGCGCTCCAAATGACTCGATTCGATCGAAATCACCATCGCCGTCAGTGTCTCCCGTTGCGGTAGTTACTGTCAACCTGCCTAAGTTAGCATTTTGTTTGAGCGTTGCAGCCGTGGGAAATTTGACAGGATCGAGGACATAGCTAGTCGCACCAACCCGCGCCTCTTCCGAAAATCCCGTGTAGTCACGAGCATCGCCTTCGTTGGCAGTGATATAGTAAGCCTTACCCGCGATACTAAAACTCGCGATCGCATCCGGCTGATAAAGTCCAAATGCAGGCTGATTTTTGATGTCAATCTTACCAGTAGAGGAAGTTAAATCGCGATCGCTAGCATCGATACCATTCCCTGGCAGATTGTAATTTTTTGCTCCTAGTGGTGCGATGCTGGTAATCTTCCCAGTCGCAATATCCAAAATCGCGATCGCGTTATTTTCTTGGAGTGTCACCCACGCAGTCAAACCATCAGGTGATACCGCGATATATTCTGGCTCTAGATCCTGAGCGAGTGTCGCCCCTGGCCCAATAATCCGCACTCCGGCGGCTTTGAGTGCTGCCGCCTGACTATTGAAACTAGTAAAATCTGCCGTCTGAACTGTTGCCGCAGCTACCCCACCAGCAAGGTTAATAATACTTACCGAACCCTCTGGATCGAAGGAGGTTGCTTGTCCGTAGCTGTTGGGTTCGCCTTCATTGGCAACCAAAACCTTGGTACCATCGGGGGTAAATGTCAACATATCGGGCAATGCGCCGACTGTAACTGAGTTCAAAAATGCCCCAGTCGCCGCATTGTAAAAGCTGACACGTCCAGGCTGTTGCGCGTTGGTAGTGGTGTTTTGAATAGCGTAGGCCACTGCGACGATTCCGTTCTTGGTAGCGACGCTGTTGGGAATCGCCTGGGTACC
Organism: Chamaesiphon sp.; assembly: GCF_041738855.1. Lineage (GTDB taxonomy): Bacteria > Cyanobacteriota > Cyanobacteriia > Cyanobacteriales > Chamaesiphonaceae > Chamaesiphon. The sequence goes on along the minus strand of NZ_JBGSPA010000123.1, from coordinate 686 downwards.
TGCTGGCAGCGTAAATCCGGTGGATAATGAGCCAGCCGCAGCGATCGAACCTGTGCTACCGATCGTCTGGACTTCAATCACAGAGCCAGCGACCACAAATAATCGATCGCTTGCCGGATCGAAAGCAGGGATTTCGGCTCCGTTGGTACTGGTGAAACTGCCAATTCTTTGTAAAGGTTCGACGTTCATAGGTCTTAAATTATGTGGTTGAAGATCTAGATTTGTTTGGTAAACATATAGAGGGAAAAGGTAGCGTCACCCCCGCCACCAGAAGCCGATCGATTTGAAATATCGGTAGTATCGACCGGATCGCTGTTTGCTCGATCGAAAAAATATCGTTTTCGAGAGATATATCACGTCAGCAGAGCCGATCGGAGTAAATAATGTCACAAGCTGTTCCCAAAAGGATAGAAATCGCTATATCTTTGGATTGTTGTTATGAGTTACGTGAAAATTTTCCCAGCCTTTAGCAGCTAAGGATATCGATCGGCTATCTCGTTGGCGGAAAGCCCGCTCCTTTGGAGCATCGAACATTACAACAAATAGTTAGGGCTTGCTGAATAAGTCATACGATCGAGTGAGCGAATCTCGAAGCACGCTCACTCGAAGCGCGTCGTCTAGCGACGATCGCCAATGATAATTTTTAGTTAAGCTCAAAGGAGATACAAGCAAGATTTCTAATCGGT
>NZ_JBGSPA010000108.1:0-49202 GCF_041738855.1 Chamaesiphon sp. | reverse complement strand
GATTGTCATCAAAAAGCATGGGCGGAAAGCCAAGAGTATTTTTCGGTATGGTTTTGACTATCTGCGGAGGGTGCTATTGAATATTGAGCAGCTGCAAACCCAGTTCCATCAAGCTTTACAACTTTTGTCCTGTACTTAGAGCATTTTGCTGTTTAGGATCTAATGGAACAGCTTTTAAGACATGATTCATCCCCTCAATAATTCTAAGCTCCGCATCCGGCTTAGCCATCTTCAGGGCTTGCGCCTCACTGACAGGCACTTGGATATCAGTTGTTCCTTGAACAATTAGAATAGGTACAGTGAGACGCCTAATCTCTTGGGCAGGGGTATAGCGAAACCAGGAAATGAGGTAGGGTTGGACGCTCGATCTGTAGAGCGTGTCTAATTCTGGTGGAACAGAGGCCACTGTGTTACCTTGCTCTAGAGCAGCAAGAATCTGCTCATTCTGTTGCCATAATTCGTCTGGCAATTTAGGTCGCAGTTGATCTCGTAAAACTTGTGATGCAGTTCGAGCAGGTCCTGCTATCGATCCAAAAGCATCTGCTCCAGTTTTTTGAGTCGCCAGCATTCCAATTAGAGATCCTTCACTGTGACCGATCGCGGTAACGCTTGAGAAACGAGAATCTGCCTGCAATTGCTGAATCCAGAGTGCAGCATCTTCAACATAGGTATCGAAACGCAGATCGGCTTCTTCAAGTCCTGCGGCTAAACTTTCCCCAATACCGCGCTTGTCGTATCGAATCGAGGCAATGCCGCGATCGGCTAATCCTTCAGCTAGTAGTTTGAGGCTGTTATTCTGCCCAGCTAGAGGATTGTTTCCATCGCGATCGGTCGGACCTGAACCCGCAACGAGCAGCACCACTGGCTCTGGCACATTAGACGTTGGAATAATCTGTGTGCCATAGAGAGTGCCTGTTGATGTTGTAATGTGAACCTCAACAGACTTTTTAGTAATCCGAGGCGCAAAATCTTGGCACTTAATCATTTTATTCACCACCTTAAAATTGTAGAGTTGACCATCAGTTTTTCCCAGTCGCCCTCGCGCAGTGGAAGACGCTACAACAACCATTGGGTCAGCGGCTGAATCAGGTAGCGGAGTGAGAACGCCTCCCAGATCGCGCCGACTATGAACAGTGGGAGCGCGGACAGGCTCAGCCAACCGAGCTGTTGTAGCCCACGCACGTAACCCTGACGATAGTTCCTGTCGCGAACGATCTGAAAGGGCTTGCGAAGAAATCGCCGAAGCGGGTGTTCGGTATTGGGAGGAGGTGGTCGTTGTGGAGATTGGTCTTTAGAGAAACGTTGAGACATGGTTATAAACTCCTTCGATCTAGTTGTTGATTTAAGTTGCTGATAGGTTCAGGCAGCCGTTTCCGCGACGATTGCAGATATTAGCCTCGATTCATGCCACCATAGACTTCTCGACTGACTCAAACGTAGGTTCGATAACCACGCCGCTCCAATCGGTGGGCAGCACGTCGGGCATCGCGACGATCGCAGTGCTTACTCACATACATCCACCGCCGTTGGCGTAGCCTCTCCGAAGGAGAATCGTCATGGCTGCGGTAATAAACAATAAACAGCCGTCAAATCTGTGCCATGCCGCCATCGACAAACAGCTCAATACCGTTGACAAAGCTGCTGTCATCTGAAGCAAGAAAGACAACGGCTTTGGCGATCTCATCGGGTGTGCCGACTCGTCCCAGCGGGATAGTAGCGGCTTGGCTGTCCACAAATTCCTGCAACTGCCGATCGCTCAGTCCTAAACCATCGTAACCAGGAGTCGGCACCGTGCCAGGACTGATGGCATTGACGCGAACTTGGCGATCTTTAATTCAGTTTGGCGACGACCCGTGATGAAGACATGGGCACCTTCAGCGACAAAGCGTTTGGCAGTGGCAAGACCAATGCCGCTGGTGCCGCCAGTGACAAGTGCAACTTTTCCTTCGAGTTTGTTCATGATGATGAATCCTGTGTGGTTGAGTTTGAACGTGAATAAAACGGTCTAATTTTGAAAAAGTAGACCAATCCTTGAACCATAAGCTCTGCAAGCCTTGTAGAACCGTCTAAAAAAACTGTCCGAAGTATTGTTCTAAACGTGAAGCCGATAATTCCGAATGTTTGCATATTGGTGTGAGGTTGGTATGAGGTGATTAAATTCTTGGTGGCAAATAACCCTAGTAATCGACAGTTATCCGTCTCGCAGGTATTGGAATCTTGGAAAAAGGCGGCGATTACCCCCGGTAGGCTACGCCAACGTTTCGCTTACTTCACCTTCAACCCCGTCCAATGAGCGGCAAAAGCCAACAGATCCGCCGTTTCCTCGATCGCCTTGTCCACAGGCTTGCCCGCTCCATGCCCCGCGCGTGTCTCAATGCGAACGAGGTGCGGCTTGGAGCCGATATCCGCCGCTTGGAGCGCGGCGACATATTTGAAGCTGTGTCCTGGCACCACCCGATCGTCCGTGTCGGCGGTGGTGGCGAGGATCGCGGGATATGCCTTGCCGGAGTGGATGTTGTGATAAGGCGAATATTTGAAAAGGTTACGGAAATCTGCTTCTTTTGCCACAGACCCATATTCGTCTACCCACAATTTTCCGGCTGTGAACTTGTCAAAGCGGAGCATGTCCATCACACCGACTTGGGGCAGCGCGGCGGCGAACAAATCCGGTCGTTGATTGACCACTGCGCCGATTAGAAGTCCGCCATTCGATGCGCCCTGAATCGCCAAGCCGTCTTGGGACGCGATCCCCTGTGCCTTTAGATATTCGCCAGCAGCGATGAAGTCATCGAACACATTTTGCTTGTTCTGACGACGACCCGCTTCGTGCCATGCCCGACCATATTCTCCGCCACCGCGAATATAGGCGATCGCGAACACCCCGCCCTGTTCGACCCACGCCAGCCGCTCCGGCGAGAATGCAGGGGGGTCGATCAGTCCGTATCCTCCATACGCATAGAGCAGGGTCGGTGCTGGAGCGGTCACATCTTTGCGCCGGACGATAAACATCGGGACGCGGGTGCCATCCTTCGAGGTGTAAAAACGCTGTTCGACCGCGATCCGGTTGAGATCGCTCGCCACTTTTGCCAAGCTCCATACGCGCGCTGTGTTGCTAGCGACATCGTACCGATAGATAATGCCCGGAGCGTTGAAGCTGGTGAAGCCGAAGAAGGTTTCCTTGTCGTCCTCGCCGCCCTCAAAGCCGATCGCGGTGCCAATACCGGGCAGCTTCACTACGCCGTCAGCCTTGCCATCGAGAGTATAACGCCTGACCTCCGTTTTCACGTCAACTAGATAGGACAGCAGCAATCGCCCGCCGACTAATGATGCGCCGTTGAGCACCGAGTCCTGTTCTGGCACCACATCTCTAACCACCGGATCGGCGGCAGCGATGTCCATCGTCACTACCTTGAGGCGGGGTGCATCCTTGGTGGTTTCTAAGAAGAATTTCGTCCCCACATTGCCCACAACGCCCCATAAATAATCGAGCTTATTGACGAGCCTGCGTGGTTTCCAGTCGGCACTATTCAGGTCTACCACCGTCAGTAAGTTGGCTACCAAGGAACCGGGCGTAGAAAAGATCGTGACGTAACGCCCGTCTTTGGTTACGCTCACTAAGGAATGCACTATGGTCGGCTGGTCGGGAGTTGCATAGACTAGCCGATCCTGGGTCTGGGGCATACCGATCGCATGAAAATAGACGGCATGATTTTCCACGTTTCCCTGGGACGCTTTGCCCTGCTTCGGTTCAGGGAAACGAGCGTAGAAAAAGCCGGAGCCGTCCTTCGCCCAGGCGATAGTGGTGAACCTTGCCCATTTGACCTCATCGCCCATCACCTTGCCCGTGTTGACATCCAGCACCCGAATGGTGCGCCAGTCCGTGCCGCCATCCTGCACCGCATAAGCTAGCTGCGCTCCATCGTCGGCAGCCGACCATTCAGCCAGCGCGGTCGTCCCATCCTTCGCCCAAGTGTTGGGATCGATTAGCACTCGCCCTGCGCCATCCACGCTGTCGCGGACATAGAGGATCTGCTGGTTCTGAAGTCCGGAATTATGGCGGTAGAAATACCGTCCACCCTTTTTGACCGGAATGGTGAACCGCTCATAGTTGTACAACTGCTTCAGTCGGTTCTTGAAGATATCTCGCCCTGGCAGCGTACCCAGATAAGCATTAGTGACCTTATTCTGCGATTCGACCCAGGCGGCGACTTCCTTGTCGCTGCGAACGTCGTTTTCCAGCCAGCGATAGGGGTCGGCGATCTTCTGCCCGAAAGGCTGCTCGGCGACATCGACGCGTTTGGTTTCAGGATAGGCGATTGTAGGCATCATTGTGGTAGACTCCGTGATTGTAGACTCTGTGCAGGCGGAGGCGAAATGGGTAGTAGAGTTTAATTAATCGTTGGCGTAGCCTACCGGAGGTAATCGATACCTTCAAGTTAACCACCTAAATATCTAAAGCACTCTCTCTAAAGGCATAGATAGAAACATCTTAATAAAATAGAAAATACAATGATAATTTTTATATTATTTTATATATAAATTATGCCAATAAATACTCCACCTCAAGACGCATTGATAGTTCCCAGACAGGCTTTGAGATATTATTTTGTTGAATCAATCAAAAAGTAGATTGCAAATAGCTCACAATTTCTCCACATTTGAAAGGTATGATAAACGCAAGGAAATTATGAAATAAATAAAGTTATTTTAATTTATGCTTTAAAAAAGTAACTAGAGCTGGTTGTACCACCAGCATCCTGGTTGACTGACAAAAGTCTAATTAGTCCAAATTTGGGTGGTAGCCTTAAACTCAATGAATATGGATGGCCAACTAGAGCAGTAATTCGTGCGACCAGAAAACAGGTACTCCAGGAGCTGGACAATTGTTAACACTACAGCAGTTAGTGCCAGCGATCGCCATCAGCTTGCTACTGATAGAGGTCGAGAGTAAACGAGATCTACTGGCTGCTCAGGGGTTGGCTTTGGAATTAGTTTCGATTCAAATATAGTATCTATGCATTGGTGCAAGATGTGAGCATGGAGAGCGCGCCCTCACAAGCTAAAATATAAGTAGTAATTCAAAACCGAACAATGGTAGACCGTCCAATCAAGAAAGCCGATCGTCAAAATCCACCTGTTGAGAGTGACGGTACCCCCAAACCTTCTGAAGCTCCCAGTAAGAAGAGCAGTAGTGCTAATCGCGGTGCGGACAAAGGTGGCAAAAGAGACTCAAACAAAAGAGACGAACCCAGAGCACCAGAAAATCTCGCCCTCATGAGAGGTCCAAAACCCAGCAAGGCAAAGCCGCCAGTCATCAAAGCCGCAGATGCAGAAGTCACTGAAGATGTTGAAGCTACTGCAACAGACGATGCTGCAACAGACGTAACTACCGATGAGACTTAAATCGTCTCGATCGTTGGCGTAGCCTCTCCTTTGGAGAATCGCATTCTCCTAATCTAATCTGCCAACAAGTCTCGCTCGCTCGAGGCTTGTTTGTTTTTGAAGATGATTTAGTTTAACGCTAATGTCGAGCTTATATTTTGAAACTATTTCTCTGATAACGACCTTGAATGCAAGCGAAAGGCTGTGATATTATTTAATCACATATATCACCAATACTTTGAGTTTAACCTTCAATGTCAGAAGAACGCTTAGAGCAAAATCAAATTAAAGAATATCTCTTCAATCGTCCTCAATAATTAAATTTAGACTCGTAAGTTGGGCTGAAAATAAACACCAACTTACGATGAAACACTTATTTCGATCGCGCTGACAATTTCTAATTACTAATCTTGAGCAGTTCGACATCAAAGACTAGCGTTGCATTCGGTGGAATTACACCACCAGCACCTGCCACTCCATAGCCTAATTTGGGTGGAATAGTTAACTTACGTCTCTCGCCAACTTTCATCGTCAGTAGAGCTTCATCCCAACCTGGAATTACTTGTCCTTGACCGACTATAAAACTAAAAGGTTGACCTTTGTCGCGAGAACTGTCGAATTTTTTTCCATTGGTGAGCGTACCAGTATAGTGAACGATAACAGTTTGTCCTGGTTTTGGGTTAGCTCCTTTACCTGCTTTGAGGACGGTATATTTTAAACCAGTAGGAGTTGTAATTATTTTTGCATCCTTATTTACTGCTAACAATCCGATATTTTGGATGGGCTGTTGCTGCGAGATATTAGTAGCGGCGATCGCGGCTGTGTTATCGATCGCACTTTGGCACAATGAACCCAACATCCCAGCACACAATATCCAACTAGAATTAACCAAAAATCTGCTCATAAATACACCTGAATTTCTAGTTAAACACCATATCATGAATTAATCTCAGTTCAAATAAATTTTGAACATCATTAGTTGAAACCTGTTACAAATTAGCGATCGATTAAATTAAATGAGCGGCTGATTTTCGACGAGGGTAAAATTGGGATGTTGTAAACCACCCCGCCACATGATGACGCCATCTTCGCCAGTGTCTTGATAGTATTTCTTGCGACGTCCGACGGTTTGGAAACCGTATTTTTCGTAGAGACGAATGGCACCGTCATTGGAAGCGCGGACTTCGAGAGTGGCGCGTGCCATCTCGATCGCGCGTGCTTTGGTGAGTAATGCGCTGAGGATCTGTTGTCCCAATCCTTGCCGCTGATAGCGGGGATGGACGCCAAGTAAGGTGATGTGAGCCTCATCCAAAATCGCCCAGAAGCAGCCAAAACCAATTAAACCAGCGGTTTCTGGCTCTAGGTGCGGATCGATCGAGCTGCCGATAAAATGGCTATTGTCGTTGGTTAATTCACGCCGATAACTATCGATCGACCACAACCCTCCAAAGCATAAGCGATCGAGGATGACGATCGGTTCAATTTCATCAACAGATATGGACTTGATAGTTGGAGCTAAACCCACGGGAGGAGAGGAGTTGGGGGACTGGGAGACTGGGAGACTGGGAGACTTGGGGATTGGAGCTTATCCCCGATCTTGAAAGCCTCCCTTCTAGCCTAATCCAAATGCCTGATGGATGGCTTTGAGAGCATCGACACCTTGGGATTGCGAGACTACGCAACTAATTTTAATTTCAGATGTGGAAATCATTTGAATATTAATGCCAGCCTCAGCGAGACAATTAAACATTTTGGCTGCTACCCCTGGGTTGCTAATCATCCCTGCACCGACGATGCTCACTTTGGCGATCGATTTGTTGACTACTACTGCGCCACAGCCTAGCTGCGCGACAGATGCTTCGAGTGCGCGCTTGGCATCGGCGGCATCACCTTGGGCAACCGTACAGGCGATATCCCGCGTAGCTACTCCAGCGATGACGCGAGTGCGTTGCGACTGAATGATCGCATCCAAGCTGATATTATTTGCTGCCAAAATCCCAAATAACTCTGCCGCCATACCTGGACGATCGGGTACTTGGAGGATCGCCAATCTCGCGCGATCGAGATCGAGAGCGACGCCACGGACTGAGGGTGCATTGGGGTGCTGGCGATCGTGCTCGTTGGATGAGGTGGAGATCTCGAACTGCTGACAGAGTGAGGCGATCGCCCGATCGCTATCAGCAGCAGCAATCACACAACTGACTTTGATTTCGGAAGTCGAAATCATCTGAATATTAATCCCCGCAGTTGCCAGGGTTTTGAACATTTGAGCGGCTACTCCTGGTCTACCAATCATCCCTGCGCCGACGATGCTCACTTTGGCAATATCGCCCGCTACGAGGACGCGATCGTGACTGGGAACAAAGTTGTCATGCAGGACGGGAGAGATGGCTTCAGCGACCGCCTGGGCGAGTTTGCTGGCTTGTTTGTTGACGGTAAAAGCAATGTCATTGGTATTGCCTTCGTGAATCGATTGGACGATCAGATCGACATCGACATGTTCGCGGGCTAATGCCCCAAATAATTGTCCGGCAATCCCTGCGCGATCGGGTACCTGCAACAGGGCGATCTTGGCTTGATTGGTGGAAAACTCAACGGCATCTACCGATCGAGCAATTTCTAAGCCAGTCAGAGAGCGCGATCGCGGCACTGGGGACATTACCCATGTCCCTGGCTCATCCGTCCAACTCGATCGCACGACGAGCGGTACGCCATAATTTTTAGCAATTTCGACAGCGCGAGGATGCAATACTTTCGCTCCCAGGCTGGCGAGTTCGAGCATTTCATCGGCGGTAATCTCGGTGAGCAGTTGTGCCGCTGGGACAATCCGCGGATCGGTGGTCAAAATCCCTGGTACATCGGTGTAAATCTCACAGGCACTGGCTTTGAGCGCGGCAGCGAGGGCGACAGCCGAGGTGTCCGAGCCACCTCTACCGAGAGTTGTAATCTCCCGATCTTCCGTCGCAATGACGCCCTGAAATCCAGCGACTACTACCACCTTACCCTCTTTGAGATGGCGTTCGACGCGATCGGGCACGATCTCCAAAATCCGCGCCCGAGTATGCTCGGCTTCAGTAAAAATACCTGCTTGGGCACCTGTAAGCGAGATCGCGGGTTGTCCCAACTCCTGAATGGCGATACTCAATAATGCGATCGTCACTTGTTCGCCTGTCACTAGCAGCATATCCAATTCGCGGCGGGACGGCTCACTCGATAGCTCGTGTGCCAGCTTTACCAAACCATCGGTGGTTTTGCCCATCGCTGAGACGACTACTACCAATTGGTTGCCAGCTTTGACAGTCTCAACTACTCGCCGTGCGACTGCTTGAATCCGCTCGGCGGAACCAACTGATGTCCCCCCGTATTTTTGAACGATTAACGCCATCTTGCTACTTTCCTCAACTACGCCGCCACTCAAAATCCCTACTAAAGCATCTAATCTACTCGATCGAAAGACAGTTCGGGAAGACGATGCTCCAACACGGAAACTGTATCCACAATTCTCGCTAAAGCTGCGGACATCAAACCAGTGAATAAAGGATGCGGCAAACTGGGCGTAGACTGAAATTCGGGATGGAATTGAGTGGCGATAAAAAACGGATGCGCGGGTAGTTCGATGATTTCCACTAGGCGTGTATCGGGAGAGGTACCGCTAACGAGATAACCACTATCGAGGAACAGCTTGCGATAGGCATTATTGAACTCATACCGATGGCGATGGCGTTCGTAGATCGCTTCTTGCTGATAAAGCTGGTGCGCGAGGCTATTTGGCTCCAGTCTACAGGCATACAAGCCCAACCGCATCGTCCCACCCAGATCGACGACATCCTGCTGTTCGGGGAGTAAATCGATCACCGGATTGGGAGTCTGCGGATCGAATTCCGAACTATTGGCTCGATCGAGTTTAGCTACATTTCGCGCCCATTCGATCGTCGCCGCCTGCATTCCCAAGCACAATCCCAAGAACGGGATCTGATGTTCCCGTGCATACTCAATGGCGGCAATTTTACCCTCTACGCCGCGAATACCGAACCCGCCTGGTACGACAACTCCTTGCACGTCTGCGAGGTATCTAGCCGCACCATCGCACTCAAGATCTTCAGAATTAACCCAGACGATTTCTACCTTAGCACCTGAGGCGATCGCGGCATGTTTGAGGGCTTCGACGACGGATAGATATGCGTCGCCGAGTTGGGTATACTTACCGACGAGGGCGATTTTGACCTCCTGAGTAGATGTCTGCATTCGATCGACTAAATGCTGCCACTGAGTCAGATCGGGGGTGCGTTGTTCGAGCTGGAGTAGTTCGATCGCTTGTGTTGCCAGTCCTTCGCGTTCCATAATTAGGGGCACTTCATAGATACTCCCAGCATCGGGCGCATTAATCACGCACTCTACAGGTACATCACAAAATTCTGACAGCTTTTCTTTAATTCCTTGGGGAAGTGGCTGGATACTGCGACAGACGAGGATATCTGGTTGAATCCCGATCGATCTTAATTCTTTAACTGAGTGCTGTGTTGGCTTGGTTTTCATTTCTCCAGCGGTCGAAATCCACGGCACGAGCGCAACGTGCATGTATACTACGTTTCGTCGTCCGACATCCTTCCGAAATTGCCGAATTGCTTCGAGGAAAGGGAGGGACTCGATATCGCCGACGGTACCACCGATTTCGGTGATGACGACATCGGGGTTGGTATTCTTGGCAACGCGATCGATTCGGGCTTTGATTTCGTTGGTAATATGGGGAATTACCTGTACTGTGCCGCCATTGTAGTCGCCACGGCGTTCTTTATTGATTACTGCTTGATAAATCGCTCCCGTCGTGACGCAATTGAGGCGGGACATCGATGTGTCGGTAAATCGCTCGTAATGTCCTAAGTCTAGATCTGTCTCCGCTCCATCTTTGGTCACAAATACTTCCCCATGCTGATAGGGACTCATGGTACCAGGATCGATATTGATATAAGGGTCGAGCTTGAGGATCGAGACCGAATAATTGCGTGATTTGAGCAATCGTCCTAAGCTAGCTGCGACAATCCCTTTGCCGATACTCGAAACTACGCCACCAGTGACGAATACAAACTTAGTCATGTTGCTTTGGGTTTTTTCTACTTACTCGATTACTGTCGTAGACGGCAAGCCGTTCGACTAGATCATTGTAAACTACCCTGCAATAATTGCTTCATGCTACGTACTCACATCGATCCCGAAAAATTTCGCGATCGAGTGGGCTTGATGGTCGTATGATGGGTAGTATAACGAGTGGCAGTAAGCAACCGATCGTGAAAATATCCATTTCATTGCCCAACGAACTGGTGCGCTATGTTGATGAGCGAGTAGTCAACCGCAGCCAACTAATTGAATCATTGCTGTCAGCTTGGCAAAAAAAACAGCAGCAACACGCAATCTTATCGGCTTGCTTAACTTTGGACGCACAAACATCGATTGAGGACGAGGAATGGCAACAAGTCACAATTACCGACTGGGAAGTATCTGGCTAGTCAATTTCGATCCCCAGATTGGTAATAAAATTCGCCAGCCCCGCCCAGTGATGATTGTGTCTGGGACACTCTTTAATCAGCGACGGAAGGTAACTATCCTACCAATTATATCTGATGCTCCAGACAATCGACTCCTCCCTGTAGTTGTCCCGATCGAACCCAACCCCACTAATGGTTTAACTACCGATAGCTTAATTATTTGTGTCGATCCGATGACTTTTAACAAGCAGCGATTGGTGCAACAGTTAGGCAGATTGAGTACTGACAAAATTCGCCAAGTTCAGTCAATTCTCTGCTCTTATTTAGAACTCGATGCTATGGATAGAGATCTTGACGATTCTTCAGATCTTTTAAACTAGTATTTAGGATATTAACCTACCCCTACTGTGCAACATTCATAATTGATGCCTTCAGATTTATCGACTGGGATGTTATCAATACTTGCTCCCAAACTTATTGATGATATTTAATCTGTTGAAAAGATCGAATTTAGATCGCGCCTACCGCTGACAACTCTCAGGATGTCGATATCAAGTGTTTCCGATTCTCCAGATGTCTGGTATAAAATAATAAACCCTCGGAGCGAGATACCACATACATCCGATCGAATATGGCTATAGCTGCGCCCTAGCTTGGGAAAGCTCACCAATTGCTGGCATTTGGTATTAAAGGCTTGGATAAATTGTTCGCCAGCTTCTACGTTAGTTTTGAGAAAGTATTCCGAGATGCGATCTAGATCTTCAATTGCTTCATCAGAAATAACATATTGACTCATACTTGACGCGCTTGCCGAAACTTGTCCAACAGCAGATTGACGACAGTGGTGCCATCAGTACCACCATTTGCCACCAGAGAATCAATCGCAAGGTCTACTTTGTGCTGAGTATTAGCAATCCAAGCCGGATCTTCCATGCAGGTATCATCATCCCACTCATCTAGAAGTTGAATGGCTCGATCGATCGCATCATCCACATTTTGGTAACGACCACTTTGGAGTTTTTGGTGGATGATTTCTGCTTGCTCTGGGGTCAGGAGGATGTTCATAGTTGCCAGCATCTCAATAGGCAGTCTCATTCACCATCTTAATCCAGACCAGACTACCCCGCAACGATCGCCCGTCATTATTCAAAATTCCATACATCTGACAAGTTTGAGCTACATACAGAGCAAATAAATAGACTATCTTTGATAATATCGATTTGCAGGCAAGCATCATCGCTTCTCCAATTTTTCAAATCGGTACTCGATCGAATTACTGTACCGTCAGGACACTGAGCTACCGATCGTTTTATTTCTGCCAAACCGACATATTAATAAGATTTTAATTCGCTCATTAAGTAATTGTAAGTTGGGTTTCGCTTCACTCTACCCAACCTACAGGTCTATATTTTCTGTTTGACTTATACTAGTCGCCTACTTGCGACAACTGCTGCACAAAAACATCATGCTCTGCTGCTGCTAACCCTGACTGCAACACTGCCAAAACTTGCACCATATTTCCAGCGAGTAAATCCTCTACTGCCAGCCACAACCCTGGAAATACTCGACTGCGAATCGTCCCATCCGCATCTACAGGTAAAGATACATAGTCCCCTGCTTCTAGACAAAACCAATCCACTTGGCGATCGCATACTTGCCAGACGATATATTCGGGGATACCATTGCGACGATAGGCGCGTTTCTTGTCACCTAGATCGATCGCGGCACTACTCGCGGCAATCTCTACTACCAATTCTGGTGTCCCTTCGATATAGTCATCCTCACTCACACGCGATCGACCGCCGGATTGTGCTTCAATTAGCAATACGGCATCGGGTTGAGGTTCGTTATCTGAATCTAACCGTACCGTCGGCGCATCCCCAAGCGCAACTCCTGGAGTCGCAACGGTGTAATTTCCCAGCCATGTCATCAGCTTGGCATGAGGTTGCCCGTGACTCCTAAAGCGCAGCGCAGCAGCCATGTAGACAACTCCTTCGATTAATTCGGCTTGTTTGAGACTTGGCATGGCATCATAGCGTCGCTCGAATTCATAACGAGTGAGCCTGTCGCCATTTTCTAGTGGTGGGATACGCCGCTGCTGGGAGGGTGTTTTAACCATTGCTGTTGCTGGGTTAAGTGTTTAAAAAGCTTGTCTCAATTATAGGTGAGAGTCTTGTCACAACTAGATAGTAATTTGTAACTGGGATAAATCCTCGATCGAGATATCTGCCATAGTTAAAGGCTTCATCGATCGCCCCCAGGAGATGCCGATACAGCCCAAAGCACCGCCTTGACTGCCCATCATCATATCCCAGCTACTATCACCAATCATCAGGGTTTGAGCGGGATTTACGCCGAGTTCCTGACAGGCAAATTGAAACAAGCGCGGATCGGGTTTGGCGAACTGAAGATCGGAACCCAAAAGCACCTGGAAGTGAGATTGTAACTTGTGATAATGAGCAAATTTGACAACTTGACTAGTCGTCGCCGCTGAAACGATGCCCAATTTTAGCCCCGCACCTGCGAAAAAGGCGATCGCTTCCTGACACCCAGGAAACATCGCATTGGGGGTAGATTCCATCACTCGATCGACTTCGCTAAAAGCTCCACGGACGATCTCTAGAGCCGCACTCCAGCTTCTACCTGTTTCGGCAATATACGCCGCCGCCGCAATTTCATTTTCATACCGACTACCCACCGCCTGCAATCCGGCTGGATCTAGCGCACCATCATGCACCCCAAATGCCATCAGGAGTGGTTCGCCGACACCAGGGATTTGAGCATCGATCAGTCGCGATCGTTTTTGGGCGAGATTGCGAAGATAGTCGCCAGAGTCTTCGAGGGTGCCGTCTTTATCAAAAATAATCGCTTGAATATCTGTAAATTTGCGACTGTGGCAGGAGATCGAGGTCATCGGTGTGAGGGGGAGGAGGATAAAGATACTGATGTTTATTCTCTCATTTCAATCGATCGAGTGGTGAATGGTGGATGGTGGATGGTGAATGGTGGATGGTGAATGGTGGATGGTGGATGGTGGATGGTGAATGGTGAATGGTGGATGGTGGATGGTGGATGGTGGATGGTGAGTGGTGAATGGTGGATAGTATGGACATCAAGCTAAATCGAATCCCTGCTCATCGTCCAACTCAGATCGACTCACACAGACGATCGCGATCGGTTCGTTGGATAGAGCAACGCGAAACTCAACTTACGATTGGCGATGTAATTAAATGATAAATAATATTGCGATCGATCGCTGCGGGGATCGCTACAGTGCAAGATCGAGAATATAACAAAAATTTTAACGACCTTGCGACGATAAAACTCTCATCGGTTAAAAAAGCCAATTGTCGGGGGTGTCAAGCTTCATCTCACCACCAGCTAATTTTAGAATTAAATAGGATGCAATACCAATGATTCAAAATATTTTAATTGCCGTCGCTGGCTTGGGTAAGTGCGAACAAATGCTCAAAATATTGATGGAAATCCCCGCCATCCAAGGGGCAAAAGTCACCATCCTACATGTAGTCACGCCTCAAGTCACCGCCGAACTGATGGCTCAAAAGCTAACCGATGGCGGTAAGATCTTGGCTAGTGCGATCGAGTATCTCAAGCTCGATCCGGCGAAAGTCAATGTGCGACTCAAACAAGGCGATCCCAAAGATACTGTCTGTCAAGTTGCTGATGAGGAAAATTCTGACTTGATTATTATGGGTTCGCGCGGACTCAATCGGCTCCAGTCGATCCTTGCCAATTCTGTCAGTCAATATGTTTTTCAGCTCACTTCGCGTCCGATGTTATTGGTCAAAGATGATGTCGATATCAAACGTATCAATCGGATTATGGTGGGATATAATCACTCGATCGCTGCCCAAGCCGCACTCAAATTAGCTCTATCGTTGTTACGAGATATCAAAGGTAGTCAACTACTATTGGTGCAAGTAAAAGCCGACCAAAAAACTGCCGATGCTTTAATCAATCCCGATCGCGATCCGATTTTTGCTCCAGCAATCAATGAAGCAAAAAAACTCGGTGTCGCCTATAAATGTATCGTCGCTGTCGGCGATCCAGGCAAAGAGATCTGTAAGGCTGCTGAAGAATTCAATGTCGATCTCGTCACGATCGGCTCACCAGAACGTCGTCCGTCGATCGCCAAGAATTTACCCGATCTCGATCGCTTACTCGGTAACTCACTTTCGGACTATGTGCGAGTCAAAGCTCCCTGTCCGGTATTATTGAATCGATCGGCTGGAAGTTAGGTCTTAGGCTTTAGGCTTTAGGCTTTAGGGATTGAATGAACGCTTAAATCGACCAAGCGACCAAAATCTCGTCCATCCTGGTAAAATTGATAACTAAATACTCTGTAAATCGCTCGTGCAAATCCGTTTGATGTGGGAAGATCCAGCCACAGGAGAACGCAAAGAACCCCTGTTAACTGTCCCAATTGCCTTGGGGCGTGAATTTGAGCGACTTCCCAATACCCTAGATGGTCAACGTGTCTGTCGGATCGTGTTGAGTAGTTTGGACATATCCCGCTATCATGCCTCGATCGAGATCCACCAAGATCGACTGACGATCGTCGATCGCGGGAGTAGTAATGGTGTCATCGTCAACGGGGTAAAACAGGCTCAAAGCCAGATCGCGCCTGGGGATATCATCCAGATCGGGAACTACCAAATCGCGATCGCGCTCCCTACCAATGCTCAACCCGTTACCACCCCAGCTAGTCAATCTCAAATCGGCTTCAACTCCGTCACCAATCGCCCAGATCCGCGCATCACTCCCCCACCGATTATTCCCGTAAATAGCTGTTTACCCCCAATCTTTCAGCAGCAACAGATCGAACCCCAGGTCATTCACGCCACGGGATTGCCTGTCGAAGAAGTCGAATATGCCACCATCGGTGGCGGGTTGGGGAGTTTTAGTTGGGTAGACTTGCTCAGAATTAGTGGGGTGAGTACCGAGCAGGTGCGCGTATTGGGGATGGAGCAACAACCCTACGGACGCTATCAGCAACTCTGTCTCAATACCCAGATCGTCCCCCAGGAGCGGCTCAGATCCCCTGCGGATGCTTGCCCTGACAATCTTTGGGGTTTTCCCAACTATGCGACCTTGGAGGCGACTAGAGGCATCGCTAGAGGGAAATGGCGATCGAGTCTCGGACACCTGTGGCAGGTATTCGCTGAGCCGACACTAGCAACTACCTATACCCCCAAAGCTGGCGATGTGATCGCCGCGATCGATCGGGAAGCAATCCGGATCGGTTGGCGCAAGATGACTCGGACAGCACATGTAAAAGCCATTCGCAAGACTACTGACGGGCGATATGCGATCGTCTATACCTGTCAACAACCGACTGATTATGCCTGCACGATCGCGCGGTACGTCCATATCGCCACTGGCTATCCCGCGCTCCAATTTTTGCCAGATCTCCAAGCCTATCGCGACCGTACCCAAGATGTGAAAACCGTAGTCAATGCCTACGAACCACACGAACACATCTATGAAGCTCTCGCCACCACTGGGGGAACACTGCTACTGCGCGGTACAGGCATTGTCGCCGCGCGGATCTTACAAAAAATCTACACACTGCGGCGGACTCACGATCGCGTCGAAATTCGGGTGATCCAGTTGCTCCGCTCTCCCAAAGTTGAAGGGAGTAGATACGGTGTCGCCGAGCGCAAAGTCGAGCACAATTATGAATTTCAGCCCTTCAATTGGCCCAAATCTGCATGGGGTGGACGCCATAAAGCTATTCTCGCCACAGCAACACCAGAGCAACGTCAGCACCTCCTCGCTGACTGGGGTGGCGTGACGACGATGAACCGCCCCGACTGGCGAAAAATCATCACTGGCGGCATCAACAAAGGCTGGTATCAGATCTACTATGGTGAAGTGCAGCAAGTCGTCCCCAATGCTCATGGTGGCACGACGACGACAATCCGCGAGTCAGGAACCAAGAGCGATCTGCCATTGGAATCAGATTTTATCATCGATGCTACTGCTGTCGATGCGCCGATTCTGGCAAGTCCCTTGCTTCAAGATTTGGTACAACAATATAGTCTACCGCTCAATCCCCTTGGGAGACTGACGGTGACACCTGAGTTTGAATTAGCAGAGTTGGCAAATCAGTCGGGCAAAGTCTATGCCTCAGGTGCGATTACGTTGGGTAATTACTATGCGCCTGTCGATAGTTTTTTAGGATTGCAATATGCAGCTTTTGAGATCGCTCAAGATCTCACATCCCGCAAGGCAAAGGAACTCCAGCCGCTAGTATTTACCCGCTCCCTCAGTCAATGGTGGAAATGGATGAATAATCGATCGCCAGATTGAGATTTATAGCAACCGCCACAGTGCTGAGGAGATGACAACGACTGGAAGTCGTTGCTCACGGTGCAAAGTCTGCCTCCGCAGACTAAAAGGCAGAGTGTCCTAACAGTCTTGGTGGTTGCTATATATCCCAAACTGACACTACTAAAAAAGCCTCCCTAAACTGGGAGGCTGTTTAAATCTAATAAAATCCTAAACTAACTTGAGATTGGGATAATGAGCCATGATATCATCAGTCGTCAACGCATCACCATTGGCTTGAGGTGTCCAGATCGCTTCCACTGCGACGATCGCACTAGCATCCAGACTACCAAGCATTTGCAACGCTCGACGCAGATCGTCTTGCCCATTGATGATGGGGAGTTCGAGCGATCGAGTAGCCGCCACCAAGAGGGTGACAATAATATACTCAGGGCGTTCTTGCTCTGCTGTTGCCAATTCACCTGTAGAGTTGAGTACGGGATTAGCGTTCGCTTGACGGAGCTGGTTATTGACTTTGCTCAGAGTTTCGGTGGTAAATTTACCGCGCTCGTTGAGGGACAATTGATTGAAGACAGCTTCAGCGCGATCGAGTTTGGCTTGCTGGACGCCAGTCTGACCATACGTCCAGTATTCAGGGTGACGTAATAGTTCGAGGCTGGTTTCTTGGAGCAGGTACATCCGACCGCTAGCCGTATCCGCATTGACAGTCTCTGCCAATTGGTCTAATTTAGACTGAACATTACGTGCATCAGCTAATAGACCGACTTGAATTTGGGCGATCGATACTTTGGGATTGTAGACATCGCCACCTTCAAAACTATCACCACCAGCGACTCGTCGGAAAGTATTGAGTAAAAATCCCCCCACCGCAACCATAATCAACAGCGAGAATAAACCGCCGCCGCCACCACCGATGAATGGGAGAAAGAAGAACGGTGAGAAACCGCCACCTGGATAATAGCCACCGCCACGACCGCCGTAAGAACCACCACTCGGGTTACTGTACCCACGACTAGGTGAGCGGAAAGAACCACCCCCAATGCGTCCGCCACTACGTGCAGCCAGCGCATCACCAGCCTGGGACATGACGAGAGTTAAGACAAGTCCGACTGCTACGAGGGATTTCATCACGGGTTTAATGAGAGTGAGTAGTTGTTGGAGCATAACCACCTGTATAAAAACTTATCCATCCTTTTAATGTAACGACTTTGACAGTTGAAAGTCTTTACTTATCGAATTTCTTCAATTTTAACGTAGGGGACTCGGCAGGAGAAATGTCGATCGATGTAGAGATAACCCCATACGGTCGTGCTAAGCGTTTGGGTCAAGACAGGCATTCCCCCTACCAAAAATTTTTAGGCGTTTCAGACCTTAATTGAGCAACGCATAACAAACTAGTCCGCGAAGGCGGACTTTGCATCATGAGCCGAGACTTCAGTCTCTAGGCTCTTCCTGTCCCAAATTCACATTAGACAAATACGGCTGGACGCGCAGACTGTGGAGCTAGCTGCTCGGCAATCAGTCGATCGATCGCACTCAAAGAGCGATCGCGATACGCTCCATAACGTTCTTGCTTATTTTTGATCTTGGTTGGCAACTCTTGGAAGATCCCAAAGTTCGGCGGCATCGGCTGGAAATACTTGGGTTCGGCAGTGCTGATAAAATCAAACAGCGAACCCATCATCGTCACACGCGGCATCGTAATCGGTTCTTGTCCCAAGAATAACCGTGCTGCGTTTGTCCCAGCCAACCACCCACCCGCCGCTGCCGCTGTATAACCCTCGGTACCGATGATTTGTCCGGCGGCTAGTAAGGTATGGCGGCTGTGGAATTGGAGCGAGGACGATAGTAACTGCGGCGAGTTGATAAAGGTGTTGCGGTGCATCACTCCCAAGCGCACGAATTCGGCATTTTCCAAGCCAGGAATCATCGAGAAAATCCGCTTTTGTTCGCCCCACTTCAAATTGGTCTGGAAACCCACCATATTCCACAGTTGTCCGGCTTTGTCTTCCTGACGCAATTGAATCACGGCATAGGGACGATGGATCTGGTTCTCAGGTGCTTTGAAATCGCCTCTGCGGGCGTCGAATAAGCCTACAGGCTTCAGGGGTCCATACCGCATGGTTTCCTCACCCCGTTGCGCCAATTCCTCGATCGGTAGACAAGCTTCAAAGAATTTGGCAGTCTCGCGATCGAAATCTTTGAGTTCGGCTTGCTCGGCATTACATAGCTCTTGCTGGAAGTGGAGGTATTGCTCCTTATTCATCGGACAGTTGAGGTATGCCGCTTCGCCTTTGTCATAGCGGGAGGCAAAGAAAGCAATATTTTTGTCGATCGAATCCCCGACGATAATCGGACTAGCGGCATCAAAAAAGTTGAGATAGTCCATCCCTGCCAACCGCTGAATATCCTCAGCAAGCGCGGGAGCTGTCAGCGGCCCAGTGGCTAAAATCACGATCCCATCGCGGGGGATTTCGGGTACTGTATCGCGGCGAAATTCGACCAGGGGATGGTTGGCGAGGGTTGCGGTCAGATCGTGGCTAAACTGACCGCGATCGACTGCTAATGCGCCACCTGCGGGGACGGCATGATGGTCGGCTTTGCCAATAATAATCGAACCCAAGCGGCGCAATTCTTCGTGCAGTAATCCGGCGGCGCGATCGGTAGATTGGGCACCAAATGAGTTACTACACACCAGTTCTGCTAATTCTTGGCTATGATGTGCTGGACTCAAAGTGTGGGGACGCATCTCATGTAGAGTCACGGGTACACCCGCCTGCGCGATCTGCCAAGCTGCTTCTGTACCTGCTAATCCACCACCAATCACCTGAACGCGCATATCGATTAAGATTATAAATCCTGCCGTCTCATTATAATCCTTATTTACTCGGTCTTTTGAGCGGCTCAGGTTTGCCAAACATGGTAGTTGATGCGACTGGGTCGGTAAATCTGGTTTCTTGCCTGGATCGATCGGCGATCGTTTCGCCGAGTTGGGTCATATAATCTGTCCAAGGTGCCTCCAGATCTGGCTCTACGCTAAAATAGGCTTCAGTCGCCGAAAAATAATCTGCTGATTCATTTTTGGCAATTACTCCATTCACAATTAGTCCCAATACATTGGTATGAGCCATTTTTAATTTTTCTAGTGCAGCATTAGCACTATTGGCGTCGATGACACCTGGGCGCGCGACCAACAACAGCCCATCGGCGATCTGCCCAACACTCAGGACATCACTAGCTACCAAGATCGGTGGCGTATCGATAATTACAAAATCGTACAGATCGGTAACTTCATTAATTAATGACTTCATCTGCTGAGATTCCAGACATGAGAGCGGATTATGCGGTCGAGTTCCAGCCGTCAATACATCCAAATTCTCCATCACTGTCCACAAGATTTGTTTGAATTTTTTGGATTTGCCCATTAGGAGATCGCTCAATCCTTTCGCCAACGGTAGTTTCCAGAAACGGTGCTGATAAGGAACGCGCAAATCGGCATCAATCAAGAGGACTTTGTGACCCATTCCGGCGATCGCTGCGGCCAAATTGGCTGCTACTTTAGATTTACCTTCATTGGCGATCGAGCTTGAGATCGCGATCGTTTTCAATGGTCGTTCTGTACTCAGAAATCGTAAATTGGCTTGAATATCCCGAGACATTTCACTAGTTAGAGATTGGGGTGTATCTCTAACTGCAACCTCTAGTGTGGTTGACTCTGGTTGGCGATCGCGTTTGCGCGACTTTTGCTTATTTGCAGGGATCGATCCTAATAAAGTATACCCAAAGATCTTCTCGATTTCTTTGACTGTCTTGAGCGACTTATCTCTAGATTCTAGATAAGCAATTGCACTAGTACCCAATAAAGCACCGAGCAGCATTCCCAAGCCCCAAATTAGTGGCTGCTTACCTGATTCGGGTTTTTTAGGAATCGCTGCATTAGTCAAAATCCGAGCATTTGAAATATTTTTGTTTTGTGCTAATTGCAGTTCTTGCACCTTCTTCAATAACGTTTGATATGTAGATTGAGAGACTTCAAGCTGCCGCTCTAGCTGCCGTTGAGTCTGCAATAGCTGCGGCATTGCACCGACTCTTTTTTCATAAGCCGCACGAGAATTTTGGAGCGAAGTTAGTTTGTTAACTAAGCCAGTTTGCTGCACTTCCGATCGCAGCAGCTCCCCAATCATACTTTGCTTGAGTTCTCCAATTCTGAGTATGCCTTGCGGCACTTGTGTTTGACTACCGATCGCCGTCTGAATTTGACTCTGTAAGAGGGTTGACAATTTAGATTGCTTCTCTTTGAGACTGATGATAATTGGATTGGTTTCCGAAAAGCGACTACTTTCAGTTGCCAGTTGTCGCTCGACATCTTGTAGCTGGTTCAGACTTCCTTGAATAGCTGGTGACTGACTAATTGCACTAATCGTCATCGCCTCTTGTGAATTTAGATTAATTTTTTTATATAAGTCCTTGCTTTGAGCCGTTACCTGTTCTAGCTCAGAGCGCACGGCATTGATACTAGTATCCAAATTCCCCATCACGCCAACAGCCGATTTGGCTTCTTCTGATAAATCGACAATGTTATGTTCTTGTTTGAATTTACGGACTACTGCTTCGGCTTGGTTGACAGCAGCTAGTGTCTGCGGGAGTTGCCGATCCATAAATAGGCGTGCAGTTCCCGCCTCAGCTCGACTTGTCCGAATGTCATTTTCTAGATAAACATTCATCAGTGTATTAACGATCTTTGCCGCTGCTTGACGATCGCGACTCTTGTAATTGATTTGCAGTATATCTGAGCCACCAACAATTTTAGATGTTAACCCAGTCTGAAGATCGCTCACCTCCAGCGGTTTATTGCGCTCGTCTTTGAGCTGGAGCCGATCGATAGTTTGCTGCAACAAGGGGCGTGAAGTAATAATTTCGATCTGGGTGCCAAGTGGATTTTGAGTTGATGTTAGTGACTTTAAGTCTCCTGACTCGCCACCTTCCATGCTCGTCGGTACGAGATTGGAGCCTACCACCTTGAAGGTAGGATTCTTGAATAATAGTCTTCCTTCGGCTTGGTAAGTTGGCTTTTGAAATGAGGCAGCAACAATACTCAGCGCAACTGTAGTCGCAAAAATGCTAACGGCAGGAATCCAATGTCGTTTGACTGCTAATAAATAATTACTGAGGTCTAAATCGATCGATTCCTTGGATTCCATAACAATTCTCATAATTGATTAAATATTAACATAGGACATCATTCGATAAAATCAGTCAAAATACTGACTCTAATTCAGCTATAAATATTATTTGTAAGTGATAATTTAATCAAATTAGGGCTTTAATCTATCCTAAAAATTTCAATATTAACTGTTTAGGAACTAGTTTTGACGATCGTGTAATCTATCCCCTCGATTTGATGTGCGGTATCAGTAAAAGAACTGTAGTAACTACCAATCAATTTTCGACATTTTGATAAGCAATAAAGATCGATGACGGCATCTTCAATCGCCACAGGATCGTCACGATCGAGTGACTGCTTCTGGTAGGTAATGATGCGATTTGGAAAGGTTTGTTTTAACTGCTCTTCTTCTAGTTGTGAATCGGTGGCGACAAAAAACTTGGTGTTATTATCTAGAGAAATCTCTGCTTGCATTAATTCAATAAATGCGGTCGTCGGGCTGGATGCTAGGGATTGGTGATTGTCAGTACGTCGAATATGCACGCCAATGACACGATCGAAATTGGTGGCGATCTCGGTAATAATCCGCTGCAACCGCTCCACTGGGACAAAATTGGCAAAAGGATGCGCGGATGGATAAAAGCGATGTACCGTAGCAATATACACTCGCTTATCAGCAGCTAGTTGTTGAAAATCACACCCGATATAGTCCCGAGCATGATAACTTTCCATTCGATCGAATGTCAAAACTAGATCGAATGACTTCAATACATATTTGAAATATAGGCTTTGAATCATCCCGCCAATTTTGGTACGACAAATTTTTTCGACTAGGCGACTAAATAGATCGCTAGTATCAATTTGGACGATCCGATCGATGCTGGAAGGCAGCTCGAATAAATCTTCAAATCGACAATTTAGATCGGCATTCAGTTGCCAAATCACCTCTAGATAGCTATGATTTGCTTGAGCTAAAGCGATCGCGGCATCGATGGTGCGGAGTCGATTACCTAAACCACCGATCGGTTTGATACAAATGACTGAAGACTGACGGTTGCCGGAAATCTTGTCGGAATTACGAGCTGAAAACATGATGACGAGACTTTGAGTAATTAACGTTTGGGAGCGCGATCGAATGCCCACGCGATCGCTTGCTGGGCTAGTTTGGGCTGGTAGTGACGATCGAATGGTAACGGACGCACTGGTGCTCGATCGGTGCGAGGTTTTTCTTGTGCTAGCCAAGTGTAGCGATCGCTCAGTCCCCAGGTAGTCACGGAGATGACCGCACGTTCGTCGAGCGCAGTCGTCAGATAATCCGCATACATCCTGGCGATCGCGCGATCGCGGTTGGCAATCTCCACAGGCAAATTACGATCGGTGACATCTAGCTCAGAGATCTGGATTTTCAAGCCCAATTTAGCAACACTGCTCAGAAACGATCTAAATTTAGCCCGATTGAACCGATCGCGGTTGACTGATAGATGCGACTGAATCCCCAACGCATAGATCGGCGTACCCTGCTGTTGGAAACGTTGTAATAAGTTCAAAATCGCCTCGCGCTTGGCATCAGCTTCAGGGGTATCGTACTCCATCCCAAAGTCGTTGTACACCAATTTGGCTTGAGGATCGGCTGTAGCTGCCACCCGAAAGGCGAGATCGAGATAGTCTGTACCGAGCAACTTGAGCCAGGGGGTGTCCCTGAATCCATCAGCGCGGCGGTTGTGTCCGACATGGATCGCTTCATTGACGACATCCCACGAGGAGATCTTGCCAGCATAACGCCCCATGACCCTCTGGATATGCTCGGTCAAGATCTGCTCGGCAGTGGTAGGGGTGAGCGTCGCCTCCACCCACGGTGGCATCGCTTCATGCCAGATCAACGGGTGCCCGTGCAATCGGAGCTGATGCCGAGTAGCAAACTTGACAAAATAGTCACTTGCAGTAAAGTCGAAAGTACTCACGCTCGGGCGAGATGTCACCCAATAGCAGCCGACTGTCATCATGCCACATTCGCGCACAAACCGCGATTGGAGGGCGAGATCGCTGGCAAATTGGCGATCGTCAGCCTGCGGGAAAGCTCCATAAATTAACCCTTTAGCTTGCGCCCGCTGCCGGAGCGATTTTTTGCCAACGACTGTGAATTTTTGGTTGTCGTTGATACTATGGGCTGGATCGATCGCCAATCGAGTCAATGACCAAACAATCGGCGCACCGATCGCCCCCAGACCCAATCTCAGAGCGCGTCGCCGCGAATATAACCGCCGTCGAAATAATTTCACGATCTACATCTCACCACTAACTACCATTAAATTATTTAGCGTTAGAAGACTGGCGATTGAGCCGCTGGGTCAACCATTGATAGCCCAAAAACACGATAAAGCGGGGATTGTTGTACAGATACCGCTGCCACAATCGACCTGGCTCTTGATACCAGCGAAACAACCATTCCAACCCGCTGTTCTGCATCCAGCTTGGAGCTTGCTTGACCCGCCCCGAGTGAAAATCAAACGCCGCACCCACACCCAATAGCACCGCCGGAATCTGGCTAGTGTGAGCCGCCATCCACTGCTCCTGCTTGGGACAACCGATCCCGACAAACACAATCTGTGCTGCCGAATCAATAATCTGCTGGCGATAGTCGGCTGCCTCTACTGGCGTCACCGCTCGAAACGGTGGCGCAATCCGGCAGACAATTTCAATGCCTGGAAACTTGGACTCTAGGAAGCTCACAAAATCGTCCAGACTCTCCACTGTCCCGCCATATAAACCGATCGGGACGCGCTGTGTGGCAGCAGCGGCACAGACTTGGAGCATCAATGTCGGCCCATAGACGCGCTGGGCATCGGGAATACCAAACCAGCGCAGTGCCCACACCAAGGGCATTCCATCCGGCGTCACCAGATCGGCCTGATTGACTACTTCCGCAAACTGGGGCGAGTCAAACACGGACATCGCCATGTGGACGTTGGCAGCGCACACATAGCGATGCTCTCGGTGCTGCGCCCAGTCCAAAATTTGGTGGGTGGCGAGTTCGTAACTGGTCGCATCGACGCGCATTCTGAGAATGCGGCGATGTAGTGGTAAGTTGACTGAATTGAGTGAGTGCATGTGTCTAGATTAGACTTCCTGCGAAAGTAATTGAAGATTGTCTTGTGCTAACAACTTGAGCCGATCGATTCTCTACCCCCTACCCTCTGTCTTGATGCGCTAAACCCTCGGCAAAGCCTAGGAGCGCGCATCGCTACCCTCTACCCTCTACTGAGCTGGTGGTAGACTCGCGATCGAGTGTTTGGAAACTGGTATCTGCCAAAAACTGGGCGACCATTGCGGGAGTGTGCTGGGAGATCGTCGCTTGGGCGGCTCGACCCATTGTCGCGATCGATTCTGGTGACGCGATGATGGATCGCATCATTGCTGCCATCGCCGCCGGATCGTGCGGATCGCAAATCCAGCCATTTTCGCCATGAGCGATCAGCTCTGACGATCCAGCCCACTGCGAACACATCACCGGTTTGCCAAATGCCATCGCTTCTAGTGTCACCATCCCCCAGATATCTTCTAGCGATGGAAATACAAATACGTCAGCTTGCTGAAAATAGCCCCCCAGTTGACGGTAATCAATCCACCCCAACCACTGGACGCGATCGTCCAGATCGTGGCTGTGGCAGTAAGCTTGGAGTTCCGCCTGTTGGGGGCCGCGCCCCGCGATCTGGAGCGAAAACCGATCGCCCGATTGCCGCAACATCTGACAAGCTTGCAGCAAGAGCTGAAGCCCTTTGCGCTCTTCGATCCGACCGACATAGAGAAAAATCGGCGACGGCAGATCGAGCGGGATCGCTGCTGGCGATCCAGACATCCCCAATAAAGTCTGAGGATCGGGAACTAGATATGGTCTGACGGTAATCTGCTGACTATCCACCCCCAAATACTCGCAAAAATAAGCTTTACCAGCTTCACTATTGGTAATAAACCGATCGACAAACCGCGCGATCAGCGATCGTACCAGCAAGCGCGGCGGGGAGTCGCGAAAGTCCACATTGGGCGAACTGCCATCCCAGGCGAGGACGATCCGCCAGCGACCGATCGGTTTGGCAAGGATCGCCAGCATCGTCCAAATCGAGAAGCCACAAGCAATTACCACCTGTGGCTTGAATTGCAACAGCCGTCCGACGATCGCGGGTGATAAGCGCATATAGCCGCCACTGTAGTCGGTTTTGTCCTGACTACTCGTCACCCTGACTGTCGTCCCGACGACTTCGACAGTCGCATTTTTGGGGTCATCTGGGTCGAAGCCTGCCCACGGGCGACCTGTGTACAATCTCACTTGGTGAGACTGTGCCAATTGGGACAAAACTGGTTGCCAGTAGGTACCCAATTCTACGGTCGGAAATAGGAGCGCGATTCGCAACGCCTGGTACGAATCCCGATCTGGCAGTTTGTGGGCGGTAGTGTTGGAGTCAAGCATCGATGGTAATAATTGCTAGCTGGAGAGGAGGTTAAGATCGGACGATCGATTGGATCTCGGCGATCGTCTTATCGATGATTTCGCCACCAAAATACGCCTGGAGTAATTGCCGTCTGCGGAGCATCTCCCCTGGACAGTCGCTCGGCGGTACAGTGCAATTGGCGAGCAAAAAATCGCCGATGGTGGCAGCAAAAGTTGCTGGCTCGTTAGCAATGCTAAAGTATTGTTTCACCGCTGTTGGTAAGCCCGATACGCCCTCACTAGTCGAGACGATCGGTTTACCAAACTGTAACATCTCGATCGATTTAATTTTGACGCCACTACCTGTCAAGATCGGATTGATTAATACTTTTCCCGACTGATATGTATCGCTAGCCGAAATGGGATCGATCTGGAGACTTACGCGCTCCGTATGGTGGCAAATCTGGACGATCCGATCGACAGGTTTGAAGCCAGCGATGAGTACTGTTACTTGCGGCAATCGATCGCGGATGAGCGGCAATACCTCAGTCAAGAACCAGATTACTCCAGCGACATTATTCTCAGCATTTAAGTTACCCAAAAATACGATATCGTAGGACTCATTCAGTGCTGGAATGTTTGGACTCTCGACGGCTGCCAACTCGATTAATGGTGGTAACAGGCGACCATTTGTCAAGTTCTGAGCTTGCCAAAACCTGAGATCGTCAGCCGAAATATCATAGAATAACGCACTACTTGCTAATAGCTTCTTCTCATATCGCTCTAAGTGCAGCATCGCTAAATATCGTCTAAATTTATCCTTGATACTAATCGCGGCGGCGAACATTTTTTGAGCATAGAGATGTTCGATATTGTGCGATCGGGTGACCATTGGCACCTGTAGCTCCTGACTCAATCTAGTAGCGATCGCGCCACCATGAATCCCATCTAAAAAAATGATATCTGGATTGAAGTCTCGCGCTTCATTCATCAAGTTAGCCAATTTTTGTCCTTTAATCAGTCGCGAAGAAGTTTCCAGCGGATAACTAAAAAGATCGGTGATTCTGCGAAGTCGGGAGAGCGATGTTTGTTCGATCTGAATTGGATGTAATTTGCTAGCATATTTACAGATTTGGGCGATTGTTTCAGTGGTTGGGGGGGTACCAAACCACCAAAATATCAATTGTAATTCTACACCTCGCTCTGCAAAAGCTTTAATCCTGCGCCACATATCGATCCGGCTACCGTGCATGGCTGGATAAGGAATTTCTTGACAGATTAAAGTTATTTTCATGTTTTAATATTTTAGTGAGAAAATTAGAAATTAATCTGAACAGCGGGACGCCGCTCCTCAAACTCCTCTGCGTATGGATGGCTGGTGTGAAGCGTGGTGCAGCATTTACTTTATTCTAGAATTTAGTTAAGATTTTTATCGTAATTTATAAGCCAGAAGTAGGGTGGGCACTGCCTACCAGCTAAGGTTTATGCAGTTTATTCGCAGCCAATATTTGCGTCTAATAACTTAATTAAAAATATCAAATATATCTATAGATCGATCGCTGAATCGATCGATTATCCTCCATCAGCTTGAGATTTTTGTTTCCAATAAAAGAACGCAACAGATATCCATAAAACTAACATCAGCAATCCATCTGAAGTCAAACTAGCCCAAGCAGCACCTTTCCATGAATACAATGGAATCAACCAGAGATTGATAGCGATATTGAAGATGGCAATCCCAGCTTCGAGCATACTCCGCCAACGTTGAAATCCAGAACCGCTGAGGATATCGCCCCCAAAATGCTGCATGGCTCTAAAGAGGGGAATCGGTGCCAACCACCGCAATGCTGCGACTACCTCTCGATATTCATCACCCAAGACTAGGGGGACAATCGGTGCTAGCACTAACATCGCGACACCCGCGATCGTGCTATAAGTGGCAGTAATTGCCACCAATGGTCTGGCAAAAGTTAACGCTGCGCCGATACCATCTTTACCCTTCCGAAAAAAGTCGGCATAAGCAGCACCCGCGATCGAAATTACGGGGATAAATGCCACATCGATCAAGCGATATGCAGCAGCATAGATACCTGTTGCTGCTAATGTCGATAGTCGCGCTAGCATGGTTTTGTCGATATCGCTGTAGATGGTATAGGCTGAATTACTCACCGAAAATGATAACCCTTCGGTAAGTTCGGATTTAATTCGTGCCAATTCCAAGGTTGGCGATCCCAACCACCGCTGCACTAAGATCGCGGCAAATAGTGCTGATACCATACTGCTAGCTGAATACAAGCATACCCATTCAAGACTATTGGGATTGGGGAAAAACTTCAATAAAGCGATCGCCGCTAGCACTTTGGTAAACATAATAAAGATCCCAATTTGTGCCGATACATTCAATCGATCTACTGCTTGAAACGATCTCCCTGCGAGATTGGTAATACTCCCAAAAATCAAATCGCCCACGGCTACTAATAACAGCGTGAGCGGTGAGATCGATCGCGGCAATAGTAGCGGCGATAGGAGTACTAGCAAGGAAATAAATCCTACTCCAGTTACCAAGACAACCACTAGCGAGTTACCCCAATATGCTGCAAATAGACTGCGATTTTTTGCGACATTCTTGAGGAGTAGAATTTCCATCCCTAGCCCCACAAATGGCGAAACGATCGCCGCTAAAGCTGTCATGCTCACAAATTCGCCATATTGGGCGACACCGAGTGTCCGCGCAATAATCACAAAGTAAGCAGCTTGCAACACCAAGCCCAATCCTCTGCCAATGAACAGCCAGATCGCCCCTCTCACGAGCGGCTTTTGCATGAGGCGATGGATATAAGTTTGGAGCTGATGTAAATGCGTCATTATGACTTTTCGGCAGACATTTCGTCTGGTGCAAAGTTGGTGAGTGCCAATGAGAATGCTGTGGTGATATAAAGCAGCCAAAAAAGATCGTTACGGATTGCTAGAGAGCTTTCTGTGAGATTACCTAAAACTAGATATGTCAAGTACAGTACTCCCCAAAAGCTCACCCAATGCTTATCGATTCGTACCCATTTTAAGCCCCTCATTAGTGTTTGACAGAATCCTAATCCAAAAATGATAACTCCCACTAATCCGAAATCCAACCACAAATCTAAAAATCCATTGTGGGCATTTGGTGGCGTCCAATTGACGATATACCAGACGTAAGATCCAGGACTATCCCAATCACCCCAAAATCCATTGTAGCCATAGCCCAACCACGGCTGCTTCCAAATCATTTCGAGAATAGATGGCCACATATCCGTCCTGCCCGTTAGGGTTGGATCTTTACCGATCGCACCCAATAACATCCCCGCATTTTCATTCACCCACAATGATAATCCACCACCAAAAATGACGATCGCGATCGCGGTGGGGATCATCAACTGATACCGCCATCGCAAAGTTTGAAAAATGGGAATTAGAGCCAATACCGTCAGGAAATTAATCATCGACGATGAAGATTTTGATAGCAATAATAGACAAAATGATAACCCTAGTCCCGTCAAAGGTAGCCATCGCTGTGTTTTGGTATCCATTGCTAAGAGCAGAAAAACTAGCCCACCGATGCCGATCGTTTTACCCAACACATTTTTGTGAACGTAGATCCCTCGCCAAGTACCTGAGTGGACGCCAGAAACCATCATCCCATAATGAGGATTTGACAGCGCAAATATAAAACTCAGAACGATAATGATGCCAAAACTCCAGCCTAATAATCGGAGTTGTTCGCGCATACTATACCGAGCAGACATATATAATCCAAACAGACTAGTGCCAACTAGAGCGATACTTCTAGCTCTAGTTACTGCTGGTGAGTAAGACCAAGCGATCGATCCTAGTGCAATTAACATTAGCAACCAGATCGAATACTCCTTACTCAAAGTATAAATTGATTTTTTCCACCGAATAGTTAATAAAAACAGCGAAATAAAGTAGTTAATAAAAAATATTGTCTGCTGCAAGGTATAATCGACCGGAGCGACTGAATCTTGCTCATCAATCCCTTGTCCGGCACCACTTGATAGTAGTAGTGGTAGCGGCCCCGACGAATAAACTATCAATGACAAAGTTACAAATACTCGCTCGGCGGCATTTAAATATTTATTTACAAGCATGTAATTTACGATCTCCTACCATACTTGCTGGGATCTGGTCTAAACACAATTTAATTTTTTCGGCGACCGATCTGACGACTGGTTCTCTCAAAATAGTATAGTGAGAACTAGCAATATTATAAATTTCGAGGTTGCCACCTACCAGCTCGCCCCATCCTAGATCTGGAGATAGATAATAGTCTAAAGTCTGCATTTGGCATCGAAATAACGTGAGATTGCCAGGATAAGGTCGAGCGACATAGGATTCATTTGCTTGGAAATTGGCATCGATCAGTTGGAGGAGTTCGATCGAAGGTGGTGTATCTTCGGGGAAACTCCGCAGTAAAAATTCTCGATAATCGACATTATTAAATCGATAGTCAATTCGGTCTTTAATATATTTGATCTTATCCTGATTTGCTAGTTGAGATAAGTTGCTCAAATGAATCTGAATTGATTTGGTAAACGAGGGACGTACTGCTTCGAGCTGAGGGGAGCCGCAGTCCAATAATGCTAAGAAATCTACTTGTTTACCCATTGCTTGGAGTTGCTGGGCGACCTCATAGACCAATAATCCACCAAACGAATAACCGATCAGTAAATATGGTTCTTGGGGCCAAATTGTCAACATTTCTTGGATATAGTTGCTTGCCATCTCGGGGATGCTACTTATCAATTTTTGCTTGCCATCTAAACCTTGACATTGCAACCCATAAATCGGTCGATCTTGTCCCAAATACTCGGCTAAAGGGTAATACTCGAGCACGTTACCGCCAACCGGATGAAAGCAAAATAAAGGTGGTTTGGAGCCGTGGGGTTGGATCGTTACTAACGATGACCAAGGCGCAGACCATTCCTCCTGACGAAGTACACTAGCCAGCTCGGCGATCGTTTGTTGTTGAAATAAGGTCGCTAATGGGAGGTTTTGCCCCCGAGTTTGCTCGATTTCGGCAAACAGCCGCACGGCAATTAATGAATGACCGCCTAATTCAAAGAAATTATCATTAATCCCGATCGATCGCACACCTAATAACCGTTCCCAAATTTCTGTCAGTTGTCGTTCTAACTCGTTGCGTGGAGCTACGGTCGCGGCGGACGGCGATCGCTCGAATTCAGGTGCGGGTAAGGCGCGACGATCGATCTTGCCATTGGGCGTCAGCGGTAAAGCGGCGATCGTCACAAATGCTGAAGGAATCAAATAATCGGGTAACCGCGATTGCAGAAATGTCCGTAATTCTCTGACTGTGGGCGGTACTTGTGGGCAGACTAAATAAGCAACCAAACTTTTGGTTCCAGATCGATCTGGAAGATCGATGACTGTAACTTCTCGCACGCTGGGGTGTTGAGCTAGCTGGGCTTCAATTTCGCCTAGTTCGATCCGAAAGCCGCGTATTTTGACTTGATTGTCGATCCGCCCCAGAAATTCAATATTCCCATCGGGGAGATAACGAGCCAGATCGCCTGTTTTGTAAAGTTTTCCGGTAGCGAAGGGGTGAGGAATAAATTTCTCGGCGGTTAATTCAGGTCGATCGAGGTAGCCCCGCGCCAATCCATCGCCACCGATGTAAAGTTCCCCAGGAATCCCGATCGGTACGGGTTGGAGTTGAGGGTTGAGAATATAGATTTGAGTATTCGAGATCGGTCGCCCGATTGGTATGGGAGTTACCCATTCCTCGGTTTTGGAAATCGGATAATAGGAAGTGAAGGTAGTGTTTTCGGTCGGCCCATAGACATTAATTAACTGACAATTTACTAATATGGATAATACCTTGCGGATATGTACGGCAGACATGATTTCTCCCCCAGTCAAGAGTTGGCGGAGTGGTTGTAAATCTGCCAATCGCTCATCAACCATCAAGTTAAATAGTCCAGTGGTCAGAAAGAGGGTGGTAATTTGCTGCTGTTGGATGATTTGACCTAATTCTGCTAGAGATGGCTTATCGCCTGGAAACAGGACTAGTTTTGCCCCGTTGAGCAAGCTCCCCCAAATCTCAAAAGTAGCCGCATCAAAGGAAATCGGAGCCAGTTGGAGAAATACTCGATCGGGACTAAAATCTACATAGTTAGTCGCTGTAACCAGCCGGACTACCCCTTGATGTGGGATACAGACACCCTTGGGTTGACCTGTCGAACCAGATGTATACATCACATAAGCTAAGTTAGTCGATCGCACCAGACAGGGAGGATTGGTCGGGTTGGTGGCAATCTCTTCCCAGTCAGTATCCACGCAGACAACTCGTGCATGATGAGTGGGTAACTTCTCAGCCAGTGCTGCTTTGGTCAGTAAGATGGACACGTTAGCATTTTCCAGCATGAAGGCAAGCCGTTCGGGTGGATAGGCAAGATCGAGGGGTAGATAAGCACCACCAGCTTTGAGAATGCCCAAAATTGAGACGATCGTGTCAATCGATCGCTCGATCGCCATCCCGATTAATTCATCTGGTTGGACGCCCAATCCGATTAAATAGTTTGCCAGTTGATTCGCTCGATGATTTAACTCTCGATAAGTGAGTTGTTGCTGCTCGCATATTAGGGCGATCGCCTCCGGCTCGATCTCGACGCGTTGCTCGAATAATTGATGGATACATTTAGTGTGGGGATAATCAGTTTTAGTATCATTCCAGGTCACTAATAACTGATGCTCTGCGCTCAAACTCAATAACGATAGCTCACTAATAGATCGCGTTACTGGCTCGACAATTTGTTCTAAAATATTTTCAAATGCTGCCAACCGCCGCTGGATTGTTGCGGCACTAAATAAATTGGTGTTGTATTGACAATCTAGATGTAATTGACCATCGGTAGTAGTTGCTGCATTGAGAAAAAACTCAAAGGTGGCAAAAGCACTGTGATTGGTAACAGTATCAACAGTCAATCGATCGAATCGATGTGGATCGTCGTCGGGATTGAGATCGATATTGAACACCGCCGAAATCAACGGTATCCGACTCGCATCGCGCGGAATTGCGAGTTTTTTTAATAAACTCCCAAAAGTGAAATCCTGATGTTCGTAATCATCTAAGAGCTGACTATTCCTCGCCCTCAGATACTCACTAAACTTTGATTGGGGATCGATCCTACTGCGGCAGGGCAAAAAGTTGACACAATGCCCGACCAAATTGTCCTTACCAGCAGCAATTTGTCCCGATGTGGGTACACCAACTACTAATTCGGTGCGATCGGTTATTTTTGATAAAAATACTTCAAATGCTGCGAGGAGAGTCGTCATCAGACTGCATCCATGCTCGATCCCCAATTGCTCGATCGATCGCACCAAACTTGCTGGCAATCGATGATACTCATGAGCCGCATTAAATGTCCGCAGTGGTGGACGGAAATAATCTGTAGGTAATTCTACAACTGGCGGTAAATCCGCAAACTTCTTGAGCCAATAAGCTTCGATTTCGCTGCTAGTTACAGTTACTAAACTACTATCTTCGTCTATTAGTAATCGATCGTGTGCATTTGGCAGTAAATCGAGCTTTTCCTGCTCTAAAAAAGCATACTCACTAAAATATGCGGTTGGCTCTAAATCAGGTTCGACACCGCGATCGATCGCGTTATAAAGTCTGGCTAAATCTGCCCCGAGGACGCCTAGCGACCAGCCATCACAAATAATATGATGGACTGTCAGTATCAGTACGTGTTCGCATTCATCAAATCTAATCAGTTGGGCGGTAAATAATGGGCCGTGAGTGAGATCGAACGGTGTACTGACTGCCAGCTCTTGATATTTTTGAAGTTCTCGCTCTCGGTTGAGTGTCCCCAAGCAATCGCTAACTGGCAACTGTAACTTGCTAGGTTTGGCAATCAGAATCATCGTGCCATCACCACTAAAAGTCGTCCGCAAGGATTCATGGCGATTGACTAATCCATTCACAGCAGCTTGCAAAGCATGGAGATTTAACCGACCTATTAATCGCAATGATTGAGATAGCATACAGGCTAGATTGGCTTCCTGACTGAGCTGAACGCCCAGCCAAATTTCCTGCTGAGACTCAGTAGCTGGTGCTGTCAGTACGAGTTCGCCATCGGCAAATGGATCGAATTCAATCGCGATCGAAGCTGGAGCGATCGACACCTCATCGATCGCTCCAATCGAGACTAATTGCCGCTCGGCAACTAAATGAAACTCAATATCTGTGGTACTAGATTCGGAGATGCAATCCATCATAACGGAGCAGTTTTAGCTAAACGATAATATCGATTTAATGTTTGTAAGTAGATTCTTGCAAGTATTTATAATATTGACAATGCCTGAAACCCATCTGGTGGGCACTGCCCACCCTACAAAGCTAATCACTTCGCTGTCTTGATTCGCTTGCAAGGTTGCGCTAAACCCTCGGCAAAGCCGAGGAGCGCGAATCGCTGTCAACTGTCAACTGTCAACTGTTTAACGAGCTGGAGATATTTACCCGTATGCTGCGGATCGCTGATAAACCAAGCTGGATTGCCTTGGCGATCTTTGCCGAGTTTCGCACCTGGTTGGGGGGGAAGATTGTGATTGATGGCGATCGCATTGCCCGCACTTGCTAGCAATCCCGTCGATTGCAACTCGGCAATACTGACTTTGAACGCCCACAAAATTCGCTCGATATCTTCGTCACTATGAGCGAGTGTCAAAAAGCAGGGACGGTATTCCCAGACATGAATGCCTTGAATCCGTAATAGGTAAAATAGCAAGCTACCATAGCTGACAGTCGGTGGAAAGGTAATATAAAACCACGAACTAAAATATTCGATCTGAATTGGTGCCCCAACTAATTGACAGTGTGCTCGAAGTTGCTCAACAAGTTGTTTGACTTTATTTGCTATTGAGATTTGGATTTGCGCTCCGCCTGCTTGCAGCTTCGTCAACACTGCTTCCACCGCCGCAAGAGCCAGCGGGTGACGGACAAAAGTACCCGCAAAGAATGTCACCCCGACTTCAGGGATCGATCGATCGCCAAATTGCCAGAACCCACCATCGAGCGCATCCATATATGTCGCCGAGCCAGTCAAAATCCCGATCGGCAAACCACCACCGACGACTTTGCCATAAGTGGCGATGTCTGCTCGAATCCCAAAGTATTCCTGCGCTCCGCCAGGTGCAACTCTAAATCCCGTCACAACTTCATCAAAGATCAAGGCAGTTTCGGCAGCCGTGGTAATCTGGCGTAGCTCTTGTAAAAAGGCTCGCGGTTGAAGTTCGGGGTGGCGACTTTGGATCGGTTCGACGATGACAGCGGCTAGCTCATCCGCACAGTTGCGAATGATTTCTAGCGATGCGGGAGTGCCGTACTCTAGCACCAACACATTGTCGCAGACATTGGGCATGATGCCTGGAGCCGCAGGTACAGAGCCGTCAGAGCCAGCGCGGACGAGGACTTCATCAAAAGTACCGTGATAAGAGTTGGCAAAAATCACGATCCGATCGCGTCCTGTCACCGTCCGCGCGATCCGAAATGCTGCCATTACCGCCTCGGAACCCGTATTACAAAAAGCCACCCGCTCCATCCCCGTAATTTCGGCGATCGTCTTGGCAACCTTGCCCGCTAAAGGCGTTTGGGGGCCGATCGCCATGCCGAGATCGAGCTGTGCTCTGAGTGCCTCTGTCACAAAATCCGGCGACCACCCAAAGAAATTTAACCCAAATCCATTGGTCAGATCGATGTATTCATGACCATCTTCATCCCACAATCGCGACCCCTGAGCGCGATTGATGACGATCGGATAGACCATTTCTTTGAGCAGAGGCGTAAATCCCGAAACGGTGCGTGGATCGGCGAGATAGCTGCGATGCGCTTGGGCTTGACGTTTGGACTCACTGGTGCGGGCGATATAACGATCGCTAATGTGGGCGAGGGCGATCTGTTGGGCGGGGGTAAGGCTGGTATCGAGCGATCGACCGATTTTGGTGCCTGGAGCTGGTGCTGTGACAGGCTTCGCTACAGCGGGGAGGATTGGATTTGGGGCAGTGCTGTGACCGTTACTCTGATGAGCTGCTTCCACGGCTGGGAGCGCAACTACTGGAGTCTGGGGGATTGGAGCGGGAGCTGGTGGGGCGATATTATTGCCACCGAGCAATTCTAGTTGCCGCGCCATGATTTGGAGCTGTTGCTGTACCAGGGAGGCGATCGCGCTATCTGGGGCAGGTGCAGCGATCGGGCTAGGAGGCACAGGATTAATGACGCTGACAGCAGGCAAGATCGGGCTAGGAGCGGCTACGGGAGTAGGATTCACGATGGGGGTCGAAATGCTCGCCACGGGCGCAGGAGCGGCATCTGGCGGCAGTTGGCGATCGATCGAGTGAGCCAGGGCATCTAGAGTCGAGCAGTCTTCCAAGAGTTGCCGAAACGTCACTTTGACTTTGAATTTTTTCTTGAGGCTCAGAGCGACTTGAGTCAGCGACAGCGAATCCAAACCTAGTTCCAAGAACGTCGCTAGCTGTTCGGTGGCACCGATTTCGACTCCGGCGGTATCCTTGAAAACTGCCGCGATCTCGGGGATGAGTAGCGTGGTGCGTGGTGCTGTCGGTATAAGTTGCTCTGTGTGCATAATCCGCTCTTGAGAAGTTGCAGGTGTAATCGGATCGATCGCCATTGCAGGTACTAAATCCCGATGCGGGAGCGGCTCGATCCAGAATTTTTGCCGTTCAAAGGGATAGGTAGGTAGGGGGACGCGATATCGATGCTCATCGGTGGAGAATTGCGCCCAATCGATCGAGATTCCCGCTAGCCAGAGTTGTCCGACAGCTTGGAGGATCGATTGCCAGTCGGCGTCATCGTCAGCGGTAGTGCCGAGCGAGGCGATCGCGATCTGATGAGTGCGATCGGTTGCTTGTTGTCGAGCCAGAGTCGTCAAAGTTTGGCGCGATCCGACTTCTAGTAAAACAAAGTTTGGGTTGTGTCGCCATAGTATTTTGACACCTTCAGCAAAACGGACGGGTTTTAGCAGATGATCTGCCCAATAGTTGGGACTTATGGCTTGCTCGTCGGTAATCCAATCGGCGGTTACTAGCGAGACAAAGGGGATCTGGGGCGGAGATAGCCGCATATTTTTGACCACATCGGCAAAAGGTGCGACGATCGACTCCATCATCGGGGAATGAAAGGCATGGGATGTCTGTAATAATTTGCAAACTATTTCCTCCCGCTCTAACTCCTGCTGCAACTGCTCGATCGCCGCATGCGTCCCCGATACGACACATAGATGCGACCCATTAATGGCAGCGATCGCCAGTGCGGGGGTGAGCCTGAGCGCGACATCAGCGGCGGGAAGACGGACGGAAAGCATCGCCCCTGTAGGTAAGTCCCACATCAGTTTTCCGCGCGCTGCCACGAGTTTGAGCGCGTCTGGGAGCGAGAATACCCCCGCCAGACAAGCGGCGACGATCTCCCCGATACTATGCCCGATCGCGGCTGCGGGTGTCAGTCCCCAACTGCGCCACAATTGCATCAGTGCATATTCGATCGCAAATATTGCAGGTTGAGTATAACGAGTTTGATTTAGCAGCTCCTTACTAATGGCTGAATTGGCGGCGGCTGGATATAGGAGATTACGGATATCCAAGTCTAGTAACGGTTGTAAAATCTCCGTACACCGATCGATCGCTTGTCGGAATACGGGTGCCGATCGATACAAATTTGCACCCATATTTAGATACTGTGTCCCTTGCCCAGAAAACATGAATACCAGTTCGGGCTGCTGACTGGGTGCGCGGCGAGTGGCGGTGTGGTGGGGCGGTAAAGTAGCGAGATAGTCGATCGCTTGGGCGCGATCTTTGGCAACGATAAAGCGACGCCGCTCGAAGGTTTTGCGCCCCTGCTGGAGGGTGTAAGCCACATCGGCTAGATCTAGTTCTGGGTGGTGCTGGAGGTGTTCCTGGAGATTGGTAGTCAGTCGATCGATCGCCAGTTCGGTTTTACCTGAAAGTAGCAACAGTTGGTAAGGACGCGCTGGACTAGCAGCCAAACTGGGGGGTGCTTGTTCGAGGATGACGTGGGCATTGGTACCGCCGCCACCAAAGGAACTCACCCCCGCGCGGCGCGGCTCTGGAGTGTCCCAGTCAACTAATTTAGTATTGACATAAAATGGACTACTGGCAAAATCAATGTGCGGATTGGGTCGATCGAAGTTGATACTCGGTGGAATTTGGCGATGATAGATCGCCAACACGGTTTTGATCAAGCCCGCGACACCTGCGGCGGCGGTGAGATGTCCCAAGTTGCTCTTGATCGAACCGATGCCACAAAATTGAGTAGCATTTGTTTTTGTCCGAAAAGCCTGAGTCAGTGCTTCAACTTCGATCGGATCGCCCAATGCGGTAGCTGTACCGTGTGCTTCTATGTACGCGATCGTCGCTGGATCGACACCTGCCATCTGTTGAGCTTGGAGGATCGCCCCCATCTGTCCGCTGATACTCGGAGCCGTAAAACTGACTTTATCCGCACCGTCGTTATTAATGCCCACACCTTTGATGACAGCATAAATCCGATCGCCAGCCGCGATCGCGTCATCAACTCTTTTTAAGACGACAATCCCCGCCCCATTATTAAATGATGTCCCTTGGGCGGCGGCATCGAACGGACGGCAATGTCCATCGGGGGTAAAAATACTCCCTTCTTGATGCAAGTAACCTTGATTTTGGGGCGTCCCGATCGCAATCCCCCCCGCCAAAGCCAGATCGCACTGGTGACTCAACAATCCCTGTACCGCTTGAATGATGGCGACTAGCGATGTCGAACAAGCCGTACTGATACTGATACTCGGCCCCTTGAGGTTGAGTTTATACGATGCGCGGGTGGGAAGATAATCACGATCGTTGACTAGATGTGTCTGAAGTTCGCCAAAGCGATCGATAATTTCCGCTCTACCGCTCAGATGCCGTTCAAAATAAGTATTCTCCGCCGAGCCAGCATAGACACCAATTTTATTGTCAGCAGTCGCCGTATACCCCGCCTGTTCGAGAGCCTCAGACGCCAGCTCGACAAAAATTCGCGCCTGGGGGTCCATCACTTCCGCTTCTTTGACACCCATCCCAAAGAAGCCCGCATCAAACAATTCGGCTCCAGCCAGCACCCCCTTAGCACGGACATAATTGGGATCGGCAAGCAATGCTCGATCGATACTCGGATCGATTTCGTCCTCTTCAAAAAAAGTTATCGACTCCCGCCCCGCACACAGATTTTCCCACAACTGCTCGACACTAGCTGCACCTGGAAATCTCCCCACCATCCCAATCACGGCGATACCTGTGTGTGTGGCTGGATTGGGCGCAGCAATTGGCTCTGGCGTGGGCACAATCGATCGCCCCTGCATCGCTTCAGTCAGATATGCCGCCATCGATCGAATTGTCGGATATTGATATAGTCTCACCACCGCGACTTTGAGCTGAAATCGAATTTGGATGCGATCGATAACTTTCAATCCCAAGAGCGAGTTACCACCCAAATCGAAAAAATTGTCCTCAATCCCGACACTTTCCACTCTGAGGATTTCCGCCCAAATCGTCGTCAAGATCGCAACGATCGATATCCCCGCTCCGACCGTTTTCGGCGGTAAGCTCGGACTAGAATTAGGCAATGCCACCAATGCTTGGCGATCGATCTTGCCATTGGCTGTCAGCGGGATCGCCGCCACGCAGACAAAGCTCGACGGCACCATATAGTCGGGTAACTGCTCTCTGAGCTTGGCTCTAAGATCGCCAATCGCGATCGGTGTCTCACTTGCAGGCACCAGATAAGCCACCAGCCGGAGATCGCCTGGTTCATCCTCGGTGACGACAACTACCGCCGCTTGTACCTGTGGCTGTCGCGCCAGCGTCGATTCGATCTCTCCCAGCTCGATCCGAAATCCGCGAATTTTGACCTGATTGTCAATCCGTCCCAGATACTCGATATCGCCATTAGGCAGATACCGCGCCAAGTCGCCAGTTTTGTACAATACATCCCCACTTGCCATGCGAAAAGGATGCGGAATAAACCGCTCGGCTGTCAATTCGGGACGGTTCAAATACCCCCGCGCCACACCCGCGCCACCAACATACATCTCTCCCTCCACCCCGATCTTGACTTGTTGTAACTCAGGATCGAGAATATACAATTCTAAATCAGGAATCGGTCGCCCGATTGTACTACCGCGCTCTAGATCCGCGATCCCAATCGGGCGACAAGTAACATGGACGGTAGTCTCAGTGATCCCATACATATTCACCAACTGCGGCGTCTTGTCACCATACTTAGCAAACCACGGCTGCAAACTATGGAGATCGAGAGCCTCACCCCCAAAAATCACCAGCCGCAAGCCCAACTTTGCCGCCTGCGGATCGCTAGCTACCCGCAGCAGTTGCCGAAAAGCTGAAGGTGTCTGATTGAGAACACTCACCCGCTCCCGTTCCAACAACTCATAAAATTCTTGCGGCGATCGACTGGCATTTACAGGTACGATGACCAATCTCCCCCCATATATCAATGCCCCCCACAACTCCCACACCGAGAAGTCAAACGCATAGGAATGGAACAGCGTCCACACATCGCGATCGTCAAACCGATACCACTCCTGAGTCGCATCAAACAACCGCCCAACATTGGCATGAGTCACCAGTACACCCTTGGGTCGTCCCGTTGAGCCAGAAGTATAGATAATATAAGCAAGATTGTCTGGTGTCAGTCCCGCCACCACTGGGTTGGCTCTTGCCAACTCCGGATCTAGCTCATCCACACAAACAATCTCGCCCCCATACCCCCCAAAAACCGATCTCGAATGACTGCTCGTCACCAACACTGGCACTTGGGCATCTCCCAACATATATGCCAGCCGCTCCTGGGGGTAGGTGGGGTCGAGCGGCACGTAAGCACCGCCAGCCTTGAGAATTCCCAAAATCCCAATTATCAGCTCTAGCGAACGTTCTAACCCGATCCCGACCAATACTTCGGGTTTGACACCCACAGCTTGCAGACGGTGTGCCAACTGATTGGCGCGATCGTTTAACTGGCGATAAGTGAGCTGTTGACGCTCATAGCAGATCGCGATCGCGTCTGGCGTCCGCGCGACTTGTGCTTCAAACAACTGATGGAGACATTTAGTTTGAGGATAACTTTGTTGTGGTTGCTGCCTTTGTGCTAGTAGTTGCTGTTGTTGTG
The DNA here is from genome assembly GCF_041738855.1 of Chamaesiphon sp. GTDB lineage: Bacteria > Cyanobacteriota > Cyanobacteriia > Cyanobacteriales > Chamaesiphonaceae > Chamaesiphon. The sequence goes on along the minus strand of NZ_JBGSPA010000108.1, from coordinate 7,191 downwards.
GAGCCAAGAGCAAATCGTTGGCTATCTGATACACTTCTCGATCGACCCAGTTCAACTGGATGTCATAATTTAAGACTAGCTGGATTGTTTCTAGAGCCATACTCAATGCTCCCGCCTGTGCCAATCTAATTGCATCGTAAAGGAGGCGATTGCCATAAAATTTTATCCAAGTGGCTCGACCGCGTTCGTAGGCTTTTATCAGCTCTGGATCGCCAGTTTGCCGAACGTATTCACCTTCCAAGTCAATCGTGTGCAGAGTCGAAGCCAGCATTTTGGCAGATTCACTCGAAAAATTGCTCCCGTGATATCGATACTCAGAAACTACTAGATCGTGGTAGTAGATCGGACATGTACTGGCGATCCTCAACCATAAATTCAGATCCTCAAGCCCTAGTGCGAACCCACCAATCGATTCGACTGCCTCACGCCGAACGATCGCCGTAGCACACTGGATATTGTGCCGTGCATCTAAAATAGTTGCATAGCTAGCGACTGGCGGCGGCTCATCAAATAGTTTTTGGGTGCTATACGACCCATCGGGGTTAACTGCTCTAAATACGTACCTGCCAAAGACAAAGCCAGCTTCGGGGTGTGCATTCAGGCAATTTATCCCGATCTCAACTGCCTGTGGGAGCAAGCAATCATCGCTATCGAGAAAGATCAGATATGCAGCCTTTGAAATCTCGATTCCCCGATTCCGCGCAGCCAGATAACCCTGGTTACTTTGGTAAATGTATGTAACTGTTGGATAGCGATCGCATACCATTTTGGTGTCATCGATCGACCCATCATCAACCACAATTATCTCGATCTGGGTATAAGTTTGACTGAGGACACTTTCAATTGCTGCTGGTAAAAACTTACCGCTGTTGTATGCCGGAATGATGACAGATACATTACTATCGCTTGAGTTAGCCACCGGTTGATTCATAAATTTGCTACTTCTGCTCAACTATTTCGATCGCCACTGAGAGGATCGTATATCGCCAACCTCTTTGGTTGAATTTGTGTATTTCTAAACTATGCCAAACTATCCTCTCAACCAATTAGCTACTCCAACGGTTTGCCCAGGTGTAATCTGAAAACATATCTCTAACAAAACTGCATTCTCCACTTTTTGTCAACGATCTAAATCACACCAAAGTCGATAATGTCTATATCTACCAATCGCGCTCCTGTCATCAGCTCAGTCAGATCGCTTAGAGTCATACATTATTGATTTTTCCAGGTCACTCCTCAATTTAATTTAGCTATACTTATAATTTAGATCGTCATTTATTTACCGATCGCCTACCATCTATACATGGCTGTGAATAGCTTTACAGATTAGCTACTTCAGACAACTACGTAAAAAATTAGAGGTATACATCTAATTTTTCTCGATGATTACTTAATACTCAACAGCCAAATGACTGAATTTATTCGGTCAAAAATTTAGTTTGTTATAGGTAAATAGTCTGAAATAAGGTTCAATACTATACGTTTAAAGAGCGATCGTCTGAATGTTGACATTATTGATGTTTTCTGGTGATGATGTCAGAAGACATTTTCTAAATAAATTCTCTCCTCAAGACCGTTAATCACCTGTGACAAAAAGTATTTCAAAATTGTTAGATATGCCGATCGCCCAACCTCACCCTGGAGCGATAGTATGACCGATTTTAAAAAAAACGATCTCAATCATCCGTGGCAGACAGAAGACATTCGCGCTACAAATGTGCCTCGCCGCTGGCGCATCCCGAGCATCGGGCTAAAATCGCTCAGTTTGCTCTTGCTGGACACGACAATGCTATTTACGTCGTGGGTAATCGCCGATCGGATCGGTACGCCAACAGTCGGCGTTCATCTAGCTGACTCCACGATCCCGATTCTCGCGGCGAGTATCGGTACGCTCACGGCATCCGGTTTCTATGGGACTGATGACAAGCTCCGCCGATTTGCCAAATTATTTAAATCGCTGATCGTGGCACAAATCATCGTGCTGATTACGGTTTTTTTCTACCAGCCAGGAGCGTGGGTATCGCGTTCGGTATTTTCGATCGCGTTGGTGCTCAATTTTATATTCATTGGCGGTGGGCGGTTTTTGTTCGATCTAGTGACAGTTGAGATCCGCAAGCACAACCCGATTTTTCAGCAATCAATCGTGTTGATTGGCGATCGGGTAGACATCGATCGAGTTCGCAAGTTATTGCAGCGATCTCAACAATTTAAAATTGATAGTATTATTGACTTGGCAGTGTGGGATATCCATAGTCAGTTAGATCGGGTGTTGATGCAGATTCGATCGCGTCAAGTGAGCGAGGTATTTATTTGCTCTCAACATTCGATCGACAATCAAATCATTTTATTTTGGAAATTAAAAGCAGCCGGAATCCATCTGCGGATCGTGCCGACGGAGCTACAGCTACCACAACGGTCGGCTGAGATCAAAATGATTGAAGAGATCCCCACAGTTCGCTTTAAATCACTACCGATCTTTGGGATCAATTTTCAGCTCAAGCGTCTATTTGATACGATCGCTTCATTATTGATTTTGATAGCAATCTCACCGTTACTACTAGTAGTTGCGATCCTGATCAAAAAATCATCTCCAGGGCCGATTTTTTATCGACAGCATCGAGTCGGTCTCAAAGGCAATCATTTCCAAGTCTGGAAATTTCGGACAATGGTCGCAAATGCTAGCCAACTTCAACAGCAACTAGAAGCTCAAAATGAGGTCAAAGGCGGAGTATTATTTAAAATCAAACATGACCCCCGCATTACCAAAATTGGTAAATTCCTGCGCGACTACAGCCTCGATGAGTTACCACAGTTATTCAATGTTTTGCAAGGACAAATGAGTCTAGTTGGACCGCGTCCACTCCCGATCAGAGACTATGAATTATCGCTGCAACCTAGCCAGCAGTTCGCCCAAAATCGACTATTGCGATATGAAGTCCTACCTGGAATTACTGGACTATGGCAAGTTAAGGGACGTGCTAATGTTGATTCTGATGATATTTTTTATTGGGATATGGTTTACATCATGCAATGGTCTTTGACGCTAGATGTGAAAATATTACTCCAAACAATTAAAGTAGTCTTATTAAAAGAGGGATCTTGTTAATTAGTTGATAGTTGACAGTTGACAGCGGCTTGCGATACGTAGGCTTTGTCGTAAGCGCAAGGCGCAGGCTCTCGGTTACGCGCAGCGTCTCCGAAGGAGAGGGTTTAGCAAGACAAGAAAGCGATTCGCTCTTGCAGCGATCCCAAATCAGATTCCAGGGGATTGGTGCGTTATGGCAGCAGCCCAACACACCCTACATCTATTAACCAAGATAGATAGATCGATCGCGATCGCATCACCAATGACGAGCAAATAATCTCTCAGATATTCACAACATGAATAGATCGAAATATTTATACCTGCTTGTCCTAACTGTAGCTATCATTGCGCCGATCGCGATCGAATTTGTACGAGGCAATTATCGATGGCAACTGCTCCCCGCATTGAGCTGTGGACTAGTGCTGGCGATCTCAACTTTGGTACTTTTCAAGTTCAAAATCAAATTACCACTGTTATTTTCCATCGCGATCGGATTGGGACTCATTGGCTCGATCGCTTCCGCGCTACTTTCCTATCTATTTCCGGTGTTTACATTTCCTACTCCAACGGGTAAGTATTCAGTCGGGACAACATCGATCTATTTAGTCGATCGATCGCGAAGGGAACTATGCGATCCAGCTAACACATCTAACCGATCGCTAGTCATTCAAGTTTGGTATCCTACCACCGATACTAGTGGCATCAAAGCACCTTATTTAGCAGATCCACTGTTGATTCCATCAGGAACATTCAGTCACTTAGGATTGGTAAAAACTAATGCCCTGCTCGCTCCACCGATTGCAACTGCGGCGACACCCTACCCAGTCATTATCTATACTCCTTCATGGGGCGGATATCGGACAGACAATACTTTTCAAACTCAAGAACTTGCCAGTCATGGATTTGTAGTAATTGGGCTGGAACATCCTTGCTCGGTACCGATGGCGATCTATCCAAACGGTAAAGTAATTTACGGCAACTTATCTAGTGACTATACCTCTTCAGATGCCGCATTTACCAAGTTGCTACAAGTAGGCGAAGCGCAACTAATTCTCAGAACTCAAGATATTCAGTTCGTGCTCGATCGATTGCCAGAGATCGCCAAGCACAAGCTATTTAAAAACAATTTCAATCTCACTCAAATCGGCATTTTTGGACACTCATTTGGTGGAGCAGCCGCCGCCCAGGCGTGCGCGATCGATTCTCGCCTCAAAGCTGGCATCAATATGGATGGCTTATTATTTGGCTCGGCAGCTCAACACGGTGCCACTCAGCCCTTTTTATTCATGAACTCAGATTATCCCCGCCCAACAGCCGCCGATCTCCGTCCGCCGCACCATCCCCACCAAAGATCGCAGCAAACTGATGCCTGGGGCTACGAGCAACGCGATCGCTGGTTTCGACAGCACGGTGGCTACAATCTAACCCTCACGGGATCTGCTCACATGAATTTTTCTGACTATCCACTTAGATCTCGCCTTAACCAAGATGGTGGCAAAATCTCTCCCCAGCGCGCGATGGCGATCGTTAATGCCTACACTCTGGCATTTTTTGGACAAGAATTAAGGGGGCAGCCTGCGCCACTACTCGCACGAGTCACACCTGAGTCTAGCGATCGTCAATCTACTAGTAGTCTCTTCCCAGAGGCAATCTTTGAAAATTATCCTCAGCCTGCTCCCTAACTGCATAGTACCTATACCCGACTAATTTAGTCGGGTATATTTGACGGCTCGATCGAGACGTGATATCGTTGTGCTCAACAAGTTGACGGATCTCTAATCACAGCGACATCCCACTATGACCCAAGCAACCCTAAACAGCAATCGAACCACTGCCGCCAAAGGACTAGCCTGCAAAGAATGCGGTACTGAATACGAACTCAAAGCTACCCATATTTGCGAACTTTGCTTCGGGCCATTGGAAGTCCAATATGATTATGACTACCTCCGCACCAAAGTAACTCGCGAAAGTATCAAAGCTGGCCCCCACTCGATTTGGCGATACAAAGATCTACTACCAGTTCCCGACGAGCATATTATCGATGTCGGTACTGGGATGACACCACTACTTAAAGCCAATCGCTTGGCACGTCGCTTGGGCTTAAAGAATCTCTACATCAAAAATGATGCCGTCAATATGCCCACCTTGAGCTTCAAGGATCGGGTAGTCTCTGTCGCACTCTCCAAAGCCAAAGAATTTGGCTTCTCGACGATCTCTTGTGCCAGTACTGGCAATCTCGCCAACTCAACAGCAGCGATCGCCGCTCATGCTGGTTTAGAGTGTTGTGTCTTCATCCCAGCCGATCTCGAAGCAGGTAAAGTCTTAGGAACGGTGATTTATGGGCCGACTGTGATGGCAGTCAAGGGCAACTACGACCAAGTAAATCGCCTCTGTTGTGAAATCGCCAATACTTATGGTTGGGGATTTGTCAATATCAATCTTCGCCCTTACTATTCCGAAGGCTCCAAAACGCTCGGCTATGAAGTCGCCGAACAACTAGGTTGGGAATTGCCCGATCACATCGTCGCACCACTAGCTTCTGGTTCGTTATTTACCAAGATTCACAAAGGTTTCCAAGAATTTGTCAAAATCGGTCTAGTCGAAGATAAACCAGTACGATTCAGTGGCGCACAGGCTGAAGGTTGTTCGCCGATCGCCCAAGCTTATGCTGAAGGTCGGGATTTTGTCGTCCCAGTCAAACCAAATACGATCGCCAAATCGATCGCCATTGGCAACCCTGCTGACGGAATCTACGCCCTGGAACTTGCCCGCAAAACCAACGGCAATATCGAATCCGTCACCGATGCCGAAATCATCGAAGGGATGAAACTCCTCGCCGAAACTGAAGGGATCTTTACCGAAACTGCTGGTGGTACCACCATCGCCGTCCTTAAAAAACTCGTCGAAGCTGGTAAAATCAGCCCCGACGAAACCACCGTCGTCTACATCACAGGCAACGGACTCAAAACCCAAGAATCGATCCAGGGTTATGTCAGCGAACCGTTCACCATCGATGCCAAACTCGATAGCTTTGAACGCGCCCTAGAACGCTCCCAAACACTCGATCGCCTTGACTGGCAACAAGTCTTGGTTTAGATTTTAGGCTTTAGGTTTTAGGCGTTAGGGTAGGAGGAGCGGCATGTGAGCCACCCTCTACCCTCTGTAAGGTTGCGTTAAACCGTCGGGTTCCCCGACGAGTGTGCATCCGCTACCCTCTATTCCCTCTAACCCTGCCTAAAGCCTAAAGCCTAAAGCCTAACCACCCTCTACCCTCTACCCCCTAAATGACTGTTAAAGTTTTAGTCCCGACTGCACTGCAAAAATTTACTAGCGATCGCGCGACCATTGAATGCGATGGTAATAGTATCGCGGAGTTGCTCGATGCCCTCGAAGTGAGCTGTCCTGGCGTCAAAGCTCGACTCTGTGATGAGAGCGGTCAATTACGACGGTTTCTCAATCTCTATGTCAATGATGAAGATATCCGGTTCCTCGATGGTACAGGTACACCACTGCATGATGGCGACCAAGTAAGCATCGTTCCGGCTGTCGCTGGGGGTTAGACTCCATCCTCGATCGATTTGACTGCTGGTCAGTTCGCGATCGACATTACAACTAGACTTATAGCAGTCGCCACATCGGTTAAGACACTCTAGATCTCAGTCCGCGTAGCGATGCGCGATACGTAGGCAAAGCCGAGGGTTTAGCGCATCAAGACAGGCGGACTTTGCAGCACTAGCGGCGATTTTAATCGCTGTGCTGTCCTAACCGCCTTGGCGGTTGCTATATTAGATCCGATCGATAATTAGTCCGCACAGGCGAACTTTTTATTAACTATCGCAACTGCCAAGTGTCTTGTCTCGCCGATCTGGATCGAAAATCATCCTTGAATTCAGCAACGCCGGATTTTTACTGTTTAAAAGGTAAACGTAGTCCGCAACGCACCAATCACCGCACCACTACTATTAGCATCCTGATTGGGTGCCGTCAGATAAATAATTCCTGGCGTGATACTGAGATTGTCACTGACCTTGAACTGATAAAATCCCTCCAGATGCAGTCCAGCTTTCGTATCCGAGCTACCATCACTCGCAGCAGTTACCCGTGGT
>NZ_JBGSPA010000095.1:0-9456 GCF_041738855.1 Chamaesiphon sp. | reverse complement strand
TGTTTTTTTGCGTGGTCACGATTAGTTCTAGGGCTGCGAGTCATCTGCTTATATCAGCTCAAATGCTTGTTTAGTAAGAGTTTGACATATTCTCCATTCCTCCTTGACAAAGCTCTAATTTTCTTAACTTGTCACGAATGGGTATGAACTGACTCATCGATCGGCAAAATCTTGTCATCGACTTTCAGTTGTGTGCAGACTTTGAGGACTTCTTCAACTGCACCTTTGCAAATCAGAACGTGGTCTTTGCCAGTTTCGGCGATGATTACTGACATTCTACGTCGCACAAAGTCGAATGGAATTTCATCAAACTTGTGGTAGTCTCTGTCAATATCTAGAGCGGTAAGTTCTTGCTTGCGATCTAATACCGCGACATCCAATAAATTCCTTAATCCAGTCTGGTAGAAGCTATTGAGATAGGCATATTTAAGTACATCTAAACTTTCTTTACCATAAGGATCTAAGTGCCGCTGTAAAACGATTTTATCCTGAGTGAGAGTGCCTGTTTTATCAGTACAGAGAATATTCATCGAGCCAAAATCTTGAATCGCATCGATGTTTTTGACAATCACCTTTTGCTCAGACATGGAGATTGCTCCTTTCGCCAAATTTGCGGTGACAATTACAGGCAACATTTCGGGAGCCAATCCTACCGCCACAGATAGAGCGAAGGTGAACGCCTCTACCCAATTGTGTTTGACGATGCCGTTAATTAGAAATACGAGTGGAGCCATAATCAGCATAAAGCGCAATAGCAGCGTAGTGACACTATTTACTGCTTTATCAAAACTAGTGCGAACTCTAGTGTCACCAAGCGTTTTCGCCAGTGATGCGAGATAGGTATGACTGCCTGTTTCGGCGACTACAGCGGTGCCAGAACCACTAACTACGGTGGTACCCATAAAGCAAAGATTGACTAGCTCTAGCGGGTTTTTCTCCTGCTTATCGATGAGATCTACGTGTTTCTCGGTGGGGAGCGATTCGCCTGTGAGTGCGGATTGACTCAAAAATAAATCCTTGGCAACAATTAGCCGAATATCGGCGGGAATCATGTCTCCGGCTGACAAAAAGATGATATCTCCAGGCACTAGGAACTTCACCGCAATCTCGGTTCCGGTGGTGATACCTTGCTGCTCTTTTGGGGTGGTAGATTTAGTGCGATCCTGACGATTCACCGCTGTTGTAGTGCTGACCATTTCTCGCAGTTTTTCGGCGGCTTTGTTCGATCGAAATTCTTGAGAAAACCGCAGTAATCCACCAAAAATTACCATGATTGTAATGATGAGAGCGGCTGTCGGGCTTCCGGTTAATAGTGAAACGATCGCGAGTACGATTAGTAATAGTGAGAGCGGATTTGTCACCGTTTTCAGCAGTTGAACATACCACCTCTTCGGCTTTTCGCGGGCGATCTCATTTAGCCCCGATTTTGCCAATCGTCGCTGGGCTTCAGTCTCAGTCAGCCCTACCAGTGAAGTGTCAAATAATTGTAGAACTCCGTCTACATCTTTCTGCGCGATATCGACAAGTGCGTTGGCTGAATCTACAGAATTGACATTCCGGCTGGAATTATTCATAAAGTAGTTTAATTTAGTTTGTTAAATTGTCCGGAATTATAAAGTTATTAAGTACTGCGATCGATCTTAGGTTAATCCTGTGAGGATCTCGTGAGGTAGTTATATATTGAGGTAGTAGATTGCGATATCACAAAGAGCGAGAATAATGGCTCAACTAATTTTGGTTCGTCATGGTCAAAGCCTCTGGAACGCGCTCAATAAATTCACGGGATGGGTTGACGTACCCCTGAGCGAACGCGGTCGTGCGGAGGCGACAATCGCCTCCTGTCGGCTCAGTGGGTATCGGGTGAATGTCTGTTTCACTAGTAAATTAATCAGGGCAATCGAGACAGCCACGATTTGTTTGACCGAAAATGATGACATCTGCGGTGGCAAAATTCCGATTATTAAACACGAACAACCCGATCCAGATTGGCGCGGCTGGGACAGCTATGATGGTAATCCGGCGGAAGAACTACCTATTTTTACGAATGCCGCCCTCGATGAGCGGTTTTATGGTGATTTGCAGGGTTTAAATAAGGCGGATACCGCTGCTAAGTATGGCAGCGAACAGGTGCAGCAGTGGCGAAGATCTTACAGTGTCCGACCACCTGGGGGAGAGAGTTTGGAGGATACCCAACAGCGGGTGGTTGATTATTTCAACAGCCGAATTCTGCCTCATCTACTCGCAGGTGATAACGTCTTAATTGCCGCACATGGTAACTCGTTACGATCGATTATGATGATGCTTGACAAGTTGAGTCCAGATGAGGTGACAGCACTAGAACTAGCAACGGGTGTACCGATCGTATACGATCTGGATGCTACTGGAGGATCGATTGATAAAAAGATTCTAAATGATTGACATCATATCCAGTAGCCTATAAAGTTGCGATTGGAAAGTATGTTAAGATAGTATTATCCCACCAACTAGTAGGATTCAGACATGAGCGCGAAAGTGAGCATCACATTAGATGAAGAAGTTTTAGAGTTCGTGGATCGATCGAGCCAAAATCGCAGCCAATTTATCAACGAAATTTTGTCCAAAGAAAAAAAGAGACAATTTTTGAAAGAATTGGAGAATGCCTATACAGAGCTAGCCAACGACTCAGAATATCAGGCTGAGATTGAGTTGTGGGATGTCACAGTTGGAGATGGAATCGATGCCTAGTGGCGATCTACGGTACCGGAGAGGCGAGATCTGGTGGGTGAATTTAGATCCCACAGTGGGAAACGAAACAGCTAAAAAACGCCCCTGCGTAATCCTTCAGAACGATGTAGGCAATGCGAGATCTGACACAACGATGGTAGCTCCCTTATTAAAAGGCTCAAAAGCTTACCCCTTTGTGGTCAACATTGAAGCAACGGTGGGTAATGGACTAGACGAAAATAGAGGAATTCATCTCGAACAAATGAGGGTTGTTGACAATCGGAGAATCGACAACAAGCTGGGAACTATAGAGGATAAATACTGGAGCGAAATCGAGAAAGCTGTTTGTATAGTTTTGGGCTTTGATAAAATTTTCGAGCCAGATATGGTCAACCAATAACAGTCTGTAGTGGCAGACACAGGCCATAATGGTGTTTTTTTAGACTATGCTATTTTCAAGTCAATGAATTAGAGAGCTAAGAGAAAATAGCAAATGAATATCTTTGAAGAGAGCTTACTCAGAACGTATATAGAGTTGATACGACATAGTGACAAGCCAGGATTAGCAGCTCTTATTGTAGATGCTGAAATAGGCATAAATGAAGATTGTGGATATTTGTCTGAGATTCTCATTGCCCTTCCTGCCTGCTACGCTTCTACAGTGCTCGATGATGAGCTGATTCTGAACATCTTCGAGAGTGCATGAAACTATTGATGTCAGGAAGATACTTCGATCCTAATGGAATAAAGTTTGGCACGAAATTTATGACACCAGAAGGGGATTTTAGAAGTTGCTTTTCACCAAGGTAGATACGAAAAAGACAAACAAAAAGATGAGTGGTTTAAGAAGTCTGGAATTCTGTGCGTAGAACACTACACAGCAGAAGAGTGTTATGGCAGAACAACTTCTGTGGTCGATCGCTTCTTATCAATTCTTGAACAGCACAAGAGGTAGAACCAGTAGTAGGTTGGGTTGAGTAGTGAAATCCAACAACCTCAGTGTTTGAGAATCGATTGACGTGTAATGTTTTCAAGCGAGAGTCGATATCCGATCGACTCCCGCTCAAGCTAAAATAGAAAGGTATAGTTGAAACGAGGCAAACCTATGGCAGTTCGCCAGCGACGTTACAGCAAAGAAGAGTTGGCTAGGCGTGGGCAAGAACTCTATGAATCTGGCATTCAACAACAAGTCGAAGTGGGCAACGATGGTAAAATTGTGGCGATCGACATCGAAACAGGAGCCTTTGAGGTCGATGAAAATATCGTACCCGCAACCAATCGCTTGTTTGAGCAATACCCCGATGCTCAACCGTGGGTGATTCGGATTGGACATCGCGCCGTTTATCATTTTGGGGCAAGAAATCTGAAGAAAAATCTATGATTTACGGAGTTGTGAATTTACAAAGGGAAGCAACACTTCCCTTGGTAGTCGGTAATGCCCAAAAACAGCAGCAAGTTGGCATTGCTCTACGGTTATCGATTGCAGGTTGATAATATTGAGGGCGGTATCGTCAAAATTGAAGAGCTGTGATTCCGTGAAATATCTATCGATTCAAATCAGTCCGTCTTTTCTTGCCATAAATAGCATCAGATCGATCGTCCGACAAGCATAAGCCCACTCGTTATCGTACCAAGCCACCACCTTGAAAAAGTTGGCATTTAAACCAATCCCTGCTGTGGCATCAAAGATACTGGAACGAGGATCGGTGCGAAAATCCATCGACACAACTTTATCCTCGGTATAGCCCAAGATGCCATTCAATTCCCCCGCCGCTGCCGCTTTCATCGCTGCACAAATATCTGCATAGGTGGTGGGTTTGACAGTTTTAAAAGTCAGGTCGATGACTGAGACATCCGCAGTACCCACCCGAAACGCCATCCCGCTCAACTTTCCCTTGAGATCGGGTAATACTAGAGCGACTGCTTTTGCCGCGCCTGTTGAGGCGGGAATGATATTCTGAGCGGCTCCCCGTCCGCTCCGCCAGTCTTTTTTACTGGGGCCATCGACAGTGAGTTGGGTGGCAGTCATGGCATGAACGGTAGTCATTAAGCCTTCGGCAATCCCAAAGGTGTCGTGCAAGACTTTGGCAACTGGAGCCAGACAGTTAGTAGTGCAGCTTGCATTGGAAATAATTTCATCCGTTGCCCGATCGAATTCCTGATGATTGACTCCCATTACCACAGTCCAAATCTGGTCGGGGTCTTTGGTTGGGGCAGAGATAACGACTCGTTTTGCTCCAGCTTGAATGTGTTTTCGGGCACCCTCGTAAGTAGTAAAAAGTCCAGTGGATTCAACTACATAATCTGCTCCTAATTTACCCCAAGGGAGTTCGGCCGGATCTTTAATCGCCAGACAGGATACAAAGCGATTATCAATGGAGATGCCGTCAGGCTGGGCTACAACCGTGCCTGGATATGTGCCGTGGGTGGAGTCGTATTTAAATAGGTAAGCAAGGTTATCGGCGGGAACGAGGTCATTCACACCGACTAGTTCTATTTCGGGATGGCTCATGGCAATCCGCGCCACTAGCCGTCCGATCCGCCCGAAGCCGTTAATACCAATTTTGAGTGTCATTTTAAGTTAATTCCTAAATCTAAATTTCATTTTCACAGGGCTGCGATCGTTCTATTTGGGTGATATTTGCTAATGTCACTTCAGCGATCGCCCGCATTGCATCTTCAGTAAAAAATGCCTGATGTCCGGTAATCATCACGTTCGGGAAAGTCATCAATCGAGCAAAGGTATCATCTTGCATAATTCGATCGGATCGATCTTCAAAGAATAATGCTGACTCTTGTTCGTAGACATCTAATCCTAATGCGCCAATTTGGGATGATTTGAGTGCAGTAACAATGGCATCTGTGTCGATTAATGCGCCCCGACTAGTGTTGATTAGCATCACATGAGGCTTCATTTGCGCGATCGCCTCCTTGTTAATCAAGTGATGGTTTTCTGGAGTTAACGGACAGTGAAGCGTAATAATATCTGACTGGGAAAATAGTTGAGATAGCTCCATGTATTGGACTCCGATTGCCTCACATTGGGGGTTGGGAAAGGGATCGTAAGCGAGAACCTTGCAACCAAAGCCCGTCATGATTTGGGCGGTGACTGTGCCAATTTTGCCCGTACCGATAATCCCGATCGACCGTCCATGTAGATCGAAACCGAGCAATCCTTCGAGTGAAAAATTGCCTTCGCGGACGCGGTTATAGGCGCGATGCAATTTGCGATTGAGGGTTAGGATTAGTCCCACAGTATGTTCGGCGACGGCATAGGGGGAATAGGCGGGAACTCGCACTAATTTGATGCCCAGATTTTTGGCTGTCTCCACATCGACATTGTTATATCCGGCAGAGCGCAAAGCAATTAAACTCACCTGATGGCTAGCGAGAGCTTCTAATGTATCTCGATCGACTTCATCATTAACAAAGATACAAACGGCGGTGGCATCTTTAGCAAGGATGGCGGTGTGTCGATCGAGCTTAGGTTCTAGAAATGTTAGTTGATGTTGATGTTGTAAATTAGCGGCTGTAAAAAATTGGCGATCGTATGACTTGGTACTAAAAATAGCAACTTTCATAATTTGAATTGTTGGTTAAAATAATTACCATGAATGAAGTGCCCGCAACTGAGGTGTTTTTTTCAATTGATGGGCTTCCATCCGCGTGAGTACATCATCCAAAATACCGATCGCTTCGGCAATAAATGGCCCTTTGTTTAACATCACACACTCAGCCCGTTCAGACATCGCGACATCGCTCATTTCGCCCCGCGAAGGGATGCCGTCTTTGACCAAATTCTCTAATACTTGGGTTGCCCAAATTACGGGAATATGTGCTGCTTCACAAATCCATAGCATTTCTTCTTGGATCTCGGTGAGACGCTGATAGCCAATTTGAACGGCTAGATCGCCCCTGGCAATCATTACCCCAAAAGATCCTTTTCCTGCGGCATAGACGATTAATTCAGGCAGATTGGTAACGGCAATTGCGGTTTCAATCTTGGCAACGATCGCTGGTGGAGATACTCGGTTTTCACATCGTTTATCTAGCTCTTGTTGCAGTAATTCAATATCGGTAGGTCGTTGGACAAATGAGTAACCGACAATATCTGCATGAACCGCGACAAAATCTAGATCGGCTAAATCTTTTTCAGTGAGTGGACTCAGATCTAAAGCTGTGTCGGGGAAATTCATCCCCTTTTCAGGTTTGAGTTTGACACCTTTAGGACTGGTATTAGTTACTTCTAATAGCAGTCCTGGCTGTTCGCGATCGATCGGATACTGAGTATCGATTACACGAGTCCAAATCTTACCGTCATCGATGTAGACAGGGGTATCAACAGCTAACAAGTCAAGAATACTGGGAATCGTACAGCTAGTCTGGAAATATTCTACATGGGTCGATTTAGCCGGATCTGCTGCACTTTCGAGTTCGGGTTCGCGCCGCGATAGTACAATTCGATCGCCTTTAAATACCCGTTTTTTGTGGTGTGGCGCAAGTACAGCCCCAGTGCGGATTTTGGGGCCGCCTAAATCCATCATAATTTTACAGGTTGTGCCTGTTTCTCGTTCTGCGCGGCGGATATTATCGATCGCACCTTGCCAGATTTCGGGAGTATCATGGGCGCAATTAATCCGCATACAGTTTGCGCCGCGTTGGATAAAACTTCGCACTAGCTCATAGTTGGTAGCAGCTTCAGTATCCAGTGTGACCATAATTCTGGCTCGACGGTGGGGTGAGGACGCACCGAATAGTTCTTCCGTATGCTGCTGTAGTAATCGATCGCCCTCAAAGAAAAACTCGACGGGTGGACGCTGGAAATGTCGATCTGATTTAGACCCACAGATGACTTCTAAAGTGGCAATCACTGCATCGAGAGTGGGCATTACCCGCCCTTCAATCCGACCTAATGAAGATAAGCCCCAAGGCATTAGTGCAGACTGAAGTGAGCGAAGATCGTGCTGACGTAAAGCCAGATATTCAGCCAAATTCACGGCACTATCGATAAACGCCGTCCGCTGAATGTGCGGGTTCCACTCATCAAAGGTGGCCTTTCCTTCGCTTTCAACGGTCTGGCGTAGTGCTTGCAGCGTCGATAGTAAACCCTGGGGAGTGGATAGATTGAGTGATTCGGTATTAGGTTTAGAAATTTGACTAACCATCGAAAAATCAGGAGATCGGTCAACTTTAACAATACTGTACAAAGATGAGGAATCTGTGAGGGAGGCAAGGGTTCGGCAGAGCCGATGCTACGCGAACGGTAGATATATAAAATATTAATAATATTGGCAAATTTTTATACGCGAATAAATGAGCCAATGGGCTGGAGGGGTAACGATCGCCCCTTCAGAATAGGTTCTCCATTTTTTGGATTAAATTGTGCCGAATAATTATAGTTGTGCCGATCGTTCCACCAACAACTAACCCAAAATCTTCTTTAATCCCAAAACTCAACGCCGCCGAAGTTCCGATCAGCGACCACAGAACTGGAATAATTAATAAACTCAATGAAAACCTTTTGTCTGTCCAAATCAGCAATCCAAACGTGAAAATGGCTGTCGGACAAGGTACGCCGAATGTGGGTGATGCCGTGAAAGTTCGTCCTAGGGCATAGCCAATTAATGGATAAATCACCAGGGCATAAGCAATAAAAATTGCACCGGAAATGCCGTAAAAATTTTGGCTATCCCGAAAACTTAACCGATTCCTGACCACGCCTTCGAATAAAAATAACAAGCCTTGAATAATGAATAACGTACCGAACAGATATGCGTGTGGGCTGATTGCTGTAAAGAAAATTAAATGATAAACAATCCCCGTCCACAGCCAGAGAAAACCAAGCGAGCATGAAATAAGTTTGTTTGCGAATGGTTTGCGACTTGCTGCTAGGAAAACTGTAGCGATTGCGACTAGAATTAGTGCAAACTGAAACGGATATATGGCTTGATTATACTTCTCGAATACCTGAAGAAATTGTTCGGTGGTAAAAGGGATTTTAGACATATTGAGTCCGCCCGAAAACTATGCCCAGCAGCAGAAATACAACCGGAGCCATCACACCATAGCCAATGATGCCGATATTCCGAATTTGCATATTCGCAAGTGGCACACCGATTAACCCCGCAAGACTCAGAACACCACTGACAATCATCAGCATCCGCACTGTTTGCTCCAGCCTACCTACCCTGAATACAGGCGCAGCAAAAAGCATGGAGAGGGCAAAGAACCAGTCCCACGCCAGGATGTCTAACGTATATGCCACTGATGGCCATTTGAATGAGAGCAGCCAAGCAACGCTATTCGCTTCAAGCTGTCGGCTCACCGTCAGGATAACGAAGTGGACACTGGATGTGATACCTGCCATCAGGATCGTAAAAATCAGTGCTGCCAGACTGTATATCTTGACATCAGGCGGCGCGTAGGCATGAACGGCAACCATACTAACGACTATCGATGGTGCTATTAAGATGATGAGCAGTTCCATCACAGAGAAGAATGGATCGCAGATCGCATCATCAGGCGATTTGAGGGAGAGAAATCCGAAAATTGTAGTGACAGCGTACACAATACCCATGCAGAATACAGCCCAAGCTGCGACTCTACCGATTATGCGATGCTGAAGTGTGAAAGTTGAGTGGGACATCATTTTCTGCTTATATTCTTTGAATAAAAACTCTTGGACTATTTCCAGGCTCCGATCGAATTTTATCTTTTACTCTCGTACCTAATATTATTAATCCGACATAAATG
>NZ_JBGSPA010000044.1:0-4423 GCF_041738855.1 Chamaesiphon sp. | reverse complement strand
TAAGATTCTCTTTCAACTTATTGCCTTTGTCTCCAACCAACAGCAAACCGAACCTGCGGATACGGTGGATGCTCAGATCTCCCAATTGATGGCATATTTACGCACTACTCGCTGTTTGATTGTCTTCGATAATTTTGAATCGATTCTCTCCCATGGCGGTTATCGGGAAGGTTATGCTGGGTATAGCGAACTCCTGCGCCGGATTGCGACCGAACATTATGCTAGTTGTTTAATATTAACCAGTCGGGAAAAGCCCAAAACTTTGATTCATTTAGAAGGAGAATCTGGGGCAGTTTGCACGCTGGATTTACCTGGTTTGAGCGATCGCCAAGTGGAAGCGATCGGAACTGCCAATGGGTGTCATACAGTTAATTCCACTGATTGGAATCAGTTACAGCAATCTTACTCTGGCAACCCGTTAGCAATTAAAATTGCGGCGACGACAATTCGGGATCTATTCGACGGTAGCGTGAGTGCATTTTTAGAACAGGGGGTAATTCTCTGTAATGGGATCGATGCTTTACTGGCACAGCAATTCGATCGATTGTCCCAGATCGAGCGACAGGTAATGTACTGGCTAGCAATCGGGCGCGAAGCTGTGTCGATTTCGCAACTATTAGCAGACTTCATTCCTAGCGGATTTCGCTCTCAAGTTTTAGCCGCATTACAATCGTTAGATCGGCAAAGTCTGATTGAAAAAAGTTCGAGCTGCTTTACTTTACAACCCGTGGTGATGGAGTATGTCACTGACATATTTATCGAGCAGATTTGCGAAGAAATTACCACATCTAATGTGGTGATTTTCAATAGTCATGCACTGATTCAGGCTCAGACCAAAGACTATGTACGCGAAAGCCAAGTGCGAATGATTTTAGTCCCGCTGGTCGATCGACTCATGAATAAATTGCGATCGAAACCAGAAATCAAGCAGCAACTCGATCGATTATTAGTTAAGTTGCGAACTGAATTTGCTGGCACAAAAGGCTATGCAGGTGGCAATCTTATTAACCTTTACCGTCATTTGGCAGTCGATCTGAGTGGTTATGATTTTTCGGGTTTGTGTATTTGGCAAGCCTATCTGCTGAATGTAGATTTACATGACATTAACTTTGCCGATACCGATGTGGCCAAGTCAGTTTTTACTGAAACCTTTGGTAGCATTAACTCACTAGCTTTAAGTCCAGATGGCAACTATCTTGCTAGTGGTGGTTTTAACGGCGATATTTACTTGTGGGATACGCACACTCATCAACTTCAGTCGATCTTGAAAGGTCACATCAGTTTAGTTCATTCCCTGACTTACGCCTCTGTTCGCCTAGCGTCTTCAGCGGAGGATCGCCACATACTGGCAAGCGGCAGTTTCGATGGCACCGTCAGAATCTGGGATTTAAACACTGGTGAGTGCTTGAAGACACTTACCGACCATACCCAGTCGGTATACTCAGTATCATTTAGTCCAGATGGCAAAATCTTGGCAAGTGGTAGCGATGATAGCTCCATCAAAATTTGGGATGTCAACAGTGGGGAGTGTTTGAATAGCCTCCAGTATGAAGATGGGATCGAACCCCAAGATGTCAAGTGTATTGCATTTTGTGTAGATGGTCGCACCATTGCCAGCGGCTGTTCTAAGGGCACTATTTACCTCTGGCAAATCCAGAACGGTAGGCATGGAAAATACTGGAAAATGCTGGCGGGTCATCAAGGCTGGGTTTGGTCTGTAGTATTTAGTCCAGATGGCAAGTTTCTAGCCAGCGGCAGCGATGATACTACAGTCAAAATCTGGGAGATCGATACTGGTGAGTGTTTGGGAACTTTAGTAGGGCACAAAAATGAAGTGAAATCGGTAGCCTTCGATCGCGATGGTCGAAGGCTCATCAGCAGTGGCAAGGATCGTACCATCAAAATTTGGGACATTCAAACTCAAGAGTGCGAGCAGACGCTCATCGGTCATGAGAACGGGCTATGGTCGATTGCCGTCGATCTGAATCGTCAGCTCTTTGCCAGCGGCGGCCAAGACCGCATGATTAGATTTTGGAGTCTAGAGACTGGTCAATGTCTCAAGGTTTTACAGGGGTACTCAAATGCGCTCTTTGCGATCGTCTTTGTCCCGACATTTCATTTACCAGAATCGATCGACCCAAATATTGCGAACCCACCCATATTAATCGC
This sequence comes from Chamaesiphon sp., assembly GCF_041738855.1. Taxonomy (GTDB): domain Bacteria; phylum Cyanobacteriota; class Cyanobacteriia; order Cyanobacteriales; family Chamaesiphonaceae; genus Chamaesiphon. The sequence goes on along the minus strand of NZ_JBGSPA010000044.1, from coordinate 2,254 downwards.
TGGCGGATACTTCGATAAGATGCTCAGACTTTGGAATATTCAAAATAGTGAATATAGGAGTTTTCGAGGTCACACTGACGCGATTAGAGCAGTGGCAGTGAGTCCAGATGGTCGATTCCTAGCTGGTGGCGGTAGCAATGGAGATCCGAAGATTAAACTCTGGAGCGTGCAGGATGGCCAGTGCCTCAGAAATTTATCCGGTCATAGCTACGAAATCCGCTCGATGGCTTTCAGTTCGGACGGTCGAATTCTTGCCAGTGGCAGTACCGATCGCACCATTAGACTTTGGAGTACCCAAACGGGTGAGTGCCTCCAGATTTTGACAGGACACACGCATTGGGTGATGTCATTAGCGTTTGGCTTCCAGCCAGATATCCTGGTTAGTGCTAGTGGCGATCGCACGATTAACTTTTGGAATATCCACACGGGTGAATGTCTGCGGACTTGGCAGGTGGGCAGAGGGATTTGCACGATCGCGTTTAGCCCCAGCGGCGATATTTTGGCTAGTGGTAGTAGCGATCGCACGATTGGACTTTGGAGCATAGCTACGGGTGAATGTTTCCAGGTTTTGCGGGGTCATACGGACATTGTGATGTCTGTGGCTTTTAGTCCAGATGGACGATTGCTAGCCAGCGGTAGTTTCGATCGCACCGTCAGACTTTGGGATCTCCACACTGGTGAATGTCTGCAAGTATTAGAGGGACACGAAAGTGGGGTATTCTCAGTAGCTTTCATCCCCCAACATGGCACCAATCGTTCCGTTCGCCTTGCGGCGCGCTGGCACGAACGACTGTTGCTAGCCAGTTCTAGTGCTGATGCCACCATTCGGATTTGGGATGTTACTACGGGTGAATGCGTCAAAATCCTCCGCGCTCCTCGACCCTATGAAGGGATGAATATTCGGGGCATCCAAGGATTGACTGCTGCCCAGCAGGAGAATTTAATAGCTTTAGGAGCCACGCGGTAGAATCCATTGGCGATCTTTTCGATCGTTGGTACCAACTCGATCGAGTAAAGTTTCCCCTGTCTTGTCTCTCTAAACCGTCGGGAAACAAAGGCGTGCGAGAGCCGCAATCCAAAATCCAAAATGTTATTACTATTGAGGTTGCAAATTGTATTTCTCGCACATCTCTTGCACGACGATCGGATCGGGTGGAAAACTGGTAATTCGCGCACCAGCTTCTCGATAGAATGCTTCAGCAATAGTAGGTGAGACGACGATTAGCACGCGCGCTACGGGAGAAACTATTTTAAAAGCGTGAACGACATTGGCTGGGAAATGGGCGACTGCGCCAGCACCAATTGTTGCATAACGATCGCCGATTTGGATGTCTAATTCGCCCTCCAGGATGTAGAACGTTTCTTCCCAGGGATGGTTGTGGGCGGGTGCCGAACCCCCAACGGTATCGGTCATTTCAAACATCGCATAACGACTGTTGGTATCTTCAGTTGTGATTTTCCACACTACTGTGTGAGTTAGCAATTGGTGCGATTCACCTTCGCCAGATACGAGGATGTTGGGGTTGGGATGAGTTAATTTAGGTGTCATAATTTTGCTCCAGGGATTGATTTTTGGCGATCTTTTAGGGCGATCGGTGTGCATGGGTGTTGTTAGGCAACTTCATTGAGACTACAGACCCTCAGACAAAGCTGTCCGTTTGTACTACTGTAAATATTAGTCAATGCAGAAGCTAGCGATCGAAAGATCTCAAATGGGTTCGATCAGCCATCAGGTGAAATTTGGCAATCGAGAATTGAAGTGTGAGTTGGTGCGCTAGAAGGGTTGAAGCTGTTCCATGTCTCCAGAATAAGCTGCCACAAATAGTTTGACAGCCAGAAAAGATCGGAAAAGATCGGATCTGCGATTGTAATTTACGAATTATTCTGACTAGAATAAAGATAGATTCTGGCAGGGTCTTTGCCAATGACAGCAGATGAAGCTTTAGCATTACTCGATCGACTGCTTCAAGCTCAAAGTCTCCGCGATATTCAAGAGCAAGTGTTTCGTCACGCTTGGGAAGGTCGCACCTACCCCGATATGGCCGAGCTAATCGGCTATGATACTGGTTATATCCGCGATATCGGCTACGAACTGTGGCGACAATTGACTCAGGTATTGGGCGAACCCGTCACCAAAAATAATTTACAAGCGGTATTGCGTCGCCAGCGAGATCGTTCGCCTAAATTAGCTGTGCCAGAAGTTACCCCAGCTTCGCCCCCAGATCGAGATTGTTACTGGGGGGAACAGATCGAT
>NZ_JBGSPA010000039.1:0-9215 GCF_041738855.1 Chamaesiphon sp. | reverse complement strand
GGTGTAATCCCTACGCCACCCGCAATCAGCACGAATCCGGCACTGTCCCAATACCGATCGATCGTAAATACCCCATACGGGCCATCTAGATAAGCCTTGGTGCCTGGTTGGACATCTTTGATGGTACTGGTGAAGTCGCCGATGGCCTTGATGCCAAACTCGATCCGATCGGCACGCTCGCCGCTAGATGACATCGAAAAGGGATGTTCGCGCATACTCAGCGGGGTAATATTTAGCGTCAACCAGGCAAACTGACCCGGTGCAAAGGTGAAGCCTTCATGCCCTAATGGGCGCAACGCCAGCGTCCACACATCGCCTTGCTGCTGGATCGTTTCTTCTACTACATAGGGCTTTCTAGTCATCAGCCAGGGTTTGACCAACCGCACGTAATAACAATCTTTTCACGATCGAACTCCTAACTAAGCGTTACTTGGATGCAATGTCTTCACTTAGTTTGACGATGTAGATCGAGATGGTTTGACAGACTCAAAAGAGTCAGATCGATCGACAGTAGCGATTTCTGCACTCAAAGCGTGGCAGCGAACGATCGGGACTGACCGTTGAGAGCTTAATTATTGTGTTTTTGGCGATCGCCTATCTTCAGTATTGGCGGTAAAGGTGACTTAAAAGTGACACGTAAACTTCCGGCTGTCGATCGCGATCTAATTACTCTCATTTCGATCGCCGTCGAGGTGGATACTTGTCACATTGGTGTCATATTTATCCCTGAATGTTAAATATATAAACCTATACTGGGAAAACTGCGATGAACTTCCAGACAACTTTGCATTGGTTGTATGTGGCGGGGATGACAATTGGGGCGTTGCATTTTTGGTCTCTCAGTCGTGACCCCAAAGGCGTTCCTCAGTCTGAATATTTAGTGGCAATTTTTATTCCGATTTGGTCGGGATTGGCATACATGTCAATGGCATTAGGTCAGGGCAAAGTCGAACTTGCCGGACGCATCGTTCACTATGCGCGCTATATCGATTGGATGGTGACTACGCCACTGTTATTACTGACACTTGCTTGGACGGCAATGCAGTTTGTCAAGAAAGATTGGACTCTAATTGGCTTTTTGATGAGTACACAGATAGTAGTCATTACGACTGGATTAATTGCCGATCTTTCAGCCCAAACTTGGGTGAGATATCTTTGGTACATTTGCGGTACGGCAGCTTTCCTGGTGGTGCTGTGGGGGATTTGGGTACCATTACGGGCCAAGGCGAGGGGTCAAGGCAGCGAACTAGCCAGACTTTATCAGAAGTTGACGACCTATTTTACCGTACTGTGGATTGGCTATCCAGTTGTCTGGCTCATTGGCCCCTCTGGTTTGGGGTTGGTGAACCAAGATATCGACACGCTGTTGTTTTGTATCTTGCCTTTTTTCTCCAAGGTTGGCTTTAGCTTTCTCGACTTACATGGTTTGAGAGGTTTGCAAAATCGTCAGTCAGAAACGGGTTTCGATCGCGCGGCAGATCGGGTTTTACACTTTTTGGGAGTCGTTAATGCCGGATGGATACCAGCATCTGGAGCCAGTCGTAGCCAAACTCGTCGCCGATCGCCAGAGGGGCAAAAACCATGATGGCCGACCTCCTAGAAAAATCCATCCTCTATTGTGACGCTGGAGACGAGCGATTGGAAGCTGATTTTGGCGCAGCGGCTCAAAAGTTAGGTCGGGTGGAATTGGCAACCCGCGCGATCGCCTGAAATTTCGTTCGATCGTAAATCTAAGAGGATGTTTGGAAACATCCTCTTAGATTTACCTACTAACTTTTAGAACAACTACAGGTATTAGCAGGAGCATTAATTGGCGCAGAATTTTTGTTGCAACAACAAGGCTCATCTTTTGCTGTAAGTCCACACATACATACAGAGCAGTTGCATGAAGTACAACTACAGCCCATCGATTGATTAGTTACCTTCGTTCCGATCTGGTGTTGGCAGTAAGCCAATTTCTTCATAATAACGAATTGTTTTAATTGGTACCTGGCTTTGTGCCGACAATTGACCAATTTTCATGATGATTAATTAGATTTTGCGATTGATTGCTGTAAATTTACCGCTTGAAATTTCACCTTCTCAAAAGCTTGACGATTTTGAATCAGGACAAAAGTAGCAACGACAATTAAAAAATAACCAAACCATTTTTGTAATCGCTCGGCAGGTATAAATTTCGATAGATAAGTACCGATTGAAGATCCAACTGCCGCCGCAAAAGTAAAGGAGACAGCTAATTGCCAATCAATCGACACTTGCCCAATATAGCCCAGTAATCCAGCTCCAGAGTTTAAAGCAATGATCGCTAGGGATGTGGCAACTGCTTCTGACATCGAGAGATTTCCTAATAGTACTAGTGCTGGGACGATCGCAAATCCGCCCCCAACACCGACCAATCCCGTCAAGACTCCCACCCCAATTCCTTCGGTCAGCCCTAAACTAATCCCAATCCCAATCAGATGTCCGATTAGCCAAGTCATGAGGCTTTAACACTCTGATTGTAAGGAAGTTTCATCAGTACCATACCCATCGCACAGGTATTCGAGACTCCGGCAAATACCAAACCACAGCCGACAAAACCGCTCAATAGCAGAAACCACGGCGATACAAATGCTCCTAAAACAGTGCCCAGTGCCACTAAAGAGCCTGCGACGATCTGTACCTGCCGGAATAGACTAATTGGTGCATTTCGATCGATTTGAGTGGCATATCCAGCCGTCTTCCACGCTGCCAAACCACCTTCTAAATGAGTCACATCAGTAAATCCAGCCTCAAATAGTTTTTGAGCCGCTTGGGTGGATCTGCGACCGGATTGACAGCACAGGATCGTCTGACAATCAGCTTGAATCTCGATGGCAGCGGGATTAAATATCGATAGTGGCTGTGAGATCGCTCCAGCAATCCGTTCGCTGGCAAATTCGCCTGGTTCGCGTACATCTATCAACATTATCTGTCGGCTATTTTTATCGATTAATTGCTTCAGATTTGCGGCATCAATAGTCTGTAATTGAGATTGATTGGATGTCATAATTAACTATTAAAATCTTAAATTGTGTAGCTAAACATGGCTGAATTGCCACAATGTTCATTCGCTGGGACTGCTTCCGCCATCTTCTGTGGATCTGGTAAATTCAACTCTGTCATGAACTTGACAAACTGTTGGCGATCGCGCCCTCCAAATCGTGGATTAAAACGTTTTTCTTCGCCAATGGTGGAGACACTAAAGCCCCGATAATCATGGGCGGGATAAACTAATGTTCGATCGTCTAGCGTAAATAATTTCTGTGTCACTGAATCAAACAAAATTCCAGCATCACCACTTTGAAAATCAGTTCGCCCACAACCACGAATTAGGAGTGCATCTCCTAGCTGTTCGAGATCTCGCTCTACTTGTTCCACGACTGGATCGACCAAGATTGCTGTTTTCTGCTCTAAATCGGCAAGGAGGTACGTGTAAGTACTTGTTTGGCGATCGAGCATCTGACGAAATAACATAGAAACTAACTCCTGGCGATGTGTTCAGATCTAGACTATAATCAATATATTACCATATAGCAATATAATCGGATATTAAACTTAACCAATCCTGAATCGAGATCGATGGAAATGAATTCTGGTGCCCTGGTACAACTGGCTGACTACTTCAAAGTTTTAGCGGAGACAAATCGGCTCGAAATCTTGTGCTGCCTCAAATCTGGCTCTAAAAATGTGACGGAAATCATGACAGAGACAGGACTGGGGCAAGCAAACGTCTCCAAACACCTCAAACTCTTGGCACAGGTAGGAATTGTTGCTCGTCACCCAGTCGGGGTGAGTGTCTATTACGAGATTGCCGATCCGCTGATTTTTGACTTGTGTGAATTGGTCTGCGCTCGACTGTCTGTTAGTCTGGAGCAGCGATCTGAGCAACTCAAATCAATCGGAATTTCGGCGTTACAATCCTCTAAATGATGATATCAATCGGATTTACCGACTAGATTTTAGACCTTTAGAAGGTGACGCTGGAGCGATTATTTCTCGATCGCGAACCAGTAGTAAGGGCATACTCAGGAGTCCTAAAGCGATAACGATGCCAGTCATTACAAACACAGTAGTACGGCTCGGTTGATAATCGCCACGTTCGATTTGCCAGAATACTTGGCTGTATCGCCAAGCAGCCAGAGCGATGAGTGCGATACCAAAGACTACCATACTAACACCCAGGTTTTGAGAGTTAAAGAGCGGGTTCATAGGGCTTTCTTGATGGGTGACTAATACTCCAAGCTGACGCAAAAACAAGCCAAAGCGGGCGATTGCAAATCCAAAACTAATGAGGGCAATCGAGGTACGCAGCCAAGCAAGGAAAGTACGTTCGTTTGCTTGATGTTCCCGTTGGCGATCGATGGGTGTTCGAGACATGATGCGATTTAGCAATATGAAGGAGTCTATATTCCTTTGGATAGATTGTGGACTAATGAGCATCTTCTTGCATTTCTCTAACTCCACACAACTCGATCGCGATCCCAGCTAGCGGAATAGATAAAAATCCGACGGTAGAGGGTACTTGAGTCCGCAGTTGAGTTTCAAGTTCGCTAAGATCGATATTGATGTTCCATCGCTGGAGAAAAACGATCGACCGCTCGACAGAATAGATCGCGTTATCCAACAACTGTGGAGCCTGAGCGACTAGCTGCTGGATCTGTGAAAAAATAGCAGTTCCGATTGTGGCTACGGTTGCAACTAAAATTAATAAACTGAGCAAAAAGACCGAAAAAAATAGCAATTCCGCGCGGCATGATGCGAACTGCCCACTGCACTGGAAAGCTCAGTAAGAATGCAAAAATTGCCGCAAATATAAAAATAATAATTACCGAGCTAAAGTAAGCTACGATTTGAACGATTGCCCACCCCAGTATGAATAACAACACATAGCGAATTAGCTTGGTGTTGTTGAAATTATCCCAGATTGACTGATGTTTGGGTTGGCTCATGTGTAATTGTTTCTCGCTCTAGCTCGAATCTTACCCGATCGACTTTCAGCCTTGTTGCCTTTGATATTGCTGTCGATATCGCTCCTAAATTTTTAGTTATTGCTTAGATCGTACACAAGATCGCACCCGCTGACTCTCTATCCTTAAGGAGACGAGCGGATCTTCTCAATGGTAGAGATTACATCCGATTTTGAACCGTTATTTTATATTTGTTTCACCAGCATCGATCGGGTCGGTTGTCGAGGCATTTTGAAGCGATTCGATCGTTGTCCGCAATCGAACGGTGGGGGTAGTTGCTAGTTCAGTTTTAACAAGATAGCGACGCTCATTCTGAGTACCGGAGCCAACGGGTTGAATTTGCCATTGAGTTTGGAGATAGTTCTGAATTGCTAGCGATCGATCCTGGGCGAGTGTACCGATTTCCGATGGCGTTTGCCCGGATTGTAGCTCGATTTGCAGTGTCGGATTTTGCTGCATTACTCGACCGATCCGAGCTAGTATTTGCGATTGGTCGAATGGAATTTGAGCTTCGTTCAACTCAAAGGTGACTGTAGCCAAAATGGGAGCGATTCGATTGAATGTCACCTCGGCTGTCTGATAATCTAATTGTCTGCGAATCTCCTCGATCGGTACCGCTTGTCCATCACGATCGATATCTCGCTCGCTCAAGTAACTAATCTGCATCTTCAACGGTATCACGGGGCTGGTACTGGCTGCATAACTCACCAATCGAGCTGGGGGCGGTAAGATTAGGGATTCGATCGCTAGTTTGGCACTTTCCAAAAAACCAGATTGCAACTGAGCTGTTGTCGGCGGAGGGGCTGGCTTGCTTGCTTCAGACAATTTCTGCAACAGATCGCCAGAAGCCGTGGGAATTTGAATCAGATTTAAGGCAATTGAGTCTAAAGATCGCTGTAGCTTCGTCGCTAGCAGTTGCTTATATCGCGATCGTTCGGCTTCAGTATAAACTTGGCTAGTAACTACTTGAAGTTGAGCGACTAGTTGCCGTTCTCGTTTTTGAAATGAGAGCTGACTGATGTACGATCTTGCTTTACCATCTGGAAAGTCCGCAAAGTTCTTTTGCCAGACCTCTGTGGCGTTACTGCGGAGTCAATTCTGTTGCTGTTTATAATTAATCTCACTTTGAAGCTGACCGTAAGATCGGTTGAGCGGCACCGAAATTACCAAAATAGTCGTCACAATTAGTAATAGACGACTCGGTAAACCACCAATACGCTTCAGTCGCCCAGATACAGGCAGTTTATCTACTAATGACTGTACCCAAATGCTCTCGCGATCGGTTTCCCGCCATGCTCGAACTTTTTCCCTCACGGGATCGGCATCGATATTTAAGGCTAAAAACACGAGCATCGCCATAAAAGTAATGGCAACCAAATTGGTAAAAAATAGCAGTCCGCTACCTCGCGCTACTGCCAATCCAGTCTCAGCATTGAATAGACCTCCTGCAAAAGTCCGATCGAGAGATATACAATAGATCCAAATTAAACCCTTTCGATCGTGAGCTATAAACAAGTTGAAAATTTAAAGCCAACAGAGTTCAAACGGCTGTGTGGCGTAACTCCAGAAATATTTCTGGAGATGGTAAAAGTAATTGCGGCTGAAAAAGTTTTAGCAAAAAAGCGGATGCGCGCACGCCTTTGTTTCCCGACGGTTTAGCGCACCAAGCAGAGTGGAAGACCTAGTAAATTGAGCTGTGAAGACCAAGTGTTAATGACGTTGGAATACTGGAGGCTGGGCGGGTACCCCGCCCAGTAGAGTACCGTACCTATTTTCACATGGGTACAAATTGGGGTTTAGACGAAACAAGTGTTTTGAGAATTGTGAGAAAAGTTGAGAATATTTTGATTAAATCAGGATTGTTTAATTTGGAGGTTAAAATATTCAGGGTTCTTTCTTCGAGATATAGAAATCGAAGACAGCGATTTGGGTTGAGATTTAACTTAATTGCTGGAATTTACAATTATGAGCTATATTTAGCTTCAGAAAAGGCGATCGCGTGATACTTTTGCAGGAGGTCTAGTGTGTAAAGTAGAGCTTGGGCACAAGGGAGAATGGTGTTCACTGTTCTCGTTAATATTGTTATGTGCCCTTTTTCTCACATTTTGGCCACCACCGATACTAGTTCTTATGTATTGGTGCAAGATGTGAGTATACGAACGCCATCCCGATGCTCAACCTTGGGGGATTCGGATCGGACACTGTGCCGTTTATCATTTTGGATCGCGGAGTCTGAAAAAGCATTAATGATTCATGGAGTTGTGAATTTTCGTCATGAATTAACGCTTCCCCTTGTGGTTGGAAACTCGAATGGGTAACGGGAGTTTGTTAATACCGTGATTGACACTTTCGTCAAAATTGAAGCACTGTGGTTGTGTTCGGAAGCGATCGAGAAAGTGCGATCTAACAGGGTTTCGATCGTCATCTTATTTCCAGATAATATCCCAATTTGGGGTGATATCTGGAATGTTTCCGTTATGTCGTTGCACGAGATATCGTTGCTGACCTGGGCGGAACTGTTCAGGGTTGATGACAACTCCAGTTCCGATGCCATCCACTAGGGCAATGAGTGCATTGGCTTCCAGTGTTAAATCAAGACCATCTCGAATTAGCTTTGCTGTTTGCAATTCAGCTAATTCTTGACAAATGATTTGGCGTAAAAAGTCATAGCGTTTCCGATGCTCCTGAACTAGGGTTTCGCGTCCGACCGCATACCCTAAAAACGCGACCCAAACTTGCCAACCAGGGATGCCACGGGCTTCAAAAGGTAAAGCTGAAAAGATCATCTGTTCTAGCCGTTCAATTCCCTGTCGTCCCACTGCATAGGCTTTCATATCTTCAATCAGATTTTCAGAGACTCGTTCTAGCGCGAACAGCATCAACTCATCTTTGTCTCTGCTGCTGGAACTTGTGCTGGCAACATGTTACTCAAGCAGGCAAATCTAGCTTCGTCTAATCCCACTCTGCTTGCTATCGTGACTTCGCCTTGGTTTATTGGCGCGATCGCTTGCTATGTCTTTGACCTGATTCTTTTTACTCAGTCCTTACAGCATTTACCTGTATCAACTGTTGTTCCAGTCGTTTCGGGGATGCGGATCGCGGCAACGGCAATTTTGGCTTACGTCTTTTTTGGTGAACATCTCACGCTCAATCACTTATTTGCATCCAGCGCGATCATCGCAGGCATCATCATCATGTCACGTGCTTAATAGGAGAAACGTATCATGCCTAAACTATACTCTGCTTCAGAGTCGCTCTGCTCTCAAAAAGTGAAGCTGGTATTAGCTGAGAAAAATCTTGAGTGGAAAAGCCACTTACTTAACCTGCTAACGTTTGAGAACTTGCAACCAAACTACATTCAATTAAATCCTAAAGGGGTTGTGCCAACCTTAATTCACGATGGTAGAGTCGTGACTGATTCTGCCATGATTGTCCGATATCTGGATGAACAATTTCCACATCCTAAATTGACTCCTGCTGAACCAACATTGCAAGAAATGATGAAGGGTTGGATTGAGTTGCAAAACCAATTTCCAATGCGAGAGTTGATGTATGGTAACTTTCGAGGAATTGAAGGGATTGTGTTGCGTCGATCGGTTCAAATCAAACAAAGATTGCTGCCTCAACTCATGCAAGCTCATCCTGAACTCCAAGCACAATACGAAGCCAAGTTAAAGGATGTCAGGCAATGGAATTCTACAATTCAAGATAGGAAAGAGATTGCCAACATAAATAGAACAATTGAGCCGATGTTAACTCGATTAGAGGCACAATTAACCCAGACGGAATGGCTATGTGGTGTGACCTATTCTTTAGCGGATGTGGTGTGGACAGCGGTTCTCAATCGGTTAGAGAAGTTGAAGTTTGGTTATCTATGGGCAGACAATACCCGTCCTGCTCTCAGCGCATATCTTAACCGCCTAAAAGCGCGTCCTAGCTTTAAAGCCGCAATTCAAGGTGATGAAATGCCTCTGCCCATGCTTTTAGCGGGCTTACGCAGAACCTTTCTAGGTATCTGATATTTGCCAGCAGCACAACAACCCTGGTGCAGCGGATTGACCGAAGCCACATCATTTACAAGTCATCGATCTGAAGATTGAACATTACAAACACCTTGAAGCAACGGGTGAAAACGATCGCAACTGCATTTTCTGGAAGCACTATCTTGAGAATGCTTTAGACGACAAGTTGAACGAATAATTTTCATGGCATTAAATATTTAGGAGA
>NZ_JBGSPA010000079.1:0-6595 GCF_041738855.1 Chamaesiphon sp. | reverse complement strand
TACTACCAATCCGATTCTCAATACTAAATTTATGAACAGACAATACTTAAATGCAGAGCAATTCCAAGCCGATCTCGCTCAATTCAATGGCTCGGAAAAGTCATATTATCGCGATACACCTTTAGGACGTATCGAGTATACCGATGGAATTCGCTATCTCCAACAAAACGGCTGCCTGTGGATAGTCGATGCAATCGCTAGCTATCAAACTCAGGAGTTCAAAGCAGCGGACGACCGACAGTTTTGGAAATTACGAGTAAATCTCGATACTCATTCAGCAAAGCTAGTTTGTGATGACGGTAACGGCAATATTCGCGTGACTCAAAAGATTGAGTTGACCGACTTTCCACTAAGCGAACTCCGCATCTATGTTGAGATTACCGATCGTGTGTTTCTGTGTTTGATGTCCGAGTATTAAGTGCGAATTCATAGGTGGATAGTTTGCAGATCCTTAGACCTGCAAGCTATTCTTTAGGCTTTTCGGCAGAGCCGTATCCATTCGACTGATTCATTATCTTTAGGAGTTTTTATCATGACTAATCCTCAACCAGTCCGCGATCGCTTTGCCTCTCCCGAATATTGCAATCCCAATGCCAAGCTCCCATACATTCAAAGCCTCCGAGGTGAAAATCCTGGCGAATGTGGGTTCTTCGTCAGCCTCGACCAAATGGGAAAAGCGAGCTGGCTGAATATACCCGAAACTTTGGATAGCTATACCTTCTCCAGTGGTGCGATCGAGAAGGGCTTGATATTTCGCCAGCCTCGAATGCTTGTAATACCCAAGTCGGGACTGCTAGCGGCTCGAAGTGTCAAAGGCGAAAACGGTAGCTCCGAGTTGCAACTGCTTGGAAAGTACGGTGAATTTAAAGGTCAAGCTGGTGTCTCTAACATCCAGATCTTTGAAGTGATGTTACTCGATCTCAATAATTGCCTCCTGCACGAGATCCCCTTCCAGTACATCGCCAAAGGTGCTACCCAAGCGACTTTCTCATTCCACTACCAGCAGTTTCTTCTAGAGATAACTACGTGTCATGCCCAAGCTAACGGCATCTCCGCACGTCCGAAGACCCTCGAATTTAACGCCTTATGCGTATTCGAGTTTGAAGTCGTGCGCGAGCTGGCGGGTAACGGTCAGAAAGCACCTGCTTGTAAGATTGCCAGTCATACCAAACCCACAATGGGCAACTGGGAGAGCTTCTTTCTCGGTCGCAATGACGAACTGGCCGATCGCGTATTTCAATTGCTGGATATCCCCGTAAGTAACGCAGTACTCGCCGCCGCCAAGCCCATTGCCCAGATCGCTCCTGCCTCCCCTGAGCCAGTCCAAACCCTTACTACCGATGATGGTGAGGACGAAGCTGACATCCCATTCTAGCCATCTGCCCCATCGACCGTTCTTACCTGCGAACTCTGGAGGAGTTCGCAGGTATTTTTATTAATAGAGGTAATCATGTATTCATCCACAGCCGGAGTTGGTTCGAGTTTACAGTATTTAAAGAAATTTCCAGAATATCAAAATAATCAATTGCTAATCTTGGCGGGTCTAGAGATGACGATCGCCTACGAACTATTGGCGGCTCGACAAAGAATTTGGTGCTCTATCTTCTGGAAACGCAGTAATAGTGCTACTAAATTTGCTGTCAACAAAAAGATGGAGGGTATCGCCTTCGACGCTGGTACTTCAATCATTAATGCTGGTAAACTACTCAATCGATACTATGACCAGTATGGAATCGACGAGCTAGATCGGGAGAATTGGAGTCAAATTATTATGTCTTTAATCAATGCCGATCGCTGGCTCAAAGAACAATTTGGTAATGATTGTAAATCTAAACAATTAAAGATCGATCTTTAATTGCCATCGCGTAGCCAGCCGATCCGGTCTGGATCGGTATTCTTTGCTGCGGCTGATATCAATCGCGCAAGCGCACCACTATACAACCCGATTAACTCACCCCCATAAAAAATATGCGTTCGTATTTAGTGCTACGCCTTAATCACCGCGAATCTCGCCAACGCCTAGTTAACAAGATTGTTTGTTCGCCCAACCAACTGCTTAATAAACTTAACGCTCTTACCGATTCATACGGAGAATACGCCTACAAAACAATCCGCGAAGTTATCGATAGTTACACAGACGATGATTCTTCGATGACAATCATTGATTTAGCTACCCTAGACTTTGTTTCAACTTGACTTAGCAACGATCTCAACTGAGATCGCCGCTATCTTTTTAAACTCAAAATGCCTTTGGGCTTTTTCTATACCCGATCGATATGAATCAACCCAATCTTAGAAAGTTTAAAGTTGCCGAAGTCAGCTTTAAATTCACCTGTTCGATCGAACACACAGCATTTTATATATTTGATAAAGTCGCAAGAGATCTCACAAGGCAGTATGCAAAAAAGTTGTTCGGACGGCTGGGTGATGTCGCTTCTTTGCGCGAAGGTCGCCACGGTTTACCACCATACCGATATTGGAACTACGAAGGCTATATTTGCAAATTCGACAAGTTCGGTCGCTCGTTCGCGTAGCGTCGGCAGAGCCGAATCGAAGGTCGCTGTATCGACTTCAACTTTACCGAGATTACTGCTCCTATTAAGACTGACACTCGTATCCAGCGACGATTGATGCTCCTGCACCAGCACATTAATTCGGCATATTTGATTACAGAACTGCGACATCAAGCATTGCAAGCACGAGTGTTAGTCAATCCTGAATATTATGGCGTTTGTCCCATTCCCGCTAGGGTTATCACTCTAGCTGATGTGCTGCTGGAGTGACCGTAAGAACCATCGGCAAAGCCGAATTGAGTTGAAGCAATAGTGCTTCAACTCACCCATCCTTTGGAGGAATCCGCTTATGCAAGTTAACATTTCCGGTTTAGTCGGTCGCGCTCCTAAGTGTTTACTCGATGATAGTTCGATCCTCGAAGCTGCCCTAGCAGTGCCAACTAGTGACGGAAAAGATTGGTTTGCGGTCAGATTTAGCGATGCCTTCGTCGATGCTGCCCAAACCATTCGCAAAGGCGACACGATTACCGTCACTGGCGAGCTGACTTTTGAACCACTCCCCGACGGTTCGACCGCGCTCTTTAAGCCTGTTGTTACTGTTTCGGATTTGTAAGTGTGCGATTTCGCTGTTGCTCGACTTGCTTTTGCCATATCCACTTACCCTACCTTTGGAGACTACTCATGAACTCTGCTACTTCCAATCTCGTTATCCTGACCGCTGAAATTAACGGTGACAAGCTGACTGGTACTGCCATCGACGGCGATATCAAAGTGCTGTTTAGTACTGGTGCGAGCGAGATCTACCAGCGGCTATTTGTGCCCTCCGCCAATCTCGTCGTTAGTGGCAAGTTTCGGCTCGGTCGTGACGTTTGCACTGTCGGCATCGCGATCGCGAGTGTCATTGCCGTCGTCTCTTTGCCTGTCGCAACTCCTATTGAAGTTGCAACTCCTATCGTTGGCGAAGCCTCTCCCTCGGAGAATCGAGTTGTCGCCTCTAGCGATGCTCCCGCTAAGTCCAAGCGCAAGACCTCCACCACTCGCAGCAAGAAAACTGCGAAGACCCCAATTGCAGCTTAATGTCCTCCTGCTCGATCGGCCCCAACCATCTAGTGATGGTTGGGGCTGTTTTTTATTATCTATCATCCTCAAACCTCATGAGAACCATCGATAACCCAGCCCAGCTCAAGCTAGACCTATTTGCACCGCAGCTCGTAGCACAGAGCGATAACATCCCAGAAGTCCGATATCTACATCCTCAACCAATATCGAGCCGCAGCCTCAAACTGGCTGATAAATTGGATAAACTAGCTGCCACAATGCAGACAACCATCGACTCAAAACTGCATCCCGCAATCGGGCAACAAAACATCACCGCCCGTCGTTCGCGAATTGCCGCTGGAATGCGCGAAGAAGGCGAGCATTTAGCACTCATCCAACGTTTGCTCGAAGGACTCGCCCAGTCACATCGTACTGGCACATGTCCTCCTCAGTTTGCGAAAATTGACAACCGCAAGCAATTAGCCGATCTCGCTACCCTTTGCCGCTGGTACGAAGAAGATTCTAAGTATCTCCAGGACTCCTTTACCTACGGTTATTCGATCGTCGAGCGACTCGTACAGTTTGGCATTAGATCGAAGGATGAAGCGATCGCGGCTGTGGAACTGTTGGATGGTCTATGCTTTGGCAATCCCGCACCTGAGATCGACAGGTCTGTTGAGAAGGCGAACGAGCTGCGTCGTCGAGCGATTTATACTAAAGTGCCTGACTTCTTCCCGACTCCGCCAGAGCTAATCGCTCGGATGCTAGAGTTTGCAAACGTCCAGCCCCATCACCGCTGCCTCGATCCAGAAGGCGGTGCTGGAGATATTTGCCTTGCCGTCCGTACTTTGGGCGTATCGGCTATCGATTGTTTCGAGATTAATTCAGATTTACACCAAGCACTCACCCTACGAGGTTTTCAGCCGCATGGTCGAGATTTTCTTGCCGCTACTCCGCGACCGATTTACGACCGCGTACTGATGAATCCACCATTTTCTGGGGATGCTTATATCGACCACGTTCGAGCTGCCTATAACTGGTTGGCTCCTAGCGGCGAACTTGTGGCGGTATTGCCCAATGGCTATTGTGGCAGTTGCATCACCAAGCGTCGGGAATTCACCGATTGGCTCGACGACCTTGGAGTCGATCGTTACGATAATCTCGCCGATGCTTTTACTAAGAGCGACCGTAGCTGTGGAGTGTCCACTCATCTGATTCACCTCAAACGTTAAGCCATATCTGTCCGAGCTTAGGCTAAGTCTGGGCTTGACGGTTCTATTCGATCCTCCAACTATATTCAAGCAACTTATGAACATTTCAGAAATTCCCAATGTTTCCACATCCGCCGCAGCTTACTTACTGCAAGCTGCAATCGAACTTGCCACTGAAGCAGATTTCGAGCCTACAAGCGAAGCTCAAATGCGCCAGTGGATCGACCGAAACTCTCACGCGATCGCCGAACGAGCGCAAGAATTGCAAAATGAACTACTTATTAAATTCTACGAGCATCGCCAGCTAATTAACGAAGCTATCAGCACAAATACATGGGAAAAGGTACGCCAACATGAACAGACTAATTAAAGCCTCGATCGCCAACGAAACTTGTGGTGATGAAACTGAAGCTACGATTCTCCGTTGGAGAGGCTGTGCCTAACGGCAGGCTATCGCCAACGCCAACGAAATCAAACAAATGCAGTCTGATATCGCTGGTGGTGAAGATATTCACGATCTGCTGTTAATCTATGGTTTAACTTTAGATGATGCAGTTGATGTACTTATCTTTGATGTTTAATATTACAACACTTTCAGGAGATGCTTCGATCGAGCCGATAAGTGATATTGTCACAGCCTATCGAACGGTTAATTCGTAGGAAACTCGGCATAGCCGCAGTTAATCGACGGCTCGAATTCTTGCCGCTGGATCTTGAAAGGTCTGGCGGCTTTCCTGTATCCACCCATAAATCTAAAATCATGACAACTGGAATCTCGCTTCAAGAAATTTATGAAATCAGGAGATCTATGGCAAGTATATTGTTAACGGGAAAATTAGAGTGGTGGAAATACACGCGATATAACTTATATACATTAAATAATTGTGTATACCTTCGAGTAGAGATATATTCTACTAACCGCAATTTTGAAGACCTTCCTGCTTCTTTGTGTGTCAATGATGCAGGAAAAATTATCTTACACACTCCGAACGGCGGAACTAAGAAATTTACTCATCAAAATCTGGCAGAAACGCTAAGTATTGTCAATACTGAAATGACAAATCTTAAAGCCGAATTAAAGAATTTCTAGCCGACAGCGGCAGAGCCGCATCTATTTGAGAACGAGAATTCTTGCCGCTAAACCTTTGAAGATTTAGCGGCTTTCTCATATCCATTACTAACTTATTTGAGGTCAACATCATGAAGACTGGTCTAACTCTCGTTCAACTCGCCGAAGAACTCACCGCTCAACAAGAGTCCAAACGCGACTTCCACGCGCCCACCTCTAGCTTGAGTATGCTCGGCAATGGTAACTTTCAACTAGAAACCAACAATGGTAGTGAAGAAATGCCAGCAACCGACTACGCCCACGCCCAAATGGCCAGCCGCATCCAGGTTCCAAAGCCATATTACGATCGGATGCGCTCGTTATCTCCCGAACTCTTGTCTACTAATATCAACTATTGGCTGGGTAAAAAGCAGGGCGAAACCTCGCTGATTCGTACTTTACGGGGTCAAATGCGAGCGTTTCTTTCTAATCGCTATCGGATCGTAGACAACCACGAGATTCTAGCGATGGTAATGCCTGAGCTGGCTGAAATGGGTGAAGGTATTACCATCGCAAGCTGCAACGTTACCGAAGAGAAAATGTACTTGAAAGTTATTAACACCAACATTGAAGCTGCTATCTCCGTTGGCGACCCAGTTCAAGCGGGATTCGTGCTGTCGAATGGCGAACTCGGTTATCTCATACAAATATTTTATATTAAACAACAACAACAGCGACTCTCTTTTTTTATCTAGTATAAACATAGGTTAATACAAACTTTAATC
>NZ_JBGSPA010000208.1:0-45483 GCF_041738855.1 Chamaesiphon sp. | reverse complement strand
CGATTAGAAATCTTGCTTGTATCTCCTTTGAGCTTAACTAAAAATTATCATTGGCGATCGTCGCTAGACGACGCGCTTCGAGTGAGCGTGCTTCGAGATTCGCTCACTCGATCGTATGACTTATTCAGCAAGCCCTAAATACATTATTGGTGCTGTTGCTAGCCGGATTTGGGGTGCTACTGAGTCAACATTGGCGCGATTGGAGCCGAAGACTACCTGCAATTTGGTTGCCCAGCATCGATCTACCGCTGTTAGCCATTTTGCCAGTAGTTACATCTCAGCCCTCATGGGTAGATGTATTCACAATTTTCCTCAAGATTGGGACGACGATTTATGGCGGTGGCTATGTATTACTGGCATTTCTTCAGCCAGAATTGGTGGAGCGGACTCAGTGGCTGACATCGACACAACTACTTGACGCGATCGCGATCGGGCAAGTGACTCCAGGGCCGTTATTTACGACGGCTACCTTCATCGGCTACCTGCTAGCTGGGCATCAGGGCGCGATCGCCGCGACAATCGGTATTTTCCTCCCCAGCTTTATCTTCGTGGCTCTAGTGACCCGCTGGGCACCCAAACTGCGACAATCGACTTGGTTTAGATCGTGGCTAGATGGCGTCAATGCTGGAGCGTGGGGCGCGATTGCGGTTGTGGCTTATCAATTAACAGTTAGTACCTTATTAGATTGGCAATCCTTGCTCATCGCCGCGATCGCCGCTCTGCTAGTATGGCGATGGCGAGTCGATCCGCTGTGGTCGATTTTAGGTGGGGCGATCGTGGGGCTAGTGGGACAGTTGGCACAACTGCATCGTTGAAATTGCCGCGATCTAATTCCTGGTTAATTCGCGCAAGTAGCGAATGTTACAGATTGTTGAGTTGTTTCTCATAACCTTAGTGTCTGGTGAAGCGATCGGTTTATGATGAATCTCGAAATTGTTAATTAACTAGGAGAGCTTCAATGCTTGACTCTTTTTCCAGAGCGGTCGTAACCGCAGATGCCAAGACTGCACCGATCGGTGGTACCGACCTCAACGCACTCAAAGGTTTCATCGCTGAAGGCAACAAACGTCTAGATGCAGTCAACGCGATCGCCAGCAATGCTAGCTGTGCAGTATCCGATGCTGTTGCTGGGATGATTTGCGAAAACCAAGGTTTGATCCAAGCTGGTGGTAACTGCTACCCCAACCGTCGCATGGCTGCTTGCTTGCGCGATGCTGAAATCATCTTGCGTTATGTTACCTACGCTTTGCTCGCTGGTGATGCTTCGGTCCTCGACGATCGTTGTTTGAACGGTTTGAAGGAAACCTATGCAGCATTGGGAGTACCGACAACTTCTACTATCCGTGCAGTTCAAATCATGAAAGCTGCTGCGCTGGCTCACATCAACGACACCAACACCGAAGCAAACGGTGGTAAGCGTTTTGTCCAAATGGGTGCATCCAAAGGTGACTGTTCCGCACTGACTTCCGAAGCTGCTTCCTATTTCGATCGCGTAATCTCTGCACTTAGCTAGTAGACGAGATCGATCGTTACCAGCTGACTGAATTGAAACAAACTATCAAAATATTTTTTCTGGAGTTAATCGAACATGAAATCTGTTGTTACCACGGTAATCGCTGCTGCTGATGCGGCTGGTCGTTTTCCTACCTCTTCCGATCTAGAATCGGTACAAGGTAGCATCCAACGTGCAGGCGCACGTTTAGAAGCTGCTGAGAAATTGGCGGCTAACTTGGACAACGTAGCTAAAGAAGCTTATGATGCTTGCATCAAAAAGTATGGCTACTTGAACAACTCCGGTGAAGCTAACGAAACCCAAGTTAAAAAAGACAAGTGCTTACGCGACATCAAACACTACATGCGTTTGATCAACTACTGTCTGATCGTTGGTGGTACTGGTCCTTTGGATGAGTGGGGTATTGCTGGTGGACGTGAAGTTTACCGTGCATTAGACTTACCTACTGCTCCTTATGTTGAAGCTCTCCGCTTTGCACGTACTCGCGGTTGTGCTCCTCGTGACATGTCCGCTCAAGCATTGGTTGAATACAATGCTCTCCTCGACTACACCATCAACTCCTTATCTTAGGAAGCTGGTTGACTCAATAATTTAGGTTATTTGAGTGCTTAAAAGGGGTTTTCGATCTGTTGCTTTGCCTAATGGTTGAGCGATGCGATCGAGAGCCTCTTTTGTTGTAAAAGTAGGTCTGTAGGTTGGGTTGAACGAATGTGAAACCCAACCTACGGGGGATAAAATAAATAATTATGACTAATAAACGTTTTTTTAATATCTTTAAGCTCACTGAAGCCGAAGCGATCGAGTTATTAGATACGCCCTGCGATAAACTAGCTGAGGATGAATCTCGCTATGTCGCGGCTTCTCACCTAATTAATTTTGACACGGAAGCATCGATCGCTGCGCTGCTCAGAGCGATCGCCAATGACGATCCCGAACTGGATAATCGGATCGTGCGGCGCAAATCTGTCGAGACATTGGGCAAACTCCAAGCCAAACAAGCACTACCCGCGATCCGTAACTGCTTGGCAGAAGCAGACTGCTATACTGTCGAAAATGCCGTGTGGGCGATCGGGGAAATTGGGACTAAAGATCCCGAAATATTGTCAGAAATCGCGCAGATACTCGAACGCGAAGGACAAAATCATCGCGTCATCATTCACACCTTAGTTAAGCTTGATTACTCACCAGCACTCGATCGAATTCGCACTTTTACTGAGTCTAGCGATGAAGCGACAGCCAGTGCAGCGATTGCGGCAGTGTGTCGATTCACAGGTGATTATACACAGATGGAGCGGGTGATGGAATTTTTGTTCCATCCCAATCGGAATGCCCGACGCGCTTGTATTCAGGATCTGATCGATACCAATTATTATCCGGCAATTGGGACGATCGCTAGATGTCCCGTCTCGATCGTCTTTCGCTTACGCGCAATTCGACTACTCGCAGATTGCGGTGTCGCGCAGGGAGAGCTAGAATACGCTGATATTCGATCGAGTTTAGAGCAAACATTACTCGATCGACCTCAAGATCTAGAATTGATTCACGAGTACGATCTGCCGCCCACGCTAGATTTTTTGATTCGTCAGTTGTATGAAACTGATTTTGGGCTGTGTTATCTGGCGACTCAGACGATCTTAGACGACTTTGCTGCGCTGGCACCTGCGGCATTGCTAGCGACTTATGAAGCAGAGGCTTACAACGATTATGGTGCCCATTATCATGTGATGAAGCTGATTGGGTGGCTCAAATATACGCCAGGTTACGATCTGTTAGTTGAAGCCTTAAATAACCGCGAACCACAGTTCCAGAAGTCTCGCGCCGCCGCCGCGCTAGCCTTGGGCGAGCTTGGCGACACCCGCGCGATCCCGCTACTAGTAGCTAGTTTGGATACCAAAATTTGGGATCTCAAATACGCGATCTTGATGGCATTAGCCAAACTCGGTGATGACAGCGGACGAGAAATTACTGCTAATGATGATGATTGGCTGATTCGCGCCCGATCTGCGATCGCAGCAAACCAATAAATTTGGGTGAATAGCCTGAAACCTAGCTGGTGGGGAGTGTCCACCCCAAGCGGTTAGAAACCGCTCCTCGGAGTGCAAAGTCCGAGGAGCGGACTAGTTTATTAGTCCGCGAAGGCGGACTTTGCAGCACTAGCCACGATTTCAATCGTAGGCATTCTATAGGCAGTGCCCGAAACTTGGCTGGTGCGTTACGCTTTCGCTAACACACCCTACAACTATTATCCGATCCTCAAGCCTAACACCTAAAACCTAAAGCCTAATGGACGCATTATTCGATCGACTCAAACATCCCAATCCTAATTTACGAGATCGGGCGATGCTCGAACTAGTCGAGACCCGCAATGAGACGACGATTCCTCGGCTGATAAGTATCCTCGATGAAGATGATACTACCTATCGACGGGCAGCGGTCAAAACCCTCGGTGCGATCGGCATGGATACCGTACCATTTTTGATCGAGATCCTATCTACTAGCGATAATGTCACCGTGCGCGGTAGTGCAGTCAAAGCTCTAGCGCAGGTAATCGTCAACTATCCCGATGTCCCATTTCCCGCCGAGGGACTAGAGTGCCTCAAGACTTCCATGAGCGATGAGAATCCCGTCGTCAATATTGCGGCAGTAATGGCACTAGGGGAACTGGGTACCCCTGCCTTTGAAATCCTCGTAGAGGCACTCCAGACGACCGATAACATCGCCCTTCAGGTAATTCTGGTAAATACTTTGGCTAGTATCGGCGACATCCGTGCAGAGCCAATCTTGACAGCAGCGATCGAAGATACCAGTCTCGATGAGTACGTCCGCGAATCAGCCACTAGTGCCTTACCGCGATTGGAGCAGAAAATCAAATATATGGAGCTGCAAGCAGCCCGTAGAGCTTAATCGTATCGGGAGTCAAAGGTTTTAAACTAGGAATCGATAACCAGAGGTGAATAGATGAGTCCACAATTACAACAAGTATTGAGTGACATAGATCGCTTGTCCCCCACAGAGCAAATTCAAGTGATGACTCATGTAATTGAGAGCATTAGAGAATATGTGCCGACAGTACCAGTCAAATCACTGCGGAAGTGGAGCGATCTCAAGGGCATGGCAACGGCTCCGTTAATGGGTGAAGATGCTCAAGCATGAGATCGGACGCGACGAGAAGGGGAGTAGAGATTAATTGAGCCTATAAATGCTTGACATAGGCGATGTTAGTATAAAGATGCTTAAATTCGATCGATTCATACAGTTGCCTCGCACCGAAAGCATTTTCCGCATCTACGCCAATCTTAGCAATCTCGATGTCGATCGCCCTAAGCCGAGCCAACGCATGAAGTAACATCGTTCTAGCTAATCCTTGTCGCTGGAAATCGGGACTAGTGAATAGCCATGCTACCCAAGCTTCTTGTCTGCCAACAACGGTGTTGTGTTCTTTCTCGATCGATTGCCGGATTGGTGATGGATAAACGCAGTTGCTCGATCGAGACAAATGCTGCTAATCGATCGAGGAGCTTTATCGAAGTTTTCGATAAAGCAAAATCATGATGCCCACAAGCAAGCGAATCAGTGCAAGACCTGTGCCTACAGCAAAAAATAACATTAGGCCGATAACCCCTTGCCCCTGAAACCGAGGGTCTTGGCTGAAGACCGCAATGCAAATTAAGGCAGCAATGAGATATAAAAATGCTGTTGCCAGCACACTCAGAATTTTTCTATTTTTCCGTAGGCAATGAACGGTCAGCGCAATATCGATCGGTAAAACAGGTAATAGGATCGAGAGAATATAGAATTCCATAAATATATGTATTAACAGAAGTGTTGAACGATCGCCTGAATTTATGCACAAGAAGCCCTTTTTCGACTAATTAATGCGATCGACGATACTATTGCTAGCAATCCTCGATCCCAAATTGCCACATCATGAAGGCAAAAATATCGGCGCGTTCCTGAATTACCTGGGTTTTGGTCGAACCAATGCCGTGCCCAGCTTCATAATCCATCCGCAGTAACACAGGCTTGTTGCTAGCTGATGCCGCTTGCAACCGTGCGGCAAACTTGGCTGATTGCCACGGCTCGACGCAAGACTCCAGACACTTTGGCGGGAACCGAATCATCCAATTCCTTCATGCGATCGAAAAAGGCATCGCGTCCAGGTAGTTGTGCTAGTGTATCGATCGTATAGTCAGCTTGAGCTTTCACCCACTGCTGTACAGCTGAATCGTTAAAGTTTTCCATGTAGCGATAGTTGTCTACTATCTCTATGCCAAAATAGTCATCTGTGACAGGTTGAATCGGTGCGATCGGTTGGTTGTTGGTTTGAGTCATATTAGATCCCTTGAGTCTATCGGTGTAATTAGTCGATCGTTTGTTGATATCCAATCGGTTCTCGATCGATTGTAGGAGCTGCTATAAATAACCGTAGCCGATCGAGATCTACTCAAATTTATCACCTACTATTTGAAGCCAGGGCACTTGGATAATGCTTGGCGGACATCGCTGGGGGCATCACTTAGGGATAGCGATTTGGAAATCGGACAGCCAAAAATCAGACTTTCGACTGAGCCATTTGCCTTAAACTTGGCATCGATCGGTAGTGAACCGCGATCGAAAACTGCAATATAATTATTGCCATCTGTCCGAATCCGTTGAAATGCTCCCAGCCAGTTTTTAAAGCTGCTCACCAATCGCCCCTGAGTATTGCTGCTTGCAAATGAAGATTCATACCGAAATGCTCGATCGATCGCGACTGCTGCCTCTGGCTGTGCTTTTACGACTGGCTCGATCGAGAGCACTAGTAGTAAAGTTGGGAATAGTGCTATGCAGGCTCGAGCGATGGCGGGTAGAGTCCAAGTTCTGCGATTTATAGATAGCATCATCCTAGATCTCCAGCGGCGATTGGGTCAAAATCGATCTTAGCGTAGAGATCTAAATTCAGTAGAGGCGGGTAGGGGCAATTCATGAATTGCCCCTACCCGCGAAATAGTTGTAAATTACTCAATCCAGGTTATCGATCGATCCAGGTAACCGCGACTTTGACGATCGCCTCTGACACCACTGCCGATCTGTACGACAATAAATAGGCGCGAGATTTTCTGTGGAGAGCTGCGCCAACGACGCTCACTGTAGCTCAAATAAATTAAATGTATATTGCTTTAAATTGGTTAAAAGAACTGGTAGACTGCCAACTAGATCCTGAAGAGTTGGCGAAGATCCTGACTCTAGCTGGATTTGAGGTGGAATCGATCGAGGATCGCCGGACGTGGGCGGATGGGGTAGTAGTCGGGCGAGTGCTGACGCGGGTGCAACATCCCAACGCTGATAAACTCAGCCTCTGTACTGTCGATGTTGGTGGTGAGGAGCCGCTGCAAATCGTCTGCGGTGCCGCCAATGTCCGCGCGGGAATTCATGTGGCGGTGGCGACGGTGGGGACTTATCTTCCCAAAGTCGATCTCAAAATCAAGCCTGCAAAACTGCGGGGTGAAAAGTCGGAGGGGATGATTTGTTCGCTCTCAGAATTGGGGCTGACGAAGGATTCGGAGGGGATTTATATCTTCGGCGAGAGCGACGATTCCAGCACACCTGCAATCGGTACTGACGTGCGATCGCTATTGGGATTGGATGATGTCATTCTGGATCTATCGTCCACCGCCAATCGCGCCGATGCGTTGAGTATGGTAGGCATCGCTAGAGAAGTCGCTGCGCTGACTGGGGGCAAGCTCAAGCTACCAACAGCGGACATGTCAGCAATTCCCACCCAACCGCAATTAACTGTCAGAATTGGTGAAATTGCTGCCTGTCCCGTCTATTCGGCAACATTGCTGCACGGTGTGCAGATCGCCCCGTCGCCAGAGTGGCTGCAACGTCGCTTGCAAGCCGCTGGGATTCGCCCGATCGATAATGTGGTGGATGTGACTAACTACATCCTGCTGGAGTGGGGACAACCTTTACACGCTTTTGATGCCGATAAATTGCAAGCGGTGAGTGGGAGTGACACTCTAGAGATGGGCGTCCGGTACGCTCAGAAGCAAGGTGAAACCCTCAAAACGCTAGACGGTCAAGAACGACTGCTTCAGGGGCAAAATCTGATAATTACCGCTCGGGATGTGCCTGTGGCTCTGGCAGGTGTCATGGGTGGCGAAAATACCGAGGTATCCACAGGTACCCAAAACATCGTTTTGGAAGCAGCAATTTTTGAGCCTGTCGCAGTGCGGAAGTCGGCACGCAGTCAAGGCGGACTGCGATCGGAAGCATCGACGCGCTACGAGCGCGGGGTCAACTTTGCCGAACTCGAAACAGCCACTCATCGGGCGATCGCGCTACTCACGCAACTAGCTGGCGGGACAGTTATTGCCCAAGCGATGACCGACCATCGACCCGATCTGACCCAAAATCCGCGCACGATTAAACTCCGATTGGAGCGGTTGAATCAAATCCTGGGGCCGATCGATGATGATGGCGAACCTGGGGAAATCACGCCGGAAGATGTCGAGCGGACGCTGACAGCATTGGGTTGTCAGTTGACAGTAGTTGAGGAAGATGTCTGGAATGTGGCAATCCCGCCCTATCGTTATCGCGATCTGGAGCGAGAAATCGACCTGATCGAAGAAGTCGCTAGACTTTATGGTTACGATCGATTCATGGATACGCTCCCATCTGAATCGACGGCGGGCTTTCTCTCACTGGATGAGGAACTCTTACGCAAGATTCGCGCTGCTTTCCGCGCGATCGGTTTGAATGAAATCGTCCAATATTCCTATGCCCTCACCAAACTCAATAACGGTTCGCAGGTAGAAATCGTCAACCCGATGTTTGCGGAATATGCGACTTTGCGATCGGAACTCATTTCGGGCTTGATTCACAGTTTCCAAACCAATCTCGCCCAGGGGAATGGCGCGCTCCAAGGCTTTGAAATCAGTAAAGTGTTCGGACGCGATGAAACAGGCGCGATCGAAACCGATGTCTTGGCGGGGATAATGGGTGGCGATGCTGGGATCGGACGCTGGACGACTGGTGGTAAGCCGCAACCGCTCACCTGGTACCAAGCCAAGGGGATGCTCGATAGCGTCTGTCAGAGCCTGAAAATACCTGTAGAGTATCAACCCGATCGGAGCGATCCCAAACTGCATCCTGGGCGCACTGCCTCCCTCTGGTTGGAGGGTCAAAAATTGGGCAACTTCGGGCAACTCCATCCCCAACTCCGGCAAGAGCAGGATCTCCCCGCAGCCGTATACGTCTTCCAACTCAATCTCGATCCGATTCTCAATTACCTCGCCGCCGAAGAACGGTTGGTGCCAGTATTTACCAATTATTCTACCTATCCTGCTTCCGATCGCGATATCGCGTTCTTTGCGCCGATCGATCTATCTCTAGCAGATCTTAAAAAATCGATGCTCAAAGCTGGCGGCGAGTTGTTGGAAGATGTCGAAGTCTTCGATGAATATCGTGGTACAAATGTCCCCGATGGGCAAAGAAGTCTGGCAATCCGATCGATCTATCGGGCGATCGATCGCACGTTGACTGATGCAGATGTCGAACCATTGCAACAGCAGATCAGAGATATATTGGTAGAAAAGTTTCGAGTCACTCTGCGGAGTTAATTGATAATTGACAACCGATCGTCGGGTTGTTAAGGTGGGGCTGAAATCCCTGTTCTTCGTTAGCGACGATCGTTGCTATCAACTAATTAACATCCTCTCAATCCCCACCCAATCGCTCAGGGATGTGCCGTGATGACGCGATCGCGAGATCGAGTTTGCGATTTAACTCATCAAATCGTTGCTCGATCCGCAGCTCTAATCGATCGAATCGTGCTTCCAATCGATCGCAACGGCGATCGATCTGGTCTTCAATCTCATCGATCTCGGCATATACACCATCAAAGGAAAAATTTACTTCTTGTCCTGTCAATTGAATATCTTCGAGCCTAGTCAGTCGTCTTTCTAGTACTCGAAACTGGCGATCTAGAGAGCGGTTGCGATTCTCTGGAAGAGAGACTATGCCAACGATGGGCGCATTAATTTGGAGCGGCGGGTTGGACATGAACAGATGCTCACTAGTGAGTCGTTAGCGTAGGTATTCTCGATTTTATAGTTATTATCATCGCATATTGTTTCGATCTATGAAACGGCTAAGATATTCTCAACTTTATAGTTATTATCATCGCATATTGTTTCGATCTATGAAACGGCTAAAACTTTATCTCAGTATTGCACTTGTTGTTGCTGTGATAATCGGCGCGGTGAGGTTCACCCAAGATTTGCAAGATTGGGGTAAACTACTGACATACAAACCGTCTTCAGCGATCGCCAAGCTGGCAACAAATACGACGATGACGGAGACAGGTCAACGATTGTTTTACGTCAACAACCCGACAATTGAAGCCAGAAAATCATCTCTCAATCTCTGCAAACGTTCCGAACAGACGATCGTCCTCGGTTGTTATGTGGTCAATAGAGGGATTTTCCTGCAATCAGTGAGCGATCCTCGGTTGCAAGGCGTCATGGAGGTCACAGCAGCGCATGAAATGCTCCATGTTGTCTATCAACGGATGTCACTCTTCGAGCAAGTCCAAATCAACAAGCAGTTACAAGCGATACTCAAACAACTGCAAAACCCACGCATTCTCAAACTAGTCGATACATACAACACCCAAGATCGCCTATCGGTAAACAATGAGCTACACTCGATTTTGGGTACTGAGGTGCGAAATCTCAGTCCAGAATTAGAAGATCATTACCGTGAATATTTTACAGAGCGATCGGCGATCGTGGCTCTATCCGAACGATATGAAGGCGTATTTACTGAGCTGCGAACCAAGGCAAAAACGCTCACTCAACAATTGATAACGCAAAAATCAGCACTAGAGCAACTAGTCGCCCAGGTAAAGCAAGAAGCAGCCGCAGTAGAATCAGATCGAGTCAGTCTTCAAGGTGCGATTGTCAGCAATCCTCCCCATGATTATAGTTTCCGGATCGCCAATTTTAACGATCGCGTGAGAAACTACAATCAATTAGTCTCCCAGCTTAGAGCGCAAACCGATACTTATAATCAACTGGTAACCGAGCATAATTCCCTTGCACTTGAGGAAAAATCTCTCGTCGAATCGTTAGAAAACAAATCAATAGAGCAAGTTACGAGATAATCTATTTAAACAGTTGACAGTTGACAGTTGACAGTTGACAGTTGATAGCGGCTTGCGCGTCACGGAGGCTCCCTCCTTTGTCGATGCGTCAAGACAAGAGAGCGATTCGCGATGCGTAGGCTTTGCTAAAGGTTTAGCGCTCCAAATCGCTGTTGGGTGGCTCACCCGCCCATCACAATACTAGCCACGATTTCAATCGTAGGCATTCTAGTGAGTTTATGTACCATCCCCCCACCCCTAAAAATATTGGATCGTCTGAATCATATCGCCCAACAATTTGCTGGCTCTAGCCAAATTAGCGACATTCGTGCCTTTGGTAGTGGCAATATCAATGACACCTTCCTAGTCACGGTGGTGGATGACGCCGCACCTCACTTTGTGCTGCAACGGATCAATACCAATGTCTTTGTACAACCCGCACTGGTGATGGAGAATATGCGGATCGTGACTCAGCATGTCTGCGATAAGTTGGAGTGTGAATCAGCGCAATCCGCTCGACGGTGGGCGATTCCGCGCGTATTATTGACCACAGCCGATCGCGTTGGTTGGGTAGAACCCGACGGTACTTATTGGCGCGCCATCAGCTTCATCGACGGCTCCCAATCGATCGATATCATCCAGGATCTCGCACATGGGCGCGAAGTCGGCTATGCTTTAGGTCGATTTCACCAGCTCATTAGCGATTTAGATCCCGCCCAACTCGCCGATACACTGGTTGGCTTCCATATTACGCCCCAGTATCTAGTAGACTATCAGCGGGTGCTAGCAACAGCTACTAGAGTTGGCGGTGTAGATGTGGATTATTGTCTCAACTTCGTCCAGGAGCGGCAAGAGTGGGCGTCCGTACTAGAAGATGCCAAAAGTGATGGTAAGCTACCGTTGCGACCGATTCACGGCGATCCAAAGGTCAATAACGTGATGATTTGTACCACCACCCACCAAGCAATTGGCGCGATCGATCTCGATACCGTCAAGCCAGGACTGATCCACTATGATATCGGTGACTGCTTGCGATCGGGTTGCAATCCCTTGGGTGAGGAGACGACAGCATGGGAGCAGGTGCAATTTGACACGCAGATGTGTCGAGCGATGCTAACGGGTTATCTTTCTCAAGCTGGCGGTTTTTTGACAGCGGATGACTATGAGTATTTATTCGATGCGATTCGGTTGATTGCGTTTGAGTTGGGACTGCGGTTTTTTACTGATTATTTAGCCGGAAATGTGTATTTCAAAGTCAAGTATCCACAACACAATCTCGATCGCGCATTAGTGCAGTTCCAGCTCACCAAGAGTATTGAGGCGCAGGAAGTGGAAATTCGATCGATTATTCAGGACTTACGATGAACAATTTTAGCCTCGTTCCTTTTGCTGTAGATTCCGTGCCGCCGATCGAGATTGTCGGTAATATCGATCGATCTGGGCATCTACTCGCGATCGATTATCAACTCCTCGGCGAGCTGGATTCGGTAGCAATCCCGTCACCCGCAGCCGCGCCTAGTCGCAAATTTGGACTTTGGGAAGCTACCTGTTTCGAGTTCTTTATCGGAGTTATCGGCGATCGCAATTATTGGGAATTCAATCTCTCACCCAGTGGTGATTGGAATGTGTTCCACCTTGATGATTATCGCCAGGGATTGCGAGATGAAACAGCTTTTACATCCTTACCATTCGATGTCGATCGATTTGCAAATTCTTTAACGCTAAAATTAGTAGTAGATCTCAGTCAAATTATCTCAATCGATCGCGAACTAGAAGTTTCAGTTACGACTGTGATTAAATCTACACAAGACGATATTAGTTATTGGGCATTGACGCATTGTGGCGAGGAAGCTGATTTTCATCTGCGAGATAGCTTTGTTATTAAGCTCTGATTTTACTTAATTTTCTGCACTAAGATCGAGCTTCCTCTGTCTACATCAGTAGACTTCTGCTACTATCCAGAGCTTCAGTTTAAGGCGGTTTATATAGATATTTGCAATCAAAAACTATAGATTCAGTTATCTAAAATATAAGTTCGATATGAAATAATATAAAATCTTAGTAAACAGCCAAACCTATCAAAAGATCGACAATTATTTAGACAACCTCAAATCTGGAGCTAGTTGTGGTAGATATTTGAGCGATCGATTGAAGTGTCTGGATCTTTCTGAGCTGACAGCAAGTAAATTTATTGAAGTGCTGCTGAGAACTAAGCGTCCTCAGATTTTTGCAGAATTTGAGGTATATGGTAATGGGACTGATTGGAATCAGGAAGAACTAGCAATTTTGGGCGACATTAGTATTGTCACACCAGTTACTGTCTATGATAACGGTAGACATCGCCATCCTACTGTTCATGAACAGCCATTTTCAGCTACTTTGATTTTCACTCCAGGTGCATTATTACGCAACGGTAATAATGTTACTCCCGTTGATTGGGAAGAAGTTACTGACAATGGAGAGTTGAGTAGCAGCAAATATTATCACCTTTATGAGCGGAGATTATTACCAGCATTTATTTATGCTAACAATCGAGCCAAGCAAAATGGGCAGACGGCACTTATTACGATTCCTGGCATGGGTTGTGGGCAGTTTGCAGGTATATTCAGAGGACAGTTAGGTACCGAATTGAAAGAGGCGTTAGTAGCTTTCTTATCAACCCACAGTCATAAGTTTCCAAATATTAAAGTTATTTATTACGATCCTTATCAAGAATGTGAGAATGAAAGATTTGAAATCGATGAAATTAGTTTGTTAGTCAGACCACTGACCAAAGGAAATATCAACAAACCTCAACTTTGTCATCCACAAGCCTACGCCGAAGCGGGCGATGATTTCACAAATTATCACCTCTTTAGTTTTGTAGCTTGGGATCATGTTTCATGGCCAGGTAATGATTTTTATCTGGGTGCTCGATCGACAGATGATGGCGTCAAAGCTGCCGCAACTAATCTGATGGAAGTGATGACTGGTATCGAGGGCAGATATGATTGTCAAACATATCAGTATCATCCGCCTACTACTTATCAAACCTGGAAAGAGGTAATCATCAGGAATAAGATTCAATTAGAAATTGTCGATAATATCATAATTTTACCATCGTTAAAAAGTTAATATAGCAATCCTAAATGAGAAAATAGGTTGATGTAGGGTGTGTTAGGCTTCAGCCGTAACGCACCACGATCGATACGCAAGGATCTGATTTAGGATTGCTATGGATCGAGATTAGCCTTGTTTGGTAGGCGTCGATGGTAACGGTTTCATCGCAGGTTTATCAGTGGGTTTAGCATCCACTGTTGGTGCCGAGCCAGCAGCTTGAATGTTCACTTTGTCGATCGTTTTGAGGGTACCGTCGGGTTGCACTTGCCAGATATCGTAAGTACCGATGACATCGCCTTGAGGATCGAGATCGACATTCCCACTCGCACCTTGATAGTTGATTTTCTTGCCAGCTTTGAGGAGAGTAATTGCTTGACACAGATCCGAAACTTCTTCGCCCGCACCGCCTGCAACTTCACGGATCTGGCTAGCAATGCCTTCGCCTGTATTTGTTTTGGCTGCTTGTGCTGCTAGCATGATGAGTGCTGCTGCATCCCACGAGTGTTGGAGATACGCTGTAAGAGGCTTTCCAGTCGCCAGCCACTTCTTGTTAAAGTCTTCTAGAGCCTTGCCATGTGCCCCAGGAACAGTACCGATCGCCCCATCGATGATAAATTTGCCATCGCTTGACTTGCCGACCTGATCGGGGAATTTGGGCGAGTACGCACCATCGGGGAGCATAATTGTCACACCTTTGCTCAAGCCTTGTTCGTAAGCATCTTTGAGTAAGATCGAACCAGTATCAGGATAGACTATGGCAGCGACAGCCTGCGGTTTGCCCTCAAAAGCTGCTTTTACTTCCGATGAGAAAGTAGTGCCTTTGGCATCATAACGGGTGGGTTTGGCTTCATTCGTGACAGTACCACCCAATTTCTTGAAGGCGGTGACAAATTGCTGCTCGAAGCCCACTCCATAATCATTGTTGATCGCGATCGTGGCGACTCTTGTGAAGCCTCTTTTGACTGCTAACTGCGCCATCGCTTGGGCTTGATAAGTATCTGGCGGTGCCGTCCGCGCCCAGTAACCTTGATAGTCACCTTTTTTGGCTCGATCGGTGAAGACGGGGCTAGTACTCCCTGGCGAGACGATCATCACCTTGTTTTTGACAGCTACAGATGCAGCCGCAGTCGAAATCCCACTCCCAAATGCACCGACGACGCCAGCTACTTTGTCCACTTCCGAGAGTTTTGTCATCGCAGCGGTACCTTCGCTCGGATCGCTGCGATCGTCTTCTGATACGAGGGTGACGGGTGCGCCATTGATCCCACCACAGCCATTGACAGTCTCTACTGCCATTTTAATCGCCGTCGGTAATGGTTGAGCGATCGAGGCTAGATCGCCAGTGTTCGATAGTAGCGAACCAATTTTTAAGCCACTACTAGCTGAAGTGCTGGCTCCAGGTGCCGTGCCACCACTACCGCCAGCTTGATTGGGATCTGTACAACTAGTCGCTAATAAACTGGTAATAGTCGTCAATAATGCCATCACCAGGGCTAGTTTTGGCTGAATACGTCGATCGGGTTTAGTCATCATTTTCATCACACTGCTCACACAAGATAGTGACCCTAACTTTACAAAGTTAGATACGATCGTCTGCCATCGATCGTATCACCTTTAATGCCACATGAGTTCGACAGGCTCCCAGATGTTACAGTAGTTACTTATCAGCAGACATCTCCAACAAATCCCCCAGAAATGCTTTCGGCTCATCAGGCGCGATCGGTGAAATACACCATTGTGGAATGGACGGTTGAGTCATAATGTATGTATCTAAATTTGTTTGATTCGATCGCTAACTGCTGCCAACGGTTAACGATCTAGATGTAGCCCCGATCTTTCAAGATTGGGGCTATTTCGGTTATGGGTTGAGTTTTGCGATCTACTCCATCGAAATATACAGTTTCAATGGGTCACTAGGGAATTCGGTGAAACCATGCCTAAGGTAGAAGCTCACCGCTTCTCGATCGATAGCATCTACTATTAATGCTACTTTTACCAGCTCAAGAATGGTTGTAAGTTCCAATGCCAATCTCAAGCTATGCTTTATGCAGCTGATGCTCAAGCGACTAGCCGCCCAAAAAGATCTCAAATGGGTTCTATATGCCAGGACGGAGATTTGAACTCCGGACACGAGGATTTTCAGTCCTCTGCTCTACCAACTGAGCTATCCCGGCGCATTGCCAACATTAATTTCGCAACTTGACTAATATAGCAAATCCCCGCTGATTATGCAAGTAGGTAGAGAAAAAATCGGTATAAATCGCTGCAATCCATAGTAGCGTGGGTTAATTACCTTTGACAAATAATTATCTAGGCGATTTTTGGGGAACGGACACGGATAGTCAGGTCGAGACATGACAGCGATCGCCATCGTTGAACCGTCCGGATCGTTGGGGTTGAGATCGTTCCAATTCCAGCCGTTGTTTGGTACGATCGATAAGCCTCATGCAGCTACAGGCAACTAAATTGTGGCTCAAATTCCAGTCCTTCCTCACTCTGCGACAATTGTTTAATCCTGTCCCCCCGATCGCCCCACTCCCACCGTATCTGCAACATAAATATGATGGTTGGTCGTTGGACGATCGCGATCCATGGGCGATCCGTGAGGTACTGATGCCGCTCTGGAAGTGGTTGTATCAATATTATTTTCGGGTACAGACCGATGGCTGGGAACATCTCCCGCCGCAGGGACGGATGCTGGTAGTCGGCTCTCACAATGGGGGTCTGGCGGCTCCTGACATGTTTATGCTGATGTATGACTGGTTTGAGCGTTATGGTACCGAACGCCCTGCATACGGGCTAGCACACCCCGATGTGTGGAAGTATTTTGGGCCGACAGCCAAGTTAGCAGCGCGGGCGGGGGCGATCGTGGCTCATCCCAAAATGGCGATCGCCGCTCTCCAACAAGATGCGACGGTGTTGGTCTATCCTGGCGGTGCTGAGGATATTTTTCGCCCATATAGTCAGAGGCATCGGATTCAGTTGGCTGGGCGCAAGGGATTTATCAAAGTCGCCCTGCGGGAACGTGCGCCAATCGTGCCTGTAGTATCCGTAGGTGCTCATGAGGGGCTGATCGTGTTGACAGATCTGTACCCGATCCTCGAACGGCTGCACGATTTTGGGATGCCGTGGCTATTTGGGATCGATCCAAATGTATTCCCGATCTATCTGGGCTTGCCGTGGGGGATTGGGATCGGCCCGTTGCCCAATTTACCGTTACCGACTCAGATCCAGATTCGGATCTGCGAACCGATCGAATTCGAGCGATCTGGGCGGAGTGCGGCGATCGATCGGGATTATGTTGATGCTTGTTACGATCGGGTGGAAGCGCAGATGCAGGCGGAACTCGATCGACTAGTGCGTGAATCAGTTGACAGTTGACAGTTGACAGTTGACAGTTAAAATTATGACTAAATATATTGTTAGAGATAAGTCGTTTTCTTTTGCACTACGGGTAATAAAACTCTATAAGTACTTGGTAGATGAGAAGAGAGAATACATTTTAAGTAAGCAAGTTCTGAGGAGTGGCACGGCAGTCGGGGCGTTGATTAGAGAAGCTGAACAGGGTGAAAGCAAAGCTGATTTTATTCACAAGCTTGCTATTGCTCTTAAAGAAGCTAATGAAACTGAGTATTGGCTCGATCTGCTGTTTCAATCTGAGTATATAGAGGAAAAAAGCTACAAATCTATTCATGCAGATGTCAACGAGTTAATCAAGCTCTTAACATCTATCATTAAAACTTCTAAAAACAATTAAACTCAACTGTCAACTGTCAACTGTCAACTGTCAACTGTCAACTGGTAAACAGACTGTGAAGGTTGAGCCTTGGTCTGCGCCGGGGCTGGCTACTGTGACGGTGCCGTCGTGCAGCTCTACTAATGACCGGACGATCGATAGTCCCAAGCCTAAGCCAGGATGCGATCGAGTTTGGGTGGTGTCTGATTGGCTCCAGCGATCGAATACAAATGGCAAGAACTCAGCCGTGATGCCGCTTCCGGTATCACTGATACCGATTTGGGCGGTCGTTGGTAGGTAAGCTAAGTCGATATTTACACGCCCGCCAGCGGGAGTAAACTTGATGGCGTTGATGAGCAGATTGGAGACGATCTGCCCGATCCGATCTGGATCGCCGACGATCTGTGCTGGTGCGAGATCGAGGTTGGATAC
The DNA here is from genome assembly GCF_041738855.1 of Chamaesiphon sp. Taxonomy (GTDB): domain Bacteria; phylum Cyanobacteriota; class Cyanobacteriia; order Cyanobacteriales; family Chamaesiphonaceae; genus Chamaesiphon. Next base: position 27,576 of record NZ_JBGSPA010000208.1, on the reverse strand, counting down.
TAGCTCGATTTGCTTGGCATCTGCGGACAATTGGACGAGATCGATCGCCTTGTGAATTATCGGCACAAGGTCGATCGAACTAGTATTCAACCTCAGCTTACCGGAAGTAATGGCGGATACGTCTAAGAGGTCTTCAATCAGTCGATCTTGAGTTTTAGCACTCTGTTCGATCGTTTCGAGGGCATGCTTAGTTCTGGCTGCATCAAACTTTTGGGTACGTAATAGCTGTGCCCAGCCGAGGATCGCCCCGAGGGGGTTGCGGAGTTCGTGGGAAACCATCGATAGGAACTCATCTTTGGCGCGATTGGCGGATTCGGCGGCACTGCGGGCGGACTGTTCTTGAATTACGGTGTATCTCAGTTCTGATTCGAGGCGTTTGCGCTCGGTGATATCTTCGATCGCGAGGAGGATATTGTCGCCACCTTCGGCTTGAGTCATTTTGCGGGCATTGAGTAGCATTGTTTTGTTGCCGATTTGCTCGAAGTCATGCTCGACTTCAAAATCCTGAAGTTCGCTGTCGGTGGGGAGGATTTCTAGGAGTAACTGCCGCAATTTGGGGATATTCCACTGTCCATTCCCGAGATCGAAAATTAATCGCTGTTCGGTATCGGCGATTGTTGCTTCAAAGGTATGATAAAACGATCGATTGGCGGTAAATACGCGCAAGTTGCCATCGAGGACGATCAGCGGTTCGCGGACGGTTTCGACGATCGCTCGGACGTAGTTACGGGAGTGTTCGAGTTGCTCCATGCTGCGTTTGAGTGCGTCGATGTCTACCAAGATCACCATCGCCCCATCGATCTTGTGGTCGAGGGTGCGATAGGGACGGATGCGGAGATCGTACCAATGCCCGTCTCGATCTTGCACTTCCTGTTCTGTGGTCTTGAGGGTGTTGATGACTTCTCGAATCTGTGATTCCAAGTCGGTGACATTGAGGGCGTGGTTGATATCCCACAACGGTCGTCCCACATCCGTCGGAATCAGATGCAAGATGGTTTGGGCGAGTGGCGTGAAGCGGCGGATGCACAGATCGCTACCCAGCATCAAAATGGGAATATTCGTACTACTAATCAGGTTTTCCAGATCGTTGCTCACCTCGGTGAGTTCGTGGTTGCGTCGCTGCAATTCGTCATTGATGGTATTGAGTTCTTCGTTGGTTGCCTGGATTTCTTCTTTGGCGGTTTCTAGTTCCTCGTTGCTGCTCTGAAACTCTTCATTGCTGGACAAGATTTCTTCATTCGCCGCTCTGAGATCTTGGTTGGTAGCTTCCTGCTCCTCGATGATGGTGCGTAGATACTCTTTGGTGCTTGCTAGCTCCTGGTTGAGTCGCGCAATCTCCGGTTCGCTGGGTAGCTGGGAAGTTGGAGTGGCACTGGGAGTCAAAATCAGCCCAGTAGGTTGAGGAATTGTCGTGGGGGTAGCTGCTTGGAATAGTACCAAAAAATAGCGTTCTTCCATCCCGCGTGCTTTGAGGGGAATTACCTCAAAATTAATCTGTTGTACCCGATCTCCATCGGTAATTTGCACATCATCCTTTCTCACTGCCAAATTTTGCTGTTTTGCCTGGTAAATGGCAGTACGTAGCTCTAGCTTCAAGCCATCTTTTGCCATCTTCAGTAGGTTATGGCTGGCTCTACCTGGTGCAGGTTCGAGATAGAGACTCGTCTGTCCCCGAAAGTGGAGAATTTCTAAATCGTTGTCGATGACCACACCAACAGGCGCGAACCGCTCTAAAACGATCCGATCTGCTTCTTTTTGGAGGTCAAAGTCACTCCAGGCAGGGTCATCGCTGGGGGTAGGATTGACAAGTTCGCTGGCATGGGCGTCATGGGCGATGAGATCGATCGACAGCCGTGCTGGAGCCAATTTTCTGGCATAAATTTTCTGCTTCTTATCTACCGCCGTAAACAAGTCGGAGGAGTCGCCAGTTGTCTCGGATGTGCCCAAGAGCAGAAAACCCGTGGGTTTGAGTCCATAGTGGAAGGTCGGCAAAATCTTCTTTTGGAGTGCTGCGCCTAGATAGATCAGCACGTTACGACAGCTAATCAGGTCTAGTTTGGAAAAAGGCGGATCGCTACAGATGTTTTGTCTGGCAAAGACACATATTTCGCGGATCGACTTGCCGATCCGATACCCACCATCGGCGGGTACAAAGCATCGCTGGAGCCGTTCGGAGGAGACATCGGCAACGGCACTGTACTTGTAAAAGCCAGCTCTGGCTGTGTCGATCGCTCGATCGCTAATATCGGTCGCATAAATCTGAATCGGCGGCTTAATCGGCTGGTTTTCTAAATATTCCAACAGACAAATCGCGATCGAATACGCTTCTTCGCCAGTCGAACATCCGGCTACCCAGATCCGAATCGGGACATCCGCCCCTTTCTTGGCAATATTTGGAAATACCTTAGTTTTGAGAGCTTCAAAGGCGATCGGATCTCGAAAGAAGCTGGTGACGTGAATCAGCATATCCTCATACAATGCTTGCACTTCTGCTGAGTGTCCGCGCAAGTAGGTGACATAATCATCGATATTTTCGAGCTTGTACAGCACCATCCGCCGCAAAATTCGTCGCTTGAGCGTGGCGTGCTTGTACTGGGTGAAGTTTACCCTTGTCGCAGCTCGGATCAGCGAAAAGATGACCTGCATGGCAGTCTCTCCCTCTACTAGCACTTCAGCATTCGCAGGTGTGGGACTAGCAATGTAAGGATGACGGCTGATGTTTGCCAGTTCTGCGGCAATTTCTTGAGGGAGGAGGATAAAGTCTACATGACCTGTCGCCACCGCCGTATTGGGCATACTACTTACCTGCGCCGAGTCCTCATTCTGAGCAAAGGTAATCCCACCTGCTGCTTTGACGGCTTCGAGTCCCTGGGAACCATCGCCATCGCCGCCAGAAAGGACGACCGCGATCGCTTTATTGCCCAAATCTGCCGCTAATGACAGGAAGAAAGTATCCACAGGCATCACCATCGCCCGACTTTTCTCACGGGGAGTCAGTTTGAGTAGTCCCCGCTCGATCGCCATTTTGGTATTGGGCGGAATCACATACACGCAGTTGGGTTCTACCGCCATATCGTTGAGCACCTCCACCACAGGCATGGCAGTTTCTCGTGCCAAAATCTCGCGTAACAAACTTTTTTGCTTGGGATCTAAGTGCTGAATCAACACAAACGCCATCCCCGTATCGGTTGGTAAATGGCTCAGTAACTGTCTAAATGCTTCTAATCCCCCTGCCGAAGCTCCAATTCCCACTATGGGGAAGCGATCGCCCTCTACGCTCGTTGTGGTGGCAGCATCGTTTGGATCGTCTGGTGGTTGCGGCTGTTGATTCGATCGTGGTGAGTTCATCAAGCTAAATTACCTTTGGTTTAGAACTGTCCGAAAATCTCGCGATCGTCACTACCTCGATCCAAGAGAGCTATCAATACGGTTCGGTTAGCTAGTTAGGTAGCGGTTGAAACCGCCGCTAGTGATGCAAAGTCCGCCTTCGCGGACTGACAATATCTAAGAAAATGGACTTAACCGAACCGTATTGAGAGAGCTATGACTTTTCGATCTGTATTAGCTCCTCATCACTAAAGGAATGAAAATCTTTGTGGCAAGTGATACTAATATATTTATTTGCTGAAGATGCTTAGCGGTCTGGTTACTTTTCGATCGCAATCGAGCGACTAACATAACTCTCGTTAGCAGATAAAGTAAATTATTAAATCCTCATATCGATAGATGTTTTCTGCTTTTGAACCGATCCTGAGAATTAGGAATTAGGAATTAGGAATTAGGAATTAGGAATTAGGAATTAGGAATTAGGAATTAGGAATTAGGAACCGCGCTAGATACAGCGATCGGCTACTGAGGGATTTAGAGAGATTTTTGCGCTATAAGATTTCTGTAAGTATCTTATATTTCATTAAAGCAATACCCTTCAAAATACCCTAGGTATTTATACTTGTTGCGACTATCACAAATTTTATTAAAAAAATGAGATTAATAGCCCGTACCAGTTATCAGTATTTTAACACTAGATGAGCAAACAAAATTTAGAATTCTCATTCGATCCTCACGACTTCCTCACATTTATTTGCTTTAATGCTGGTAACCAAAGCTAGAGCGGATCTGAAAGTATTTTAATAATCGATCGACAAAAGAAAATAGCCGCAGACAATATCTGCGGCGATCGACACTTAGTAGAAATTTAGCAAACTTAAATATGCCCCGTCCGTTGACCTGTCACAACTGTCGTTTTTTTCAACCTGATGGTCACTATCACGGTAGTTGTAGCCAGCTCGATATTACCGTTGAGGGTGAATGGATCGCTTGCCAGTTGAGTTTGCCAGCATTCGATCGCATCAGCTCGGATCTGTCTGAAACCACTTCAGGACAGCTAGATCGCCAAAATTGGCGATCGGGTAACACGATCGCTCGACTGATAGCTCAACTCCAGATTGAAGCGATGGAGTGACATGCTAGTGTTGCCAATTTGAGAAATATTTCGCTATTTCTACGCTCTCAGCTCCCCCAATTCCCCACTCTAGTGCCTGCATACCCCGATCCATTAACACCTCAGTGCTTTGTGAAGTTAGGGCACTGTCAGGCGATCGCATCCACTCGATAAACAATTAAATAATTATGAATATCTCTGAACTCTTGGCTAGTGGACTCTATTTATTGGGACGGGCTTGGTGGGTGGAAGTTTTGACAGCCGTGCCCAAATGTACTTACTACTTTGGCCCATTTGCCAATGCTCACGAGGCAGCCTTAGCGGTTGTGGGATATGTCGAAGACTTGGAGGGCGAATCAGCCCAAGGTATCCAGACGCATGTACGACGGCTGAAACCGTCGCAACTGACGATCGATGATGAATATGACAATTTGGGCGCGGGGATTCAATAACTTAACATCAGAATACTTGCAGGTTGGGTTTCACATTCGGTCAACCCAACCTACAAGTATTCGATATCGTACATACCCGCCCTCCCCACTAGCGGCGGTTTTATTCGGATGTTCCCTCCGCATAAAAAAACCGACAAGACAGAAGATCTCAAATGGGTTTTATCAGGGGGGTTGAGGGGTAAGCCCCGATCGATCGAGTGGCAATCGCCATCACCCGATCGCGCCTCAGATCGTCGCCTCAGCGGGTCGTAGCCGCTCGATCCCTTGCTTGACGATAGTTTGGAGGTAAGCGGCGCGTTGGTTGGCTTGGAAGACCTGCTGAAGAGTGCTCCCCAAGCGATCGAGATTCCAGGCGCGGGCTGGTTCGGGAGCGACGAGATCTTGCGCTGCGAGGTATTCAACTAGGGTCAACCCAGCAATCCGCGTCAGATAAGCCGCGCTCAATCCTTGTACCAGTCCCCCAGCGACAAAGGTTGCCGCATTGGTCTTGAGCAAGCCGCTGACTGTCTGGGTACAGACTTCGACCAAGCCCAGTTTGAGCATGACGCTACCCATCGCCCCAGCGGCGGCTTGAGCGTGTGCGAGCGAGAATTTCTGCTGATAAATCGCACCGAGATCGACAACCATTTGGGCATTCACTGCTGCTGTCGCGAGCAGATCCAATGCGGGGACGGGGTTGGCAAATGCAGCCGCACCGACGATCCACTGATTTTGGTCGATGAGTGGCAGTGCGCGATCGCGTCGGGCACTATTGAGCGCGGTTTTGGCAGCAGTTTGGACTGTGGCAATTTGACGATAAGTATTCGCCCAGACTAGTTTTTCGCTGTCATTGGCGAGGATCTGCGTCAGTTGATGATTGAGGCTGTCGATCTCGACAGGTGGTGTTTCCAGCGTTTCTAGTATGGTGCCATCTACTTGGATTTGGCGAACTTTTAGCGGTGTCGGTGCAGTACTAGCGGTGAGGATATCTGTAGGGGCGATTGTCCCTGCGACGATCGATTGGAGTTTGTGCAGGATGAGGCTGCGTTCTTCAGGCAGATAGCGATCGGCTTGATTGAATACCAATAATACCCGCTGTTGAGCTTGATGGAGGGTGGCGAGATATTTGTATTCAGTGGCGGTGAGGTCGCCATTGGTGAGAAAGATAACTAGATCGGCATTGAGTGCGACTCGCTCGGCGGTAGCGGTGGCTACGTCACTATTAGCACCACTAGTAAACAAAGCTGGTGTCTCAATGTATCTGAGTGCGGTGGCTGAGGGGACTGGCGCGGTGGTGAGTAGCTGCATCAAACTACTTTTACCAACTTTTTGACCGCCAGTAATGGCGATCTGGCGATCGGTTCGCGTCAAATTGCTCTGAGCTTGGGTAAGTTGTTGCTGTAATCCCTCGCGCTCAAAACTAGGACATTCGATCGCTAGTTGAGTGATGACCACTTCTACCTGGCTCAGGACGCGATCGAGTGTCACCCGATCGATCTCTACCTTGCCTGCTGCTCCTTGCGGCTGACGATCGCGCTGACTATACCACCAATACCCACCCCCAGCGGCGAGTGTGCCTACCGTCACCAAGTCGCCCACGCCAGACAGGCTGTGAGCGACACTATCCAAACCCCACAAACCCAGTGTTAACCCAATCCCGCCAATCAAAAGTGGACGTTGCAATCGCACAGTCATAGATGCTCCCGTCAGTTCAATGCTAAAGAGTCACAATTAGTTCTAGCCTACCCGATCTAGTCGGCTAAAAGTTAGGTGAGATACCGATCTTTATGCAACCGCAATATGCGTGATTACCGACATCTTGCACCAATATATAGCCATCCTAAATGACAAGCTAGGTTGATGTAGGGTGTGTTAGGCGACAGCCGTAACGCACCAGTATTTGATATAGCAATAGCCAAGATCGTTAGGACATTTTTTCAATTAGTCCGCGTAGGCGGACTTTGCATTCTGAGCGGCGATTTCAATCGCTGTTCCGTCCTAACAGCCTTGGCGGTTGCTATACTATCGATGGTTTACTTGGATCTAATTAATTCGATCGTGATTTTGCCCCCAAAATCGGGAATTGGTGCTCCAGGCTTGTGTAACTTTAGCTCGACTTGTTGCACCATGTCGAAACTCAGGACTGTAGCGATAATTGTCTCGGCGAGTTTTTCAACTAGATCGAATTTGGATGTGGCAATGATGTCTTTGACAGCAGTAATCACACTCCGATAATCGAGTGTGTCCTCAATCCGATCGCTCTGACCTGCTGCGGTCAAATCCAGCCCCATGCGGAGATCGACTTCAAACCATTGCCCTAAAAATCGCTCCTCTGGTAGATATCCCGTGTAACCGTAGCAACGAATCCCTGTTAGTTGAATCACGTCCATAAATTAGCGATATCATCTTGATACATATTTAAACTTTTTTGTCAAGTTTTCAAAACTTACTCCATCTTTACGCACATCAATATATGCGCCGACACGGCAGAGCCTGGGTATTGCCATCGCCACCGCCACGGCTACCGTATAGACACAAGTCTGTTGGACTAGTGCTGTGACAAACCTGATGTCAATTAATTCCAGGCCAATTGCCTTGACTGATTTCGTTCCAGACTTCATCGATCGGCGTACCGGAAGTTGCTGGTCGATCGAGATCCTGAAGATTGATAAATTCGGTAGTGCTATGAAACATGCCATTATCTTCAAAATCTAGCAACTCATGCTCGGAAAAATCTAGCCCTAAGTCGGCTAAATCCAGTTCCATCGTGCCATTGGGTATTCTGATCCCGCGATCGCTATTAGCGATATCGAAGTCAAAGGCGATCTCATCAAAGCCACCGCTATTTGGCGCACTCGGGTCGCTAAGATGATGTTCTAGCTCCAAGGTCGTATCTGCATGTGGAGCCAAGTTGGTGACAGCTTCGTGCAACTCTGGTGCAGCGGTAGCTGCGACGGCAATACCGCCCACTGCGGCGATTCCGGCGACGGGGATTGCCGCTAGGATGTCAACGGGATGATTGTCATGCTGAGGTGCAGGACTAGTGGTATCTGTGGGACTAAAGTATTCGGCAACGGGGATGGTAGTCGCCCGATCCTGATGCAGAGCTGGATCTATGGCTGTGGCGGCGATCTCATCAGCGGCATTGGTAGTAGCGGCTGGACTGGGGGTGGCTGGCGGCGGAGCGATCGCTTGTCCGATTTGGGACGGCGCAGTTGCTGCGGCGGGAATGCTACTGGCAGCACTATGAGCAGGTGGGTGCGGTAGATCTGGACAAAATTCTAGAGATAGCCTAATTCGACCTTTTTGCCAGCCATTGGAGCCAAATCTCAGTGCCTCGCAATCGATCCCGCGATCGCTAAACCAGCCATTGTTTTCTTCAGTCCAATTCTCGATCGCTTTTTCCAAATGAGCTTTAATCGCCGCGCTGAGTTCGCCTACTCTAAAGGTACGATGTCCACTGAGCACCTGCGTTTCGTGTTGAACTGAGATAACTTCTCCATGTTCCAATGACTCAAAGCGATCGGTCATAATACTCTCCAATAGTTGGACTAAATATCTAGATGTTGAGCTAGCTGGCGATCGGCAAAAACCCCGATCGCTAACATCATATTACAAGAACCAGCCGTAACTATGTAATCCCTTGCCGAGCAGATTGACCCCCAAGTAGCAAATCCACACCACGACAAAGCCGACAGCCGCCAAAATTGCTGGCTTGCGTCCTTGCCAGCCCTTGGTAATCCGCGAATGCAGATAAGCCGCAAATACCAACCACAGAATCAACGCCCAAGTTTCTTTGGGGTCCCAGCTCCAATAAGAACCCCAAGCTTCATTTGCCCAGACGCCACCAGCAATAATCCCAATTGTCAACAATGGAAATCCCAAACCGATGACGCGGTAGCTGATATTGTCCAATGTATCTGCTAGACTCAGCCGCTGCGGTGTGAGAGTTGCCGTGGCAGTAGTAGTTGTGGGCAGTGTTAATACGGCAGTTGTGCCTAGAGCCGATTTACCGTTGGTATAGCTGGCTGATGCCAACATCGTCACGGGTGAGACAGCAGTAGCGGCAGCAGTTTGAGTCGCTAGACTACTCGTCAAGCGATAACCGTTACCACCAAAAGAGCTACCACGCAACTCGATCTCCCGACCGCGAGTGACAAATAAAAAGGCGATCGCGAGTACAGAACCCACCAACAAGGTCGCATAAGATAGCATCATCACACTGACGTGCATCATCAACCAGTTGGACTTGAGCGCGGGTACCAATGGTGCTGATGCCTGCATATCATCCGGTAGTTTCAATGCGGCAAATGCGGTAATCAGCATCGCCACAGGCGCAGTGACGACTCCCACTAGGGCACTGCGACTGATGGATTCTGCAAATAGGTGGATAGCAGTGACACCCCAAGCCAAGAAGAACAGCGACTCATAAAGATTGCTGAGTGGGAAATAACCCGCTTCGATCCAGCGCGCGCTGAGTAAGGTTGCCATGCACAGATTGGCGACTGCCATCCCCGTAGTCCCCAAGTTGGGTAAGAAGGGGATGCTAGGGAAAGCAGCACCGACCCAATAAATCAGCATCGTCAGTAGCAAGATTCCGAAGGAGAGGTTGTCCAGTTGATTCTGGAGCGAGATTAAGTTCATATAGCAGCTCGTAGATAGTAGTTTTAGATAGATATGCCAATAGATAAACTAATCTTGCCAATCTGGAATCACCCACACTGGGGGAGCCGTCAATTTTTTACGTCGCGCCTCCTCGGCTAGTTCGTGCATTTTGTCCAAGGAAGTTTCGCTAATAAATTTGGAGGCTGACTGGACATGAGCTTGACTTTGACAGCGATCGGGTCGAATGCACCCACTCACACAAACTTCACTACAGTTAATCGTACTAGTTTCCACTGTCTCTAAAAAAATTTTAAATGTGATTAATATTTTAGCTCAAGTGACTGGTAGGGGGTAGAGGGTAGGGGTGTTATTGGGGAGTTCGGGGGTAAAACTATCCGATCCGTTCGCGTAGCATCTGCCTTCGCAGAAGTCTAGCCAACTTGTAAAATCGCTACTACAACTAAAAAGTCAGGAGTCAGTCTTCAAAACTGGCTCCTGACTGTTCAGATCTCAAATTATCGACTTGAAATTGACATATAGCAAGCCGCTGTCTGTCTTGTCGCGCTATACCTGGAGGGAACCTCCAGAGCGCGCGCCGCAACTGTCAACTGTCAACTATCAACTATCAACGATCTAACGCTTATTTTGAAAACCTGACAACCAATCCCGCAGTTGTTCGGAAGCGACATCGCGTCCACCCAGACCGAAGGAAATCGCCAACGCCACTGCAACGGCACCGAGCAGGAGACCAAAAGCTAAGTTGACGATACTAGCGGCAATCCCCATTTGTTGTAATGCCATCGCGCCAACAAAGATGATAATTGCCAATCGGGCAGCTTGTCCGAGAACTTGTGACTGTTGAGTACCAGAACTGCTGACTACTCTTTGGGCAAGATTTGCCAAGTATAAACCGATCGCAAATACTACCACTCCAGAGAGGATCTGACCAGAAATGAGCAACAATCCATCTACGAGTTGATTGAGTGATGGTATCCCCAAGACTTCAGTAGCAGCAACGGTTGCAACCAACATTACACCAATCCGTACTACCAATCCAGCCACCTCGGAGGGCGTCTGTTTGGTACTGCTGGTAGGTACGATCTCGCTACCGCTCACTGGCGTCACTGGCGTCGCAGTAGTGGCATCATGCAGCGCATTGAGTCCTAGCGCACGGAAGATATTGTTGAAGCCCAATCCGCTGAGGAGATTGCTCACCAACTCACCAATGAACTGACTTACCACATAAGCGATCGCTAAAATCGCCGCTGCGGTGAGAATTTGGGGAATCGTATCCAACACTCGTTGGAGCATGGAAGTGGCTGGGCCAGAAATCGCTGGGATCTGAAGTGCATCTAAGGCGGCTACTGCCGTCGGAATCAGCACCATCAAGTACACAACCGTACCCAATAGCCCCGAAAGCGATTGACCTGGAGCAGCTCTATTCAAGCCGATTTTGGCAGCCAATCGCTCAGTCCCAGCCGCAGCGAGTAGATTGGTCACCAGCTCGCGAACGATGCGGGCTACAAACCAACCTACCAGAGCGATCAAACCTGCCTTGAAGATATTTGGCAGCGCACTGAGAATATCATTGAGCAGATTCTGAACGGGTGCTAATGGCCCTCTCAAGTCGAGGACATCGAGGATCAGGGGTAGGAAAAATAAGAAAACAAACCAGTAGAGGGCATTGCCTAATGTCTCACTGGGTAAAACTTGATTTTCGCCGACTGCCAACCGCCGTGACATCGCTGGCATCAAAGTTCCTGCCGTACGAATGACGATCGCCTTAACAGCAGTCGCAATCAGCCAAGCTACCGCCGCCAATGCAGCCGCTGAAGCCAATTTTGGCACGAATGCTAGAACTTGATTGAGGACATTATTGAGTGGTTGAGCGACCACAGTGAGGTTGAGCGCATTGAGAAAACCCAATACGGCAAATAGAAAAATCAACCAGAATACAATGTCCCCGATCAGTTTTTCCGAGTTCATGCTCGATCCAGTCGAGCTACCACTCGCCCAGCCCACCAATCGATTGTCTAGATCTGTCCGTTTGAGTATATTCCTAACGACTGATGACACGATCAGTGCGACGATCCACCCGACAAATAGCGTAACTACCGCACCGATTAAATTTGGTAAAAAAGATCCGAGCGTACCACTAGTCTGTCTGACAAAATTTTCAACCCCAGTTGTTGAAAAATTTGGATTGATATTTGGTACGACTGTTGGTGCTGCAACTTGAGCGAGTAGCCAATTTTCAGCAATAAGCTGACTAGTTCCAGGTAACGTACTGATGAGTTGCCAAGTTTCGTTCATATTCTTGCTATGTAAATTGTGAATCCACGGACTAAGTGTGAGGCAAAAAACCAGCTAGCACTCTGTGCGGCTCATTTCAATTGGGAGCAGTTTAGGTCTAGCACACACCATGTTCCGGCAGCGATCGATCGCGATCGACCGCCGCTTGACAAATGTTCCAAATATTCGCAGTTTAGGACTTTGGAGTGGCGATCGCTAGTATCCTCAAGATTGGCTAAATTGTGTTGAAATATACCGATTTTTAGATCTTGCTACCAACTACGAATTGAGGTTGAAGATTCTTCAACTTCTCATCGACTTGGCAGTTTCAAACAATTGAATCAGTCTCGGTTCATCTAACCAAAAGTATACAGCGATCGGCACATAGAATCGATCGACAACGATCGTCAAAGCTAGGCATTTTCTACTCTTTAGGAATCGATCGATTAGAATACAACGGTAGCTTATCATGCTTCATCAGTAATGGCATCCATCGAAAGCAGTAGATTTAACAATTGTTATCCCAAATCTATTGACTTAGATGAGTAGTCCGATCCCACTGTGCAAAACTTGACGATCGACCCATTTAATCTCGTTGACTTTGCTTGAATAATTGATACATTTCTGGTAATCGATTGACGATCGCCGCAGTTTTGAGCCAGAGTTTATGGGAAATTGCCGGATAGCCAGAGACAATCTCGCCTGGTTCGACATTGCGATGAATCCCCGTTTTGGACGTAGCAATCGATCGATCGCCGATCGTAACTTGATTGGCGACCCCAACTTGCCCAGCCAGTAAAACGCGGTCGCCAACCTTGACCCCGCCAGCCAAACCAACTTGAGCCGCGATCGCACAATTGGAGCCGATCTGACAACCATGTCCGATATGCACCAAGTTGTCTAGCTTGGTATCGCGACCGATCCGCGTCTCACCCACGGCAGGTCGATCGACCGTACTATTGCAGCCGATCTCCACCCCATCCTCCAAGACCGTACAACCAGCCTGTTCCATCTTGAACCAGCCCGTTGCCGTCGGTACGAATCCAAAGCCCTCTGAGCCGATCGCTGCCCCACTATGGATGACACAATCAGCCCCGAGCCGCACGCGTTCGTGAATAGTGCAATTGGCGTGGAGAATCGTGCGATCGCCGATCTGAACATCAGGATAAATAACTACATTGGGATGGATCGTCACATTACTACCGAGCTTGACCCCAGCTTGAATGACGACATGGGCACCGATCGCCACATTCTTACCCAGTTCGACATCTGGTGCGACGATTGCACTCGGATGCACTCCCAGTGGGAGCTGGAACGGTTGATAAAATAACTTGATGACTTGGGCAAACAACAAGCGCGGCTCACTAGCAGCCAGCCAAGCAATCTCGCGCTCGGTTGCTTGGGCTTGGATCGCCGCATTCATCGGCAAAATCAAGGCACTCGCCGCCGTACTCCCGACAAATTTGGCAAACTTATCCCCTTCGATGTAACTAATCGTCCCAGCAGCGGCTGTCTCGATCGGTGCCAAGCCAGTTAAGATTGGGTTGAGGTGGCTGGCTGTCCCCAGACTACTAGCGGCGATCGCCGACCCTAGTTGGATTGTCAGTTCGCTAAATTGCACCATAAATTTGAGGATAGAGATTATTCAGTGTCAGACCAAGTTGGGCTACTACTCAAAATGTTATTACCATCTGTCGCCATCGCGATCGCCATCAACTACTTTGGCAAAAGTCTGACCCCATCCCCCACCACCAGTATCGTCCTGACAGCAGTATTCTTGCCATCTACGGCGATCGCACTTGTGCTTTGGTGGCAAGGTAGGCGATCGTGAGGGTGGATGGTGGATGGTGGATGGTGAACGATCGAATAACTTCCAACTAAAATCTAGAATGGAGCGAACGCCGCACTAAGCAACCCACCAGCCATCCATACGCAGGGGAGTTTGAGGGGCGGCGTCCCGCCTCTCAACGGGGGGTCTGGGGGTCGGTACCCCCAGATCCGGGTTCTGCCCACACCTGTAGAACTCGCAACCCACAAATTCTCTCCGTCTGCCGATTCGCTTGTTACCAGCAGTTAAGCATGATGTAACCCTAAAGCCTAAAACCCAAAGCCTAAACCCAATTCATGAGAACATAGAAAACAACCCTCAAGAGTAATCTAAATTTAGACAGTGCGTAAAGTTATTATTGCTGGTAATTGGAAAATGTATAAAACTCAAGGCGAAGCCACCGAGTTTTTGACAGAATTTATTTCTCAAATTGATGATGCTCCCGAAGATCGGGAAGTAGTTTTGTGCGTGCCATTTACAGATTTGACGATCGTCAATAAAAGCCTGCATGGTAATCGAATTCGGCTGGGTGCCCAAAACGTACATTGGGAAGACTGCGGCGCATATACAGGCGAGATTTCTGCCAGTATGTTGACCGAAATGGGCGTCAGATACGTCATCATCGGTCATAGCGAACGGCGTCAATACTTTGGGGAGACTGACGAGACAGTCAACCTACGACTCAAAGCCGCTCAACATCATGGGTTGATTCCGATTCTCTGCGTGGGCGAGACCAAACAACAACGAGATGCAGGGGAAACCGAGCAGATTATCGCCGCCCAGTTGGCGCGAGATCTGGTCGGGATCGACCAAGAGCGGCTGGTAATCGCCTACGAGCCAATTTGGGCGATCGGTACTGGCGAGACGTGCGAAGTCACTGAAGCCTGTCGCGTCATCGGGCTGATCCGCGCTCAGTTGACCAATCCCCATGTCACCATTCAGTACGGCGGCTCAGTCAAACCGAGCAATATCGACGAAATTATGGCTCAACCCCAGATTGATGGTGTATTAGTCGGTGGCGCGAGTCTTGCTCCTAGTGATTTTGCTGGAATTGTTAATTATAAATAGTCTCAACTGGGCGTAACGATCGATGAGTCAATCCGAACAGATCGGCACCGAAAGCGGTACAATCGACTCAAATCATCTACCGTTAACTTCAAACGATAGGGCAAATGCCTGAAAGAGCTATCAATCCGAAAAATGCCACAGGTTTTCTGCTAATTCTCATCCCAGCAGCACTAGCGATGTCCGCGCTGTTTGTAGCGTGGCCGTTCATCTTGGGGATGACGGTACTCATCGCTGGTGGCAACATGTGGCAAAGCTATGAATGGTCGAAGACGACTCGATCGATCGACCCCGTATTTCAACAACTGATCGTCCAAAATCGCGGCGAAATCACCCCGCTCGATCTGGCTCTCACCGCCAAAATTTCTGGGGCTGTCTCCAATCGGTATTTAGCTGCTAGGGCTAGTGAATTTGGCACTAGTAGTCGCAGAAGTCCCGACGGTGCTCCAGTCTACTATTTTATTTCCCATACCACTCTGGGCAGGATTTTTGACGATAGTGAGCTGGAGACGCCACCGCCAAAAATCATGCCAGCGACAACTCCAGTCGTGGCATTTGTGCCCACTCCGGCAACTCCTGAAGTATTACTACCGCTAGAAGCTACTCCATCTGTCGCTAATTTAGCAACAGCAATGCCAGTTTCAGCCGATCTCAGCCCCGACTCAGCAGTGCGATCGATTCCCGTAACGGTTGAAGCGATCGCGCCGCCAACTCAAATAGTAGCTCCAGCAACTCCAGTAATGGCTGAGTCGATCGCGCCGCCAATGCTGGAACTCGACCACCAAGCAGCAGCACAGCTCGATCCAGCTAACGATGTGACGCCACCGACAGACACCCCAGTAGTGACGATTATCCAGTCCGAACTAGCCAAGCGATTGGATGTTCATCCCAGCACTGTCTACAAACGTCGGAGCGAACCAAATTTTATCGACTGGACGCGCAACCGCGATCCTGAAGGCTTAGCTTGGGGATATCTGGAGGCAACTAAAGAGTATTATCGAGTTGATAGTTAGGTGTTCATAGTGGTTCAAAGCTACATCAACGTAGCAATTTAAGCCACAGTCCGAGCAGCTCAATCTTTAGCACTGCTTTGACATCGATCGCTCAACAATGTCTGTAATGATTTAGCAACATTACAGACATTTTTTATGGAAATTTGTTAATAACTGAGCTACCAAAACAGACTAGCGTGGAGGTTGTTTCGAGAGAGCTTTTAGTCGGTGGATCGAAAGTAGCCAAATCCTTATCACAGTGCTGCTTTCGGTCTGGGACTAGCAAATCTAAATGCAAATCTTAACCTATTGTTAACCAGAAAGCACTCATGATTGACCTATGCTCAATAGTAATTAAACACTGAACTAATCCCGATCTAATCTCAGTACTTGCAGATGCGTTGTAGGCTGCAACATCTTCAAGATACCCACAAATCAGATCGAACTAACGAATTGAAGCACCTTCAGTCGTGGTTAGTTGAGAGCATAATAAATTTTGAGGAGAAAGTAATCATGAACGGTAAACAATTAAATAAATTGACACTACTCAATCGAGACTCTGCTACTGGCGCAAAGCTCACTAGGTCGAATCGAGCAATTTGGGCACCGATTGCCCTGATGCTCGGGCTGAGTATATCTGCGTGTACTCCCACGAGTCCTGATGTGGCTGCTCCACCAGCAGGTGCGCCGACACCAGCAGCATCTGGAGCTGCACCTGCTGCTGGTGGGGCAAGTGCCTCCCTCAGTGGTGCGGGAGCATCATTCCCCGCACCTGTGTATCAGCGGTGGTTTAATGACTACAACAAAGCCAATCCTGGCACTCAGATCAGTTATCAATCTGTTGGTAGTGGGGCTGGCGTCGAGCAATTTTTGGCGGGTACGGTAGATTTTGGTGCGACAGATGCGCCATTAACCGCTGAAGAGCGCGCTAAGTTCAAGGCGAAATATAATGCCGAACCAATTCAGGTGCCGATGACTGGTGGCAGTGTCGTCTTTGCATACAACCTGACTGATGTCAAAGATCTCAAACTGTCTCGCGCTGCCTACTGTGGGATTGCCGCAGGTAAGATTACTAAATGGAACGATCCAGCGATCGCTAAAGCCAACCCAGGGGCTAAACTACCCGACCAAACTATTCAATTCGTTCATCGTTCGGATGGCAGTGGTACCACTTTTCAGTTCACAACTCACCTCAAAGCGGCTTGTGGATCTACCTGGACTGCGGGTGCCAACAAGTCCGTATCGTGGCCAGTCGGTACTGGTGCTAAAGGTAATGAAGGTATCGCAGCACAGCTCCAACAAACACCTAATTCGATCGGGTATGTGGAGTATGCTTACGGCAAGCAGACTAGTTTAGCCATGGCGGCGATCGAAAATAAATCAGGTCAAATCATCGCTCCATCTCCAGAAGCAGGTGCCGAAGCATTTGCTGGTCAAAAAATACCAGCCGATCTCGCCCTCACAGTTCCCGATCCTACCAACCCAAAAGCTTATCCCATTTCTGGTCTGACTTGGCTGTTACTGTATCCTCAGTCCAAAGATGCTGCCAAGCAAACAGCATTGAAATCAGTGATTGACTGGTCGTTGACGACAGGCAAAGCTACAGCCACCGAGTTGGGCTATGTACCTCTAGAGGATGGATTGGTAGCCAAGGTCAAAGAAGAACTCACCAAAGCCAAATAGACTTTTATGACTGTACAACCTTCAGATCCCAAGGAGTTATCACTCCTAGACGCATCGACTAGATTCAATGTAGTCCGAGCGATCGACCAGAATTTCCGACGATTAACTCTGGGGCTGGCGATTTCAGTGGGTTTGATTCTAATTTGGATCGCCTACTCACTTCTAGTTATCGCCTTACCAGCGATTCAAGCGTTCGGGCTGGGATTTTTGTTCGATAGTACTTGGGATCCAGTCAAGAATATCTACGGCGCACTGCCTCACATCTACGGTACTGTGATGAGTTCCATCCTGGCACTGATATTTGCAGTACCGCTGGGTGTGGGCGTGGCGATTTTCTTGACGGAGAACTTTTTGAAGCAAAATATTCTCCAACCGATCGCGTTTACGATCGAACTACTCGCAGCCGTACCGAGTGTAGTCTACGGCTTGTGGGGTTTGTTTGTATTCCTACCAGCGATCAAACCGCTCTTACAGGGACTCAATCGGAGTTTCGGTTGGATTCCCTTTTTCTCGACCGAGCCAGGGGGAAGGCAGTTGTTTGGGGCATCCTTGGTACTGGCAATCATGATTCTCCCGACGATCATTGCGATTTCTCGCGATACGTTGACATCCCTCCCGCCAAAACTTCGTCAAGGAGCTTATGGCTTGGGCGCGACGCGGTGGGAAACCATCACGCGGGTGCTACTCCCCGCTGCACTTTCAGGGATTATTGGGTCGATCATGCTGGCATTGGGACGAGCATTGGGCGAGACGATGGCACTGACGATGCTAGTTGGCAATGCCAATAAGGTGAATGTGTCTTGGCTATCTCCGGCTTCGACGCTCGCTTCGTTGATTGCCAACCAGTTTGGCGAAGCCAGTGGTCTTCAGAAGTCATCACTATTCTATGAAGCTCTGATTCTGATGGTTTTGACGCTGCTCGTGAACGTATTGGCGCAAGCACTTGTCAGTCGCTTTCAGCAGGTGGAGTAAGTTAGTTAAAAGCTGAAAATTAGGACTGCTGTCTTGAAAAGGTGCTTCACTTGGGCAAAGCCCAAGAACGCACTTTTCGCTAAACCGTCGGGGAACAAAGGCGGGCGCGCATCCGCTAAAAACTAAAGCCTAAAACCTAAACTATGACTCCCTTATCCTCTGAATTACCTGCTCAATCCAATCCCAATGGCAACGAGTTTGCTGTGTCTCCCAATCGTCAGTTATTTGGGAAAGTGATGACTGGAC
This sequence comes from Chamaesiphon sp., assembly GCF_041738855.1. Classification (GTDB taxonomy): domain Bacteria; phylum Cyanobacteriota; class Cyanobacteriia; order Cyanobacteriales; family Chamaesiphonaceae; genus Chamaesiphon. The sequence goes on along the minus strand of NZ_JBGSPA010000208.1, from coordinate 9,021 downwards.
TGGTGTTTGCCTGTGTAGCGATCGCGATTATTCCTCTAGCTTCGATTCTGTTCATGGTCATCGTCAATGGACTGGGAAGTCTTTCACCAGCGGTATTTACCGATCTACCCCCAGCGGCGGGCATCCAGGGTGGCGGGTTTAGAAACGCGATCGTTGGGACTCTGCTCACCTGCCTGATCGGTGCTATCATCAGTATACCTTTTGGTGTATTAACAGCGATTTACACCGTTGAATTCGCTCAGGGTAACTGGATTTCTCAGTTCGTACGCTTTTGTACCAATGTACTTAGCGGCGTACCGTCTATTATTGCTGGACTGTTTGCTTACGGGATTATCGTCCTACTAACAGGTGGCTTCTCGGCAGTGGCTGGCGGTGTCGCACTATCAGTGTTGATGTTGCCGACGATTATTCGTACGGCGGAAGAAGGACTTAAATCTGTCCCTAAAGCGACTCGGCTAGCGTCAATAGGCGTCGGTGCTACTAACTTTGAGACTGTATCACAGATTGTTTTGCCAGCATCACTACCTTTTATCGCCACTGGTGTGACACTCGCGATCGCTAGAGCGGCTGGAGAGACAGCTCCACTGCTGTTTACAGCTTTATTCAACCAATATGATATCAAAGGACTGTGGGAGCCTACAGCCACCCTATCAGTACTGATCTATAACTTTGCAATTTCTCCATACAAGAATCAACAACAATTAGCTTGGGTAGCTGCATTGCTGATTTTGGTGATGATTTTAGGAATCAGTATCATCGCTCGGGTTGTCTCTCGCCGCAAGGTTTACTAATTCCAAAATTGAGCTGGGGTAGCGGTGTTGCCGATCGTCAGCATGATGCTAGCAACCGAGATCGCTGCTGAGATCGGCTCTGTTCGATCGATTTACTGAATTTTCGGATTGTGGTGGATGTATTTGAGAAGGTGGGGGAATGCTGTGTAAAGCCGCGATAAATTTATGTAACAATAGATACATTTAAGCATCGATCTTAGCGGCGATGCCGATGAGCCAAGCCAACACCACAATCATTTAGCAAGCAACTAAATTGGGAGCTATTTTTCAGTTCGAGCCTTATTGTGTCCTTCATCTCTTAATTTTATGGCAGCTCTAACGGACAAAGATATCGTTATTAAGACCGATAATGTTTCAATTTTCTACGGTGCGTTCCAAGCGGTGCGGAATGTCTACTTGGATATTCCCAAGAATAATGTCGTGTCATTTATCGGCCCTTCGGGTTGTGGCAAGAGTACGCTACTACGTTGCTATAACCGCCTCAATGACTTGATTCCCAGTGCCAAAGTTCAAGGTCAAATCACCTATCGGGGTACCAACCTCTACGATGCCAAAATCGATCCGGTAGAAGTCCGGCGACGCATTGGGATGGTATTTCAACAACCAAACCCTTTCCCCAAATCGATCTATGAAAATGTAGCCTTTGGGTTGCGAATTGCTGGCTTCAAAGGCAATATCGACGAGCGGGTCGAGCAATCGCTGCGTAAAGCGGCTCTCTGGGAGGAAGTGAAAGATAAGCTGCAACAAAGCGGTTTGTCGCTCTCTGGCGGTCAACAACAGCGGCTGTGTATCGCTCGGACGATCGCGATCGAGCCTGAAGTGATCTTGATGGATGAGCCATGTTCTGCACTCGACCCGATCTCGACCGTCCAGATCGAGAATCTGATCCACGAGCTAAAGGATCGGTTTACCATCATCATCGTCACTCACAATATGCAGCAAGCCGCTCGGGTATCAGACAAGACGGCTTTTTTTAATGCCGAAGCTGGCGAGGGTGGTAGTCGGTTTGGCTACTTGGTGGAATACGACGATACGCGCACTATTTTTGGTTCTCCCAAGGAGGAGCGCACTCAAGAATATATCAGCGGTCGATTTGGGTAGATTCGCAGTTGGTAGGGTGTGCGATCGCGGAGTGTGAAAAATGCCTACGATTGTGTCTTTTCTCGCTGTCTTGTCGTTTTTTTATTCGGCGGCGTTTTATGCGGGGGTTCCCCCCGCATAAAAAACGCCAAGACGGGGGAACCCCCGAATAAAAAAGCCGCTAAACCCTCGGGGAACCCGAGGAACGCGAGCCGCAAATCGTGGCTGATGATGCAAAGTCCGCCTACGCGGACTAAATCTATTAGTCCGCGTAGGCGGACTTTGCATCACTAGCGGAGACTTTAGTCTCTAGCTAACTCTGCAACCCAAACTGAATAACTAGTCCACCCAATATCCCTTTAAAAATCTGGCAAAACCATCTAAGGTGAGAATCATATCCCCAGCTCTTGACGCATCTGTCGCGATCGATCGTGCCACAGGTCGAGCGCGCGGCTATTTATCATCTACTGCTGACTGAAACGATGGCATTTTCTGCACTGATTCGCACCCTCGAACGCTCCCAACTCGCGGCTGAACTGCTCTCCAAGCTCGACCAACAGCGGATGTTGCATTTGAGTGGATTGCCGCGACTGCCAAAAGGACTGGTGGCTTCAGCACTGGCACAGGGATCGCAGCAACATCTGGTGGTAGTGACTGCCACGGTAGAAGAAGGTGGCAGATGGGCGGCTCAACTAGAGGCGATGGGCTGGAAAACTGTCCATTTCTATCCAACGACCGAATCATCGCCCTACGGGGCTGCTAGCACCGAATCCGAGCTGATTTGGGGACAGATGCAGGGGTTGGCAGAGGTGCAATCTTTGAGATCGCTAGTTGGGGAGGAAACGGGCGGACGTGCCAATGAAGTGGCGATCGTCTGTACTGCGCTGGCTCTTCAGCCCCATTTACCATCACCAGCAGAGTTTGCAGCGCGATGTTTGACGCTGCGAGTGGGTGATGAGGGGGATGTCGATCGACTCGGTACGCAGTTGGTATATTTGGGCTATGAGCGAGTCCCGTTGGTAGAAGTAGAGGGACAATGGAGTCGGCGCGGGGATATTATTGATATTTTTCCGGTGGCGGCGGAGTTGCCAGTGCGGTTGGAGTGGTTTGGCGATGAGCTAGATAAATTGCGCGAATTCGATCCGAGTACCCAACGTTCTTTGGATAAGATTGCAAGTTTGACGCTGACGCCAGTCAATTTTGGGACGATTTTTGGTGAAGATGACACGCAAGAGCGTTATTCACTCTTAGATTATTTACCAGACAATTGTTTAGTAACGATCGATGAGTTCGATCGTACGCAAGCTCATAACGATCGCTGGTGGGAGTATATGCAGGAGGAATGGGAAATATTGCCCGCAGGTACACTTATTCGACATCAACAGTTTGATACTAGTATTACTAAAATTAGCGACAGGTTTGCTTATCTCCGATTGGATGAGTTAGCAGTGACTGGAGAAGGATTAAATCTCGCCTGTCGATCGATTCCCACAATTCCCCATCAGTTTGCCAAAATTGCCGATACTTTACGCGGTTATCATAAGCAAAGTTATTCAAGTTGGCTGGTATCCGCTCAACCATCGCGATCGGCATCACTATTACAAGAGCATGATTGTCCCGCGCAATTTGTCCCCAACCCGCGCGACTTTCCGGCGATCGATAAACTCCAGATTCAGCATACGACTGTCGCGATCAAGTACTCAGGTATCGCTGAATTAGAAGGATTTATTCTGCCCACATTTCGGATGGTATTAGTTACCGATCGCGAGTTTTTTGGGCAGCAATCTTTAGCGAGTTTTAGTTATACTCGCAAACGCCGTCAGGCGGTATCCAAACAAGTCGATCCCAATAAGCTGCGCCCAGGTGATTATGTGGTGCATCGCAATCACGGATTGGGAAGATTTATCAAGTTTGAAAGCATTCAGACAGATGATATTACGCGTGACTATCTGACGATTCAGTATGCTGATGGTTCGCTCAAAGTCGCCGCAGATCAATTGGGTGTATTGTCACGGTTTCGGCAAGCAGCAGGTGCCAAACCAGAATTAAATAAATTATCGGGGCAAGCCTGGGAAAAAACCAAGGCAAAAGTCAAGAAGTCGATCAAGAAGCTAGCATTTGACTTGCTGAAACTGTATGCCGAGCGATCGCAAAAGGAAGGTTTTTCCTTTCCACCCGATGCACCGTGGCAACAAGAATTAGAAGACTCATTTCGCTACCAACCAACACCCGATCAATTGAAATCGACTCAAGATGTCAAGCGCGATATGGAAAGCGATCGACCGATGGATCGATTGGTTTGTGGCGATGTCGGCTTTGGTAAAACTGAAGTAGCAATCAGAGCGATCTTTAAAGCTGTGACTGCCAATAAGCAGGTAATATTTCTCGCACCGACAACGATCTTAACTCAGCAACATTATCACACTCTCAAAGAGCGATTTGCACCCTATCCCATTAATGTCGGATTGCTCAATCGCTTCCGCACAGCCGAAGAACGTAAAAGTATTTTAGCACGTCTGAAGACTGGAGAGTTGGATATTGTAATCGGAACTCATCAACTATTGAGTAAAGAGTTGAAGTTTAAAGATTTAGGATTATTAGTTATCGATGAAGAACAACGATTTGGAGTAAATCAAAAAGAAAAAATCAAGACGCTCAAAAGTCAAATTGACGTACTAACTCTCTCCGCAACTCCGATTCCACGTACGCTCTATATGTCACTGTCTGGCGTCCGAGAAATGAGCCTAATTACCACACCACCACCATCACGGCGACCGATCGATACTCATTTGTCACCGTACAAGATCGAAGCTGTCGAAACCGCAATCCGGCAAGAACTCGATCGCGGTGGACAGATATTTTATGTAGTGCCCAGAATTGAAGGAATTGAAGAAACGGCTGCCAAAATACATGAAGTAATTCCATCTTGTCGGATTGCGATCGCTCATGGGCAAATGGATGAGTCGGAACTAGAATCAACGATGTTGACGTTTAGTAATGGCGATGCTGACTTACTAGTATGTACGACGATTATTGAGTCGGGTTTGGATATTCCCCGCGTCAATACGATCTTGGTTGAAGATGCTCATCGGTTTGGATTGTCGCAATTGTACCAACTGCGGGGACGCGTTGGACGTGCGGGGATTCAAGCTCATGCGTGGTTGTTTTTCCCCAAAGAGTCAACCTTAACCGAGACAGCTAGACAGCGACTGAAAGCGATTCAGGAGTTCACCCAGTTGGGATCTGGTTATCAACTAGCAACCCGCGATATGGAGATTCGTGGTGTGGGCAATCTGTTGGGTGCAGAACAATCGGGACAGATGGATGTCATCGGGTTTGACTTGTATATGGAAATGTTGCAAGAAGCAATCAAAGAGATTCGCGGACAGGAAATACCGCAAGTAGATGATACCCAAATCGATCTCAAAGTCACAGCGATGATTCCTGCTGATTATATCTCCGATCTAGAGCAAAAAATGAGTGCCTATCGATCGGTAGCCGCCGCTGATACCAAACAAGAACTCACCAATATTGCCGCCGAATGGCACGATCGCTATGGCGAAATTCCCAAGCCAGCCGTCCAATTATTCCGCATTGTCGAACTAAAACAAATTGCCAAACAACTCGGTTTTAGTCGCATCCGTCCCGATGGCAAACAACACGTTATTCTGGAAACGCCAATGGCGGAACCAGCCTGGAATTTACTCGCCGAATATCTCACCGATAGTAGTCGATCGCGCTATATCTATAGTACTGGTAAAGTCACCGCCAGAGGTCTAGGTGTATTGCGCCCCAACGAACAGGTAGAAACCCTCATCAATACTTTAAGTAAAATGCAAGGGGTATTGATGGCGAGTAGCTCGACTTGATGTAGGGTGTGTTAGGCGACAGCCGTAACGCACCACAATCGATACCAAAGGATCTGATTGAGGATTGCTACAGGTACGACTATCGACGGTAAATACTACCGTAATAACACGCCACCAAGACCGATCGCACAGCGGATAATTGAAGTAGTCAAGTGCCATCATTCCCCCCACGATCGTGCCACAACCGCCAGATCCATCATCCACACCGCCACCATCGACTAGCTCCACCGATCGATCCGCATCAAAGTCAGCCCTAAATATCTGGACGGATCGCCTCAAAGCAGGGTGGGAGGAGGCTACAGCACGAGCGATGCAAGTTTTGCCTGTCGATAAAGCCGCGCAAACAGTTGGGAAGTGGTTTAGTGTTGATGATGCTCAGATCGCCGAGATTTTAGCTAGTGTTCGATCGCAATTACCCACCACTGAAGCTTTACTGATTGGCAAACCCCAAGCAGGCAAAAGTTCGATCGTCCGGGGATTGACAGGGGTATCTGCCGAAATTGTCGGACAGGGATTTCGCCCCCATACCCAATCCACCACCCGCTACAATTATCCGTCCAGCGAGTTGCCGCTATTAGTATTTACCGATACCGTCGGCTTGGGTGATATCGATCGCGATACCCAGAGCCTGATCCAAGAACTCATCGGCGATCTCGAAGCCGAAACCACGCGTCCGCGCATCATCATTTTGACAGTCAAAATCACTGATTTTGCGATCGATACATTGCGCCAAATCGCTAGCGAATTACGTCAAAAATATCCGCAGATCCCGTGTTTACTAGCAGTCACTTGTCTGCACGAACTTTATCCAGCCACCCAAACCGATCATTCCCCACAGTTGAATAGTGTCGAATCGATCGATCGCGCCTTTACAGCCATCCAGCAGGCGTTTGTAGGGCTATGCGATCGAGCGGTGGCAATCGACTTCACTCTACCCGAAGATGGCTACACGCCCGAATTTTATGGCTTGGAGACGATGCGCGCCAACCTCGCCGATCTGCTACCTGAAGCCGAAGCTAGAGCCATGTCTCAACTGCTGGGTGCGGGGACAGCCGCTAGCGATTTAGATGGCGACAAACTCGGCAATATCTATCGGGATGTCGCTCGTCGCTATATTTTACCCTTTGCGATCGCGGCAGGAACTGTCGCCGCCATTCCCCTTCCCTTTGCCGATCTGCCCGTGCTGACTGCCATTCAAGTCTCGATGGTGGGACTACTGGGCAAATTATATGGGCAAACATTGACTCGATCGCAAGCTGGGGGCGTAGTCAGTGCGATCGCTGGTGGTTTTGTCGCGCAATTAGTAGCCCGACAGTTGATTAAATTTATCCCTGGCTTTGGCAGCGTCATTTCTGCTTCGTGGGCTGCTGCTTACACTCTGGCATTAGGCGAAAGTGCTTGTGTTTATTTTGGCGATCTGATGGGTGGCAAAAACCCCGATCCACAACAAATCCAAGCAGTGATGGCTACCGCTTTTACCAGCGCAAAAGAGCGATTTAAATAACGTTGGTTGCTCCAGCCGGAGGTCTTTTGTGTGGTTAGTTAAACAGTTGAGAGTTGACAGTTGCGGATGCAATCACGCGGAGGATACCTGGCGCATGTGTTGCACCAAGCAGACAGTTGACAGTTGACAGCGAAGTTTTTTCTGGTAGGGGATTTAAACCCCTGCGCTTTGTTCACCAAGATTATTAATAATAATTCTTAATAACTACAAAAAAATCGGATGATGAGAGTATACTCATCGATCCGACTTACCGATCCTTAATTTTTAGAGAGGAGAACACCAAACCAATGACTAGTTACAATCCCCATCCAGTCCGAAAACTGAATGTAACATCTACGAGCCAGTCATCAACGATCGCTAATTGGATCTACTGCTGATGACTGGTTGCTTGTTACCAGTAAATTTGAGTGATATCAATTACTATACAGGTAATGAGAATTTATGTCAATATTTTTTGAGAATAGCTAGCAGTAATTTTGGGAACATAGTCCCAATCTCTAATATTTATCCGTATCGCCATCTCTAAGTCACCATCGCTCCAAACTGGCAGCATCGCTATCAATACTTCTCGTTTAAGAACTGCTAGCGACTGAAGTCGCCGCTAGTGACGCAAAGTCCGCCTACGCGGACTAATTAGTTTTTAGATTAACCGAGAAGTATTGGCATCGCTATCCCCTCTGAGATCGCACTATCTATTCCTCCTGCTCTCTGCTGGTGAGCGTGGACGATTGCCTAACTGTCCACTCGATCTCCATTAAAAATTAATTAGGGATTAGATTAAGAATATCTAACGCTAGCAGCTATGAACTCAAATCCCACTCCAGATCGATTCAGCCGCAATCGATCGATTCTAGCCTTACTATTGGTAGTGCCGCTGTCGAGCATCGGGGCGATCTCATCAACGGTTGTTGCTCTTGGCGCAATCGGGCAAGCAATCGCGCTCGGCTGTGGGATCGGGATGTTGATATTGCCGATCGGGTGGCAGCTAGTTATCGATCGCCAACCGTTAAAATGGAGATGGTCTCAGCGGGATGGGTTGCTAGCTGGCACGATCTTAGGCGGGATGATGTTTGGGCTAATTCTTGCCAGTTATTGGTTTGCGGGCAGATATTGGTTAGATATTGCCGATATTAGAGCTAGAGTCAGCCAGATGGGTATGAATGTGCCGTTGATGGTGTTTGGGTTTGGGACTTTTCAGACGCTCATCAATTCATTCATTGAGGAGTATGGCTGGCGATGGTTTGTCTATCGTCACTGCCAAATAATCTGGTCGAAAACTTGGGCGGTATGGATTTCTGCTGGCTTGTTTACGCTCCATCACATTATCTTGCTGGCTGCTTACTGTGATGATTGGCGGTTGGTAGCTGTGGGTGCGGTTGCTGTATTCATCGCTGGCGGACTGTGGGCGAGATGTATGCAGATCTACCAATCTTTATTGCCGAGTTATATCAGTCATCTAGCAGCAGATCTGGCTTTGCAGATGGTGAGTTGGCACATATTGTTGGGCTAGGGTAAGATCGCCATCAATCGCCCACATACCAAAAATCTGCCCGAGCGAGTAATGAGTACTCTCCGAACAGATTTATAGTCTTAAATATTTTAGACAGTCAGGAACTAAGTGCGGAATCTGCGCTTGTTCTGTCTGTGTCTAGCGATCGCTTTGCGCTTACGCTTCTCAATTGGAGTTTCAAAGTGTCTGTGCTTCCGCATATCTGGAAAAATCCCCGCTTTGGAGACTTCTCGCTTGAATCGGCGTAGCACTGACTCAATGCCTTCA
>NZ_JBGSPA010000203.1:0-1898 GCF_041738855.1 Chamaesiphon sp. | reverse complement strand
AAATCTATTCGTAAACCCAACGTCAAATTGATTATTGCCCCTTTTCCTGAACATGTACGAAGTGGCGACCAATTCTTCTTTAAGCCATCTTCTCAAACCCGCTTGACAACTGCGATCACTTCTTAACTTGTCACGAATGGCGATCGCCCGTGAAACCGAAGATGGATCGAGATTGCGATCGCGGGCAGCAGCGGCAAAACTGCCTTGCCTGAAAACCTCTACGAAGAGTTGCAGTACTGATATGTCCATTGCTAAAGGGTTCCCACGAACTTGCTAATCCACAATTTCCTAGTCAAAATCTTACCTCAAGGAATCAGGATTCGTGCGAAACTCGCACGAGAGTTGTGCATGAGTTTACGTTTATTTCTTTTACCGCAGCAGGTATCTTTAGTTAGTTGTCTGATTTGAGCAACATTTCGATCTAATTATGTCTCAGCGTACATTATTACGATTTCTGATTGCTTTCGCGGCTGGATTCATGTCCACGCTGGTATTTAATCAGGGGACGCTAGCTTTTTTACATGCGATCGCCTTCACGCCCATTGCCCCTTATCCCACTGCCCCAACCAGACCCTTCGGAGTTCCCTTCTTCTGGTCTGCGGCCTTTTGGGGAGGAATCTGGGGAATCGGTCTAGCCGCTGTGATCGATCGAATTCAGCAGCGTTTTTTCTACTGGGGCATAGCGTTCATATTTGGGATGATTGCTCCTACGCTAGTTTCAATTTTTGTAGTGTTCCCGATTCAGGGAGTTCCGATTACGCCGAACATAATTTTCTTGATTTTGATGGTGAATGCTGCTTGGGGAATTGGCACCGCCTTCTTTCTGCAATTTCAGTCTCGCTCACTCAAAAATCCATAAAGTGTCAAAAATAAAGAGATTATCAACTATGACCAAACAGAAAATTGCTATTTTGGGCTGCGGTGCAATGGGATCGCGGATGGTTCAAAACTTATTGAATGCAAATTATCAAGTTGTTGTATATAACCGAACAGCCGCAAAAATCCAGCCCCTAATCGATCGAGGTGCCTTGTATGCGGCAACGCCCAAAGCCGCCGCCGAACAAGCTGATATCGTGATTAGTATGGTCACTGATGATGATGTCTCTCGGCGGATCTGGCTCGATCCAGAAACAGGTGCTTTGCTGGGTCTCAACAAGGATCGAATCGCGATCGAATCTAGTACATTAACCATAGCCTGGACAAGGGAATTGGCAAGTACGATCGAACCACGAGGGGCGATGTTTCTTGATGCTCCTGTCGTTGGTTCTCGCCCGCAGGTAGAAGCTGGCAAGCTCATTTATTTGGTGGGTGGTAAAGCAGAAATATTGGAGCAAGTTCAACCAATACTTTCATCAGCCGGAGCAGCAGTTATTCATCATATTGGGGCGATCGGTCAGGGGATGGCAATGAAACTTGCTGTTAATACCCTATTTGGGGTGCAAGTTGCAGCATTAGCAGAAATTTTGGTGCTGCTAGATAAACAGGGAATTACCAGTACAAAGGCGATGGAATATTTGGGGGATTTACCAGTTACTAGCCTAGCGGCTAAGATGGCAGGGAATTTAATGGTGGCAAACAATCATGCTCCGTTGTTCCCGATCGAGCTAGTCGAGAAAGATTTTCGCTACGTTGTTCAAACAGCACAGGCGGCTAATACTTCAATCCCAGCAGCAACAGCCATCCATCGTATTTATCAGGATGCGATCGCTCAAGGTCGAGGTAGTGAGAATATTACAGGCATCGTTCAACTTTTTGTCTAAATAGGGCTTGCTGAATAAGTCATACGATCGAGTGAGCGAATCTCGAAGCACGCTCACTCGAAGCGCGTCGTCTAGCGACGATCGCCAATGATAATTTTTAGTTAAGCTCAAAGGAGATACAAGCAAGATTTCTAATCG
>NZ_JBGSPA010000194.1:0-11995 GCF_041738855.1 Chamaesiphon sp. | reverse complement strand
CACCCAGCGCACCGAACTTCCCGCCGAACTTCCCGAACTTCCCCCCGAATCCCAAACCGACGAATATCTCGCATCCCTCCAATCCCAAATCCGCCTCCTCCAAAAACGGATGGAAGGGATGGAACCCGTCAACATGCTCGCCCTCGAAGCCTACGAAGAAACCAACAACCGCCTCCAAGAACTCAGCGACAAACTTGGCACCCTCGAAGCCGAGAGCATGGAACTCCTCCTCCGCATCGAAAACTTCACCACCCTGCGGCAACAAGCCTTTAGCGAAGCCTTCGATGCCGTCAATGCCAACTTCCAAAACATCTTCGCCGAACTCTCTGACGGTGATGGCTTCCTCCAACTAGAAAACGCCGAAGATCCCTTTGCTGGTGGTTTAAATCTCGTCGCTCACCCCAAAGGTAAGCCCGTACAGCGGCTCTCCTCGATGTCTGGGGGCGAGAAATCCCTCACAGCTCTAAGTTTTATCTTCGCTCTCCAACGCTATCGCCCATCGCCCTTCTATGCCTTCGATGAGGTCGATATGTTCCTGGATGGAGCGAATGTGGAACGCCTATCGAAGATGATTCGCAAGCAAGCCAATCAAGCGCAATTTTTGGTAGTGAGTCTGCGTCGTCCGATGATTGAAGCAGCCGATCGCACGATCGGGGTGACGCAAGCGCGGGGAGCTTATACTCAGGTATTGGGCATCAATCTCAAGACTGCGGCGGAAAAGTAGTGATATTGAGTCTGAATCTGCCAGTCATGCCAGCGTTACAGCGTCCCAAAACCTTTTTTCTTCTTCTTGGCTTTCATTGCAGGCGCACCAGGTTGACCACCCCGCACACCAGGTTGACCGCCGCCCATGCCAGGAAAATTCCCCATACTCATCTGTTGCATCATGCTTCGCATCCGCGTAAATTCGGAGATCAGCTTACTCACATCGCCTTCGGTATAACCACAACCCTTGGCAATCCGACGGCGACGACTGGGGGTACTAGCGAGTAAATCGGGATTGCCACGTTCTTCTTTGGTCATCGACTGAATCATCGCTTCAGCCTTCTTGAGCTGGTCTTCACCCTGTTTTAGCTGACCGTCAGAGAGCTTGCCCATCCCAGGAATCATCTTGAGCAGACCACCCAGCGAACCCATATTTTTCAACAACCGCATCTGCTTGATGAAGTCATTGAAATCAAACTTGGCTTCGAGAATTTTTTCAGTTAATTTCGCCGCATCAGCGACATCGAAATCTTCCTGGGCTTTTTCTACCAGCGTCAGCACGTCCCCCATTCCCAGAATCCGCGATGCCATCCGCTCTGGATAAAATGGCTGGAGAGCTTCGACTTTTTCACCCACACCGACAAACTTGATCGGTTGACCGGAAATCGCCCGGACGGATAGAGCCGCCCCACCGCGCGTATCCCCATCTAATTTGGTCAAAATCGCCCCAGTAATGCCGATCCGATCGTTAAATGTCATCGTGACATTAGCGGCTTCCTGACCGATGGCGGAGTCTACTACCAGCAAGATTTCATCCGGTTGAATAGCGGCTTTAACATCCGCCAATTCCGTCATCATCCGATCGTCGATCTGCAAGCGTCCAGCCGTATCGACAATTACCACATCTACGCCCAGTTCCCGTGCCTTCGCGATACCTTGGCGGGCAATTTCGACCGGATTGGCATCCGTCCCCATTTCAAACACTGGCACGTCGATTTGCTTGCCCAGCGTGATGAGCTGATCGATCGCCGCCGGACGATAGACATCAGTCGCCACCATCAATGTTGTCCGATTTTCTTTCCGCAAATGCAGCGCGAGTTTAGCCGTAGCCGTTGTTTTACCCGCACCTTGCAAACCCGCCATCAAAATCACCGTTGGCTTTTGGTCGGCATTTGCGAGGGGACTGTTGGTTTCCCCCATCGTCTTGACTAGTTCGTCGTAGACAATCTTGATAAACTGCTGGTCGGGGCGCACTCCTGAAATTACGTTTGCACCCTGGGCTTTGAGTTCGACTTCCTTGACGAAATTTGTGACCACCTGGACGTTTACATCAGCCGAAAGCAAGGCGCGGCGGACTTCCTTGAGCGCATCTTGAATATTCGCGGACTTGATCTTGTCCTTTCCGCGCAACTTTACCCAGGCTGATTCTAAACTTTCGGCTAATTGGTCAAACATAATCAGAAATTAATAGCGATCGAGGAGCAGTCTATTGGCTCTACATCTAGTGTAATAGATGATAAACAACCTTCAACCGATCGACCCAATCTAGATACGCAATCGGCAAATTTCCAACCGAGCTAAAATACCCATCAGCATCCTCTCAAGCAAATAAACAGTTGACAGTTGACAGTTGACAGCGAAGTTTTTTTGGGCAGGGGATTTAAACCCCTGCGCTTCGTTAAACTGCACTGAGGCTTTTCGATGTGCGATCGAGTTGTTCAAACTCATCATCTGATAGCTCGACTTGTGCGGCAGCGACATTCTCTGCTAAGTGAGAGACTTGGCTCGTACCAGGGATTGGTAACATGTTGGGACTGCGTTTGAGTATCCAAGCTAGTGCGATCTGACCGGATGACGCCCCATGTGCCTTGGCGATCGTCTCGACGATGCCGCCTGACTGGGCAAGATCCCCAGCAGCCAGTGGAAACCAGGGGATAAAGCCAATCCCCTCCTGCGTACAGTAGTCAAGTACCGCTTCATCCACGCGATCGGTCAGATTGTAGCGGTTCTGTACGGTAGTTACTGGGAACACCTTGCGGGCAGCTTCGATCTCTGCTATCGAAACCTGGCTGAGTCCAGCAGTAGCAATCAGCCCCTCATTGAGAAAATCAGCGACCGCGCCAAATTGCTCGTCTTGGGGTACCTTGGGGTCGATCCGGTGTAGTTGCCACAAATCCAACTGCTCTACTTTGAGACGACGGAGGCTCATGAGTACACACTGGCGCAGATATTCAGGACGACCGACTGGCAGCCACCTCCCTGGCCCCGTCCGCGTCAGTCCACCCTTGGTAGCGATGAACATGTTGCCATACGGGTAGAGAGCTTCAGCGATTAGCTCTTCGGCTACATTAGGGCCATAGCTATCAGCGGTATCGATGAAATTGACGCCCAGTTCGGGCAAGCGTTGTAAGACGCGTAGTGCTTCTGCTCGATCTTTGGGTTCGCCCCACACCCCTGTACCCGTGAGTCGCATGGCACCGAAGCCCAGCCGCGCGATCGCGCGATCGCCGAGCGTGAATTGACCAGCGGCGTTGGCATTAATTGAAGTCATAATATTGGTTGCTAAAAGGTCAAGAACAAAGCCAAAAAAATGATGACAAAAAGGGGTCGATCTTATTCAAGATCGACCCCTTTAGTTTGGGAATGGGTAGAACAGTTACTATTGAAGAACCAGAGTAACATTGGCGTTTTGGAGACCACCACGTTGTTGTACTTCAGACAAGGTTTTGTTAACTGCGTACTTTTGGTTGATGGAGTTGATCAACTCAGTTTGGTTGTGCTTTTTGGCGACGCCCCAGAGGTCAGCGATAAGGTCGAAGGAACCATCGCTGTTGCGAGACCAACCTAGATCGTACTCTCCTTCCAAGATAGCGACGATATCAGCACGAACGCGCTGACCTTGGTAGCCGCGTAAATCTGTTTCTGTCTTGACGTTAATGCCAAGATCGCGCAAGGAAGTTTTGAGAATTTCAGCGTCAGTGATTTTGGTACGGAGAGTGCTAAAGTGAGACATATCGGTTTCCTCGAATAATTGAGTTGGGCGAAACGACAACTTGAACTGTTACGGCAATCGATCGATTTTGTCAGGCGATCGAGTTTGGTCTCCTCGCTAGTGTCGGTCGGGTTGTTGTGCGCCCGATCGAATCTACTAGCACCTTGACTCCGATAGGCGGAGCAAGCTTGGTTAAAACTCCAGTCGGTGGTATTCAGCGACTGAGGCAGCGGCGGGACGCGCTCGCTGTCTTGCGCAATCTCGCTAAGCTGTTACCTGGTCTGTCATTGTCCGCGAGAGGGGCAGAGTAGCCTTGATGGCGGCGATGATATCTAGTTGCGTGAACTCGCGGTTCTGAGCAAAGGCATCATACATAGCGGCGATCAAAGCTTGTTCTATTTCAGCTCCCGAGAAGCCATCGGCAACTTTAGACAGTTGCTCCAGGTCGAAGCGTTCTAAATCTCGGTTACGCTTACTCAAGTGAATTCTGAATACGGCTTCCCGTTCGGACTGTGTGGGTAAGTCTACAAAGAAGATTTCATCAAATCGTCCTTTGCGGAGGAACTCACCTGGCAGTTTCTCGATCCGGTTGGCTGTTGCCATCACAAAGATGGGTGAGGTTTTTTCCTGCATCCAAGTCAGGAATGAACCAAAGATGCGGCTGGATGTACCCCCGTCGGAGTCTCCCGAACCTGCTCCCGAAAAGGCTTTGTCTAGCTCATCGATAAACAAGATCGCTGGAGAGATCGATTCAGCCGTCTTGAGGGCACCACGCAGGTTGGCTTCAGATCGTCCTACCATCGAGCCATCATAGACACGACCCATATCCAATCTGAGCAAGGGTAAACCCCACAGTCTCGAAGTAGTTTTGGCGATCAGTGATTTCCCACAGCCAGGTACGCCCAGGATCAACATCCCTTTGGGTTGCGGCAATCCATAGGTGCGCGCTCGTTCGCTAAATGCACCAGAACGCTGTACCAGCCAGCCTTTGAGTTCTTCCAAGCCCCCAACTGAGTCAATGGTTTCATCCTCTTCAATAAATTCGAGAATTCCATTGCGCCGGATGAGCTGCTTTTTCTCTGACAGGATGATGTCAACTTCGGCTTCGGTAATTTTGCCGCGCTTGACTTGAGCTTTGCGATATACTTTCTCAGCTTCATCTTGAGTCAATCCCAGTGAAGCTTTGAGGAGCTTTTCGCGTCCCTCATTGGAAAGGCGATTTTGGCGAGTGCGATCTAGTTGGTTGGATAGGACTCGATCGAGTTCACCTAGACTAGGTAGGGCAAAGTCAAGAACTACAACTTCTTTTTCTAGCTCGATCGGGATTTGCTGGATCGGCGACATCAGGATGATGACTTTTTGGGTGCCTTGGAAGCTAGCAATAGCGTCCCGCAACCATCTAGTTACCGCCGCTGAATCTTTGAAAGGGTGTAAATCCTTGAAGACAAAGATCGCTGGTTCCTTGTGTCTAGTCGTCCATTCGATCGCAGCTTCGGGTGAGATCGTGTTGTGCTGGGTAGTCCGGGCTTGTCCGTGCTCCACCATCCCATGAGTCAATGTCCATACAAACAACTTTCGGGGTTGCTGCTTCATCTGTGAGATCGCGGCGATTTCTTTTTCGGCGCGCTCTTCCTCGGCGGTAACCAAGTAGATGAGGGGATATTGAGCCTGAATTAGAATATTTAGCTCTTCTTGCATGAGTATCTATCCTCTAAAGATGGTGACTACGCTAGCCTCGTTGTAGCCTCTCCCCTGGAGAATCGACTGCCAACACAGTGATGATGAGCGGTCTTTATCCAGCGGCGACCGCTAGGTCTTGCTGCGTTTGAGAATGAGGAGAAACTCCTACCTTGCTCGGTTGAGAATCCGTCCGCTCTTCAGTTAGTATCCCTGGTTGTTGCCCCAGAGCGACCATTTCTCCATCTCTGATAACGACTGGATGTTCGCATTCAGGACAGCTATAAACTTGGTGCGTCGAACCATTGAACTTAACCCCATCTACCACATCGGAGTGGTTGAGATAGAATTCCACAGCTTTTTCTACGATGTTAGACATCGAGTCAGCATCTACTGCCGATCGAATTTTCAACTGACGATGTAGTTGTGGCGTCAGGTACAAAGTGACCTTTTGCTTGTCTTCCATACGATTTTCAACTGCTTTACCCGGGTATGTAACTACTCTAACTTGTGACTTTTTAACTGTCAAGCTGTCAAAACATTATGACGTCATATCTTAATATTGCTTTACATAGTTTCTGCTGAGGGACAAATTTGGATTGTGGTAGTGGATGGTGAATGGCTGGCACTGATGAGCGGAGTCGAAGTGTGGATGCTAAGTTGAGCCTTTGTGGCTAGATCGGTCGGCTACGGTGAATCAACTCTAGGGGTAAGCGGTCTGGATCGGCTAGGAAAGCTACTTCATACACGTTTGTACCGATAATTTGCTGAGCGGGTGCGAGGAGGATTGTGGGTGCTGGTTGGGCTGCTGCTTGCAATCTAGTTGTCAAGTCCCGCAGCCAAGTCGTCAAATCGGGCGCAAGATCCGTCAGATCGAAGGAAACGTGATAATAGCCAACATAGTGCTCGTCACCAAAAGCATCTGCGGCTGGTTGGGGTTCGGGAATCTGAATCAGCTCCAGCCGTCCGCTCAAGCCTTCCAGCCAGCAAGCGAGGGTGTAGCCAGTCGTAAACCGTTCGCTGAGTGTGAATCCCAGACATTCATAAAAAGCGATCGAGCGATGGATATCAGCAGTGCGGATCGAAATGTGATGCAGCATAGTTGTGGTAATTGGAGTCAGATAACGTCAGTTCGGGAGCGGCAGTGCATCGCCCAACTTTAACCGAGCCTAACCCGAACGATGCGATCGAGCGGTCATTACATTTAGAGAGCTGTAGAGCTGTAGAACTATAGCTCTAGTCCCCGTCGGATCATCCCGATAAACCACGCTTCTGGTAGCAGCTTCCGCAACCCCAGGAGGAAGGTCGCATTACCACCAGCCGGATAGCGCAACTGCCAGCTACCATCAGTTGCGGCTTTGTAGATGGCACCAGCGGTTACCGCTGGTGCCGAACCATTTTCGCCAGCTTTATCCATTTTGGGTAAAGTCCGCTGGAGATAGTCATCATAGACCGTCAACCCCGCTTTCTTGGCAACTGTAATCGATCGACTATAGAAATCCGTCTTAATCGCACCAGGTTCGATAATCTTGACCTTGATGTTGAACTGGCGTAGCTCGTATTGCAATGACTCAGAGAAACCATCTACAGCCCATTTGGTGGCATGATAGGGACTATAAATCGGGAATGTCATTCGCCCCCCGATCGATGCGACATTGATTAAAATACCTTGCTGACGGAGCCTAAAATGAGGCAAAATTGCGCGAGTGACTTCCATTAAACCAAAGACATTGGTCTCAAATTGACCGCGAATATCTGCCATGTCACAGGCTTCAAAGGCACCAATCAGGGCGTAGCCAGCATTATTTACCAGCACATCGATCGCCCCAAATTGAGCGATCGCCCGATCGATCGCCGCAGGGATCGTATCAACCTTGGTCACATCCAATGGCAAACATAACACATTGGGGAGGTTGGCTAGTTCGGTGGATTTCTCTGGAGAGCGCATGGTGGCGACTACATTCCAGCCTTGTTGCTGAAATAGCTGCGCTGTCGCTCGTCCAATTCCGGTGGATGCGCCAGTGATTAAGACGGTTTTGCTCATTGGGGATGGCTCGATCGGTTAGATTTATTGTAAATAATCTCAGTGATTGAAATCATCCGGCTCAATTATTTAGTGTCAATTCGCATACTCAAATCCAGCCAGGGCGATCGCGTCATCGGTGCGCTAGTGGAGATATAGTCTACGCCAGTTTCCGCGACTTGGCGAATAGTCGTTAGGGTAATATTTCCTGATGCTTCTATTTTGATGCGAGGGTTGGCTTTTCTAATCATTGCCACTGCTTGACGCATCAGATCTGGAGACATATTATCGAGCATGATAATATCTATATGACAGTCGATCGCTTCTTTAACTTGCGCCAATGACTCGGTTTCGACTTCGATCGTTAGTGGATAAGGGATGTGCTGCCGAATACCTGCGATCGCCGCAGTAATCCCGCCCGCTGCGGCGATATGATTGTCCTTGAGCATCACTGCATCATCCAAACCGACGCGGTGATTGGCTCCGCCACCGACAGTAGTTGCATATTTTTCGAGCGACCGTAAACCAGGAGTAGTTTTACGGGTATCTACTAGTTGAGTGGGTAAATCAGCGATACAGTCAACATATTTGCGGGTAGCTGTAGAAATGCCACTGAGACGCATTGCCAGATTTAGAGCCGTGCGTTCGCCCATCAATAACGTCGCCAGATCGGCAGCGATCTCGGCGATCGGTTGTCCTGGTACACATGGCGATCCTTCCGCCGCCACGGGTTGAAATTTGGCTTGAGGATTCAAAAGCTCAAAAACTCGTTTCGCGACTGGCAGAGCCGCAACAATCCCCGCCTCCTTGGCAATCCAGATGGCTGTAGCCACCCGGTCGATATTCGGCAATCCTTGGGTACTGCGATCGCCTCTGCCGATATCTTCTTGGAGCCATTGAATCAGATGAGGATCGAGGACGATCCAAGGGGGCAAAGTTGCAGTCATCGGGGAATTAAGTTATGGGTGTTAAACAGTGAATAGCTTGGTGACATCGATCTGGAGATCGGAAAATGATAATGGGGAAATAGTTCCAGTCGCCCATTTAGTCTCAGTTTGATAAGTATCGTCCACCAGATCTCGAAATACAATCAGTTCGGGAATCTGTAAATTTACAACCCAATATTCCGCGATTCCCGCTGCCGCATATACACGCTTTTTGTCGGTGATATCTTTGCGTAGTGTTGTATTGGCGTATTCAATCAGCCAAAAGATATCCGCTGGATAGGGATGGTGAGCTAGATATTGACGATTGGGGGTGCGAACGATCGCAATATCTGGTTCGGGTTCGGAGTCATTTGGTAGCGTAATCGGGTGAGCTTCGCGGACTTTAGCTCTGTCTCCCAATAATGTTCTAAGATAGATCGCTGATTCGTCACAATAAACTGCATGAGGCATTCCCTCTGGTGGCATATCGACAATGATTCCTTCTAATAGCTCCACCCGCTTGTCGTCAAGCAATCCTGTCTCGACTAATTGATGATATTCGGCGATCGTCCATTTGGCGGTAGTAAGTGTCATCGCTGATGTCCTCGAACTCTTCACTATTTTAGCAAGCAGGTGATATGTATTGGTATTGTGGGCGATCGATCGAGTCTCAAAAGATCGAGCTAGATCTTAGCGATCCTGGCTTATTATATGGAGCGACAGTTTTTACGACGTTTAGAACCGATAAATTGTCTACAGGTATTTTCGAGCTGCACTGCGAACGCTTGCGATCGAGTATCTCAGATTTTGGGTGGTGTCAGCCTGACTGGGTGCGAGTGCGATCGGGCGTAGACTCCTTATTATCGTTTCCCGTCTTGCGAATTACGATCTTTCCTGACGGACGAGAATTGATTACTGGACGTGAATTACCACCTCAATTAGCCACATGGCAACAACAGGGTGTAACGGTAATTATTGCCGATCGACAATTGACTCGATTTGCTTACAGCAACGCTACGCGAACGCTCCCCCAGTACAAAACAGGCAACTATCTCGTACCCTGGTTAGCCCTCCAACAGGCGCGAAACAGCAACATTCAAGAAGCCATCCTCACCAACGATCGTGGTGACTGGCTCGAAACTACTACGGGCAATCTGTGGGGTTATCGCGATGGCTGCTGGTATACACCGCCATTGAGTGCTGGCATCTTGCCGGGAATAATGCGATCGCAAATTTTGTCATCGCTCAAACAGCAAAATCGAGCGGTATCAGAAATCGAGTGGGATGCCGAGTGGGTAAAAGATTTGGCAGCGATCTGCTATAGCAATTCGGTAATCCACCCGATCCCGATTCATACTGTCATCACTCCTGTGGGTAGACTAGAATATAAGACCAAATTCCTGGCAATCGAGTTGTAGCCGATGCTTGGGCGGTGGCTGGGAGTCCAGACAAAGCTGAAAATGTCGATGCTCGAAAGTTGCCAAATCTCAACTTTGTTCAAAAAACCCTATCAATAAAATGAGAGAAAGGTTAACATAAGTTAATAGAGAGATAACATACAGTAAATTGCCGATAGCGCAGACTGGAGGAAACGAGGGGTAAACATTTGGTTGATACCAAGCCCTGTAAACTGTTACCAGTCACCAAATAATATATAGGAGAACCTTCGAGTGAATAATAAGCGGTGGAGAAATGCCGGACTTTATGTCCTGTTGGCAGTTGTGGCGATCGCTCTGGCGACTACATTTTTGGAACCGAAGCCCCCAGCCCAAAAAACTTTAAAATATAGCCAATTTATCCAAGAAGTAAAACAGGGTGAAATTGAGAACGTCGGTCTGAGTGCCGATCGCAGCCGTGCATTAGTACAGGCTAAAGATGGGACGAAAATGACCGTCAACCTACCTCCCAACGACAACCAGCTAATCAATATTCTGACTGCAAATGTCAAAGGAAACATTTATGTTCTCCCTCAGAATGATGAAAGCGTCTGGTTCCGTGTCCTCAGTAGCTTATTCTTCCCAGTATTATTATTGGTAGGTCTATTCTTCTTGCTCCGTCGCGCTCAAAGTGGCCCTGGTAACCAAGCGATGAACTTTGGCAAATCCAAAGCGCGCGTCCAAATGGAACCCCAAACCCAAGTTACTTTTGGTGATGTAGCTGGTATCGACCAAGCTAAACTCGAACTAAACGAAGTCGTAGACTTCCTCAAAAATGCCGATCGCTTTACCGCTCTCGGTGCCAAGATTCCCAAAGGTGTCCTCTTAGTCGGCCCTCCAGGTACTGGTAAAACCCTCCTCGCTCGGGCAGTTGCCGGCGAAGCTGGCGTGCCATTCTTTAGTATTTCTGGTTCGGAATTTGTCGAAATGTTCGTTGGTGTGGGTGCATCCCGTGTCCGTGACTTGTTCGAGCAAGCTAAAGCCCAAGCTCCTTGTATCGTCTTCATTGATGAAATCGATGCAGTGGGTCGCCAACGGGGCGCAGGACTCGGTGGTGGTAATGATGAGCGGGAACAGACCCTCAACCAGTTGCTGACCGAGATGGACGGATTTGAAGGCAATACGGGGATTATTATCATCGCCGCTACCAACCGTCCTGATGTCCTTGATTCCGCACTTTTACGCCCAGGTCGTTTCGATCGTCAAGTAGTTGTCGATCGTCCTGACTACGCTGGTCGTCTGGAAATCCTCAACGTTCACGCTCGTGGTAAAACACTTGCTAAAGATGTCGATCTCGAACGTATTTCCCGCCGGACTCCTGGCTTCACAGGTGCCGATCTAGCCAACCTCCTCAACGAGTCCGCAATCCTCGCCGCCCGTCGCAGCTTGACTGAAATCTCGATGGATGAAGTCAACGACGCGATCGATCGTGTCCTAGCAGGGCCAGAGAAAAAAGACCGCGTGATGAGCGAGAAGCGCAAAACCCTAGTTGCTTATCATGAAGCTGGTCACGCCCTCGTTGGTGCCTTGATGCCCGACTATGACCCCGTTCAGAAGATTAGCATCATCCCGCGTGGTAACGCTGGCGGTTTAACTTGGTTTACTCCGAGCGAAGATCGGATGGAATCTGGTTTATATAGCCGTTCCTACCTTCAAAACCAAATGGCTGTCGCCCTCGGCGGTCGGATCGCCGAAGAAATCATCTTCGGTGAAGAAGAAGTCACCACAGGTGCTTCCAATGACCTTCAACAAGTCGCTCGTGTCGCCCGTCAAATGGTGATGCGGTTTGGGATGAGTGAGAAACTCGGCCCCGTCGCCCTCGGTCGTCAACAAGGGAATATGTTCCTCGGTCGCGATATCGCATCCGAACGCGACTTCTCCGAAGAGACTGCGGCAATTGTGGATGATGAAGTCAGCCAATTAGTAGCAGAAGCTTATCGTCGTGCTAAGGCTGTCCTACTCGGCAACAAGCACGTCTTAGACAAACTAGCCAATATGTTGGTTGATAAGGAAACTGTTGATTCGGAAGAGCTTCAGGATCTACTTGCTACCAATGATGTCACAATGGCAGCGATCGCCTAATTCGATCGCTAGTTAGGGCTTGCTGAATAAGTCTAGCGATCGAATCTAGCCGCCACACAGCTTGCAAATCTTGGGGTTCTCGATCGATTTCTAAAATTATCCACTGATTTCCCACAAAGGGTGCAAGGGTTTTGAGCCTTTAGATGTCATAACC
>NZ_JBGSPA010000143.1:0-57469 GCF_041738855.1 Chamaesiphon sp. | reverse complement strand
TTAAGACACTCTAGATCTCAGTCCGCGTAGCGATGCGCGCTCCTCGGCTTTGCCGAGGGTTTAGCGCATCAAGACAGGCGGACTTTGCAGCACTAGCGGCGATTTTAATCGCTGTGCTGTCCTAACCGCCTTGGCGGTTGCCATACTTGTGAATTTTGGGAAAATCAAATCTTAAAGAGTCATAAAACAACTCAAACAGCTTTTTGATAGCCCAAAAGGACTTGCATAAGTACCAGTATTTTCTCAAGAAGTTCTTCCCTTGCAACCAAGCATCTTCTACCGGATTTTGCGGAGTCGGTGCGGTCGGGTGACCCGATTGGTGACAAGTTAAGGTTAAAGCGCAGTTGTCAAGCAGGTTTGAGCGGACGGCTCAAAGAAAAATGACCCTTCCCTGGTCGCTCGGTCGGGGAAGGGGTGAATAATCAATTTCTTGAATGGTTTTCGGATAGATTTAACAACACCCAAATCTCGATTCTTGGGAGCTGCAAAATATTTAACAGGGTCAGTAGCTAAACCCTTATGATGAGCGACATAGAAATGATAAAGACCACGATAGATCATTTCTAAAGAAATCCGGTCGAACGGAAGAGATACCTCCGAAGCAACAGCATCACCTAGATCTACCAACACAGCATAAAATAGCCAAGTCCCCCAGAGTTGTAATTTAATACCATTGAGTGAACCCGTCCAGATATAACTCAATCCTAACAAGCGTTTAACCGTATTAAATGCCTCCTCGATTCGCCACCTTCTGCCATATAAATCGGCGACTACATAAGGAGGTAAAATCAGTGGGTCAAGCACACTGGTTAGATAAGCGAGCTTTTCGGGGGAAGCTTCCCCCGAAAACGTCGCGTAAGAATACCAAGTTTTACCCACTCTTATTTCCACCAATCTCATTGTAATACAGGGCGTTGTTTTATTGCCAGCACCCATTTTGACAGTCCGGTCGCGGATGCTGTAACTATTCGTGAATACTCTCTCGACGGTCAATGATGCTTTGTTATTTAGCCGAGTAATTAAATGAACATTCTTTTCGATTAGTTGTTGCCAAAACTGATAATGACAGAAACCTCGGTCTAGTAATATCAATGTCTGGGGCTTAACTAGCTTCAAAATATCCGACTCAAACTTCATGTCACTAGCTGTCGCTTTCTCTTGAAACCAAATTTCTACTGGTAATCGAGTTACCAGATCGATTACTACTCCGATTTTTCCAGCTAATTGATTTTTTGGCACCTCTGCCAGACTGTCTAATTTCTTGAATATTGCTTCTAATGTTGAGCCGTCACCAGCCCAAATTCTGGCAAATTTAGTTTGGGCAAATTGAATGCTTTCTGGGAGTGGTCTTTGCTTGCGGCTGTGCCATTTTCGCTCAAATTCTGGCAGTAATCCTTTGAATACTCCCTCAAATATCTCGGCGGGAAATGTCAGAAATCGTTGTGATAATCCTTGTTGGCTGACTTGCGTTGGTTCGCACCATAGAAATCCTTCTCTGGCAAGTATTCTGCTCAGTTCTCTGACTCCAGCTACATCTCGCCAAATTAGTCTCAGCACTGCTGCTACCATCAGCGGCAGATTCAAGATTCTATCTCTCATTCCGAGTTGGCGATAGTATTTCTCTTGTGCTAGTACTGCTGGTGTAACTAGCTCTTCTAATTGTGCTGCTATCACCTCCTCTTCCATCATCGGACGTTGTTGTCGCTTCGCGTGGTCACGATTTGTTGTCCGCTTTTTAGGCATGTGTCAAACTTGGTTCTAACTCTCTGCTGGTCTGAGTTTGACATCTTTTCTTTCTCTCCTTGACAAACCTCGGTTTTTCTTAACTTGTCACCAATCGGGAGACCCGACCATGCAACCGACCCAAGCAGTTGAGGTGCATTTGGAGCAAACAGAGTACAAGTAATCTCTAAACTTTTTTACAGCGATCGCTCTTTTAAGTTCTCTGGAATCTGGACTGCTCTCGATCGCAGCTTCTAAGCTAACTATTTTATTGTATTTTTCTTGCTGTTTTATGAAAGGATTATTCATTACTTAAAAGCGTAAATATTCGATCGCTACAGGGATTTTGAGGAGCAGGTGACAGGGGCGACAGCGATCGATCTAGGGGACGAACAGTTCCAGCGTATTTTGGTTGAGGGGTGACGTTTGACTTAAAAAGCCCTGCTAATTGATAGCAGGGCTTTTTCGATCTGAGTCTCAATTCAGCTAGATCTAGAGCATCGGTGCAAACTGAGGCTTCTCAGGTACCACTGTGTACTCAGCAACGATTTGACGGAATTCTTCACCATCGATCGTTTCTTTTTCAATCAGAAGATCGACCAAGCGATCGACTACCGCACGATTTTCGCGCATGATTTTCAGTGATTCTTGATGGCACTCAGCCACGATCTCACGCACCTGTTGGTCGATTTGAGCGGCAACTTCGTCGGAGTATTCAGAGCGCGCACCCCAGTTACCACCGAGGAAGACTTCGCCAGACTGACTCTCTAGGGACAAGGGGCCGAGTTTGGACATCCCAAACCGAGTGACCATTTGCCGTGCCATTGAGGTCACTTGTTGCAAGTCTCCACCCGCACCAGTTGTGACTTCAGAATCGCCGAAGATGACTTCTTCGGCTGCACGTCCACCCAAAGCACCACAGATCCGCGCGCGGAGTTGAGTACGTGAGATCAGAGATTGATCTTCAGATGGCGTAAACCAGGTCAAACCTTGAGCTTGTCCGCGTGGAATCAATGTGACCTTCTGGAGTGGGTCGTGAGCGGGAATGAGTGTCGCAATGATCGCGTGTCCGACTTCGTGATAAGCGATCAGACGCTTGCTCTTACCATCGACGAGCGGCGTACCTTCCATCCCAGCGACGACGCGATCGACTGCATCGTCGATTTCGAGGTTGGTAATCGCATCTTTGCGACGACGGGCGGTCAGGATGGCAGCTTCGTTGAGTAAGTTGGCGAGGTCAGCACCTGTAAAACCAGGAGTCCGCCGCGCGATCGCATCGAGTGAAATATCTGCACCCAGCTTTTTGTTGCGGGAGTGAACGCCGAGGATCTCGATCCGACCAGCGATATCAGGTGGATCTACTTGAACTTGGCGATCGAAACGACCTGGACGAAGAAGAGCGGAATCAAGTACATCAGGACGGTTGGTCGCCGCGATGATGATAATTCCGGTATTCCCTTCAAAACCATCCATCTCAGTGAGCATCTGGTTGAGGGTTTGTTCGCGTTCGTCGTTACCACCACCGATACCAGCCCCACGTTGACGACCGACGGCATCGATTTCATCGATGAAGATGATGCAAGGTGCGTTTTCTTTGGCTTTCTTGAACAAGTCACGGACGCGGGATGCGCCCACACCGACAAACATTTCTACGAACTCCGAACCGGAGATACTAAAGAATGGTACGCCAGCTTCACCCGCGATCGCTTTTGCTAGTAAGGTCTTACCTGTCCCTGGAGGACCAACTAACAAGACACCCTTAGGAATCTTGGCACCGACGGCGGTAAAGCGTTCGGGCTGTTTGAGGAAAGTGACAACTTCTTGTAATTCTTCTTTGGCTTCCGCAATCCCAGCGACATCATCAAACATTACGCCAGTCTTGGCATCCATTTGGAACTTCGCTTTGGACTTACCAAAGTTCATCGCTTGACCGGGACCACCAGGCATATTGTTGGAACGGCGGAACAGCAAGAACAAGCCGCTAATCAATAATGCTGGGAATACCAAGTTACCGAGGAAACCCCAAACTGCACCGTCGTTGCGGGCAGGATGACTGTCGAAGGAGATATTGGAATCTCTGAGCTTGGCGATCAATTCTGGTGAATTGGTGGGCAGATCGACGCGTAGTCGCTGCATCCGATTTTCCAGGTCGGGATCGATCGCTTCGACAATTGCCGTTCTGCCGCCATCATAGAGATCGACTGCTTTGACCCGATCGGCGTCAAGATACTCTAGGAATCTACCATAGGTCATCCGAGTGCTTGCTGTATTTTTGCTGACTTCGGCAGTGACAGGTGTAAATGCTCCCTGCCATACAAAGAAGCCAATTACCAGAACTGGAATCGTCCACAGTGCTGCTAGTTTCCACGAAAACTTCATAAAATTGTTTGCCTTTGGGTACGAAGTGACAGTTATCAGTTCAGAATTATTAATTCAGTTTGTCTTATGCGCTTTAAAATCTCTGAAAACATATCTTAATTAAATTTAACGTAATTCTCAGATTTCGGAAAGGGGGGGAGTTAGGCTTTAGGTTTTAGGTTTTAGGCTTTAGGCTGGAGAATGTAGGGTGGACACTGCCCACCAGTTGGATCTTCGCTAGTTAGCGAGATCCAGATCGGGCATTTCTATAACAGAAATTCACCTCTAGCAATTTTGATGACACGGCCGCCAACACTGACAGTACATGCGTTGGTTGTATATTGACTACGTAGATATAGTACTGAAGCTCTACCCAGTTCGATACCCTGTTCGACGGCGATGTCGATGTCCGGACTCCCGAAGTACTGATGTCTGGTCAGATACGCGGCAAGACAACCATTCGCACTACCTGTAGCCGGATCTTCCGGAATCCCATACCATTCGGTAAAGACCCGAACGTGTAACTGAAGATTGGGATCGATTGTTTCGGAGCAGAAGATGAGAATAGCTTGAGCGGGTAAATCGGCAACCGCTCGTGCGTAGAGGTCTAGGTTTAATTTTGCCTGACTCACCGCTGCGAGAGTTTTGAGGGGCATGATTATACATGGTAACCCAGTCGAGACAGGCTCGATCGGGTAACGCGCATCGATATCGGTCGGTTTTACACCAATGACAGCGGCTAAAGTCTCCGCAAGTACTGGATCGAAGAATTGTGGTTGCTGTTGGTGCATCCATAAGATATCTGGCGCGCCGTTGAGGTAGTTAAAATCGACCGGAATTTGTCCGACTTGATAATTGAGGGCGACCCGTTCGATCGGCAGTTTAACTAGCTCCTGCTGGATGGCAAAAGCCGTCCCGATCGTTGGATGTCCGGCAAATGGTAGTTCGATCGTCGGCGTAAAAATGCGGGTATTGTAGCCGTTATTTACTGGCTCCGCACTCGTCACAAAGGTGGTCTCTGAGAAATTGATTTCGCGGGCGATCTGCTGCATCTGCACATCGGTTAAGTCTCCAGCATCCAGACACACAGCGAGTTGATTGCCTGTATATTTGCTCGTCGCAAAGACATCAAGGATGAGGAAAGGAAGATTGGGCATCGGTTCTGAGCATGGTTTCACGTCCATTATCTCAGCTAGATCGTGCCGACAGTGACTAATTTTTTGAAATCGGGCGATCGACTGGATCTGTCCATCCACACCGCGATCTCACACCTACTCACCGATCCCCGATCGTTACAAACTATTACGACTTTACTCAGGAACCACTCATAATGCCGGAAAATAATTGCGGAAGGTACCTAATTCGCGACCAACTTATATATGATATAAGTGTCCGTAATCAACCTCAGACCTAAAGGCTTGTAGCCGAATGTAAGTCTGGTAACAAACTTTTTTGGAGTAAACCACAATGAGTATCGTCACCAAAGCGATCGTCAATGCAGACGCTGAAGCTCGCTACCTGAGTCCAGGCGAATTAGATCGGATCAAGAACTTCGTCACTTCTGGCGAACGTCGGCTCCGCATCGCTCAAACCCTCACTGACTCGCGCGAGCGTCTAGTCAAAGGTGCAGGCGACAAACTATTCCAACAACGTCCTGATGTTGTCTCTCCCGGTGGCAATGCTTACGGTGAAGAAATGACTGCAACTTGCTTGCGTGACTTGGACTACTACCTCCGGCTGATCACCTACGGTGTAGTCGCTGGCGATGTCACTCCGATCGAAGAAATCGGTGTCGTAGGCGTGCGTGAGATGTATAGATCTTTGGGAACCCCCATCGATGCAGTTGCTGGTGGTGTTCGTGCCATGAAGGATGCAGCAGCATCCATGATGTCTGGTGAAGACGCAGCCGAAGCTGGTGCTTACTTTGACTACTTGATCGGCGCAATGAGCTAGTCGATCGTTGACTATCATCAGCTCCGAATTTTAAAATCAGCAACTAAAGACTCGTTAAGGAATTTAGGATCGTGCAAGACGCAATTACTTCTGTTATCAATTCATCTGACGTCCAAGGCAAATACCTGGACTCCACTTCACTAGACAAGCTCAAAGCTTATTTCGGTACTGGCGAACTCCGCGTTCGTGCTGCTGGTACGATCAGTGCCAATGCCGCCACCATCGTCAAAGAAGCTGTAGCCAAATCCCTACTGTACTCAGACATCACCCGTCCAGGTGGTAACATGTACACCACTCGTCGTTATGCTGCTTGCATTCGTGACTTGGACTACTACCTCCGTTATGCTACCTACGCGATGTTAGCTGGCGACCCTTCGATCTTGGATGAGCGCGTCCTCAACGGTTTGAAAGAAACTTACAACTCCCTAGGAGTACCTGTAGCTGCTACCGTTCAAGCTATCCAAGCCATCAAAGAAGTCACCGCTAGCTTAGTTGGTGCTGATGCTGGTAAAGAAATGGGTGTTTACCTAGACTATATCTGTTCTGGCTTGAGCTAGTCGAACGATAGTAAAACCTGTCGAGGATATAGAAATCGAGTCTGGGAAGTCAGATGTGAATGTTAGCTCTTCAACAGCTTATCTAGCCTACCTAAGATGAGTTTTGACGATCTAGGATTGACCTTTGACTCCCAGATTTTGATGTATTTAGCATAGTTACCGATCGAAACTCAATTGCACTCGTCATTTAGATTTAGACATCTAACGACCGAAAAGTGCAAAAATTAGTATAGTTTATCTAAAGTATAAAAATAGGAGAACCATTAATATGCGGATGTTCAAAGTCACCGCCTGCGTTCCCAGCCAATCTCGGATCAGAACTCAGCGCGAACTCCAAAATACTTATTTTACTAAATTAGTTCCCTATGATAATTGGTTTCGCGAACAACAGCGAATCATGAAAATGGGTGGCAAAATTATTAAAGTTGAATTAGCCACTGGTAAACAGGGTGCTAGTACCGGACTACTTTAAATACTAGTTAAGTACATGTAGACAAAAGAGGTCATTCTTGACCTCTTTTGTCATTCCAGGCTACCGAGTCGATCGGATCGATCGTCGGGTGTGTTAGCGGAGCGTAACGCACCAAATCGGTGAGAACAGATCCCCGACCTCTTAGAGAAGTCGGGAATCTAGCCGTAATGGCAAGAATGTCTTAACCGCACTGGCGACTGCGATCGATCTAAATTCCCAGCGATGAAACTGCCTGCGAGATCGCACGTTTCTGCTCGTCATCATAGCCCCAACGAGTCAGAAATTCTTGGTAAGAGCCATTACCCGTCTCAATCGTATTTACCAATTCTCGGCACAGATCTTGAATTTGGGACAAGTTTAACTGCTGAATAATTTTAGTCGTACGCGCGGCGACAGTTGCCGAGGAAGCAACCATGTCGAGATCGTTACGCCGCTGGTGATAGAGTTGTTGTGCGGTAGACATAGCAATGTTCTTGACTAGTAAATCGGCGGTAATTTCTGGATGTGCGTGCAGAGCCGTGATGATTTCTGGTTGAGGATCGTCGCAGATCGGATCTGGTGCAGTGAGATAAGTTACAAAAAATCCTCTAGCACCATTGGCTGTTTGAACCAAGTTAGCGACAAATTCCTGAATTTGACTGGAGGTTAATTCATATTTTTTGAGCTGGAGCAAAAAGGCTTGAGTCAGCTCGATCGCTTGGTCGAATCTGACATGAGCCGGAACGGTTAAGGTCGAAGACATGAATCACTTACAATGAAAGAACTAGTTACCACACATTTTACTCAACCTCGATCGCTAGTAGCGAGTAAGTTGGGGAACTAGTTGATTTCCGATCTCAGTCTCAAGATGTCAATAGCGGTGGAGATCCGATCTAAAGCACCCTCGATGGTCAGTTGGTGGCGACGTAAGTTCTCATTACCGATAACTTGGGCTGAAAATCTAGATCGACCCTAAAAAAATGATAATTAGACTTTTTGAGAAGGACTGATTTCCTTAGTAGTAATATTATTGTGGCAAAAATATTCAAGCCTGTAAGTCCGAGTGTCGATCGCCGATCGCGCCAAAAAGTTGGCAGTTGGATTCTTGCTGGAACTGTATCCTGTGGTGTGTTATTGTGTTTGCTCGGTATAGCCGTCTTTCTCAGTTCCTGTAGTGCAGAGCTGCCTAGTGAAGCTAGTAATCGCATTTTTAATAAACTCGCGATCGAGTATGTCGGTGCATATCAGCTTCCCAGCGACTTTAAAGTCAAAGATACCCTCGTTGGGGGCTTGTCAGGACTGACATACGATCGCAAACTAGACCAATTTTATGCGATCTCCGACGATCGCAGCGATCGATCTCCAGCGAGATTTTATACGCTCAAGCTCGATCTCGATCGCCAAAATCCAGCGCAGGTAAAACTCAACAAGGTAAATATTACCGATGTAACTTTGCTCAAAAATGAGCGGGGGGAACTCTATCCCCAAGGTGAAACCGATACCGAAGGGATCGCCTTAACGCCTCAATCCTCGGTATTTATCGCTAGCGAGGGCGATCGCAATAAAGATATTCCCCCATCGATCGACGAATTCGATCTCAAAACTGGTAAAGTCAAACAAGCATTGCCGATGCCAGCGCGCTATCTCCCAGACACAGAAGGTAAACGCGGCGTCCAAAACAATCTGGCGTTTGAAGGGATGACCCTCAGCCCGACAGGCACGCTACCAGCCAGTGGGGAGGCTCTGAGGCTATTTGCTGCCACCGAGTCAGCGTTGAGACAAGACAAGGAAGTGACAAAAGTCGGCAAGGACGGCAAAATTCCTGGTGCCAAAAATCGCTGGCTGCATTATCTCCTGAGCGAGCGTGCCGAGATTATTAGCGAACACCTCTATCAATTAGAGCCGCCACCGCTGGGGGCGATCGAGCATGGGTTGTCGGAGATCCAGTCGATCGATACCAGTGGTCACTTTCTGACGCTCGAACGTTCCTTCGGCTTATTTGGCTTCCGCGTCAAGCTATTTCAAACTAGTATGGCAGGTGCTACCGATACTAGCAAAATTGCAAGTTTTATAGGCAATACTACGATTCAACCAATTAAAAAACAGTTAGCTTTCGATCTCCAGCAACTAGATATCTACATCGATAATCTTGAAGGGATGGCATTGGGAGGGCGGTTAGTCGATGGTAGTAAAACCCTACTTTTAGTCAGTGATAATAACTTTAGTAGCCGTCAAGTTACCCAGTTTCTACTATTTAAATTTAGAGAAGGTTAACTGTCAACTGTCAACTGTTTAAGTGCCATAGTGTGAAAATAGTAGTGACGAATATTCCCAAAACTGGTGGTATGTAAGTTGGAACTAACAGCACAATTAGATAAATTAGCTCAATTAGGACTAGTCCTCAATCCTGATATCACGATCGAGGATGTCTTAGATACTGTCGATCGCCAGGAGCTTGAAGAACAGCCATTCGTGCTATTACTATTCTCATTGGGGAGTGAGGTACAGCGCGCACCCTGGGGGCGGCGGATCTGTAACAGCGTCTGGAATTTCGACACCGAATGTATCGCCGCTACTGGCGACTATGTGACTATCGTGCAGAACCTTTGTCTGTTGACAGGCGATCGAGATTACCTTATAGATATTACGGACTCGATCGACCTCGACACGGGAGAATGCTGGTTGGAATATACCCGGCACGGGCAAAGACAGCATTGGCAGATCGAAGCAAATGACGACTGGGCAGATATGCTGGCAATCTCCTATGTGATGGAAGATTTGCAGCGAGATGGAAAACAGTTTTACTCACTTGATAACGGTCAAGCGATGATTTTAGTCTACCTCGATCGCGCGATTGCCGAGCAATTGGGCGATCTGTGCGATGAAGATCTAGAGCCAGTCATCCCAGCGTGAGATGAAGAATTATATCTAAATATCAACATTGATTTCAGAATCTCATAGTACTGATGAGTAACACCGGAAGCGAGTGATAAGCTGCTATGAATATTTGCAGCACAGCTTATCAAATTGCGATCTCGCTAATTGAAAAATATGTATAAAAGTAAATCCGGTCGTTCCTTGTTTGATGTCGCCTTACCTGCGACACTCGGTGCTGGTATTGTCACTACCTTTGCGATCGCGCAAGGACAACACCCGGCGATGGCGATCGCGATTACGGCGATTTCGACAACATTTACAGTAATTTGTTACCGCTTCGATCTGATCTAAATTATGAGATTTGGATGCTGGTCACCAACTTACTAGCGCGCAGGCGGATACTCTGCCAGTCTTCCGCCCAGATTTCCCCCTGTGGAAACAACGAGCCAGACAATCCCACCGCCACCGCTCCAGCCGCCAAATATTCAGGGGCATTGGTTACCGTCACGCCGCCAGTAGGAATCAGCGGGATCTGACCGATCGGCCCCTGCAATACTTGTAGATAATTCACCCCACCTACTGCTTGAATCGGGAATACCTTCACCGCCGTTACACCAGCTTGCCATGCGGTGATGATTTCAGTTGGCGTTAAGGCTCCAGGGACGATCGGGATTGCGGCAGTAATGGCAGCATCAATCAAACTCAGTTCGACATGGGGTGTAAAGACATACTCGGCACCACACGCGATCGCATTGCGGATATCAGCCAGCGTCAATACCGTCCCCACCCCGATCGCACAATCCGGTAGTTCCGCCCGTAGTAACTCAATTAATTCCCACGGTCGATCGCTATTGGCAGTGATTTCAATCAATCTCATCCCGCCAGCCGCCACCGCCTGCGCCATCTTTACACCAATTCGCAGTTCGGTCGATCGAATCACCGCAATTACGCGCTCTTTTTTAACCCGCTTCAACCACTTATCCCCGTATCTGTGCATCTTTAATTAGGCTTTAGGCTTGAGGCTTGAGGTTTTAGGTTTTAGGCTTGAGGCTTGAAGTTTTAGGCTTGAGGTTTTAGGTCTTAGGTGTAGGGAGACAAGGGTATAGGGTAAGGGAAATACAACCAGTCCACCATCCACCATCCACCATCCACCATCCACCCATCCACCCATTCACCCTCTACCCCCATTCACCTCAGCACTATAATCCTGGACCGCTTGAGCGATAATTGCGCGCAGATCGACATAAGCCTTAGCAAAAGGTGGCTGACGAGAAGTTAAACCCAATAGATCGGCAGTAACTAATATTTGTCCGTCACAATCAGCTCCTGCACCGATCCCGATCGTCGGAATCGCGAGCTGGTGAGAGATCGATTTGGCTAAATCAGCGGGGATGTGTTCTAAAACGATCGCAAATGCTCCTGCTGATTCCAAGGCTAGTGCGGACAATATCAACCGATCGCGATCGATCTGCTCCCGACCCTGTTGACGATAGCCCAATTGATGTACCGATTGGGGTGTCAAGCCGATATGCCCCATCACCGGAATGCCGATTTCCACCAGTCGGGCTACCGTGGCGACCATTGCCGGATGACCACCTTCGAGCTTCACCGCCTGCGCGCCCGTCTCCTTGAGGATTCGACCTGCGGAGGCGATTGCGACCTCGATACTCGTTTGATAGCTCAGAAACGGCAAATCGACCACGATCAGCGCGTTTTTGACACCGCGCTTGACAGCTTTGGCATGGTGGACGATCTCATCGAGCGTCAGTGGGAGGGTATTTTCATATCCCAGCGTCACCATCGCCAGCGAGTCACCCACGAGGATCAGATCCACCCCAGCTTCATCCAAAATTTGAGCGATCGCAAAATCCCACGCCGTCAGCGCGACGATTTGTTTTCCATTGGGTTTAAATTGTAGTAATTGGCGAACTGTGGGCATGGATGATGGATGGTGGATCGTAAATGGTGGACTATAGCGATCCTAAATCATTATCAGATACTGGTGCGTTACGGCTTACGCCCAACACACCCTACATCGGCGATCCTCAAACCTAAAACCTCAAGCCTCAAGCCTAAAACTTCAAGCCTAAAACCTCAAGCCTAAAGCCTAAAACCTAAAACCTAAGCCCCTAAACGGCCCGAAATTATGCTTCAATAGTAGAATCAGCGGGGAGTGTGCGCTCTTCGTCACGATCGAGAGTCGCTAATCGTTTCTTAATCAGGTTTAAAGTCACATCATGAGCTTAGATACCCAAATTGAAGTCAATTCCGCAACTCATACCAACCGTGGTTGGCCGGGATTAATTGAGACCTATCGAGCGTATCTACCCGTGAGTGCGACGACACCAGTAGTTACCCTGAATGAAGGTAACACACCATTGATCCCCGTGCCCACAATCGCCGCCGAAATCGGTCGTGGTGTAAAGGTATATGTCAAATATGACGGTCTCAATCCCACTGGCAGCTTCAAAGATCGTGGGATGACGATGGCAATCACTAAAGCCAAGGAAGCAGGTGCCAAGGCGGTAATTTGTGCCAGTACGGGCAATACTTCGGCAGCAGCAGCGGCTTATGCCGTGCGTGGGGGGATGCGTGCCTATGTGTTGATTCCTGATGGTTATGTAGCGTTGGGAAAATTAGCCCAAGCATTACTTTATGGTGCCGAAGTCTTGGCGATAAAAGGTAACTTTGATGATGCGCTCGATATAGTCCGACAGATGGCGGATAATTATCCGATTACGCTCGTCAATTCGGTCAATCCCTATCGGCTAGAAGGTCAAAAAACCGCAGCATTCGAGCTAGTTGATGCCTTGGGTGATGCGCCAGATTGGTTGTGTATCCCAGTTGGTAACGGCGGGAATATTACGGCATATTGGATGGGATTCAATCAGTACCAGCAGCATGGCAAATGTCGCCATCTGCCCAAAATGATGGGCTTCCAAGCCGCAGGTTCGGCACCGCTGGTTAGTGGCATCCGTGTCAAGAATCCTGAAACCCTCGCAACCGCAATCCGGATTGGTAATCCGGCTAATTGGGAAAAAGCGATCGCCGCTAAAACTCAGAGCGGGGGCGAATTTAATGCCGTCACCGATGCTGAAATCATCGCCGCTTATCGGTGGTTGGGGAGCCGAGAGGGGATCTTCTGCGAGCCTGCAAGTGCAGCTTCAGTCGCTGGTTTGCTCAAGGTCAAAGATCGCGTACCCGATCGCGCTACAGTAGTCTGTGTCCTCACTGGCAATGGACTCAAAGATCCCGATACAGCAATCGCCAACAAGATCAATCCCTTCCAACAAGGGATCGCCGCCAATATGGAGGCTGTTGCTTCAGCAATGGGATTCTAAATTGGGCGAATATTCATGAATCTCTCGATCGATTAGATTTGTAGGATAGGCACTGCCCACCAGTTATTTTTAAGACAGTTATTATTAGATAGGTCGGCTATCAATATGCACACCGCCTATTATTAAATAAATAGGTCACTACAATTATTTATCGACTCGATCGTATCTGAACCCTGACTGGTGGGCAGTGCCCACCTTACAAACGAGGAAAGTATTCTAGTAATCGAGCGGGTTCATAATTTATTTAGAATTTTGCGCTGAATAATTCATCATAAGATTTTAACTTTCACAGCTTTTTGTATGTACGATCTAAATATATCTTGGGATGAATATCATCAGTCGATCGAGTTATTAGCCGAAAAAATTTGGCAGTCAGAATGGGAATTCGATCGCGTGGTGTGTCTAGCCAGAGGTGGTTTACGCGCAGGTGATATCCTGTCGCGGATCTTCGATCGACCTTTGGCAATTTTAGCAGCGAGTTCTTATGGTGGCGATCGCCAGCAAGAACGCGGGAAACTCGCGATCGGCAGTCAGATGACCATGACTGGCGATAAGTTGGGTAGTCGAGTATTAGTGGTTGACGATCTGGTGGATTCTGGTATCACGCTCCAACAGACAACGATCTGGCTGCGCGATCTCTATCCAGAGATCGAGGAGTTAAAAACAGCGGTGATTTGGTACAAAGCTTGCTCGAATTATATACCTGAATATTACGTAAAATATCTCCCTGACAATCCCTGGATTCATCAACCGTTCGAGAAATACGACAACTATAAATTATCGGCAGCCACGCGTAATTGTCCGTAATTTTTAGCTAATATAGCCTCAGCTTGGACGCGATCGATTTGCTGCCAGTGCATCAGTAGAGCCACTTTCACAGAGCGATTGCTAGCAGTGAGCAATTCACTCGCCGCCTCCCGATCCAATTGCGTCAAATCTTGGACGATCTGCAACGCGCGATCGAGTAACTTGGTATTAGTTACCGCTACATCTACCATCCGATTGCCGTAGACCTTGCCCAATTTTACCATCGTCCCTGTGGAGAGGATATTCAGAGCCATCTTCGTCACAGTGCCCGATTTTAGCCGTGTAGAACCCGATAAGATTTCTGCCCCTACAGGTAGCCTAATGTCGATATCGGCGATGCTGGCGACTTGATTTGCTGGCACACAAGCGATGAATATTGTCTTGGCACCCCGCTGTTTGGCACACTCGATCGCCCCATGTACATACGGCGTCGTCCCACCTGCGGTAATCCCCACCACTACGTCATGCTGTCCGATCTGATTGTCGCTCATGGCTTGGGCACCATCGCTAGCGATATCTTCCAAGCCTTCCGAACTCTTAATGAGTGCCCCAACACCACCCGCCAGAATCCCCTGCACTAGCTCCGGCGGCGTGCAAAAAGTGGGCGGACACTCTGCTGCATCGAGTACGCCCAATCTCCCGCTGGTACCCGCACCGATATAAAACAATCGTCCACCTTGGCGCAGTGAGTCGGCAATTGTATCGATCGCAATCGCCAATTCGGCTCTAGCACCAGCGATCGCATTGATAGTATGTACATCTTCCCGATTAAATAAGTCTACTAGCTCTAGGGTACTGAGTCGATCGAGATTGGCACTATTGACATTTACCTGTTCGGTGAGCAGATGTGCGCGGGTGTTCTGGTGTTCGGGTGTCATGGTTTGGATGGTGGGTGAGTGGTGGATGGTGGATGGTGGATGAACACAAAATTAATGGTAGGAGCAATTTACAAATTGCCCCTACCATTAATTTTATTAAATGTCTAAAACTGAGGTATCAAATGTAAGCCTCAAACTCTGAGCTACTCACTTCCTACTCAAGCAATAGACAATTTCGATCCACCATCCACTCACTCCCCCAGATATCTAAGTTGACACTGGGAAGAGAATAGTGATTACTGAACTAGAGCTAGAGGAGGATTGGTAGCACTAACGCGACGATCGATCACTGTATCGATTAAACCATAGTCCTTGGCTTCATTAGCAGACATATAGAAATCGCGATCGGTATCTTCTTGGATTTTCTCCAATGGTTGACCCGTATGTTTGGCAAGCAGATCGTTTAGTGTCCCCTTGATATAGAGAATTTCTTTAGCTTGGATCGCGATATCTGTCGCTTGTCCCTGTGCCCCACCCAACGGTTGGTGAATCATGATCCGCGAACTAGGCAAACTCATCCGCTTGCCTGGGGTACCAGCACTGAGCAAGAATGCACCCATACTCGCGGCAAATCCCATACAGACAGTAGAGACGTCAGGACGAATTTGGTTCATCGTATCAAAGATCCCCATCCCTGCCGAAACCGAACCGCCAGGGGAATTAATATACACGTAGATATCTTTTTCGGGATCTTCTGCTTCCAAGAATAGCAGTTGCGCCACG
This sequence comes from Chamaesiphon sp., assembly GCF_041738855.1. Classification (GTDB taxonomy): domain Bacteria; phylum Cyanobacteriota; class Cyanobacteriia; order Cyanobacteriales; family Chamaesiphonaceae; genus Chamaesiphon. The sequence continues at coordinate 41,802 of NZ_JBGSPA010000143.1, read as the reverse complement.
ATCAGATTCGCCATATCTGAAGTTACCTGACCGCCCAAAAAGACGATGCGATCGCGCAGCAGTCGAGAATAAATATCAAAGGCACGTTCGCCTCTGCCAGATTGTTCAATTACGGTAGGTATCATAGCTACGCCATTATATATCGATTCTTTTTATTATTACCTAATCTTGGTGCTAACGATTTAGGGGTATCCGTACGTGGGGCAATTAGGCTTTAGGTTTTAGGTTCTGCGGATGAAATTACGCGGAGGAACCCTGGTGCATGTGTTTCACCAAGCAATGCTCTAAGGACTGGAGAGAGGGGAAAGGAGCAGATGGCTACCCTCCACCCTCTACTCTCGACCCTCTCTTACACGTACGTAAATTCCCTGATGGATTTTGTAGTCTTCCTTGCTATACTCGACACCTACGTATTTACCAGCTTGCTACTTTTGATTGTTGTCCGTAGAGAATGCCAATAGTCTTCAATTTGATGAGGATTAAACGGATCGTGTGAATATGAGATTGGTTCTGGCACAGATCGCACTGGAGATCGGTCAATATAATCACTAATTTTTGATGTTTTCCGATCCGGATCGATACTTTGCTAGCTTGAAAAAGATATGACTAAAATTTTGATGGTGACGACGGTTCCTAGTACCCTACGGAGTTTTCTGCTACCTTTTGCCGCTCATTTTCGGGAGCAAGGATGGCTTGTGGATGGGATGGCTTGTGGAGTTTCGACCGATGTCAAATGCCAGCAAGGATTCGATCGCGTGTGGGAGGTGCAGTGGTCGCGTAACCCGCTCGATCCGCGCAACTTATTGGCAGCTCCGCAAGTGATTCGCGATCTCGTCACTCGTGAAAGATACGATCTCGTCCACGTTCATACACCAGTTGCCGCCTTTGTAACTCGCTATGCGCTTAGGGATTTACGCGATCGCCTGGGAGTGAAGATCGTCTATACAGCGCATGGTTTTCACTTTTATACTGGCGGCAATCCGCTCAAAAATCAAGTATTTATCAATTTGGAAAAATTGGCAGGTAATTGGACGGACTATCTAGTGACAATCAATCATGAGGATAAACAGGCAGTACAACAGCATCACTTAGTCGCACCTCACCACGATCGCTATATGCCGGGGATTGGTGTGGACTTAATCTATTACAATCGTCACAATGTGTCTGAGTCTTCAGTGATGCAGGTACGTCAAGAACTAGGGATCGGTGCTGACAATCCTGTGCTGCTCTGTGTTGCCGAATTTACCGCCCGCAAACGCCATGTTGATGCGATCGCGGCATTTGCCAAATTGGGTCGCACTGAGGTACATCTCGCTTGTGCGGGTAGCGGCCCATTGCTGGAAAAGATGCAGGAGTTGGCTGCTCAGTTGGGTGTTGCCGAGCGGGTACATTTTTTGGGCAATCGACCAGATATTCCAACCCTGATGCGAGCGGCTAGTGCGAATATCCTGGTTTCGGCACAAGAAGGATTGCCTAGGAGTATTCTGGAATCCCTCGCGCTGGAGACGCCGACGATCGGTACCAACATTCGGGGTACCAAAGACTTGCTAGCTGACGGTTGTGGCTTGTTGGTGGAAGTGAGTGATGTGGCTGGGTTGGCAGCGGCAATGGCGGAAATCCTCGATCGACCCGCAGCAGCAGCGCAGATGAGTCAGCGAGGTTACGAACGGATCGGTGACTACGCTCTCGAATCGATCGTCCAGTTACACGAGCAATTGTATGCTCAAGCCCTAGGCGGAGCAACATCTTGACCGATTCAACCAAAATTAATGCCCCACCACAATGTGATGAGGCATTAATTTTTAGTAGTGTTGTCGATCGATTCGATCGGTACAGTTCTCTTGAGCTGTCAACTATCTGCTTGGTGCAACACATGCGGAGGAAACCTCCGCGTGATTGCATCCGCAACTATCAACTATCAACTCCTATTTGACCCATTTCTCGCCGACGATTTCGGCCAAATCGACAACCCGCTGACTATAGCCCCACTCATTGTCGTACCAAGCAATGACCTTGACCATATCATCACCCATCACCATCGTCAGACTCGAATCGATCGTACAAGAGGCATCGGTACCCTTGAAATCACTCGAAACCAAGGGTAGCTCACAGAAGTCCATAATCCCTTTCATGGAGCCTTCAGCGGCAGCCTTGAGGGTCGCATTGACTTCTTCGGTGAAGGTTTTCTTCTCAACGTTGACGACTAGATCGACAACGGAGACATTCGGTGTCGGTACCCGCAGCGCAATCCCATTGAGTTTACCTTTGAGTTCTGGCAACACCAAGGCTACCGCTTTAGCAGCACCAGTGGAGGTGGGGACGATATTCATTGCCGCCGCCCGCGCCCGTCGCAAGTCGCGGTGGGAAGCATCCAAGAGGCGTTGGTCGCCTGTATAGCTGTGGGTAGTTGTCATCGTGCCTTTGACGATCCCAAAGTTATCATTGAGGACTTTGGCAAAGGGAGCTAGACAGTTGGTAGTACAACTAGCGTTACTAATGATGAAATGTTTGTTGTGGTCGTAGTCTTTTTCGTTGACGCCGACGACAAATGTCCCGTCTTCATCTTTGCCTGGTGCGGTAATCAAGACCTTTTTGGCTCCAGCTTTGATATGTCTGGAAGCACCAGCATGACTGATGAATACCCCAGTAGACTCAATTACCAGATCGATCTCCCAATCCTTCCAAGGTAAATTGTCAGGATTGCGATCGGATACGCATTTGATCGTCTTGCCATTGACCGTAATTGTGTTGTCATCAGCACTGATTTCGGCGTCGAACTTGCCCAACATGGTGTCGTACCGGAGCAAGTGTGCGTTGGTGCGAGGATCGGAAGTATCATTGATGCCGACAACTTCGATATGACTATTAGCTCTGCCCAGCCAACACCGCATAAAATTCCGCCCGATCCGCCCAAACCCATTAATCGCTACTCTTATCACAGCCGCTTATCCCTCTTTTCGTAAATCTCAGTATATATCCAGTGATAAAACCAGATCATATCGCAATCCATACACATCTATAACCTTATCGCTGTCAGAATGGTGACTTTGTTTACGATTTGTACCTAAAAAAATATCTCCAGTGCCATTACAGCCTAAAGATATTCGCCAAAATACTTACCGATCGACAAACTTACAGCCTTGCGATTTTAAAATCTGTAGCCAAGACTCACACCAAGATCGAAACTACGATCGCAATTTGGATTACCTACGATTAGTTGCCGCCGACACTAATCCCAACACCCTGCTAGGATCGATCGAGGACTACGATCCAGGACTGAAGCGGCTAGATGCGATCGAGTACTGTAAGGATGTACCAGAGCAGCAGCGCCGGGAGATCCACGATAGATTGTGGGTAGATTTAGCTACCTTATTCGGGCGCGATAATATCATGGCTGGTGTCGATAATGGAACAATGACAGATGGTTATAAATTTGGGTTTAGTTAATGCGATTGTAGTAGCGAGCGTGCTTGCACCACTGCAAGTATTAGCTGGACAAACCAGCTACCAAGGATCGTGCTTGGGCGTAGTAGAGACAACTGGGAAGGAGCCAATTGCCTCCTATGATTGCGATCGTCTCGTTGTAGCCGATGGGGTATCGTATCCTGACGACTCGTTGGCGCAGCCTCTCCAAGGGAGAATCGACTTTCGCTTCCTCAGTCCAAAAAACGGGCTAATGTTCGTTACCGATCGAGGTCATATTAGAGTCGGTAAAGGTTGGATTTACAAACGTTAGATCGTGATCGTATTCCGCTCTAAACTCAAAAGGCGTGATTTCAGAGCCTAAAGATGTAACAGGATTTTGCGAGATCGGAGTCAAAGGCGAGCATAATATCGGTTGCACCGCCCAAACCAAGGATACCAAGTTGTCGATCGTCCTTACACCCAATCCGAAAAAGGAGCCGCCTAAGCCGAAGGTTTATCGATCGCTAGAAGAAGCGCAGAATTCTTGGTAAGAACTATAGACGCTAATTGAGGATGGTATCAATAACCAATCCCGATGTTTTATCTTAAAACATCGGGACTTTGCATCTAAACCCGCAGTAGTTCGTTGATACGTTATTGTAATTGATGTCAATAGGATGTGGGTTTATTCTTTGGCTTGGGTTTGTGGTATCACAAATAAAATGATAGAATACAGCCACCCCAATGAGGGGCGCGATCGATTGAGGAGTCGATTGCTAATCACATATTGAACGATCTAGTTGAAGCTGCGATCGATGGGGAAGAAGTGATTTTGCTCGTTGACAATCTACCCATTGCCAAAATTATGTCCCTAGAAGTGCGAAAACGTCGTCCGGCTAAAGCTGGTAGTGCGAAAGGGCTGGTATGGATGTCGGAAGACTTTGATGAGCCGCTAGCAGAATTTAGAGATTAAAACTATGCAAGTATCTGTAACAGAAGCCGCAGCTAACCTGAACGAGCTAATGCAAGCTGCCATCAATGGTGAAGAAGTAATTGTGCTTAACGGCGATCGACCTGCAATTAAATTTACACCGATTGAATCAGTCAAACCTCGTCCAAAATTTGGTAGTGCCAAGGGGCTAGTTTGGATGTCCGACGATTTTGATGAGCCGTTGGCAGAAATGAAGGAGTATATGGAGTGAGGCAATTGCTCGATACGCATACCTTTTTGTGGTTTGTGATGGGAAATCACCGAATTACGGAAAAATTGAGAGCGGAGATCGAAGACAATGAGAATTTTGTCAGCATTGTCAGCATTTGGGAAATAGCGATTAAGTACAGAATTGGCAAGTTAAATCTTGAGGTACCTTTCGATGATTTTATCGATCGACAAATAGATCCAAATGGAATTCAACTACTAGATATTAAACTAGAACATCTCAAGCGAGTCTCTCCTCTACCACTCCATCATCGCGATCCGTTTGACAGACTACTTATTGCTCAAGCAATCGTCGAAGATCTCTTAATTATCAGTGCCGATTGGGTATTTTCACTCTATCCAGTTCGATTAATGTGGGAATAGAGGCTGTGTGCCCAGCTTGTCGAGTGTAGATTGTATTAAGCTATGAACAGATAGATTGAGCCGCATCTGGGAAATCCAGATCCGAAGTCATTGGCTACCAAGTATGGCATTTAGTACAGAATTTGAACTACTTTTACGGGCGCGATCTCCCCTGATTTATATCCCCACCACCGAAGAAGAACGCGTCGAAAGCGCGATCTCCAAAGTTGCCCATCAACAAGGCAATCGCCCAGTGTATATCTGGGATTTTGTCGATGGTTATCAGGGCAATCCCAATGACAATGGCTATGGTAAGCGCAATCCTCTCCAAGCCCTAGAATTTGTCGATAAACTCAGCCCCGATAGCTCTGGGATCTTTGTGATGCGTGACTATCACCGCTTTCTCGAAGATATTTCGGTCGCCCGCAAACTGCGAAATCTAGCGCGCAAACTCAAATCCGAACCCAAAAATATCGTCATCCTCTCGCCCCAGATTACCATCCCCAGCGATCTGAGCGAAGCGATCGTCTTACTAGAATTTCCGCTCCCAACCGCTACCGAAATCAAAGTTGAGATCGATCGCTTGCTCATGGCAACTGGCAATCATCTGAGCAACCAGCAACTCGATGACCTAGTGCGCGCGTGTCAAGGCTTGTCACTCGATCGGATTCGCCGCGTATTGGCTCGCGCGATCGCCACTCATGGCGAAATTCGTCCCGATGATGTCGAATTGGTACTCTCCGAAAAACGCCAAACCATCCGCCAGACCCAAATCCTCGACTTCTATCCCGCCAAAGAACAGATTACGGACATTGGGGGTTTAGACAACCTCAAAGACTGGCTGCTGCGCCGTGGTGGCTCCTTTTCCGACCGAGCACGTCAATATGGTCTGCCCTACCCTAGAGGGCTACTCCTGGTCGGAATTCAGGGCACTGGCAAATCACTCACCGCCAAAGCCATCTCCCACCACTGGTATCTACCCCTGCTCCGACTGGATGTCGGACGCCTGTTTGGGGGCTTGGTAGGGGAGTCTGAATCCCGCACCAGACAGATGATCCAACTCGCAGAGGCTCTCTCTCCCTGCGTGCTGTGGATCGATGAGATTGACAAAGCCTTTGCAGGTATCGATGGCAAAGGTGATGCGGGCACATCTAGTCGCGTCTTTGGGACATTTATTACCTGGCTGACCGAAAAAACTTCGCCCGTCTTCGTCGTCGCCACTGCCAATAATATCGATTCACTCCCCGCCGAAATGCTCCGTAAGGGCAGATTTGACGAGATCTTTTTTGTCGGATTGCCGACTAGAGCCGAACGTCGCGCTATTTTCAACGTCCATCTGACCAAACTACGCCCCCACAATCTCGCCCAGTATGACATCGATCGCTTGGCATACGAAACACCGGACTTTTCAGGTGCCGAAATCGAACAAACTCTGATCGAAGCGATGCACATCGGCTTCAGTCAAAACCGAGATTTCACCACTGATGATATTCTAGAGTCAGCCAGTCAAATGATCCCTCTCGCCGTCACCGCTCAAGTCCAAATTCAATTCCTCCAAGACTGGGCGAATTCTGGTAAAGCTCGGCTAGCTTCGAGACAGGGTAAGGATTAGGTTTTAGGCTTTAGGCTTGGTAATACCTGAAATGATTTTAAAATTGATAACTAATATTCGGCGATCCATCTCTAAGATCTACTTAGGAATGGGGATTAAATAAAGTACGGTGTGTTAGCGCAAGCGGCTCGCGCTCCTCGGCTTTGCCGAGGGTTTAGCGAATCAAGACAAGACAGCGCGAGCGTACCATCACAAGTTCAATTTAGAATTGTAGGTTATTTAATCCTCATTCCTTATCTAACACCTAAAGCCTAAAGCCTAATCCCTAACACCTAACTTATGAATGGCGCACTAAAATCTCTGCAATTACTCATCGGTATTCTAGCTGGATTGCTTGGATTGATGGGAATTTTGGGTGGAGCGGGTTATTATTTTTTTGTGACCCAAATGAGTAACCGCCCACCGAAACCCGTATTTGCTGAGGAGCAAAGTGGTAGTAAACCTGTAACTGCCAAACCCAAGCCCAAGCCCAAGCCAATAACTGCCAAACCCACTGCATCGCCAGCCGCCACAATCCCTGCCGATCCCGATGCACCGTTAAAGCTGCCGCCGGAAGCCTACGATGCGAAAGTCTTGTGGAAAGATGGGTTGTCCCTCAAAAAAGAACCCGATCCTAGTGCCCAAAAGCTAGGCGGCGTGGCCTTTAATGCCAAAGTTGCCATTATCAAAACCAGTGCAGATAAACAATGGGTATTGATTCAATCCCAGATTGATAATCGCCAAGGTTGGGTCAAAGCTGGAAATATCGATAAAGCAGCGGCGGCGGCGACTGACACACCAGCGGCTGCCAAGCCAACGGTCAAACCTAGAGCCAGAAATAGAGCGAGAGTAAGACCCCCAGCCGCTGCTGAAAATTAAGCGATCGATCTCATCGCAATCGTGACCGAATCTGCGCGCTGACGTTCGATGTAGACGATTTAGCTTGCCCACCATTCATCATTCACCATCCACCATCCACCATCCACCATTCACTCACTACCCTCGATACCTAATTTGACACAAGTACACAAGTCTGAACCCCGATCGATCCTGTTTGAGCTAAACTTGAGACAGCAGATATCCTCCCAGTTAGTCCGATAAATATTATGCTTTTGAACGAACTGACACCTATTTTTAAAGAACTGACCAAAGATCCCGCCGCCTTTTGTAGCGGTTTTGTCTCAGGCGTGCTCCGATTGAATCTCACTGATGACCCCGTGAAAACATGGCTAGAAAAGCAAGCAGGATTTACGCCGACTGGTAATCAAACCAGATCGAGCAGCCAATCTGGCCCCCAATCGATCGATATCGACTAGACTAGTACTAGGTACATTTACTTAATTAATAGGTCGTGATAAAAATCACTGAACTGGTAATCAAAGATCGGTCATAAAACCTCGATAGATCGGCTATGATAAAAATAATCATTACTAGTTCAGTGCGATTGTCGGTAAATTTCGAGATTTTTGGATAACTACCGATCTGAGTAGCCACCGCCAACATCATCGCGCTACCATGACGATCGCCGATCGAGCTGAAGTTTCGTTACTTTGTTGGTAACGTTTGATGCCGATTTTGCCGAGCTAGTACGGTAAGTTTTTACATCCAGCTTTATCGATCTCATGACCATCTATATTGGAAACCTGTCTTACCAAGCCACCGAAGAAGACTTAAAAACAGTTTTTGAGGATTATGGCACAGTCAAACGCGTCGTACTCCCGATGGATCGTGAGACTGGTAGAATGCGCGGCTTTGCCTTTGTTGAAATGTCTGATGATGCCAACGAAGACAATGCAATTACAAATCTCGATGGTGCTGAGTGGATGGGTCGTTCGCTCAAGGTCAACAAGGCACGTCCCCGCGAAGAGTCTGGCGGCGGCGGTCAAAGTCGTGGCGATTTTCGCAAACCCAGCTACTAAACCCGCTCGGATCGATCCACATTAACTACTATTTTTTCGAGCGCAGCAATCGCAGCTGAGGTCGGTTTCTTCATCGATCTCACGCTGCCATCGGAGTGAAGGATCGGCTACCTTCACCTTTTTGTCGCCATAGTTCTGGATGCTACTGAATCCAGGTCGAGTGTGGCTAGTTTGGCAACTGCAACTTACAAGCAGCCAAGATCCGGAGATCGTTAGGGCTAATCTTACCGAGCGGTTGATAGGCAGGTTGACTGTTCTTGGGCTGCTTGCTGGCGGTCAGACCATTGGAATTGACAGTGAGGGTGAAATTGTACTTCTGACGATCGAATGGGTCAAAGAGGGTCACATCGAGGCTCGGTCCTCTAAACTGACCGTAAAAACAACTAAACTCCGAGCGCGGCAGATAGAAAGCCCCGCGTACTTTAGTGCCAATTCTTTCAAAGACAATATATTCTTTACCCACGACATTGGGTAGAGCGGTTTCACCATACAGATAGATGCCATTCGCCAGTGGCTTAACCCTAGATCGATTGGGTTGCTCGGTGAGAGCTGTAAGATGACTTGCAAGGATTGTGCTCAGAGTGATGACGATGGTAGTGAGCCAGCGGTGACGAGCGCACCACCCAGATCTTAATCCGCCAACGATCGTCAACACTCACACCTTCCCAAAGAATAACTGATGACAGTAGCCATGAAAATAACAGGTGATAACTCGCTTTTTGCCATTGATGGCGTTACCGCTCCTAGGCGCAATCGTCACCAACTGACTAGCTTGAGGATCGAAGTCAACGAGTGTAGATATTTTGACCTAAATCTGCTCGGTTTGAGCTAAGTTATCATTAGCCATTTTTTTAAATCTAAATTAAGTTGGGTCTAATTTCTATTATCTAATATTTATTTTGGTTTAGACCGACAGCGCAACAAAATTAGATAATCTCGATCTCTCAAAAATCCCCGCTCCCAAAGTCAGGAGCGGGTCGGGAATGAGAGCTAAAACTATAACTCGCCACTGGCGATCGATTGAATCAATCTTGGCGTGCTCGGGTCGAATCCAGCAATATCCCAAGAGTGCGGATCTTGGGGATCTACTAGAGAGATATTGTTTGGCACCAAAGAGATATAAATGGCTTTAGCATCAGGATTCACTTTTTGACGGTATTCAGCTAAAGCTTGAGTAGGGTGTTGACCTCCCGCCCAACTTTCACAATCCGTCCACAAGCAAATTACGTCTGCATAGAAGTTATTTTTTATCATCCATCTAAAAGCAGAACTAGCATCGGTGCCACCGAAATTGAGATCGCTAGCTTTTTTTATTGCCGAACTAAATGAGTCAGTCCGATTGATTTGCAGATCGATAAAGTCGGTTGAAAATCCACGGATTGCATAGTTTTTTTCCGCTTTTGCCGATACTAATGCCATCGTCGTCGCGATTTCGCAGCAGGTGAGATTAATCGAACTTACGGAGTAGTAAGACATCGAACCAGAGATATCGACAGCGTGCATAAATACTTTACCAGTCGGCTCGATCGCATCGAAGGACATTTCGAGCGCAGTTTCTAAAATATCGACGATGCGCGGTACTGGCGTCCAAGTTTTACTACTTTTTCCCAATTTACCACCGGATTGGTAAGTTTTGAGTGCTTTCAAAACATCGATCGGGTGAATGCGTCCTTTACGTAAGTGTTCTTTACTATTGAGGATTGATGCGACTCTGTTGAGATTTTTATTGGACTTCTTGGCGTAAGCCAAAACACCAATTTCAGTTAAAGAACCGAGATTTCGTAGCAAGGCACCGATCGGCATATCTTCAAATAATAACTGCCAAGCACCTACATCCATTTTGCCCACAGGTGCAGCCATTTCATGAGTCAAGCGACCCTTGGAGATTGCCGTCTGAGTGTGCTCTGGATTGCGTTTTAACCATTCGTACCACCAGATCTGATTCAATGCGTCTGTAGGTGGTTTTGGGGGCAGTTTGTCCCACCCATTGGTTACCCATTTAAACAATAAATCGCGGTCTGCGGTTGGCGGCTTGGCATGAAACAATCGCAAGGCGTCGCGATTGGAAAAACCGTGGCGTTGTTGATATTTCAACAGTTGATAAGCCAAGGCTTTGGTATCGCCTTGAGACAACCAATTTTTACCAGCTTCGCGGACGATTTTACCGAAACCGCGCACGGATTTGGTGTAGCTCATCCACTCATAAAAGTGGCTGGCTGTCCGCACGACTTGCGGAAATATCGATTGAAAAGCTTTTTTCGCAGCAGGAGATGCACCCATCGAGAGTAATACTAATGCCCAAATTGGCGCACTGTTATTAATAGATCGACCGTCAGCAGCATAAACGATTTCCTGCGCCACGCGATCGGGATCTGCGGCGATCGCTTTTTCCAAAACATCGACGAAATCATTAGTTAATTCCCATTTAGTTGCATAGTAGCTACCATTACCAGTACCGATTAACAAACACCGACGCAATGTGCGCCAAATCCCAGCCTCGAACATATAACCACCCGATTTACCTTGAATCATTTCCGATTTACGTCCAGGAATGGGTTGATTTTGGGGTGTTGCTTGGACTTGTTTGTTACCGAAAAAGAAATTATAAACCATGATTTGTGGTAACCTCCTTCAGCCCGTGAGGGCGATAATGTGAAAATTCAGCAGAGTGGAATTTGCCCCCAAATTTCCGGCGGAAATAGTAATACTCCCAAGGGGAATCGAACCCCTATTTTGGTGTAGAAAGCACCGTGTCCTGAGCCTTTAGACGATGGGAGCAAATTATGACTAAAAAGTCATTATGGAACTGGCGAGACTCGAACTCACAACCGATCGCTTATCAAGCGATTACTCTAGCCATTGAGCTACAGTTCCAGATCTACCAACTCTGATTCAAAGTCGGACGGGATTGACGGGATTTGAACCCGCGACTTTCCGCTAGACAGGCAGACACTCTTACCACTGAGTTACAATCCCAAATTAGGTGGAGCAGGAGTTGCACCTGCGAATGGCTAAACCCGATAACCCTCACTCTGTCGTCCCTGGCGGGTAAGTTGGTTGAATAAGGAATAAAATAGTTGCCTTACTACTTGGCGATCCACCGATGAGGTAGTGAGGCGGGAGTTGCACCCGCATTTCCGACGATCGAGGGGGGATTCGTTAATAGCGATAACCCTCAGATCTGCGCCCCTTGCGGGTAAAAATGGCACTTTGCTATTAAGCTACTCACTACATGAAGTTTGAAATCGATGCAGTTAATTAATGGTCATCTCGGTTGCTCCTGTGGGGTGGTGTTTGTTTCCATGTCTACAGAATAGCCTCACAGATCGACCCGAAGCTAATGCGCGATCGCATCACTACAACACTTACTAGATAAGTACTTCAGACCCGGGGGAAAGATTTGAGCTAGGGGATGCCCCGAACTTTAATGCAGAATCCGAGCTAGGGAACTTGTCGGATGACTAGTCCCTCATTCATCAATTCTGGCAACATTGCCGCCGATTCGAGTCGATCTCCAGAGATTGTGGCTCAATACTACATCCGGTGGCATAATTGCCGCAAAAAGTGCCGCAAAAACCCCAACTGCCTGACTAGGAAGTTGGGGTTTCGATCGATTATCTGCGGTCAGTTGCACTGACGCTTTAAGACCTACACAGGTGATAATACCCGACGCTTGCTGACCATTTGGAAGGTTTCGATGATATCGCCTTCTTCCCAGGCATTGAACTTGTCTAAACGAATCCCGCATTCAAAGCCAGCATTGACTTCGCGGACATCATCTTTGACTCGTTTGAGGGAGTCGAGTGTACCGTCAAAGACTAACTGATTCTTGCGGAGGACGCGGATGCTACAGTTACGCAGTGCTTTACCAGAGAGGACATAACAGCCAGCGATGTTGCCACGTCCGGCTTGGAATACTGCTCGGACTTCGACTTGACCCAATGGTTCTTCGACCTGTTCGGGATCGAGGAGACCTTCCATCGCGCCTTGAATATCACTCAGGAGGGCATAGATGATGTTGTACTCGCGGACATCGACACCAGCGTCATCTGAGGCAGCCCGCGCACCACTGGCGAGGGTAGTATTGAAGCCGATGATGACGGCACCACTGGCTGCGGCTAGATCTACGTCAGTTTCGGTGATTTCACCTGCTGCGGAGAGGAGCACGCGCACCTGGACTTCGTTTTGGGGAAGTTGGCGGAGCGAACCGAGAATCGCTTCGACAGAACCCTGCACGTCAGCTTTCAGGATCAGGTTGAGTTCCTTGAGTTCTCCTTCCTGTGCCTTAGCAGACAAGCTATTGAGGGTCACCCGACGAGAAGCCATCATCTGTTGGAGTCGCGATTGACGGCGTTCGGCAGACCGGACATCGGCAATGGCACGAGCTTCTTTCTCAATAAAGACTTCAAACTCGTCACCAGCTTGCGGTACATCGCTCAAGCCGAGGACTTCAACAGCAAAGGATGGGCCAGCAGCTTCGACGCGCGCGAGGCGGTCGTCTACCATTGCCCGCACTTTCCCAAATACATGTCCGGCAACTAGAGTCTCCCCAACGCGGAGGGTACCATTTTGGATCAGGAGTGTGGCGACGGGACCTTTGGCTTTGTCGAGGTGAGCTTCAATCACCGTACCACGGGCGGTGCGATCGGGATTGGCATGGAGATCTTCGACATCTGCGACTAGGAGGATCATCTCTAGCAGACTATCGAGGTTCTCACCTTTGAGGGCACTGACTTCGACCATGATGGTATCGCCACCGAGATCTTCTGACTGAAGATTAAAGGCGATCAATTCCTGTTTGACACGAGCGGGATTGGCACCTGGTTTGTCGATCTTGTTGATGGCGACAATGATCGGTACTTCTGCTGCTTGAGCGTGCCGGATGGCTTCGATGGTTTGGGGGCGGACACCATCATCGGCAGCGACTACCAAGATGGCGATGTCGGTGACTCGTGCTCCCCGCGCCCGCATGGCTGTGAAGGCTTCGTGTCCGGGGGTATCGAGGAAGACTACCTGTTGATTGACGCCTTCATGTAGCATATCAACGTGGTACGCACCGATGTGCTGGGTGATGCCGCCAGCTTCGCCTTGGGCTACTTTGGTCGATCGAATGGCGTCTAGCAATGTAGTTTTACCATGATCGACGTGACCCATGATCGTGACTACTGGCGGACGACGTTGGAGCAAGTCGAAGTCACCGATATCGAGCATTTCGGTCACTTTCGTTGCCGCAGCTTGTTCGACACCTGTCACTACAGCTACACCCATTTCTTCGGCTACCATCGTGGCAGTACCCACATCGAGGATCTGCGTGACGCTGATCGCAATTCCTTTAAAGAAGAGCTGCTTGACGATTTCAGTTTCGGGGACGAGGAGCATTTCGGCTAAGTCACGGACGGTAATACTGCCCATGAGCGTAATCGATTCGGGCTTGTCTACAGTGGTTTTCTGTTCCCGCTTGTTATTGCTACTGCGTTCTTTGGCTTGTTGATCCCCCTTCATGACGGGTTTCTTGCGTTGAGCGGGCACCGCTGCGGGTCGGATGCCACCACCGCTGCCGATTTTCTGCTTGGCAGGTCGAGCGATCGACAGACTGACAATGGTCTCAGTCGAGTTATCATTACCATCGAGATCGTCATCATCATCATCATCGATGACAACTGTTTTGACCCGCTTGCCTTTGGCTGGAACTTTCGCCTTGGCGGTTTCGATTTCTTCTTCTTCTTTGCTCCAACCTTTGCCTTTGTTGATTGGTTTCCGCAGTGGTGGTCGCTTGAGTTCGAGATCTACCGTGGTGGGGGTGTTGTCATCCTTCTCATTGGCAGCACCATCTTTGCTGGGTGCGCCAGGGCGAGTCGGGCTACTACCTTGCGGCTTGATTTGGACGATTCTGGCGGGCGGGCGGTTGAGGGGGGGTGGGGCATTTTCGGATTTGGCTACTGGTCGGCGGACGACACCAGTTGCGGGACTCCGCGTCGGCGCACCAACTGTCGGTCGGTCGCTGGGTTCGCTCTTGACTTGCTGAGATTTGGGGATGGGTTTACTGGGAGCTGCGGCTCTGGGGGTAGTCGGGATCTGACTATCCGCGTTATCACCACTGCTTGGCTCTGAGGTGCCAGTTTCGGCGGCACTAGGACGGGCTGGTGGCCCTGATAGTTGGGCTTTGGGTGCTGGGGGGACAACTGGGCTAGCCGTTCTGAGTACCCGCGCTGGGTTGGTACCTTCACCAGCTTCGGCACGTCTGACTGGGGCTGCACCTTCACCCACAGGTGTCGGACGCACGACCGGACGGCTGGCGGAGGCTGGGGGTGTCGCGGGTCGCTGCGGCGGTTGTTGGGCTTGCAGTGGTGACTGAGGCATCAACGATGGCTTGGTCTGACTATCACTTTGGCGATCGATCTGCAAGATCCGTGCTTTGTTGGGTTCGGCTGGTCGCTGTGGTGCGCCCTGGCTGACAATGGTCGCGGCAACTGGGTTTGGTGCTGATGGCTTATCGCTCTTGAGGGCAGATGAAGATTCAACCTTATCTGTGGCGATCTGACGCGGTGCCTTATTTTGACGATCGGGAAATTTCGTGTTAGCTGCTTTGGTAATCTGTTCTGATTCTGCTTCAGAAATACTACTACTATGGCTTTTGACCACAATATTCAAGTCCTCACAAATTCCCAATAAATCCTTATTTTCCAAATTCAATTCCTTTGACAGTTCGTATATTCTGACTTTGCCGTTGTTCATCCACTATGTCCCTATTGATGATCTCGATTCTGGTCTAGATGATTGGTCGATCTGGACAAGACCAGATAGTTATCTACACAATGCTAATGCGGTAATGACGAAATTTAGTATATTTAGATGAAAGCTATTACCTGGTAGTGGTTTTCTAACACCCGATCGATGCTACATAATGCTGGTGACTGACCCCAATCCGTCGCTGGCGCAACTCGTTGGTGTTGGCTGAAGCCTGCCATCGGCACAGCCTCTTCCCTCGGACAAAATTGCTGTCTGTTCTGGCTGCCATCGTCGTTCGGGGCGAGCGAGATCGTCAGAACCTGTTTGTGCTTGCGCCCAGCTCGGACGATCCGACGGTTGCAAGCTACCGCACAGTATTGGTTGACGCGATCGCATTACTGCTCGTCAACAGGGAACCATATTATATTCTTACACCAAATTGGCGATATCGGCGAGTCCGATCGACAATTTGTGATAATGTGATAGATCGATCCGATCTCCCGATCGAAGGCTGTGACGGGGATCGCTGGGTAGGCGGCGGCTGAGTCGAGAAGAAGTAGCGGGACGGTCGATGCGCGATGTGCGAGTAATTAATTAGTTATCATTCACGGTTGATGAGCAAAGTATACATTGTCGGTGCTGGGCCAGGAGAGATCTCCTATTTGACAATTCGAGCGCAACAGATCCTCAACCGAGCAGAAGTGCTGATCTATGATGCTTTGGTCGATCGTTGTTTGCTCGATCTCGTCCCTGCCACTTGCGTGCTGGTCAATGTAGGTAAGCGGGGCGGACAGCCCAGTGTGCCCCAATCTGAAATCGATCGATTGCTAGTAGAATACGCCCACACCGGACGAGTGGTAGTCCGGCTCAAAAGTGGCGATCCCTTCATCTTCGGGCGGGTAACTGCCGAAATCGATGCGCTGATTGCGGCTAGTTGTGAGTATGAGGTCGTACCAGGCTTGTCTACTGCGCTAGTCGCACCGCTGCTGGCGGGGATTCCGCTTACCGATCCAGTATTGAGCAGCGGTTTTGCGGTGATTACCGCTCATCTCCCTGACGATCTCGATTGGGACGCGCTATCACGGATGCCGACGGTGGTAATTTTGATGGGGGCGCGGCAATTGGGCGAGATCGTCGCTCAGTTATTGAAACACGATCGCTCTGTCAACACCCCGATCGCGATTATTCGCTGGGCAGGCACGCCTGAGCAACAAGTCTGGGTCTCAGATCTCGGTCGAGTCATCTCGGAAACTGCCCAGGTGGAGCTATCGCCAGCAGTCATCGTCATCGGACAAGTGGTGAGATTGCGTGAGTATCTGCGGTGGGGGATCTCGGGTTCCCGAACCGATCGGGATTTCACGATCGATGAGCCGTCAAAATCTGCTGCCATTGCTGGCAAAACGATCCTAGTCACCCGCGCTGCCGGACAGGCACACGAATTTAGTCAACTGCTGAGATCGCATGGCGCACGGGTGCTAGAACTGCCGACATTGGAGATCGTCCCGCCGAGTAGCTGGCAGGATCTCGATCGCGAGATCGCCAGCTTGGGTGATTTTGACTGGTCGATCCTCACCTCTACCAATGGGGTTGATGCCTTGTTCGCACGGCTTCACCATGTGGGCAAGGATAGTCGCGCCCTGGCGGGAATTAAAATAGCTGTCGTCGGCAAAAAAACCGCCCAATCGCTCCAACAGCGTGGGATTACACCCGA
This sequence comes from Chamaesiphon sp., assembly GCF_041738855.1. Taxonomy (GTDB): domain Bacteria; phylum Cyanobacteriota; class Cyanobacteriia; order Cyanobacteriales; family Chamaesiphonaceae; genus Chamaesiphon. The sequence goes on along the minus strand of NZ_JBGSPA010000143.1, from coordinate 24,886 downwards.
CTTTATCCCAGTTGATTTTGTCGCCGAGCGGTTGGTGAGTACTTTCCCAGTAGCAGTGAACGGATTAAAGATCTTATTTCCGCGAGTAGAGACGGGTGGACGCGAATTATTAGTCCAATCATTTACCGACAGCGGGGCGAGTGTCGTCGAAGTAGCGGCGTATGAATCTCAATGTCCGAGCGCGATCGATCCCGCTATTCTACTCGCGCTACAAGATCGACAAGTAGATATTATTACCTTTGCCAGTTCCAAAACTGTCAAACATTTTTGTCAACTAATTGGCACCAGCCTACCACCGGACTGGCAAGAGCGGGTGCTCATTGCGTCGATCGGCCCTCAGACTTCAGCTACTTGTCGGGAGTTACTGGGGAAGGTGGATATTGAGGCGACGGAATATACCTTACCTGGGCTGGTGGCGGCATTGGTAGCCAGCGGTAAGGATAATTCGTAAATTGCCCCTGCCGCTGGATGGGAGCCAATCGACGAGACTAAAAAGGAATATTATCGCCGTCTTCAGCATCAAAAGCTGGACGCTCCGCCTCACGAGGCGGAGCGGTAGTCGCAGTGCGACTGCTCGGTGGTGGCGAACTAGGAGCCGCAGCGACTCCAGTTGGGGCGGCTGATGGTGTAGTAGTGGGAGCAGCGATCGCCATCATGTGATAAAGACGGCTGGCGACTAGTTGGGCGCGTTTTTCCTTATAGCCATCGCGCTCGATCGTATTCATTTGCAGACGCCCCTCGATCGTCACGCGATCGCCGATTTTAAAATTTTCCTTCATTTCTGTTGCCAGATTACCCCACCCCACAACTTCGATCGTCGGATGTCGATCGTCTGGGCGGGAGCCTGGTGACGGCGCAAACTGGACGAACATGTCAGCTACCGCCATCTGATTGTCAGCGGTATAACGCAGTTCGGGATTTTTGATAATCTCCGCCATTAAAATGCAACTATTCATAGGTAAAAAGTGAGGTTGGGGGACAAATGACATCCACTGGTAGATGCTTTCCCACTCGGGTGTTGCACCAAGCAAAACCCGAGATCGAGACTGGACAGTCGTTTGGATATTTTAGTATCCAATTACTATTTTATCACAATGTTTGCCTTCTCAAGCTACGCAATGAGCGTGAGTTCCAGCTGAGATTGGCGATCGAATCTACTCCCTTCGCACCCAATCGATCGACAATCGCCATCCACCATCCACCATCCACCATCGACTCACTACCCTCGCTAATTCGACACTGAGAGTGAGGATCGAGCTGCCCCATCGCCGATCTGGATGTTCCAGTTACAATAAGAACAGCTCCGAGCCGTTTGGTAGCATTAGCGATCGCTCATACATATAAATCGATCGCGCACCTTTTTGTCCATTCCATTCATTTTATCGATGATAGATCCACCGATCGAGTTACCAGTAGATATTGGTATGTCTACGCCCATCCTACTCCTAGTCCTAGTCGCGCTAGAAGCAGTACTATCTGCCGATAATGCGATCGCTTTAGCATCCATTTCCCAAGGCTTGGTCGATGAAAAACTCCGTCCCAAAGCCCTCAATCTCGGCTTGTTGTTTGCTTATATTCTGCGGATGACATTGATTGTCGCCGCGACATGGGTGGTACGCTACTGGCAATTTCAGGTGCTGGGTGCTGCATATCTCCTCTGGCTGGTGTTTCAGTACTTTACAGCCGGAAAGAATGAAGATGGCGAACCACAACGCCCTCAATATACTTCGCTATGGCAGGTGATTCCGATTATTGCTGTGACTGACTTGGCATTTTCTTTAGATAGTGTCGCCACGGCGATCGCTGTATCAACCGATACGTGGTTGGTGATTAGTGGCGCGACGATCGGGATTATCTTACTCAGATTTATGGCGGAATTATTTATCCGCTGGCTAGCAGAATATACTCATCTCGAAGATGCTGGCTATGTAGCGGTGGGCTTAGTGGGCGTCAAGCTATTGGTACGTGCCATTTACCCCGATTTAGAGATTCCTGAGTTGTTGACGATCGTACTGGTGGCAATTATTTTCACCTGGGGATTCTCGCAACGGAAGGAGTTAGTCTCGAAGGAATAAAGATATTCATGCTGCTTGGCGATGTTGCTGGATGTACTCGATCGCGACGATGAGTGCATCCAACATCACCTCATAGCTATCACCAGGAGAGCGATCGAGCGTCATCAAGTCAGATTTTTCTCTCATAATAAAACCATAAATCGCCGCATTGACTATCCGCATCGTATCGATGAGAGCAGCTTGACCGAGTTCGGATAGTTGTAGCACCTCCTGAAAAAAACCGAGTGAGTAGTGAATGATTTTGGCTTCTTCTAAGTCGCTGGGGCGCAATTGGTATTGCATCATCACTGTATATCTGGCGGGATATGCGGTGGCGAAGTTCCGAGTCGCCCGCGCACCCGCCAGAAATAATGACCTCTTTTCGCTAATACCAGTAGTTTGGCTGCGGCAATCTGCCAAATAATCATGCCAAATTTGCAACGCTACGGCGCGGCGTAATCCAGTATTTCCATCTAAATGCTTGTATATCGCTGGCGGTTTGATTCCCAATTCCCGCGCCACCCGATTTACACCTAGAGCCGATTCACCTTCTCGATCGAGACAGGAGATCGCTGCATCAATTACATGCTTTGAAGTGAGTGAATTTGCCTTAATTGGACGACCCATCAAGAATTAAGTTAATATTATTAACTAATAGTGAATATAGTTAACTTTATCAAAAATAACGGTCGCCCGCTGATGAATGACATCACCTTTCTCCCTGCTCATCGACTAGCACAACTAATTCGCGATCGCCAAGTTTCGGTAGTTGAAGTTATTGAGGCGCACATCGCCAAGATATCTCGCCACAACGCCCAGCTCAATGCAATTTGCACTCTAGATACCGAAAATGCACTGACTAGAGCCAAGGAAGCCGATTTAGCCCTAGATCGCGGTGAGAATTGGGGTGTATTGCATGGTGTGCCAATTACGGTTAAAGATATTTTCGAGACAGCAGGAGTGCGAACTACAGCGGGTTATATCCCGCTCAAGGATTATATTCCCCACCAAGATGCAACTATAGTTGCCAGATTGCGATCTGCTGGCGCAATTATCTTGGGAAAGAGTAATATGGCTGAGTTGGGTGGAGATTTTCAGAGCACCAATTCTCTATTTCCGCGTGTAAATAATCCTTGGCAGCTCGAATATACGCCTGGGGGCAGTTCTGGCGGTAGTGCTGCGGCAGTGGCGGCGGGATTTTCAGCTTTAGATGTTGGTAACGATTTTGGGGGTTCGCTCCGTCAACCCGCACATTTTTGTGGCGTATGTAGTTTGAAGCCCACAGATCGCCGGATTTCTACGGCTGGCGCGATTCCTGAAGTCCCAGGGATGCCTGTCTGTTTGCGGCAAATGATGACGGTGGGCTGTTTAGCGCGATCTGTAGAGGATCTGCGATTGTGTTTCGAGCTAATTGCAGGCGTAGATCCGCGCCAACCAGATGTGCCGCCAATTCCACTCGATGCACCTCCGACTAAATCTCTCGCCGATCTCCAGATTGCTTGGAGCGATGAATGGGCACAAGTCCCTGTCGCAGCGGAGATTAAAGCGGCAATGGTAGCGAGTGCCAAAAAGTTGACTGCCGCAGGTGCAAAAGTAGATCGCTGGATGCCACCTAACTTCGATCTAGCTGCCAATTTCGGATTATACGGACGGATGTCTGCCTATTTGAACAGGTATGCCCAACCAGTCAATCGTTACACCATCCAGCACAGCCTCAAAATATTATGGCGGACGGCAACTCAAGGCGATCGCCAATTACGTCAATTGGGCAATTTTAGTCGCTTTTTGCCCGAAATGTTCAATCCGACTTTAGAGGGTTATTTTCAAGCATTGACAGCACGCGATCGAGTTATCGCCGATCTGGATACAGCCTTGGAGCCTTGGGATGTCTGGATCGTACCTGTAGCCGCGACACCAGCTTTTACCCATCGCCCAGCCTGGAGTGCAGTGGATATCGATGGCAGATCCTATCCCCACGCCGTGGCAAATGGAGCTTACACCATCCCCTTCAACCTCAGCGGACATCCGGCTGTAGTTATCCCGATCGCCCGTACTCAGGCAGGTTTACCGATCGGGCTACAAATTATCGGTCAGCGATGGCGAGAGATGGAGTTACTCGCCATCGCCCAAGAAATCGATCGCATTACTGGCGATTTCCGCCAGCCACCAGGCTACTGACAGAAGCCAGCCTCGATCGACTGGGGATTTACTTTGATGTGAACTTAGATGGGGATGACGATCGATGCGTGGCGACAACTCAGCCTCGCTTACACGGCTACCACGGCATATTTGACCTGAGCATATTGTCCCATCGGTTGATACTCAGGCACCAATCGATGCAGAGCAGATACGCATTCGGTGACTTTACCTTCCGCCGCAGCCGCTAGTAAAGTATCCAGTTGCGGTGACAGCTCTTGCCAGCCTAATTTAGCCTCATGAGCACAGAAGATTTTCGGGTGTCCCGTCACCAACGCCGCATCGCAATCGATCAGCAATTCTTCGTAGATCTTCTCACCAGGGCGTAACCCAACGATCTCGATGTGGACATCCTTGTGCGGTTCCAGTCCATGTAATCGGATCATTTGAGTAGCCAGATCGTAGATTTTGACAGGTTCGCCCATATCTAGCAGAAATACTTCCCCACCTTGAGCCATCGCACCAGCTTGGATCACCAGCGTAGCAGCTTCAGGGATCGTCATGAAATAACGAGTAATATCGGCATGTGTCACTGTGATCGAGCTACCTGAAGCAATCTGTTCGCGGAACCGAGGCACGACAGAACCACTACTGCCCAAGACATTCCCAAAGCGCACCATCGTGAAGCAAGTATGATGATTGGGGTGGTCGGCTAAACCTTGGAGTACCAACTCTGCCACCCGCTTGGTTGCACCCATGATGTTGGTGGGGCGGACGGCTTTATCAGTAGAGATGAGTACGAATTTGTTGACGCCACAAGCGATCGCGCATTTGGCGGTCACTAGCGTACCATTGATATTGTTGATGACGCCATAGAGTGGATTGTCTTCAACGATCGGTACGTGTTTGAAAGCTGCTGTGTGATAGATCGTTTCGACACCATATTTATTCAAAACTTGGGTCAAGGTTTGGGCATCGGTAACAGAACCCAAGCAGGCAACTTTGTCGAGATGGGGATAATTCTCGTTTAGTTCCATCGCCATTGTATAGAGCGACAATTCGTGAAACTCATAAACAATCAGCAGTTTGGGATGTTGCTTGGCGATCTGACGACAGAGTTCCGAACCGATGGAACCACCACCACCCGTGACCAACACTACTCGTCCAGTAATATCATGCTGTAACAATTCGGGACGAGCGGCGATCGCTTTGCGACCCAACAAATCTTCAATCTCCAGTTCGCGTACTTTCGAGATCGACACCTGACCATTGAGAATCTCAGCAATACTCGGTACGGTTTTGACAGGTACGCCTAGCACTTGCAATGTGGCTAAAATATCGCGTTTGCGTTTGCCATCGAGTAACGGCATCGCCAGGAGGATTTCATCAAACCCGATATTGGCTTTGAGCTTGAGCAATTCGGCTGGAGCATATACTTTAATACCTTGAATGTGGCGACCTTGGAGATAGGGGCTATCGTCTACAAATCCGATCGGTCGTTTCCCATTGCCAGCCAAGGCTTGAGCGAGGATACAGCCAGCACTGCCAGCACCATAAATGACCACCCCACAGCTATCTCGACCGCGACCGTCAATCTGACGAATTTTGCTCATCGTCAGCCGGACGCTGAGGCGGAAGGCGATGACCAAAATCAGGGTTAACATGCCATCATTGACCGTGACAGAAACTGGAATTGCCGGAGCGATCGACCAATTACCAATCGCCGCGATCGCTATAGTGCTAGTGATTACAGCCTTGGCGATCGTCAAAATGAATTCGCCATCGATATATCGCGATACTTGCTGATAGATTCTAAAAGCCCAGAATAGTCCAATTTTGATGCTAATTTCTAGCACCACGAACTTACTGAGGTGCCACATCCCCATCGGAATGCGGTCAAATCCCCACTCAAAGCCGATCGCCGCAATAATAGAAGTCAGGAACAAACTGATATCGATCGACGTCAGAATAGTATACTTCTGATGATTGGAAAGCGCATTGATAAGTTTTTCAAGAGTTGCCGCAGTAGCTTCAATACTCAACAAAGATCGGCTTTTTGTGGACATGATATTATGACGCAATCGACGGTTTTTAACAAGTTGAAATTAAGTTTCGATCGAGTTTAAAACTCGATTACTGACTTTTGCAAATACGGATGCTATGAGCATCAACGTACGGTGTAAGCTGTCAGTAACTGATAAATTGAAGCAACCTGTACTAAGTAAGCTTAGTCAATGGCAGTGCCGAAAAAAACAGTTCGTAAAAGTTCGATCGATACATCTAAAGTATATTTTTTTTACCCAAATGTACTCAGCCAAATATCTGAACTTGAGCGGGTAAGGCTGAGATCGATCCATTCGCTATCTAGATGTTTAAGTCTATAATTTAAATACATGTGGTATCGAAGCGATGGGTAAAATAAACACCAACCCAAAATTGCTCACCGTCTAAACTTCCAACAAATACCCACCTGCTCTCAATCCGGAAATTTGCAGTCCAACCACAAAGTGACAGCAGCGATTCGGCGAGGAGTGTACTAAAGAAACCATGAAAAAAAACAACCAAAAATCTCAGCTTAAACGCGCCCAGGTAGGTCGAATTGCATCCTTAATGTTAGGTTCGGTCTTTACAGGCATATTGTTGGCGATCGATCCGGCACTGGCCGTACCAACCGCTGCAACTGGCAATTCGTTGAATAAAGTTGCCGCATCCACACCTCTAGCTGAAGCAGTCAAAGGAGTAAACACTAATGCTCCCGCAACTCCAGCCACCAACCAAGTCGCTCAAGCTAGCGATGTCGCTGGCAACTGGGCAGAACCTTTTATCCGAGTATTAGTCGAGAGAGGAATCATCGCTGGCTATCCTGACGGTACTTACCGACCAGACCAAGCCATCACTCGGGCTGAGTTTGCCGCTTTAATAAATAAAGCCTTCACCTTGGAACCAACTCGAGCTGCACGTAAATTTAAAGACGTACCTAACCGTTTCTGGGCTGCCGATGTCATCCAGAAAGCTTACCAAAGTGGATTCCTCGCTGGATATCCAAATGGTACCTTTGCACCCAACCAAAATATTATTCGGATTCAGAGTTTAGTTTCTCTAGTCAATGGTAGTAGACTCGAACCCTCTGGCAACTTAGATCTCAACAGCGTCTTTGGTGATGCCGCTCAAGTCCCTAGCTACGGGCAAAATGCCCTGATCGCCGCAACTCAACGCTGCGTAGCCGTAAGTGTCGAATATGATAGCAGCAGGCTCCCTGGTGGTAACTTTGGCCCCAACACCGTCGCGACTCGTGCTGATGTCGCTGCTTATGTCCACCAAGTCTTGGTCGGTTCAGGCAGACTGACTGCGCTAGACCCGTCTAGCCCTGCCAACAAATACATCGCATCTTGCCCTCAAGGCGTATACGTAACCAGCATCACTGGTACTCCTACCCCGCCCACGCCCGTGACTGCTGACGAGGCGATTTCCCGACTCAGCCTCCCCGGTCAAGTCCCCCAACTCGCGTCAAATCCTATCAGTACCTTCCCCGTAGGTGGATTGGGTACGCCGACTGCCTTTGGTGCTAGCACAGGCTTTTTCCTGGGCGCAGGCTACCAAAACCAAACTCGCCCGAACATTTATGGTACTCCACCAAATCCAGGGTTCGTACCATCAACAGTTAAGAATCCAGAGACTTATGCGTACTCCGTTGGTCTAGGCTTGGGCGACGCGCGTAGCTTCTTTGGCTTGGAAACAGTCGCCACTACTTACAACCGACCTAACGCTGGCTCGTTTGATAATGGTGGGATTAGTTTCAAGGTTCACAAGTTACTCGGTGACAACTTTGCGATCGCAGGTGGTTTTGAAAACGCCATCACCTTTGGTAGTAATTCTGGGTTCCCCACTACTCCCGATGGTGGAGTTAATGGTGGTCGGACTGGCTACGGCGTAGCGAGTGTCATCCTCAATCCCGATCCCAACCTGGGCTTCTTCAGCAACACCACCTTATCAGTTGGTGCTGGTGCGGGTCGCTTCCGAACAGTTGGTGATATCCGCAGCGGTCGCGATACGATCAATGTTTTCGGTAGTCTCGGCACTCGTCTATTCTCCAATGTTTCATTGGTTGCTGACTGGAACGGTCAAGACTTAGGTGTTGGTTTACCCATCTTCATCCCGATTGGTGGTGGTACTTCCTTCCAAATTACGCCAGCACTAGTCGATCTAGTCAACAACGAAACTGGCGGTTCTCGCTTTACAGTTAGCGGTGGTTTAGGCTTCAGCTTCTAGACACAGCTAGTCGATTGATTACCTGCTGGAAATTTGAGGAGCGATCCTCAAGTTTCCATTCTTCTTATCCATTCCCTTCATCATCAGCGCAAACATGAAAATCTCAGCTTATTTGTTAGGACTAGGTGCTGTAGCGACCCTCGCCGCACTCAATGTCTCTCCTGCTAGTGCCCAAATCGGTAACGGTTCCGATAATGGTAACCCGTTCACTTCAATTACCAACACTGGTGGTGGCGGGATTGTCGGTAGCGGTGAGCCATCTTATGATTCCCAAAGTCAGAGTGCTGTCAACCAGCTGTCACAATCTTTAAGTGCCAATACTGTTGGCGATGCAGCGACATTTGATGTCATCAATGGTGCAGCACCAGCACCACTGGTCGCAGCATTGCTACCTGCTGGCGTACCCGCAGATGGTGCGACAGGCAGAGCTGCGAGTAATCTGGCGAATACCGTCCAAGGAATGCGTGGTGGCAATGGCAACATCAGTGCGACCAAGCTTAACGACTCGGTGGGTGCATACAATGATTATGTCAGAGCTTTAGTCGGCGAGATCGGTCCCGAACGAGCATTGAATGAAGCACCTAGTGGTCAAAAAGCACTCCAAGGAGTGCTGGGTCAACTCATCCAAGTTGCCAACCAATCTTCACCAACTGCGCCAGCTCCAACTACCCCACCGCTGCCCAGATAGCGACTGGCTGTAGCTAAACCGCATAATTCGTTAGCAGTCATAACAGGAGCAAGGACAGTTTTTCTTGCTCCTGTTCTTTTATAAGGGTATAGACAGATCGGAATATCTGCCATGTTGTTGCTGCAAATCGACTGAGATAGTGGAGATCGATGTGAAATATTGGCAATAGTTGCATATACCTCCTGCGAAAGTAATACTCGTAGTAAGATAATCCGAGGTGATGAATTTTTCGGTGAGGAGTTTAGCAACAAAAACATGAACCAACCAAATAATTTCAAACAGATCCAAGTCGATCGGCTGGTATGCCTACTAATTGGCTCAGTGCTAACCAGCGGCTCGATCGCGATTGGCTGTGCACGAGCAGAGCCAACGGCACCCAGCGATGACAACTCATTGACCAGAGTTACCAGCACTGGCTCTGTGGCAGCAACCCTCACAGCAATCGATCGCACTGCACCATTCATTCCCGCCGCGCATCGCATCGCTCAAGCTAGTGATATTGCAGGCAATTGGGCTGAACCTTTCATTAGAGCCTTAGTCGCACAAGATATTATCAAAGGGTATCCAGATGGCACTTTCCAGCCAGATCGACCCATAACTCGGGCAGAGTTTGCCGCTTTGCTCAACAAAGCTTTTGCCCTCCAGCCCATCCGAGCTGCGCGCACATTTAAAGATGTCCCCACCAATTATTGGGCAGCCGCAGTCATCCAAACAGCGTCTCAAGCTGGATTTATCGCTGGCTATCCCGATGGCACCTTTGCCCCCAGTCAAAATATCAGCCGGATTCAAAGTCTCGTCGCGCTGGTAAATGGTAGCAAGCTTACACCCACAGGCAATGTCGATCTCAATAACGTCTTTGGCGATGCCGCTCAAGTGCCTAGCTACGGTCAAAATGCCCTGATCGCTGCCACCCAAAGCTGTGTGGCTGTGAGCGTCGAGTACGACAGTAGCCGACTTCCAGGTGGTAACTTCGGCCCAAATGCCGTAGCGACGCGTGCAGATGTCGCTGCGTATATCCATCAGGTATTGGTCAGCACTGGCAAATTGTCGGCTGTAGCAGTAACTAGCCCTGCTAATAAATATGTTGCAGCTTGCCCGCAGGGCACGTATGTGACGACGATTGGTGATACAACTCCTAGAACTGCGGGACTGAGTGCAGATGAGGCGATTTCCAAGCTAGGGGTAGTCGATCGCGTGCCCGAGCTGGCGTACAGCAGTGCTAATATCTATCCAGTTGCAGGTCTCAATACACCTTATGCTTTTGGGGCGAGTTGGGGGCAGGTATTTGTCGGGACGAGCTATCAGTCCTCTACCCGTGCGGCTCTCTACCTCAACCCGCCAAATGTCGGTCAAGCTCGCAACGATGGTGCAGTCTATCTAGGCTTTGGTCTGGGCGACGCGCGGAGCTTCTTGGGGTTAGAAACAGTGGCGACTTCCTACAGTACCGCTATTAGTGGTTTGCTCAATGCGGGTAGTCTCAGTTTTAAGCTGCACAAACAGTTTGGGGATAATTTCGCGATCGCAGGTGGTTTTGAAAATGCAATTCCTTTCAATCGGAATAATTTAGATGGCGGTCAGACTGGCTATGGTGTAGCGAGTTTGGTCTTAAATCCCGATCCGAATGTGGGCTTTTTGAGCAACACGACGTTATCAGTTGGTGGTGGTGCTGGACGATTCCGCACTGTTGGGGATATCCGTACGGGTAAAGATAGCTATGGAGTATTTGGCAGTCTGGGCACTCGGCTATCGCCGAACTTATCACTAGTTGCTGACTGGAATGGTCAAGATTTGGGTGTGGGGGTGCCGATTACCCTTTACCTGGGCGATAGTGCCACGCTCCAAGTGGTGCCATCGGTAGTCGATCTGGTGAATAAAGAAACTGGCGGTGCGCGGTTTGTTGTCAACGCTGGATTGGGTTTCCGGTTCTAATCACCACTGGTCTAGATCGGTAAATTGCGCTCGAATGTATTCCCTTCCTATCTCAAACATAGCCGATCGAATCGATGAGTTGTCTGTCCAGCCACCTTCCACCATTCACCATTCACCATTCACCATGAAACTTGCCACTTATTTAGTAGGTCTAGGAGCAGTAACTAGTGCGCTCCTGGGCAATCTCACCCCCGTCCGCGCCCAAATCGCTGGTGGTAACGACAATGGGAGCGGACGAGAAGCGATCGTCGCCCCACTACCTGGTAACCGCCAGTCGGCTTACATCGCTCAGAGTCAAACTGCTGTCGATCGCTTCTCTCAATCCCTTACTGCTAGTAGTATCGGCGATGCGGCGACATTTGATGTCATCAATGGTGGCGCACCAGCACCGCTAGTCGCAGTCTTGTTACCCACTGGGATGGCTACGGATGGCACAACAGCCAAAGCCGCCCAAAATCTCGCCAGTACGCTCCAAGGGATGCGATCGGGTGATGGGAAAATTGATGCCAGCAAACTCAATCGCTCTGTCGGTGCCTTCAATCAGTACGTCACAGCTCTCGTCGGCGAACTCGGCCCCGATGCGGCGGTTGCCACCGCTCCAGTCGGTCAAAAAGCGGTGCAAGGGCTATTGAGTCAATTGGTTCGAGTTGCCAACCAAGCGGCACCTAAGTAGTCGCGATGACAGCTCGATCGCGGCTCAATTGATGACAGTTTACCTGCCTCCTCTAAAGCTTTCATTCACATTGTGATGATTCGACTTATGCTCCGTAGACTTGCCTAAATATTGTATACTCTCCGTATTTCCACACATCCTCTAAGTTTGATGAGGCTACGCCTCATCGAACTCAGGTTTGCAAGATCGGCCAGTTTCTGAAGCCGATCGTTCTGGTGCGATCCAACGGATGCGAGGCTTGCTAAAAACAGACCTATCGATCTTGGTGGTGATGCAAAAGATATCTGCCGCCGCTGACTAGGAACGTTATGCCGCTAATCCATCTAGCAAACAATCTATAAACACAGAAATAGTTTCTGCTGTTGAAATCTTTCCTGGCAACAGACTATTTGTTTTATAAGCAATCGAGAGGGTTGCTACTCCATGCACCATTGCCCATATTGCTTTGGTCATTTCCTGAGTATTCCCAGAAATTAGTTCCCTCTTCTCCTGTCCAGTTTTAACCAGCTCAAATAATCGATGCAATGATGCTTGCGAAGATTCAAGCAAGCTAGGATATTTTTCTTCATCGTAAGCACAAAACATCAATTGCACATGATTGGGATAATTGAGTGCAAAGTTAACATAGGCATTACTTGCCGAAATCAACTGTAAGCGCGTGGTGCTTGATTGAGAAATAGCAGATTCCACCTCCACCGAAAGCAACCGAAAGCCTTCTTCAGCAATCGCCACCAGTACGGCTTCTTTGTCAGCAAAGTGCATATATGGCGCATTATGACTCACTCCAGCTCTCTGCGCCATTTTTCGCAAACTCAGGGCATGAAGTCCGTCTTCAGCCAATAGTTCAGCCGCGATCGAGAGCAGCGCATTACGCAAGTTGCCGTGATGGTATTTGGGCATTCTTCTCTAGATATTGACAGTGACAATATTTAGGGACTATATTTACATTAACAATATTTTACTGTGCCGAGCCTCCAGATCTAAACATTTATGGTGGCAGAATCTTATGAAATTTAGTCATACTCTTCAAACGTCGGCTTCCCCAGAAAAGATCTGGGCTATTTGGACAGATGTAGCGCATTGGTCAGAATGGGATACTGAACTATCGGCTGCTAGTTTAGACGGTACTTTTGGTCTTGGAGCCGTCGGTAAACTCAGACCCAAATCAGGTCCAGTTTCCTCGTTTAGAATTTCACAATTTAATGTAGGAAAAAGCTATACGTTCACCACGAAATTGCCGCTTTCTCAGTTGAATGTCTATCGCCACCTTCATATTGGGTCAGACGGGACTTACTTTACCCATGAAGTTTCATTTCAAGGATTTCTTGCCTTTCTGTTTGGGGTGTTATTAGGGCGAAGATTTCGGACAAAACTACCTGGAATTATGGAGAATATCAAGCGAATTGCTGAAGTCCAAAGATGAATCATGAGAAATTAACCTCGTGAATACCCAGTAGCCAGTCGCATCGAGGGATGAAATCCCCAATCCCGAGCCTCTATAATGGTTGGGAGTGCAACAGCGAGTGTAGATTAGTGATTCAGGCAGAGACTTTAGAGTTATTGGAATGGTCGCGATTGTGTCAGCAGGTATCCACATTTGCCGCGACTAAGCTAGGAACGATCGCGGCGAGAAAGTTGGTGATTCCCCAGCACCCTAGTGTCAGTCTGAACTTGTTGGCACAAACCAAGGAAGTATACGATCTCGAAACCCGATTGACTGGGGGGTTGTCACTCGATGGGATCGAAGATTTTGGGGACGCGCTCGAACGTGCTGCGGTGCAAGGGATGCTCTCAGGTAAAGAGCTACACGAGATTGCGACGACGCTAGCGGGGATGCGGAAGTTGCGCCGTACTATTGAGAGTGAAGAACATATTCCCGTCTTAGCAACTTTGGTCGCAGATGTGCGGACATATCCCGAATTGGAGCAAGAGATCTATCGGTGCATTGACGATCGCGGTGACGTTACGGATCGATCGAGTGAGAAACTGGCACAGGTACGCGTCCAGCTCAAGGGATTGCGCGATCGGATTTACAAGTTTCTCAATAGTCTGATCCAACGTCATTCCAATGCCGTCCAACAGCCACTCATCACCCAACGGGGCGATCGCTTTGTCATCCCTGTCAAAGCATCCCATAAAGAGGCAATTCCTGGCGTCGTTCATGATACCTCTGGCAGTGGCTCGACACTATATATCGAACCCCAACAAATCATCAACCTCGGCAACCAACTCCGCCAACTTCAACGCCAAGAACAGCGAGAAATTGAAGTGGTCTTGACCGCTCTAACTGTCAAAGTAACTGAAGTAGTCGATGACCTCGAACACCTGCTCGTTGTCGCCACGACAATCGATCTCGCCACTGCCAGAGCGCGATATAGTCTGTGGTTGGAAGCCAATCCGCCAAGATTTGTCGATCGAGCTGCCGCTGAATATATCACCCTGCGTCAACTGCGGCACCCCTTATTAATATGGCAACACCGCCACGAATCAGGCCCCGCCGTCGTCCCAGTCGATCTCTCGATCCGCCCAGATATCCGTGTAGTCACCATTACTGGCCCCAATACAGGCGGTAAAACCGTTACCCTCAAAACCCTCGCGATCGTCGCTTTGATGGCAAAGGTGGGGCTATTTATCCCCGCTCGGGAGCCAGTGGAGATCCCCTGGTTCGACCTTATTCTGGCTGACATCGGCGATGAACAATCACTTCAGCAGAGTCTCTCGACTTTTTCGGGACACATTCGCCGGATCGGGCGGATTTTGGAGGCGATCGGTACAGATGCCACAACCACTGAGGCACCAGACAGCCACAACTCTCCACTAAATCCAGAACCAGATCGAGATTTGGATTTACCTAATCGCCTACCCTCTTTCACCCCCCTACCCTCTGCCCTCATCCTCCTCGACGAAGTTGGAGCTGGCACCGATCCAGCGGAAGGGAGCGCACTCGCGATTGCCCTATTGCAATATTTGGCCGATCGCGCGATGCTGACGATCGCTAGTACCCACTATGGGGAGTTAAAAGCTCTCAAATATCAAGATAGTAGATTTGAGAATGCTTCAGTCGAATTTGATGATGTCAACCTCGCGCCCACTTATCGGTTATTGTGGGGGATTCCAGGGCGATCCAATGCTCTCTCGATCGCTCAGCGACTCGGCTTGAATCCAGCCGTCATTGAGAGTGCCAGATCGCAGGTAGTCTTGGGTGCGACGCAGGAAGTAAATGCAGTAATTGCGGGACTCGAAGCACAACGGCGTACTCAAGAAACCAAAGCTAATGAAGCTGCCACACTATTAAAACAAGCCGAAGCATTTTATCTGGAAGTTTCCCAAACAGCCGCACAGTTGCAAGCTCGGGAACAAGAACTCAAAATCAATCAGGAACGCACCATCCAAGCCGCGATCGCTGAAGCTAAAGGTGAGATCGCCCAGGTGATCCGCCAACTTCAACAAGGCCCCCAAACCGCTCAGGCTGCCCAGCAAGCCACCGCTGCTCTCGATGGAGTCAATCATCGCCATTTACCAGCCAAATCGACCCCCCAGCCGCCTCCAGGCTTCAATCCCCAGATAGGCGATCGGATTCGGATTCCCAAATTGGGACAAACCGCCGAAGTGCTCAGCAAAGTTGATGATAGCGGCAATCTCAATGTCAAGTTTGGGATCATGAAAATGAACGTCGCACTAGTTGACATCGAATCCTTGACAGGTGAAAAAGCTACCCCAGCACCAAAAAAATCCGCTGCCAAAGTTCCTGCCAAGACTACGCCTGTTGTCACTCCCGTAGCAATTCGGACATCGCGAAATACTGTCGATGTGCGCGGGCAAAGAGTGATGAATGCCGAAACCGAAATCGAACGCGCGATCGGGCAAGCTTACGAATCGGGTATCATGTGGGTGATTCATGGTAAAGGCACTGGCAAACTCCGCGAGGGAGTCCAAGAATTCTTATCCCATCATCCACAGGTCGATCGCTTTGAATTAGCTGGTGAAAAAGATGGTGGTGGTGGTGTGACGATCGCTTATCTCAAGTAGTCCAATAGACCTCTTGCGAAAGTCCGACGTTAATTGCGATGAGAGGGTAGTTGGGTGTGTTGGGTTTCGCCTTGCTCTTCTCAACCTAGAGCCTAAAGCCTGCTTGGTGCGCTAAACCCTCGGGGAACCCGAGGAGCGCGCATCCGCTAAAGCCTAAAGCCTGCTTGGTGCGCTAAACCCTCTGTGCGATCCGCTGCGCGTTGGCGTAGCCTGCGCTCTGCGCTTACGGCAGAGCCGAGGATCGCGCATCCGCTACCCAACTTACAGATCTAAAGCCTAAAACCTAACGGAGGAGGAAAATAGATGGTTTCGATGACGCCGATTATCGCTCCTGTGCTCGTGGGCGAAAGACGGGTGGTGTTCCACAATATTACTTGGCAGGGTTACCAACAACTGCTGAGTATTTTGGGCGAAAACCGTGCTAGTAGAGTCACATTCGATCGCGGAATTCTAGAAATTACGATGCCTTTAGAAGAACATGAATTTTTTGGTCGTTTAATCGAACGAATGATTGTCATTTTAGTAGTAGAGCTAGGTCTAAAGGTCAAAACGATGGGTTCGACAACACTCGATCGATCGGACTTGGAACGGGGCGCAGAGCCAGACAATGCCTACTATATTCAAAACCAATCGTTAGTAGCTGGGCGTAAAGTAGATTTGGCTACAGATCCACCGCCCGATTTAGTTGTGGAAGTAGACATAACTCATAGCGATATCAATAAACCAGCTCTCTATGCCAGTATGGGAGTGCCAGAGTTTTGGCGATATAATGGACGCGAATGGTCGATCTATCGGGTTCAAACCAATCGCTATACCGAAGTCGCCAATAGTCCCACTTTCCCGATGGTATCGAAAGAAAGGCTTTATGAATTCTTGGCAGTCGCTCAAACAGATGAAGTAGCAGCGGAAATTAATCTCCGCCAATGGGTGCGAGAATTCACCAAACAGTAGGAGTGATTCGATCTATTTGAATTAGAGAGTGAACCAAGTGGTAATGTTGTGAGCGATCGTTTTCGCAGCATAGATAGATGATACTCATCCCATTTTATTACTCATTTCAGTAATAGCAATTGCTTACTTTAATAATTTAGCTTGCTTGAATACATCATAAATAGTATCACCCACGATCGCACCATACATCACTTGGGAACTTGCAGCTAGTACGCTCGCACAAATGAACGCAGCTAGTGGCGAAGCCAGCCAATCCCAGCCAAATAAAAACACCGCACCGATAATAATCACCGTTTTGACAACGCCACCGAGCGCACCAGCGAGGATCTGTTCGCGATCCCAATCATGCCAAAGCGATCGCCAGTAAAGGCGGTGCTTAAATAAAGATTTTTGCCAATTCCCGATCGTTCGTCCGTTGATACCACCGATGATGGCACCCACAATCCCTAATATAATTAATGCGGTGCCATCTTCATCCAATACTAACATTTGGATACCGAGATGAATTAATTTCCAAGTTAAAATATCGAGCGGTAGTCCCACAATTGCTGTCCAAATCCACTGGCGATCGAGTGTCGCGATCGTTTGTTTGAGCAGACGCCATTGTAAATATCCCTGAATTGTAATACTTGCTAGATAACCTAATAATCTGATGAGATAAATCGTTGTCAGATCGTCGATCTGAACTAGTAAGATTATCAAAGTGACGATCGCCTGAGTGGCAATTGCTAGCGCGATCGAACCGAAAACTTGAACCAGTAGCCATTGTGATAAAAAATTGGACTGAGGATACTTGAACACGGCTAAATATATTGATTATTTTAGTATTCCCACTCAATTCATGACCGCTCTAGGTAAATTTACGGATTTTCGATCTCCTCATCAAAATTAATGCTGTTTAGCCGATCGATCTTGCAGGATCGAAGCTAGCTGAGATGTTGCATCGATCCTTGAATAAATCTCTCTGTTATTGGTTAGTTAGCGATCTGAGCATTCTTCAAAAAAGCGACGATCGAGAGCAGATATAGTAGTAATGACAGCGGGAAAATCACCTCAACAAAATTCCAATGAGGAGGATCGAGCTGAGTAGTTTCTACATAAGATTGAATAAATGAATAACATGCTCTACCTTGATGCCAGAGACGACATTCGGCTGGGCTAGTGATGATAAATATCGATTGGAATAAGAGCGGGCACCAAAATGATATTCTAAACTTGAGCTGTTGCTGGCGATGATTTACGTACAGATTGAGACAGTAGAGAGTGCAAATCAGATAGAATGGTAATAGGCTAAAAAAATAGATACTCCAAGCAGCACTCGTGAAAGCGATGCTAAGAGCCATAACTATACTAGTCAAGATATATAGAATAAAGTACATAGCAAAATTTCGAGTAGTCATCATCTCGAGCAGGGGATTAAATAACCTACCAATCATCACCTAAATTTATCAGTATTAACTCATGTATCAAAATTTAATTTTGTTTGATGGAGTCTGTAACTTTTGTAATAGCGCAGTCCAGATGGTCATCGAGATCGATCGCCGAAAAATCTTTAAATTTGCTTCAATTCAGTCGGAATTAGGACAACAGCTTTATCATCAGCATGGATTAGATCCGATCGATATCCAAACGCTGATGTTTGTCGATGGCGATCGCGTTTTGACTAAAAGTGACGCGGTGCTAGAGGTGCTAGCTCGACTTGATGGTGGCTGGCAGTTATTAGCTGGTTTTAGAGCCATGCCCCAACCATTACGCGACTGGGCTTATGGTGAATTTGCCCGCCAGCGATTTGTCCTGTTCGGACGGCGCGATACATGTATGGTACCCACTCCCGAATTACAGGAACGATTTATCTGCTGATAGTTAGCTTATTCCCGCTCCTGAGTAGTGGAAATAATGTGAATATCCACATTTTTGAGTAAGCGGAGGATCTGCTGTGTCAAAGAGCCTTTCCAAAATGCTTGCCAGCGGGATTTTTGACTCTCACCCATCACAATTTGGGTAATGCGATATTGTTGGGCAGTTTGAGCGATCGATTTGATCACATTGTAGTCGCGCACCCGAATAAACTCACCCCCAAATTCTTGGCAGAGGCGTTGGCAGGTTTCGATATGGAGACTATCTTCTTTGGATAGAAAGCGATCGGGATCGTCTACAAATAGGACATAAAATTGGGCGTGCATATAATTAGCTACTCGCGCTCCCCGCCGCAGCAATTGCAGCGAATTGGGATAGGTAGAGATGCACACCAATACCCGCTCGTGGATGTTGCAGGATGCCCCTGTGAGCGCGTATCCATGCGACTGCTCGGTACCTTCAATATTGTCAGCAACTTCCCGCAGTGCCAACTCCCGCAATGCTACCAAATGACGACGTTGGAAAAAATTTTTGAGCGAACTATCGACCTTTTCGGGCGCATAGATTTTGCCATCCCGCAGTCGTTCTTGGAGTGTCTCTGGTGTGACATCGACGACAACTACTTCATCGGCGGCTTCGAGGATGCGATCGGGAATCCGTTCGCGGACGACCACGCCTGTCAGTTGAGCGACGGTATCATTGAGGCTTTCGAGGTGCTGGATATTGACAGTGGAATAGACATCAATTCCGGCGATCAGGATCTGTTCGACATCTTGATAGCGTTTTTCGAGAGCGGAACCAGGGACATTGGTATGAGCTAGCTCGTCTACCAAGACTAGTTGGGGTTGACGATGAAGGATCGCGGGGACATCCATCTCGCTGAGAGTTACACCCTGATATTCGATCTGCCTGCGGGGGATTTGTTCCAAACCGATCGCTTTGGCGGAGGTTTCGGCACGATTGTGGGTTTCGAGCAAACCAACTGCTACGTCAATTCCTTCGGAGCGGAGTCGGTGTCCTTCTTCGAGCATCCGGTAGGTTTTGCCCACTCCAGGACTCATACCGATAAAGATTTTGTGTTTACCGCGACGATAGATCTGCATGGAATTAGGCTTTAGGCTTTAGATTTTAGGCGCGGAGTCAATTTATGGCATCTAGGGCTAGATTTAATTTTAGTACGTTGACACCTGGTTCGCCGAAGATCCCCAAGGCGCGATCGTCAGTATTTTGACTGATTAATGCTTCCAGGCGATTGGGTGGGAGTTTGCGGGCGGTGGCAACGCGTTGGATTTGGGCGATGGCGGCGGCAGGAGTGATGTGGGGGTCGAGGCTGGAGCCGGAGGTGTAGAGGAGGTCGGCGGTGGGTTTGATACCTGCTTGCTGGAGTCTAGGAAGGTCTCCAGTGATGGTTTTGGTGGGATCGGGGTCGGTTTTGCCGTTGATGCGATCGAGTAATGCGGGGTTGGTGGGGGCGAGGTTGCTGGCTCCAGAGACTCCGGTTTTGAGAATGTTATTGGCGTCTTTGGTGGGGGTAGCGGTGCTGTAGCTGGTAGTGCTGGGACGGCTGTTGAAGTAGCGATCGCTAGTAAATGGTTGTCCGATCGGAGCGGAGCCAACTACTTGTCCTTGGGCATTTCTAAGAAGGCTACCGTTGGCTTGTTCGCGGAAGGCGACTTGGGAGACGGCGAGCATAGTAAAGGGATAGATGATAGCGACTAGCACCCAGAGGACGAGGGTAGCGCGGATGGCTTTGGTGATTTCGCGGATGGGGTTCATGATAGTTGTGGGTGGTGAATTTGGACTGGTGCTTGATGGAAATTGCTGTTAGGGTGGAATTCGGGTTAAAGATATCAGTGAAAGTCATGCTTAGATTAAATTTTAGTTTGGTAGTAACCTTCAACTAAAATCTAGAGTGGAGCGATCGCCGCACCACGCTTCACACTAGTCGAACCTGATGCAGGGGAGTTTGAGGGGCGGCATCCCGCCTCTCAACGGGGGTCTGGGGGTCGGAGCGATGCGCGCTCGTTGGGTTTCCCAACGGTTTAGCGCATCAAGACAACCCCCAGATCCGGGTTCTGCCCACACTAGCAAAATTCGCAACTTACAAATTCTCTTCGTCTACCGTTCGGCTTGCAACTAGAAGTTGAACCCGTGCCCTAAACCGAACTGACGCTAACTAAAATCGCTCTGGTTGAAACATCACCACAAATAAATAAGCAGACAAAGCGACAGTACCTAAGCCCAAGATGCCAAGCGCATAAACTTGTGGGCGAGAGAAGGCGTCACCTGTAGCCGCAGAGACATTGGCAGCCAGGATGACATTCAAACAGAGGGCGAGGAACAGATATGTAGGATATCGCCGACGGTTCCAGGCTTGCCAGAGTGGAGCTAGTTCTGTGGAAATAAAGTGGTTCACGATCGGTTAGGAGATAGGGAGGAGGACATCGATGAGCTTAATGGCGATAAAGGGGGCGATCACGCCGCCTAATCCGTAGATGAGGATGTTGCGCTGAAGCAACTGATCGGCAGTGAGAGGGCGAAATTTGACGCCGTTGAGCGCGATCGGAATGAGCGCGGGGATGATCAGGGCGTTGTAAATCAGGGCGGAGAGGATCGCTGATTGGGGACTTTTTAGTCCCATGATATTGAGGGAGCCGATGCCAGCAGCGGCGAAGATCGTAGGGATGATCGCGAAGTATTTGGCGATGTCATTGGCGATCGAAAAGGTCGTCAAGGCACCACGGGTAATCAGGAGTTGTTTACCGATCGCGACTAGATCGATGAGTTTAGTGGGGTCGGAGTCGAGATCGACCATGTTGGCGGCTTCTTTGGCAGCCTGGGTACCGGAGTTCATCGCGACGCCGACGTTGGCTTGGGCGAGGGCGGGGGCGTCGTTGGTGCCGTCTCCAGTCATGGCGACGAGTTTGCCTTGGGACTGTTCACGCTTAATTACATCGATCTTGTCTTCGGGGGTGGCTTCAGCGATGAAGTCATCGACTCCCGCTTCTTGGGCGATCACGCCAGCAGTAATCCGGTTGTCTCCGGTCAACATGATCGTGCGGACTCCCATCCGCCGCAGTTGGTCGAATCGCTCTCTCAAACCAGCTTTGACGATATCTTTGAGATAGATTACGCCGTATAGGTCCCCATTTTGACAAATGCCTAGTGGTGTGCCCCCCAGTTTGGAGACCCGCTCGTAGGCTTCGTCGAATTCAGCGGGAATATTACCGCCACGCGATCGCACAAAGCCACGAATGGCGTCGATCGCACCTTTGCGAACTTCGATATTATTGGGCAAATCGGTACCGCTCATCCGAGTTCTCGCTGAGAATTCGATCCCTTCTGTTTGAGCGCGATCGAGTGTAAATACCGCCCCCAATTTTTCGGCGAGTTGGACGATCGATTTGCCTTCTGGCGTTTCGTCAAATAAGCTACCAGCCAGGGCGACATTCGCCATTTCGACCGCGGAATGACCGTTGACGGGGATAAATTCATCCGCCAAGCGATTGCCGAGGGTGATCGTGCCTGTTTTGTCCAGAATGAGCGTATTGACATCGCCACAGGCTTCTACAGCCCGTCCAGAGGTAGCGATCACGTTAAACTGGGCGACTCGATTCATCCCCGCAATCCCGATCGCACTGAGCAAGCCCCCGATCGTTGTGGGAATCAACGCCACCAGCAACGACACGAGAATCGCGATCGAAATCGGTGTATTGACGTAGTTAGCCAGCGGTGATAGAGTCGCGACCACGATCAGAAATACCTGCGTCAGGACGGCGAGGAATACCGTCAGGGCAATCTCGTTGGGGGTTTTGGAGCGTTTGGCACCCTCGACGAGGGCGATCATCCGATCGATAAATCCCTGTCCTGGATCGGCGGTAATCTGAATTGTCAATTCATCCGAAACCACCCGCGTGCCACCTGTGACGGAGCTGGCGATATCGGTACCAGGTTGCTTGAGCACTGGAGCGGATTCGCCCGTAATGGCAGACTCATCAACTGAAGCCACGCCGACGACTACTTCCCCATCAGCGGGAATCATTTCGCCGAGGGCGACTTTGACGCGATCGCCCTTGCGAAGCGCGGTGGAGCTGACTTGCTGGATGTTACCGTCTGGTAAGACTTTATTGGCGATCGTGTCCGATCTACTTGCTTTAAGGGATTCGGCTTGAGCTTTACCGCGTCCTTCAGCGATCGCTTCGGCAAAGTTGGCAAACATCACTGTCAAGAATAAAATTAGGGTAATCAGTCCATTTAAGATCCGCTCGCGATTGACATCTGCCGATACTCCCCCAAATAAGTTGGGATCGAGAGTAACGAGGAAAGTGACGATCGTCCCGACCCACACGATAAACATCACTGGATTGCCCACCGCACTGCGCGGATCGAGCTTGATGAAGGCATTGCGGATTGCGCTGCGATACATGCCAGCGGCTTTGGGAGCTTTGCGGCGCGCTGCGCCTGGGCTGTCGGGAGTCGGTTGAGGTTGAGAAGATTTGCTAGTCATGGTTAAGCTCCCTTGGCAAGTTGAAAGGCTTCAGCGATCGGTCCGAGTGCCAAAATCGGAAAGAAGCTTAATGCGCCCATGATCAGAATTACGCCTGCGGTAACTCCAGTGAATAAGACGGTATCGGTACGCAGTGTGCCTGTGGTAAAGGGAACGGGTTGTTTTTGGGACATCCCATCTGCTAGTAGTAGTAATGCCACGATCGGGATATACCGTCCACCCAGCAGACTCAAGCAAGTGCTCAGATTCCACCACAAAGCCGTAGCTGCGGGTTGGCTATCCGCCAATCCTTCCAAGCCAGAACCGTTATTGGCAGTAGCGGAGGCATATTCATACATCACTTGAGCTAGTCCATGAAAACCAGGGTTGCTAATCCCCGCGAGTTGTTCGGGGAACGCTAAGGCGATCGCTCCTGGAAATAACACGAAAATGGGATGTACCAGTAAGAGTAAAAAACTGGTCAATACGACTTCATTTTTTTCAATCTTCCGTCCCAAAAATTCAGGAGTCCGCCCGACCATTAATCCGGTGACAAATACCGTCAAAATCAGGTAAGAAAATAGATAAGCTGTGCCAGTACCCTGTCCCCCCCAAATTATTTGGAGAAACAGATTGGATAAGAGGATAAATCCGCCCGCAGGCATAAATGAATCGTGCATCGAGTTGACGGCACCAGTCATTGTCCCCGTAGTTGTCACTGCGTATAGAGCTGATTGTGCCCACCCAAATCGCACCTCTTTGCCCTCCAGATTGGGCTGTGAGCTGCCGAGGATTGAGTTGACCAGGGGATTGCCGCCATACTCTCCCATGGCAGTAACGATGATAAATGTCACATATAGGATAAACACCATCCCAAAGACCAACCAAGCTTGCTTGCGATTGTCAGCAATGACGCCGTAGGTATAAATCATCGAGGTCGGAATCGCCATCATCGTCAAAATCTGAATCAGATTGGTAAATCCATTGGGATTTTCAAATGGGTGAGCGGAGTTGATCGCAAAGAAGCCCCCACCGTTTTCCCCGAGTTGTTTGATGATCTCGAAGTGTGCGACAGGCCCCAGCGCGATCGCCTGACTCAGGGTCGGGTCTTCCAGCGTGGGCACTAACACGGCTCCAGCCAAGGTTTCTGGCGTACCAGCAGCAACAAGCAGGATCGTACCGACAATACTAATCGGGAGCAAAATTCGCGTAATCGCCAATGTCAGATCGACATAAAAATTGCCTAACGGTCTACCCGTCAAGCCGCGAATAAAGGCGATCGCGACCGCAATCCCCGTCGCAGCGGAAGTAAAAAACATAAAACCTAAACCCAACATCTGGGAGAAGTAGCTGTATGTCGTTTCCCCAGAGTAGTGCTGCTGATTGGTATTGGTCACAAATGAAATGGTCGTATGCAGTGCTGTATCCCAAGTCGGCGCACCTAGCCCCGTCGGATTGAGCGGTAGCACTCCTTGCAACATCAGCATCACAAATAACAAAATCGCCATTGCTAAATTGCTATATAAAATCGCCCTAGCATATTGCCATCCAGTCATCTGGGTTTGAGTATTGACACCACTCAAGCTCCAAATCAGTCGATCGACTGGACTTAAAACTCGATCGAGTAGTGTTTTTTGACTTAGATAGACACGAGCGATATAGTCACCAAATACTGGCGTAATCGCCAGAATGATAACCAGCGTTAATCCAATTTGAATCCATCCCTGTAGCATGTATAAATATTCCTCATCTGCATCGGCGATCGAGCTTAATTATTGAAGCTTTGAATCTACCACTGATGTTGGCTGCTTCAA
>NZ_JBGSPA010000140.1:0-25166 GCF_041738855.1 Chamaesiphon sp. | reverse complement strand
AATTTAAATCAATGTTTTTTCAACTATTAATGATATTGATGGTGGATTTTAATGTGCCAAAAATTGAAAAAATTCTGCTGTTAGCCTAAAAGTGTTGAAATGCCTGAGTTTGAGGAGACAAAACTTCATCGAACTCAGGTCTTTAGCAATAGCTGGCGAACGTGTCGATTTACCATGGCTAGATCTGAGCAGTAGAAAAATAACAAGTATCCCCGAAAGCGTTGGCGACCTTACTTACTTAACCAGGCTGAATTTACGTGAGAATGAACTAACGAGCTTACCCACAAGGCTCGGTGAACTTGCTAATCTAATCGAGCTAGATCTAACTAGTAATCAATTCACAACCATACCAGACAGTATCTGTAGTCTGAACAGGTTGATTGAGTTAATAGTAATGGGAAATCCACTCAAGACTCTCCCAGATTGTCTGACGAACCTTCCCAATCTTACAACACTAGACCTGAGATTCAATCGTCTGGAAGTTTTGCCAAATAATATTGCCAAGTTGTCAAAATTAACCAAGCTAAAAGTGGGAGGTAATCGCCTAAGTAGTTTGCCAGAAGACATTGGTAGTCTTAGCAATCTAATCGAATTAGATCTCAGTTCAAATCAGCTAAATAGTCTATCAGCAGGTCTTGGTAATCTTGTTAACTTAATTAAGCTAGACCTGAGTTTCAACGGCCTCACGAGCCTACCAGCCAGCTGTTGTAATCTTACCAATTTAGTTGAAATAAATGTAGCTGGTAATCCCCTAGTAGATTTGTCGGTGCTGCAAAATTTACCTAAGCTAAAAAGAGTTAATTTTTTTAACGGTGTTATATCCTTTAAAGTGTGGTCAGATCTTCCTCGCCGATATTGTACTAAATTTAGCGAGTGGAAACCTGAATGGTTACTGAACGAAGATAATGCTGAGATTAGACGAGCGTTGGTAGAGCAGATAGGATATGAAAGAATTTGTAAAGAATTAAATGCTATTACTATCGATACTTGGCGAGAATATACACTCCTGAAAATAGATGGGTTGGAAAGGATTGAAAATCTAGAAAATATCGATACGGAACCAATGGTACTATTGAAAATGACTTGTCCATCGACGGCACACATTCACATCCTCCGCGTTCCACCAGAAATGGTGAGTGCAGAAGCAGCGATCGTTTGGGTAAATCATGGCATTCATCCCGATCGATTTAGCATTCAAACTTGAAGTATTGTAGGGTTAACGTCAGTTTGGGTTAAGGATATTTGCTTCGTTCGAGTCCCGCCGCCGATTGAAATCGGGGCTAGCACTGCAAAGTCCGCCTACGCGGACTAGTTTATTAGTCCGCGTAGGCGGACTTTGTATCACGAGCCGAGACTTCCAGTCTCTGGGCATTCTTATCCCGAACTGACGTTAAAACACATGTGGAGGGAATCTCCGCGTGATTTTAGTCGCTGCCCACCATCTAGATTTTATACAATTAATGATTGCCTAAAACTTTCCTACTTGCTAACTAACCGCCAGGGATGGGAATACATGGATTGGTTTTGAGTTTGCGGACTGCTTGATGAGTGAGAGTTTCTTGAAAATATGCGTCGTATTCTAATTGCTGAAACTCAGGACTAGCAGCACTAGCAGCAATTTTCTGTTGACATACCAATCGATAAATGTGAGCCATCGAACCGGAACGATAATAAGTAGGGATGCCGCTATTATCTGCGAGTAATTGTTGATTGGCACTGCGTTTGTACCATAATAGAGCTGTGGGTAGATCGATCGCGGTACCTATTCCGGTTTCATACATTTGGGCGACGCGCTGCTGGGTGTGAGTATTAGAGCTGCGTTGATATACGGATAGAGCTGTGGTGTATTGCTTGCGCTTGTCTAGCTCTTCGCCCCACCAATCAGCAACTGTCGGATTGTCAGGATCGATCGCATGAGCAGATTGCAAAGCATCAGTCATCTTCCACGCATCGCGGGGGATAAATGCAAAATCAGTCCGATCGCTTGTAGGTGAATATAATCTTGCATAACTGAGCAATACTTCTACTTTAACGCAATTATCGCCATGTAATTTTGCTCGATCGAGATAACTAATTACTTTACGTTCATCTTTTGATACGCCCATTAAGTGATACTGATAGACTGATGAGAGGAAATATTCGACTGTTGCCATGCCTAGATTTGCTGCTCTAGTATAGTGCTTGAGTGCGATCGCTGCATCCCGTTTATTACCGAGACCAAATTCATACAAATCGTATGTTTTTGCCAACCAATATAGTGCAACTGGATCGCGACGATCGGCTAAAGGTTAAGATAGACCGCAATTTAATAATTCGAGATCGATCTATTTTAGTAAAGACAAAAAACTTCGCTAGTTGTTGTACGAGATCCCGATTGATTCTTGTCTGGAGTGGGTATTTGGGATCTTGAGTTGAGATATTTTCAGATTGCTTGGGGATCTCAATCTTCGGTAGAGGCTGACCTTGAGCGATCGCGATCCTACTACTATAGCAACCGCTAAGGCGGTTAGGACAGCACAGCGATTAAAATCGCCGCTAGTGCTGCAAAGTCCGCCTACGCGGACTGAGATCTAGAGTGTCTTAACCGATGTGGCGACTACTACTAACTAAGATTAATCCCGTCAAAATCAACTGTTTTATCAGATTCATACTCGCGTAGTACCGATTGCTAAGAGCTATCGATCGCCGATTGTACGATCTTTTTGCCATCCACAGCGATTGCACGGCTTCAAGTGCTATCTGGCACAAACCACTAACGGGGAAAATCTAGGTTAACATCCTGGAATCTGTCAGCCCTATGGCATACTGAGATCTAGCGATCGATCTCAACCTTAACAAAAATCATGTCCTCCACCGCCCAGCATAACACCTTCACTTTTGAGACAGTTCGGGTCGATCGGGATGGTGAGATTATCGAGCGTCAAGCTGGCGCAGCTAGCTGTCTGAACGTCAATTTGGGCGAGGGGATCGAGCTAGAGCTGGTGGCGATCCCTGGTGGTACATTTATGATGGGCGACGATCGACACCATCATGACGAACGCCCCATTCACCATGTGACTATCTCACCATTTTACCTGGGTAAATACCCGATTACTCAAGCCCAATATCGATCGGTGATGGGCAATGAGAGTTTGAGTACGCATGGAGATTACCCGCTCGAAAACGTCAATTGGGATGATGCCCGTACATTCTGCGATCGATTATCTTACCAAACAGGCGATCGCTATACCCTCCCCAGTGAGGCACAGTGGGAGTATGCCTGTCGTGCTGGTACCAATACCACCTTTTACTTTGGCGAGACGATTGCCCCCGATCTGGTCAACTACAACGGCGAGTATCCCTACGGTGGCGCACCTCTGGGCGAGAATCGCGCCCAAGCCACCCCCGTGGGCAGTTTTCCCCCCAATGCGTTCGGGCTGTATGACATGCACGGCAATGTGTGGGAATGGTGTCTAGATGAGTATCAGCCGAGCTATCAGGATGCGCCAACAGATGGGAGGAGTGTGGATACTGGCGCACCTGCTATCGGCAGCAAGCGGGTGATGCGTGGCGGTGCTTGGGATTATGTCGCGCGCGGCTGTCGGAGTGCGGTGCGCTGTAGTTTGGATGTGGGAATTCGGATCGCTGGCTGTGGCTTGCGGGTAGTATTGGTGCGCTAAATTGCTAGTGATTTGGTTGCGGGAGATCTTAGGTACCTCAAGTTGGTACCGATAGTCTCAGCGGTTAAAACCGCTGCTCATGGTGCAAAGTCCGCCTGCGCGGACTGATAAACTAGTCCGCGCAGGCGGACTTCGTAACATTAGCCACGATTTCAATCGTCGGCGTTCCAATAGGTAACAACTTGGGTTAGGTACACTTTTAGATAAGGATCTGATTTAGGATCGCCATAATACCTAATCGACTATAAATAAATGCACGTACTTTCAATTCCGACTTGGATCGTTCATACTTCTAGCGTCATTGAGTGGATGACGGCGATCTGGCTGATTTGGCGATATGCTGAAGCTAGCGGCAATCTCGCATGGCGCAATCTTTCGTTTGGGATGTTGCCTGCGCTGGTAAGTGCGATGTGCGCTTGTACTTGGCATTTCTTTGACAATACGCCGACGCTGGAATGGCTGGTAACTTTGCAAGCAGCGATGACGGTAGTGGGGAATGCCACGATGTGTCTGGCTGCTTGGCAGATTAGTAAACAGTCGGTAGTAAATAGTTAACAGCCCATTTTCACGATCGAATTAGATGTTAAAACAGTGGATGGTGGATGGTGGATGGTGAGTATCTATTGTTTAGGTGGGAAGGAAAGATGTCTTCGTTAGTTGAATCGATATTTTCTAAGGAATCATTGTTTGCGGTTTCTTTATTTCCTTACTTAGGATTTCTATGGTTTATGACCAAAAAAATACCTACTCCGAAAGTAGCGTTAATTGGTTTCTATCTGACGTTAGTATTTGTCGCCGTGACAATTCCGATCGGAGCTTATGCACAACTGACTTTACATAAGTCTTTGGCGGATGTCGATGTATTGCATGGTAGCGCGGAGCTGTTTTTGACGATTTCCAATATCACGATCGCGATCGGGTTTGGGCAGGCTTTGAATGCTCTGAAAACTCAGCCCTAGGACAATCGAGATGATGGCAGATTTATATCCATGCGCGATCGGATTGGGGAGTAATTTAGGTGATTCGCACTCAATTTTGACTGGCGCGATCGAGCGACTAGAAATGCATCCGCAAATCCAGTTATTAGCTGTTTCTAGCTGGTATATCACCGCACCGCTTGGGCCACCACAGCCGGATTATTTGAATGGCTGTGCGACCGTTGAGACTAGTCTGACACCATTAGATCTACTGAATGTTTTACAATCGATCGAGATGGAGTTTGGGCGGGTACGGGGAGAAATTTGGGGAGCGCGAACATTAGATTTGGATCTGTTATTGTATAGCGATCGAATTATCGATTTGCCAGCTTTACAGGTTCCGCACCCACACATGTGCGATCGAGCATTTGTACTCGTACCGCTAGCCGAAATCGCTCCCGATTGGCTCGAACCACACTCGGATAAATCGATCGATACCCTCGCCAACAAGTTAGCATCTTCAGATGTGAACCTATTTTCAGCATAGAAACCCATTCATAACCTAGCAGTCCGCTCCCTAAAACCTAAAGTCTAAAACCTAATTAAAACCATGCCATTAGGAAACGAACCAGCGAAGATTATTCAAAACAAATTGCGTTATCAAGGACGTAAATTTACATTTAATGTCGATCGAGTCGAATTACCAAATGGTGTCACTGGTGAATGGGAATCTATCCATCATCCTGGTGGTGCGCTAGCCGTCCCGATGACTCCCGATGGCAAGTTAGTATTGGTCAAACAATATCGCTTTCCTACTCAAGGTAGGGTTTTAGAATTTCCCGCAGGGACACTAGAAGTAGGTGAAGATCCAGCTCAGACAATCGCACGGGAGATCGAGGAAGAAACTGGATATCGAGCTGGTAAGTGGCACAATTTGGGTGAGTTTTTTCTCGCACCCGGTTATTGTGACGAAATTATTTATGCTTTTCTCGCGCAAGATTTGGAGCAGTTAGCCGTTCAACCTGCGGGTGATGAGGATGAAGATATTGAGATCGTGCTGATGACTCCAGTTGAATTTGAAGCGGCGATATATAGTGGCGAAGCGATCGATGCTAAGTCGATTGCTGCCTATTTTCTCGCCAAACCATTGTTAAATTTAACTGAGGAATGAAGATTGGATCGGGTGCAGATGCGCTATCACCCCAAGTGCTAATAGGGGCAAGGCATGAAACAGGTTAAAAGGGTGTTTGAAAAGGGGGGTATGAGGTAGAAAAGCTTTCAGGGTATAAGCTGTAGATACTTAGTCACAGCAACTTGAAAGAGATATGAGTAAAGCATACTCTACGACACCTATATTATCCATCGAGAAGTTCGTCCGCTAGATCGAAATTCGCCGTCACCGATTGAACATCATCCAATCCTTCGAGCACTTCAATCAGTTTTAGGAGTTGCTTGCTCTGCTCTGGATCGTCCACCAAGACGGTAGTTTGGGGTACCCATCGCCATTCGGTATCGGTGACCCTAAACCCCTCAGATCGCAGCGTAGCATTCAATCGTTCGAGATTTGGGACGGTCGTAAATACCTCCGCCCCTGGGTGCTCCTCATCATCAATTAACTCATAAACATCGGCACCACCTTTCAAAGCCGCTTCCAACAGTCGATCCTCATCGATGCTTCCCGCGATCGCACAGATCCCCTTGAGGTCGAACATCCAGCCCACACAGCCAGTTTCGCCGAGATTGCCACCCCGCTTGAGAAAAGCAAACCGCAGATCCGCCGCCGTCCGCTTGCGATTGTCCGTCAGAGCCTCGACAATAATCGCCACACCGCCCGCACCATAACCTTCATAGCGGATTGCTTCAAGCTGGTTGCTACTATCGAGCGTACCCGCACCCTTGGCAATTGCCCGATCGATGTTATCGTTGGGAAGACCTGCTGCTTTGGCTTTTTCGATCGCTGTCCGCAGTTGAAAGTTGCCATCGGGATCGGGGATGCCATTGCGGGTAGCGACAATAATTGCTCGGGATATTTGGGCAAATGTTTTCCCCCGCACCGCATCTACTCGCGCCTTTTGTCGCTTAATATTTGCCCATTTACTATGACCTGCCATACAAATCGATTGGTTGCTAAAATTGGAATCTCGATCGCTCTAATTTTACTCATAATTACCGCCGGATGTACGCCCACTCAACTAGATACTGGTGGTGTGACACATCTCACGTTGTGGCATGGCATCAATCCGCCACCCAATCGCGATGTTTTTCAAAAATTAGTAACTAAATTTAATCAGCAACATCCCGCGATCGAAATTGAATCGATTTATGTCGGACAAGCCGATCGCCAATTGCCCAAAATTTTGGCGTCAGTAGTTGGCGATGCCAAGCCAGATCTGCTGTGGTATGGCTCGATGTTGACTGGGCAATTAGTCGAGCTAGAGGCGATCGTTCCCATCGAGAACCAGTGGAATCGATCGATTATTAGCAAAGATATCGATCCGGCTTTGCTCGGCTCGATGCAATATGAAAACCACCTTTGGTCGATCCCCTTTGGCACCAATAATGTCGGCATCTTCTATCGCCCCAGTTTATTTAAAGCAGCCGGAATCGAGCAAATTCCCACTAACTGGACGGAATTTAAATCGATCGCCAAACAACTGACTCGCGATACCAATGGTGATGGTAAAATTGATAATTACGGGATGTTATTACCATTAGGACAAGGTGAATGGACAGTATTTACCTGGTTACCGTTTATGTGGGGTGGTGGTGGCGAACTCAAAGCTGGTATGGCTACTAATATCAATAATCCAGGCGCGATCGCCGCTCTTCAACTGTGGCAAGATTTAATTACAGATGGCAGTGCAATTTTATCTTCACCAGAACGCGGTTATGAATTGGATAATTTTCTGGCGGGTAAAGCCGCGATGCAATTAACTGGCCCGTGGACATTGGGACAATTGGCAGGTATGAATCAGACTGACTATGCGGTGATGCCAATCCCAGCGGGGACTCGCTCCGCAACAGTGGTCGGTGGTGAGAATTTATTTATGATGAAAAGTCCCCCCACACATCAACAAGCAGCTTGGGAATTCATGGAATATGTACTTAGTGAAGAATTTCAAACTGAATGGGCTGTTGGAACGGGATACTTACCAATAAACCTCAAAGCTCGCGATCGACCTGCTTATCGAGATTATGTCAACAAAACTCCGGCAATTCAAGTATTTTTAGACCAAGCCAAATCGGGGAGAACTCGCCCGATCGATCTTGGTTATAGTCAAATATCTGAAAATATCGGACGGGCGATCGAGTCAGTACTACTCAATAAAAAATCGCCTAAATCGGCTCTAAAAACTGCCCAAGAAAGACTTAATTTAAGTCTGAACCAATAACGTTTGAATTTAAGTTTCGATCGCCTGAGTTTTCAGCCCAACTAGATCGCCATTAGGAGTTTTGCCAACGATATAGATGGCAATTTCAACCTCACCGACGCGGAAAACTTGAATTTCAGCTAAATGAGACTCGATCGCGTGTAATAATTCGGTATACCGTTCGACCTGTTTTAGTTCCGATGTGTCATACCAGTCTTCAACTGTGAGGACTGGTGCAAAAAAATCGCTCAGGGCGATCGTTTCGATCGATTGGCTGAGTCGATCTACACCAAATAAAGCAATCGGAGTAATTTCGACACCTTGTTGCCAAGTGACGACCTCAAAGGGATAATCTGATTCACTCGACCATAGTAAATTTACAGTAGCTTGTTGCAATCGATCGATGATTTCGGCTGTCGTCACAATTTCAGCAGATAAAGGGTAGACCACATTATAGATCGAGCTGGATTCTCAAGGCTCTGACACAAAGACTACGCCAATGGGCAAAGACTATCCATGAATTTTGGAGATTGGCTGAAATTACGATCGCGATTGGGAATAATAAGGGTAAGTCCTCTACCAGTAATGAGCAAATGTCCGAACTTGATGTCAATCTACCCAGTACCCGTCAAACTCAAGGATCGATCAAAGACAAAATCGAGGTATCGATCAAATTATTGACAGGGGATGTCTTTGTAGGGAGAATTGTCTGGCAAGATCCTGAATGCTTGTTTTTTACCGATGCTAACGAGCGTAAGACCTTGATTTCGCGGCGGGCGATCGCCTATATTCAGTATCAATAATTTTAGAGCTGCTACTCCACGATTACTTCCTTGACTGATTCGAGACTGGACGGTAGCACTGGAATCATAATTTCGCCCTTGGTAAGTTGCTCGAACATCGCTTGTTCTTCAATCGAGCCAATCACCAGACAACTATCACCGAGTTGGAAGATCGTCCCACCATTGGGATAATCGATCTGGGTACCATCTTCGCGCTTGATGACGACGATCGTCGCTCCAGTGAGGGGCCGAATACTCGCACTAGCGATCGAATTACCCAGCAGTTGAGAGGTGACCGAGAGCCGATACCAACGTCTATTCATGCCCAACGTAGCGGCTTGAATATCTTGAGACATTTCACCGATCGCACCTTCGGGACGGAGTTCTAGATAGTGAGAATTGCGAATCGCTTTGACTTGACGTTGGATTTGAATCGTCGGTAAGCCAATTTTGACTAGTAGGTGCGATGCCATTTCTAGACTAGCTTCAAATTCGGGCTGGACGACTTCACTACCGCCGAGCTGATAGAGCAATTCGATATCTTGGTATTGATTGGCGCGGACGACGATATCGAGATCGGGCGAGATTTCGAGTGCGTGCTTGAGACATAGGCGCGTACTCATTGCATCGGGGAGGGCGATCACCATCGCTCTCGCGCGATCGAGTCCGGCTCTAGTCAGGACGGGGATACTGACAGCATTGCCATAAATATAAGGAATTCCCCCCTCGCGTAATTTCTGAATCGCTGCCTCCGACTGATCGACAACGACTACCGGAATATTTTGCTCGGCAAGGAGCGTCGCCAAATTCTGCCCCGTGCGCCCATAGCCGCAAATCACGATCGGCGGTTCGAGTGGTACATGCTCGGAGACTTCCAGGGGCGGCTCTCCTGGCTGAAACCACCGATCGAGTGCTGGGACGCTCTCAATCCAATTAAACAAGCTGGGAATCAGTCTGAGAATAAATGGCGTAATCACTAATGTCACCGCTGTCGTCCCCAATAGCAGCAGATATACCCCGCGCGACACCAAACCCAAACTGCGCCCCTCGCTAGCCAATACGAATGAAAACTCCCCAATCTGCGCCAATCCCAAGCCAGCAATCAGCGCGGTTTGCAACGGGTAGCCAAATAGCCTCACCAATGGCGTAATAATCGCAAACTTCCCAATCAGGACGATCGACACCAGCCCCAGAATCAGATCGAGGTTTTCCCATAAAAAGAAAGGGTCGATCAGCATCCCGATCGCCGCAAAGAATAACGCGGCAAAGATATCCCGCAGCGGCTCTACATAGGCTAGAGTTTGGTCTGCATACTCCACCTCAGAAATCATTAAACCAGCGACGAATGCCCCCATTTCGATGGACAGACCCAAATATGCAGTAATTAGCGCAATCCCCAGGCATAGCGTCACGATGCCAAGCAGAAATAACTCGCGACTCTCAGTACTAGCCAGCAACCGCAACAAGCGCGGCACCACCCATATCCCGATCGCCGTCGCCCCAGCCGCAAATAGCCCGATCTTGACCCCTGCTTGCAGTACTGCCGTACCGATCTCAGCAACGGGTCGATCGAGTGCGGGTAAGACTGCCAACATGAATCCCAAAGCCAAATCCTGGACGACGAGGATACCCAACATTACCTGTCCGTGGGGCGTGGCAGTTTCATTGGACTCCATTAACGATTTCAATACTACCGCCGTTGAGGACAGGGAGAGGATCGCGCCCAAAAACACCCCTTGTTGAGGCGTCGTCACCCAACCCACACTCAGAGAGATCGCTGTAGTCACTAAAATAGTCAGTAGGATTTGCAATCCACCACCACCGAGACTGATCTTCTGCACCTTCTTTAGCTCAGAAAATGAAAACTCTACCCCGAGTGCAAACAGTAAAAAAGCCGCCCCAAATTGTGCTAAAGTTTCAACCTGGATCACTTCTTTAATCAATCCCAACCCAGTCGGCCCGACGATCGCCCCACCGACGATATAGCCCAGCAAGGCAGGCTGTCGAGCCAGTCCAGCGAGCACCCCGCCAGTAGCAGCAGCTACTAGCACAAATACCAAATCTACGATCAGCCGAAAATCTTCTTGCACTAACTTTTTATAATTATAAAATTTTCAAATTAACTTCAGTTAAGTTAATGAGGATACGATTTTGGGCCTGAGGGGAAAACGCGATCGCGCCGATCGGTGCTATTGCTAGCACCGATCCCACATTGACGATCGAGCGCAAATCTGCTTGCCTTAAACCCTGAAAATTATGAGAGGTTTAAAACTATAGTTAATGTAACTTAATCTATAGGATACTGAGTTTTGCAGGTCTATGGGAACAGATCGCTAAGGAGTTACTACTCGATCTTAGCAGTGGTAACAATCGCCTATAGCCAGATCCCACCACTCCAATTCATCACCCTTCCGCACCTAAAATCTTTATGTCGATCGAGTCTCTGTTGGCAAAAATTACCCCAAAATCACTAACTCGATCGCACAATTGGCGATCGATTTTACTAGGCACAATCGTGTTGACGGTCGTCTTAGTATCGGCTGTTCGGATACCTGGATTGGCTCTCAGTAGCCAAGTTA
Source organism: Chamaesiphon sp. (assembly GCF_041738855.1). GTDB lineage: Bacteria > Cyanobacteriota > Cyanobacteriia > Cyanobacteriales > Chamaesiphonaceae > Chamaesiphon. The sequence goes on along the minus strand of NZ_JBGSPA010000140.1, from coordinate 13,858 downwards.
CACCAGTTCAGCCTCGTTTGGGCGAAACGATCGTGGTCAACATTATCCCATCTCCTGGCAAAACATCACCCACAGTCAAAGTTGGTAGTAAAACTTATCCAGTATTTGGCGTCGGCGCAAATGGATTGCGGGCGATGATTCCGACAACCCCGCTCGAAAAACCAGGCGATCGCGAGGTAACAATCTCCGACGGGGTTAGCACCACTACCCTCAAAGTCACCGTCACCGATCGGAAATTTCCGATCCAGCGCATCAATTTCTCCCCAGGCAAAGCAGGCATCCAGGCGACAGAGCTAGAACTCAAGCAAGTAACTGCTTTTAAAGCAACAGTCAGTCCCGATAAACTCTGGGATGGCAAATTTATCGCTCCCAATCAGGGTAAAACTAGTTCGCCTTACGGCGTCCGTCGTTATTATAATGGCGAATTTGCCAAGGACTATTATCATCGCGGTTTGGACTATGCAGGTGCTGCTGGTTCGGCAGTTGTCGCTCCTGCTGGTGGCAAAGTTGTCTTAGTCGGTTATGAAAATAAGGGCTTTCGCGTACATGGCAATGTCGTGGGCGTCGATCACGGACAAGGGGTGGTGAGTATCTTCATGCACCTGAGCAAAATTAAGGTCGCCGCCGGACAACTGCTCGCCGCTGGCGATCGAATTGGGGCGATCGGTAATACTGGAGCCTCCACAGGGCCGCATCTCCACTGGGGTCTCTATGTCAATGCTGTCTCTGTCGATCCCGTTCAATGGCGATCGACCGCGATCGAGTAATCTGGGTCGATGCTGAATCGTTATATGAGATTGGGGGCTGGGGGTCGGAGCGATGCGCGATACGTAGCTTTGCCGAGGGTTTAGCGCAACAAGACCACCCCCAGATCCAGGTTCTGCCCTCGCTAATAATAAACGCAACCGCCAAATTCTCTTCGTTTGCCGCTGTGCCGATCGCGAGCCTTTAGCAAAGATGCTTACTCCGAACTGGCGTTGAATGAAGTAGGTAGGAGAAAGATTTATCCGATAGAAATTGCCTAGAACCTAGATGGTGGGCAGTGCCAACCCTAACCAGTAGCTACCTACTAGCATCGATCGCTTGACATCATGCCAATATTATTGTTTATCTTGCTCGATCGCGAGGGAATAATAAATGTAAATAGTGGTTTGTAAAGTAGCACTTATCTCGATCCGGCTCAAGCTGCGATCGCCGCAACCACTTACGACTCACGACTTACGACTTATTTAATCATGAATATCCAAGCGATCGTCGAACATGCTTTAGATGAAGGCTACCTTACCCCCGCTATGGAAGCCGAGGTAGGACGGATCTGCGATAGTGCGGCGGAACTATCGGTAGAAGAGTATATGGCACTCGATCATCTGATGGGAGCGTTACTTGCTGGTGAAGTAGTCACAGTGCCGCGCAAACAATTTATCAATGTGATGGAAGAGTTGGTAATCGCCGAAACGATCGGTCAAATTACTGCCATTGAGGTGGACACGGATCTGCAACTAGATGTCGGTGATATCGCCGCCTACGCACTCAATCGTCTCCCCCCACTCTATGCTACGACAGAAGAGGGTGCCAACTATCAACGCGAACGCGCTCAAAAAGAACTTCAAGCATTGATTACCCAACAAGTTGAATCAGCCATCGCCCAAAATCTCGATCGTCCCGAATTTTTCCCCGAACGCCAAGCGATCGCCAAATCATCAGGCGCTGAAGTTGTCAAACAAGTCAGCACGCTGCTTCAAGCCTACGCCCCCCAATTTGAAACCCAACCTCACCCTGTAGGAGCTGTTAAGTAAACACGAACAGCCCACATGAAATGTCCTAATTGTCAATCCACCCGCGTTCGGAAGCATGGCTTTTATCGCGACAAGCAGCGGTATCAGTGCAAAGATTGTGCCCGTCAATTTGTCGAGCAGCATGAGCCGAGTCTACCCCAACAGACGAGTACTGGCGTAGAAGATAGGATCGGGCGGTATCTGACATCGATATCTACTCCACCCCCCGATTTACTCGTCGCGCTCCAACAAGCTACCGCTGACTATCCGCTAGCTCAAATGCAGCCGACGATGGCACAAGCCCAAACGATCGCCCTACTGATGCGATCGATCGGAGCTGTTGACGTGTTGGAAATCGGGATATTTCGGAGTTACAGTACCCTCGCGATGGCTCTAGCATTGCCTCCACAGGGGCGAGTAACTAGTGCTGGGGTGGATGGTCAACATTTGGATATCGCCCGCGAGTATTGGCTTCGAGGTGGCGTAGCGGCTCAAATCGATCTGCACATTGACAGTGGAGTAGAATTGCTCGATCGATTACTCGCGATCGATCCTCTCCCAGCTTTTGACTCGATCGCGATCTCTGGACTCAAATATCAATATCCACTCTACTATCAACGCGCGATCGCCCTATTACGTCCGCGCGGATTACTCATTACCACTGATGTGCTGTGGCAAGGACGAGTTTTAAATCCCGATACCTATAATGATGAATACACCCTCGGTATCGATCGCTTCAATCGGGAGTTGGTTGCCGATGCCCGCGTCGCTGTCTCCGTGTTGCCGCTTGGTGACGGATTGTCGATCGCGATGAAACTCTAGACTCGATCGACGCTCCAGCGCTTAGGGGTTTAGATTTCTACTGTGACAACTGTCTGAGATTTGTACCCCTCAACTCAAAAACCGTACCTATAGGGGTACGGTTTTTGATACATTTGGTGGCGGAGACTGGATTTGAACCAGCGACCTTCGGGTTATGAGCCCGACGAGCTACCAGGCTGCTCTACTCCGCGTCGTTATGTTTGGGTTAGGTTCGCTGCTCTAAGACCTACAATCTATTTGAGATTTAGTTGGTAGTTAGAGTTGGTTGCGGAGACTGGATTTGAACCAGTGACCTCCGGGTTATGAGCCCGATGAGCTACCAGGCTGCTCTACTCCGCGTCGTTTTTTAACTCAGCTATCTCAATATAACATCATTTATCGATAAATAACAACTACTCCCGTACCAGCGACAAATTAGACAGCTAGCGTGGTGAGTGAACGGTGGATGGCGATTCGCGCTCCTCGGCTTTGCCGAGGGTTTAGCGCGCTCGAGAAAGTAGATGGTGAATGAGAGGGGAATAGCGATCGCGAAAATGCCAGTGCTAGCTGAAAAAGGATGCACAAACGCTTAAAAAATCTTAAAATCGGTAAAGACACTGAAAACAACGAAAATAGATATGCGGGTTGCAATAGTTGGTGCGGGATTGGCGGGGATGGCTACGGCTGTCGATTTGGTCGATGCCGGACATGAGGTGGAGATTTTTGAATCACGTCCCTTCGTTGGCGGCAAAGTTGGGAGCTGGGTAGATGCTGATGGCAATCACATCGAAATGGGCTTACATGTCTTCTTCAACAACTATGCCAACCTCTTCGCCCTGATGCAGCGGATTGGTGCGACTGATATCTTTTTGCCAAAAGAACACGTCCATAATTTTGTCAATGCTGGCGGCGATATCGGCAAGCTGGATTTTAGATTTCTGCTCGGCGCACCTTTTCATGGCTTAAAGGCATTTTTTACCACCGGACAGTTGACGATCGTCGATAAGCTGCGAAATGCACTAGCATTGGGAACTAGTCCGATCGTCGCTGGATTGGTCAACTATGAGGCTGGGATGAAACTGATTCGCGATCTCGATCGCGTCAGTTTTGCTGATTGGTTTCGATCGCATGGTGGCAACAATCATAGCTTACGCCGGATGTGGGACCCGATCGCGCTGGCTCTGGGCTTTATCGATACCGAAAATATCTCAGCGCGGTGTATGCTGACGATCTTTATGATGTTTGCCTCCAAAACCGAAGCATCAAAATTGAATATGCTCGTTGGTTCGCCAGCGGCATATCTGCACAAACCGATCGTCGATTACTTAGTAGCTAGAGGCACCAAAATCCATACCCGTAATCAGCTCCGGCAAGTTAACTATACGGGAACAGGGGACAATATCCACATTACCGGATTTGAGATCGCTAGTGGTGAGGCGATCGACACGATTACGGCGGATGCTTATGTATGTGCCTGCGATGTGCCAGGTATCCAGCGGATCGTCCCCTCCGAGTGGCGTCAATCGGCTTTCTTCGACAATATCTTCCAGCTCACAGCGGTGCCTGTGACCACCGTCCAGCTCAGATTTGATGGTTGGGTAACCGAGATGTCCGATCGCGCCGAGCAGCACCAACTAGACCATGCTGCGGGGCTAGACAACCTATTGTATAGTGCCGATGCGGACTTCTCCTGTTTTGCGGATCTTGCGCTGACCAGCCCTGCCGATTATTATCGAGAGGGTGAAGGTTCGTTATTACAAGTAGTGCTGACTCCAGGCGAACAGTTTATCCCGATGAAAAATGAGGAGATCGTCGCCCATGTCCTCAAGCAAGTTCACACCCTATTCCCCTCTGCTACTGACTTAAATGTTACGTGGTCGAGTGTCGTGAAGTTGGCTCAATCTCTCTATCGCGAACAGCCAGGGATGGACCCCTTCCGTCCGACTCAAGCGACACCGATTGACAATTTTTTCCTGGCGGGTAGTTATACGGCTCAAGACTATATCGACAGTATGGAAGGCGCGACTATTTCTGGTAAACAAGCCGCCCAAGCTATCCTCACGAGTTTTAGCAATCTCAAACAGACCGCAGATTGCCTCTAATTAAACAGTTGACAGTTGACAGTTGACAGTTGACAGCGGCTTGCTAAACCCTCGGACAATGCCCGAGGGTTTAGCGAAACAAGACAGCGAATATGGATATTTTGCAATAATTAGCTCTACCCCTACAGTCTAAAACCTAAAGCCTAAAACCTACTCACCCTACCCCCTACCCTCTACCCTCATGTCCCAATGGTTAGAACATAGCGTTCAAGTTGAAGTTGCTGCACCGATCGAGCATGTCTGGAGTCTATGGCACAATATCGAGCTGATGCCGCGCTGGATGAAGTGGATCGAATCCGTGCAAATAGTCGAAGGTAGCCCCGAACTCTCCCGCTGGAAGCTAGGTACCAAGACGCTCGAATTTACCTGGATGTCTCGCATCCTCCAGCAGATACCCCACCAAATCATTCAGTGGGAGTCGGTTGATGGATTGCCCAATCGTGGGGCGATTAGATTTTACGATCGCAGGGAAACCAGCATCGTCAAGTTGACAATCACCTACGAAGTGCCAGGATTCTTGGCAATCTTAATGGACAATGGTTTTGTCCGCAACGCCGTCGAAGGCACACTTCAGGCGGATATGGATCGGTTTAGAGACTATGCACTCAGGGACTTAGCCGAGCGGCAGACTACACCACAGCCAGACTGATAAATAACCGTACACTGCTCGACTATCTACCGATAAACCTGCCCATCCGGCATCGTTGCACCTGTGAGATTTGCACCAATCAGTCTCACTGTAATCCTCGCTCCTACCCTAATCTGTGCGCCAGTGAGATCGGCACCACTGAGATCGGCACCACTGAGATCGGCACCGATGAGATTGGCTTCTCGCAAATTGGTATTACTAAGATTGGCTTGAAACAAATTTGCCCGAAAGAGATTGGCTTTATGCAGATTGGCACCTTGTAAATTGGTGCCATGTAAAAAGCAGTCCTTGAGCTGGGCATTGCTGAGGTTGGCGTTAGTCAAGTTTCTACCAGATAAATCCCGCTCGTTGAGATCCGCGCCACTCCAATCCACACCGCTGAGATCTGGGCGTTGATGAGGGGTACGCGGAGCTGTAGTTGTCGCTTGACGCCCGGGAGTGGATTTTGCGGTAGTGGCAGATGAAGTATAGCTGTTGGGATCGGTGGCTGTAACTGGTGATGGCTCTGGTTGGCGTTGCTCTTGACGAGTAGTCGCTGCGGCTCGTCGTGGCTGCTGACGTTGGGAAGAAGTTCGATACGTCGATTCGCGCCTAGAGCTGCTAGCCGATCGCGCAGATTTACTATTAACATTATTGGCACTAATGTTGGCGCGATCGGCTTGATACTCGCGCAATCGATCCCGAGCATTATTGATTTCTTGGAGTTTCGCTTGGGCTTTTTGTTGCAAGCGGGGACTGTCTTGTGGCAACCTGTCAGGATGCCACACCAATGCCAGATCTTTATGTGCCTGGTTCACCTCTTCGAGTGAAGCTCCAGGCTCTAAGTCAAGTGCTTTGTACCAACATTGTAGCTCGTCGTTCATCTATCTAAAGTAGCACTAGTGCTTACAAAGGTGGCTGCACTCATGGATTAAATTAATATTTTCTAGTCTAACGAGTCGTTGGTGTCATGTCGCTGAAATAGGAGCGATTACTGGGGATGAAAGTAACTATAAATCTCCTGTGCCGTATGTAGTCCGATGCCTGGAGCTTTGGATAAGTCGGCGACACTAGCGGCTCGGATATAATCGATCGAGTGAAAATGAGCGAGAAGTTGTTTCTGACGATGACTACCCAAACCAGCAATATCATCCAGATACGATCGAGTTTGTTTGACGGCGCGTTGTTGGCGGTGGAAGGTGATGGCAAAGCGGTGGGACTCATCCCGCACGCGGCGGAGCAGTTGGACGCCAGCTTGCTCGGCATCTGTGGGCAGGGGCAAACTTTCACCAGGGAGGAAGATTTCTTCGCGTTGCTTGGCAAGGCTGACGATACACATTTTATCAGCCAGATCCATGTCTTCGAGGACATTCATCACGGCGGATAATTGCCCCTTACCACCGTCAATCATCACGACATCTGGGAAATCCGCATCATCAGTATGAACGCCACCTGCATACTTGCGAAAGCGGCGACGAGCAATTTCGGCATGACTGGCATAATCATCTGAATGTCCGATCGTAATCTCAGGATTTTGGATCTTGTAATGACGATAATGTTGCTTGGCGGGGATGCCGTCGATGAATACGACTTGGGAAGCTACCGCATTGGAGCCTTGGATATGGGAGATATCAAAACCTTCGATCCGGCGCGGCAGTTCGGGTAGACTCAAAATCTCCGCCAGATCTGATAATGACGATACATTTCGCTCTGTTTGGCGTTGCAGCCGCGTTAGCTCGTGAATGGCGTTTTTCTCGACCATCTCGATTAGCTCGGCTTTAACCTGACGCTGGGGGGCGATCAGCGTCACTTTTCGACCCTTGCGATCGCTCAGATAGCTAGCCAAGATTTCACCATCGGGGAGGGGATGCTGCACCAGGATTTCGAGCGGGATTTCCACCGGATCGGCATTTTGATAATGCTCTTCCAATACGCGTTGGAGGATGGCTCCTAGCTCTTCGTCAGAGGGCTGGGCGGCGAGATCTTCAGCCAGCGACTGCACCTGCGCGGTGAATCCCAGTCTACCCACAAGTTTGCCCGCGCGAATTTGGAAAAGTTGGACGCAAGCATTGGCCCGATCGGCAGCGAGGGCGATCGCATCGCGCGAGACGGTATCATTGGGGAGTGAGACTTTCTGCTCGGCATTGAGCGCGGTGAGATTGGCAATGCGATCGCGTAGCAATCCGGCTTGCTCGAAGTCGAGATGCTCGGCAGCTTTACTCATTTGGGCGGTGAGTGTATCCAGCAACTCACCGCTGCGACCTTGAAAGATCATCGCTACTTTTTCGACAGTTTGCCGATAGTCTAGCGGCGCAATCAGATTTTGACACACCCCCGGGCAGCGACCGAGATCGAAGTTGAGACAGGGACGGTCTTTGAATAACGGTTGGGGTCGTTGGCGCAGTGGAAATGTCCGCTTAATCGTGTACAGCACATTGCGGAGCAAATGCGCGTCGGTATAGGGGCCATAATACTTATCTTTGCCTTTGCCGATGCGGCGGTTGCGCGTCATCAGGATGCGTGGATAGTCTTCCGACCAAGTGATCAAAATGTATGGATACTTTTTATCATCCTTGAGCAGGACATTGAAATGTGGTTGATGTTGCTTGATCAGATTGGCTTCTAGAGCCAGAGCTTCCGCCTCACTATCTGTCACGATAAACTCGATTTCAGCAACTTGGCGCACCATCATCGCGATCCGAGGCGTATGATGACTACGATCGCGAAAATAAGAGCGGACGCGGGAGCGGAGCTTTTTGGATTTACCAATATATAAAATGCGATCGCTAGCATCCCGCATGAAGTAGACTCCAGGCTCAGCGGGGATTTCTTGCAATCGTTGTTCGATATTTGGGGTGGAAGATGTGGCGAGATCGATCGACAGGCGATCGAGTTGGTGTCCTTCTAACACAGTAGTTTACCCTCGGAAAACCGATCGTAGCAATACAAGTATTCTTACTGAAAAAACACCAGATTGCGAATTGATTGTATAAAATAGTTGCATAGTTACAGAGACTTCCATCGCGATCGATCGCTCATCCCTCAAACATCTAACTGGCTTACTACACCCGTAACTGTCTAGATTAGTCGATCTAGCGCGATCGAATTACGTTGAAATGCGGATACGGGGACCCAAAGTCACAGTGTTAGAATATGAAGGAGTATACACACAGTCACCCGCGTAAAGCATTATGGATGAAATTGCACAATATTGGCTAGTACTCAAACGTCGTTGGTTGCCTGCCGCCGTGGTGTTTGCCCTTACTACCGCAGCCGCGACAGTATGGACATACAGGCAAACGGAAATCTTCCAAGCCAAAGGACAAGTCATCCTGAAAAAGACTAATAAGACTAGTGCTTTATTGAGCAGTGCCAACAATGCCACAGGCGGAGCGATTGGTGAATTAGACGGCTTGACTGGCAGTACGCCAGTCAACACTCAAGCAGAAATCCTCAAGTCACTCACCACGATTAATGGGGCACTAGCCGAATTACGCAATGGTAAGTACGCAAATAGACCACCAGAGCGCAAACGATTAGAGAAATTTATCAGCAAGTCCGACACCTTCGTCCAGCAGCTAAAAGTCAGCAGTGTCAAGGGGACAGATATCTTGGAAGTAAGTTTTCAAGATCCGAGCAGAGAGTTGGCAAAAGATGTCGTCGAAAAAATCATGGAAGTCTACATCCGTGATGACCGTACCAACCAACGCCGCGAAGCCGAAGCTGCTCGAAAATTCGTAGCGCAGGAACTACCCAAGATCGAAACCGAAGTCAAGCAAGCTGAGAACGATCTCCGCTTATTCAAAGAGCAGTACAATGTCGTCGATCTACCGACCGAATCGGTCTCGGCAGTAGAGACAATCACCACCCTCAACCGCGAAATCACCTCCGCCTCCGCTCAACTAGCCGCAGAAACATCTAGGCTAGAAGGCTTAAAGAGCCTGTTTGGGGGTAGAGACTCTCAAGACACTATCAAAACTGGACTGGCAAGCGAGTCGCCTGGATTGCAAAGATCGCTCAGAGAGTTGCAAGAAGTCGATGCTAAGTTGGCGACCGAACAAACTCGATTTAGTGACAACGATCCCAGCATTCTCAACCTCAAAGAGAAAAGACAAGCTCTAGCTCAAATCCTCCAACAACGCAAAGAACAAAGCTTCGCTGGCGAACAAAGTTTTCAAGGCAGAGTTGTCGAGCTACAACCATCAGGGATTCAAGGGAGCATGATTGCGGACTTCGCCAAAAGTGAAGCCCAACGAACCAGCCTGCAAAAACAGATCGCCGCACTCACTTACGTAGTGGATGCTTATCGCCAACGGATGAACGCGCTGCCAAAATTGGAACAACAGCAAAATGCCCTCGGACGCAAACTCGACACCACGCGGACGAACTATAAAACTCTGTTGAGCAAACTTCAAGAAATCGAAATTGCCGAAAACCAAACCCTCGGTAATTCCAGAATCCAAACTCACGCAGAGTTACCCCAAGAACCACTCTCACCCAAAAAAGGTCAGAACATTGCCATTGGTAGTTTCTTGGGTCTGTTCTTGGGTGCGGCGACTGCCTTCTTGCTCGATGGTGCCGACAAACGGATCAAGACCTCCGAAGAAGCCAGAAGTTTACTACCTGGTTACCCGATTTTGGGACAAATTCCAGTCTTTGAAAAATCTCGCCAATTGCCCAAACTGGGTAAAAGTAATACCAGAGAGCCAGGTCAACTGGTCTTAACTGGAATGACCACTGGGATTGAAGGTGAATCCTTCCGGATGTTGCAGACCAACCTCCAATTTTTGAATGCTGACGATAGCCTCAAGGTTGTGGTAGTTTCCAGCTCCCAGTCAGGCGAGGGCAAATCCACAGTCGCCGCCAACCTCGCTCTCGCCGTCGCCGAACTGGGCAAGAAAGTCCTTCTCGTCGATGCAGATATGCGGAAACCAGCGCAACATCTGATCTGGAGACAGGGGAACTACGAAGGACTCAGCAATGTCCTGAGCGGACAATGCGATCGCAAATCAGCCACTACCGAAATCCAACCCAATCTGTTCCTAGTCACAGCAGGCGTTGTCCCACCCAATCCCGTAGTGTTGATCGACTCCGTGCAAATGAGTACATCGATCGCTCAGTGGTCGCAAGAGTACGATCTAGTCATCATCGATGCGCCACCGCTGACAGTTGCTGCCGATGCCGCAATCTTGGGGACACAAGCAGGCGGACTGGTATTTGTCCTCCGTCCTGGTGTCGCTGACAAAGAATCAGTCGAGTACGCTCAAGAGATCCTCACCCAGTCCAAGCTCAAAGTATTGGGAATGGTACTCAATGGCGTCGATCTCGACAAGCAAAGCCGTTACAACCACTACTACTATGCTTCGCAGACAATGAGAGGCGATGAGGGCAATGTCGGTTCCAAGTTACTATCTGGAACTACCGCCAATCGGACTCGATAATTACGTCCTTCCTGGTGTCACAACATTAGATATCTAGGGTAGTAGGTGAATGGTGAATGGTGGATAGTCAATAGTGAATGCAAATGGGGTGCGAACGATTGGTTCGCACCCCATTTTTGGATGAGCTATGGACATCACAGCGATTGAAATCACGGATGCAGTCACGCGGAGATTTCCTTCGCAGGTGTCGGATGGCAACCGCCAAGTGCGGGACAACACAGCGATTGAAATCGCCGCTCAGAATGCAAAGTCCGCCTACGCGGACTAAGATTTAGAGTGTTCCAGATACTGAAATTCTAGAGCATCATTAATTTTTAATAGCTAGAGACAGCTTAAACCTACAATAATTGTTAGCTTGTTAAGCTATGGCAGTAGCCACAGCAGTTCAGACACTTGAGATTTTAGTCCGCGTGGGCGGACTTTGCACCATGAGCGGCGATTTTAATCGCTGTGTTGTCCCGAGAGAGCTTGGCGATCGATCTAAATCTACAGTCATCTTCACCCCTATGCCCACCCTACCCGCTGCTCCAAACCCGATCGCCAGACCCCAAGCAGAAATCATCGCCCAATGGCGGCAAGGATTGCGACAGGGACAGCGGACGCTGGCAGATTGGCAGTCGGGACAGTTGGCAGTCTCCGCAGTGCCAGGAGCAGGCAAATCGTATAGTATGGCAGTCGCCGCTGCGATCGCGATCGCCCGAGAACAGCTACATCAACGCCATCAGTTGATAATTGTCACCCTCACTCGCTCGGCAGCAGCGAATATCAAAGACAAAATTAGAGCTTGTCTCAAAGAATTGGGACTCCCACCGATCGGGTATGGTGTCAACACGATCCACAGTTTGGCACTGAGTATCGCTACCAAACATCCAGATTTATCGCGGCTGGATTTGACAGATCGCACCCTAGTGATGCCAACTGTCAATCACAAACTAATTGAGGATACCGTCCAAAACTGGCTGAGTCAAAACCCACACAGTTACCGCTGCCTACTAGAGGGAGCCAGCTTTGACGGCGAAGAGACCGAACGCTTGCGCCGTCAGTCAGTATTGCGGACGGAGATCTTGCCCAGTCTGGCATTTACCGCCGTCCGCGAAGCCAAAAGTTCTGGTTTGTCACCAGCGGATCTGTGGGAGATTGCCAAGTTATATCCAGACCGCTATGACATTTTGAGCATCAGTGCTGGACTCTATCAGGCTTATCAAGAGCTGCTAGTCGATCGCAACTACCTCGACTACGATGAGATGATTGCGGGGGCATTACGGGTGATGGCAGACCCCGCTGCGCGCAGATTGTGGCAGCAACAAGTTCATGCTGTCTTTGAAGATGAAGCTCAAGATTCTAGCCCGTTGCAGGAAAAATTATTGCGTCAATTGGCAGGCATTCCCAACCACCCCGAACTACCACCCAATCTGATTCGCGTTGGCGATCCCAATCAGGCGATCAATTCGACATTTACCCCCGCCGATCCTCGGTATTTTCGGGATTTTTGCCAAGAGTGTAGCGAGATCGTCGCTCCCGATTTGTCATCGCGTCTGGAAAAAATGGAGCAAGCCGGACGCAGTAATCAGCGGATTATGGACGTGGCTAATTTTGTCCTGAATTGGGGCAATAATTGGCTCAAACCGCCTGCCAAAGAGGGTGAATCCACCGAACGGTCGGAAGCTGAATCCGTCTTCTGGCAGCAAACAATCCGTCCGGTAGCCGCAAATGATCCTCAGCCCAATCCGCTCCCACAAGATGGCGGGGTAGAATTGCATCAGCCGAGCGATGTCTACGCGTCTGTACTGGCGATCGAGCAACGTCTAACTACACTTTTTGCCGCCAATCCCACCGCCAATGCTGCGATTTTGGTGCGCGAGAATCGACAGGCAAAGTTTATCTATGACAGACTCTCTGACTGGAAACGATCGCATCCTGAAATCGAGCTTTATGAGGCAGGTGAAAGCGATCGTACCTCCAAAATTCCTGGCGAAATCCTGACTCTACTTCAATTTATCACCAGACCCCACTCTCCAGAATATCTCAAAGCCGCCCTCAAAGTTTTACTCGCTCGGAAATTAATTGAGGCGCAAGACCTCGATGCTCTATCAATCCTACCCGAACGGTTTCTCTATCCCAGTATTCTGGAAACGCCCCAACCGCAGACAGTCCAACGAGCGCGCGAAATTTGCTGCGAATTAATACAGTCACGATTGACATTACCTGATTATCAACTGATTAGTTATCTAGCGAGTCGATTGAATTATCAATCTAGCGAATTGGCAACAGCCGATAAATTGGCTGATAAAATTGCGCTGCAAACATACGGACGTAGCTCGATCCATAGTGCCATCGAAGTACTGCAAGAAACGATCGCCACCGAAGGTTTTGAAAACATCGATGATGGCTCTGAGTCTCGCTATACAGCGGTAGGACAAGTGACAATTATCACTATGCACAAGGCGAAGGGTTTAGACTGGGACTATGTATTTATTCCATTTTTGAGCGATCGGATTCCTGGGCAATTGTGGACGCCGCAAGGTGCGAAGTTTTTAGGTGATTTTACTTTAGCAGAAGTTGCCCGCGCCAAGATTCGCGCACATTTGCATCAGCACGATCTGCCAACAGCTCAGGGTGCATGGGAATTAGCCAATTATCTCAAGCAAGGTGAAGATTTACGCTTGTTATATGTAGCGATTACGAGAGCCAAAAAATTATTGTGGCTGGCGGCAGAGCTGGAAGCTCCGTTTTTATGGAATCGATTTAATTGGCAGCAGGGCGACAGGTTGCAAGAGAGTAAACCATCACCGTTATTTACAGCTCTACGCCTCCAATTCCCGCAATTAGTTAGTAAGTAAAGTTTTGTAGTTGTTTTATTCAACTGAACTTGAAATAGTTATGGCTTATAACAACTTTACAGAGTGAGATCGATGTTGGATGTGTCAAGCTCGATCGATAATTGCAACAACTCGCTTAGTTAGAGTTATAGCAACCGCCAAGGCGGTTAGGACAGCACAGCGATTAAAATCGCCGCTAGTGCTGCAAAGTCCGCCTGTCTTGATGCGCTAAACCCTCGGCAAAGCCGAGGAGCGCGCATCGCTACGCGGACTGAGATCTAGAGTGTCTTAA
>NZ_JBGSPA010000040.1:0-6558 GCF_041738855.1 Chamaesiphon sp. | reverse complement strand
TTAAATCAATGTTTTTTCAACTATTAATGATATTGATGGTGGATTTTAATGTGCCAAAAATTGAAAAAATTCTGCTGTTAGCCTAAAAGTGTTGAAATGCCTGAGTTTGAGGAGACAAAACTTCATCGAACTCAGGTTAATTGGGCGTAAGGGAGAATGGTGTTCACTGTTCTCATCAATGTTTTTCCACGCCCTTTTTCTCATATTTTCAACCCCTTGAATAGTAGAGCTAATATACTAGTGCAAGATGTGAGTATATCCCTTTTAGTGAGGCGATCAATTCTAACTGGATTCCATTTTCCACTAACCGACGGCTCAAAAAGTGGTTGAGAGAAGCGAGTCTGGCTCTTTGGAGTACGGGTTTAATTCCTTACCACCCCGATTACATTCCTGAAGCAGTTCTGATTGCTCAAGCTGAGGCTGAAGCTGCTGTGGAGGCTGCGCTGAAAGCGGAGGAAGCTGCTGCCCAGATCGAATCTGCCATTGAAGCTGCTGAGGCTACTACTGGGGAGGCGTTAGGAGAAGAGATCGACAAGCCCGATTTTTGAATGGTTAGTTGCCGCACAGCCTTAATTGCTGGCTTTTTACTGGTGGTGTGGGAAGTAATATTTTAACGTAGGGTTTGCCAATCTAATGGTAAGGCGATTGATTCGATCGCTTTAGCAGATAGTCGGGAGATCGTCGAACTGACGATCTCCCGACTGCGCGAAAAACTTTAAGCAGCCAAGATATAATAAGGTGACAAGATCCAGATCCTACAACTGTTGAGAGGTCTGATGACAATAGCTACTTCTACAGATACCAAAACATTGCTACTTGATGTCAGCAATACCACTCTAAATGTCACGCCAGAACAATTCGTTCGCGTAGCGTGAGCTTTGCTCAATCGCCTCTGCATCGATAATCCCGATCTCAGGCTGGAGTTGACGACCGATCGACAATTAATCCTTATATTAGGAGAAAACCATGGCATTCAGAAAACCAATTACTACTTTTGGTGGATTAATTTCTTAGAAAAATATTAAACAAAATGAACATTTTATTATGCAACAACATAAAGTTGGTCTTCCTCTATGGCCATATAAATATCGAATTACGCTAAGAGAAAATAGAATGGAAATAGCAAATTCTAACGATTTTCAAGAGATTGAGATGGACTGGAGCTATTTGGATAATAATGTCGTACCACAGCTTTCAAATAAAATTGATTTAGGAGACATAGATGTGATTGAAATTATTACTAAGCTGATTTTTTAATTCTTGCTTGTTGGAATTCTTGTGTAATTTTTGGAAAAGAAAGAAGCAGATATGGCATTATTTACAGGATCGACTAAATCAACTTTTTTCTGATAAAATAATTTTTAATTTAAAAAATAAATTACTATTAGGATGGAATACTCATGAGAGTCTATACATGGTTACCTTTAAAGAGTAAGAATTACGTTGGGCACATGGCAATTGAGATAGGGAATGAATATTTTAGTTTTAATCCTAATAGAAATGAACAAAATGCTGAATACGAATTATGGAATACTCTGGAGCAAGATAAAAATAGTTTTGGTAAAGAAGCAGATGAAATTATAAATATTAATGTAGATAGAATTTTTCATCCCTATATTTTTGACACATTTAACCCATCAGGAAATTATTATAGAGGCTTAGGAGGATGGTATTATAACTTATTCAAAAATAATTGTTGCCATGTTGTCGGTCACTTTATGTCAAGAGCAATTTTTCCATATCTAATCGATATTTTTGGAGATTCAGACAAAGATGATTATTGGCTAAAGTGGGAATCAATAAATCGCCACGCTAGACTTGAAAAAATTAAAAGCCTTTACTTCAAATACAATTTATATAGTGAAATTCCTATTAATAATCCTCTTGAATATCTATTTCACTGGCAGGAATTTGACATGTACAAAAAAGCTATTTATTATCTGCATGGACCTTCAGCAGCACAATCTGCCGCTAGCACCTATTCTCTACCCGATGAACATTATTTATTCAACCCTGGAAGTTTCATCCATTACGTAGCATATGCTGAGGCTGTTGTAGAAGATTTATCAGGAAGAGTTCCTTCTATTCCTTGGATTTATGAATATGAACAAAGTGATTATGGTCATTCAAGAAAAAGAGAAATAAAAGAATTTAAACGTCAAATTATTGGAATTAAAGGTGCAAAATTAAAATTCCCAAGATTAGCCACAAATTTAGACTTTGCTGTAAGCTCATTAGTACACTTCTTTGATCCTTATGGTGAACTAATGAGATGATTAGCTTAATAATTTAGGTATGGCTCTTTTAAGACAAATCAGCTTCACTCCTAAAGATTGCTGGGCAAGAGCTAGAGCCTGTCTACCAGCAGCAATCGCCACAGATACAGGATCGAGCGGATTTAGTTCTTTGGCAATTGCATCGGGGTCGATTAATAGAATCGATCGATCTAACTGTTTGGTTAATGTCGATTTACCAGAGCCATTAGCTCCAGCAACGACTGTCAAAGTTGGCATATTCTAGAGAATTTCACCGACTATTTTTTCGCTACTGTCTGCCTGGATTTCAATCTCAAATTTGCGCCCATCGGCTTCTTCTCTAACTAATTTATGACCGAGCATATAGTGAATCGGCTCGCCCATTGCTTTGAGACGAGCAATATCTTCCGCAACTTGTTTTTGTCCCGCTGCTGCCATCTTTCTAGCTCGAATCTCGATATCTTCACCAGGAATGATATTGAGATCGGGATCGATTTGAGGTTTGGTATAAGTCATAGTCTTTTCTCTTTCGATAAGATCGATTACCGTCAGGGTAATTCTATTTTAACTTTTCCAAAGCCTGGGATCTAGCTCAAATGGTTGCGGAGATTCTACCCTTAACTTCACAAAATCAGGGTGTGCCGGATTAATTAAATAGTTATATTCCATTGGAATAACCACCGAAGGCACGGCTAAAATCGCTGTTGAACCCGATTGAAACCATCGATCGCCCATAGCTGCCAAAATAGCAGGTGCGGGAATATTCCGCCAATCTGGAGGCAACTGAGCCACTTCTAGATACTCGATCTTTACCTCTGTTGGCACATCCACCCGAATGTAAGCCAACATCGTCGCCACATCTTCAACTTCCATGTGGACGAAGACTTCTAACGCTGCAAGTGAAAGCGTTCCCGAAGTGTAAACCATCCCCTGTCCACGAGAATTCCAGCGTCCACCGACTCGTCTTGCACCTTCGCCGCTAAAAGCTGTATCTGCATACTTGCGCTTAGAAATTCGCCACAGACTGAGACTCAACTGTACACTCCATACTCAATTCGATCGAGTAATTCCACCACCTGTTCTGTACCTGCATCCGTATCGAGTAGATCGACAGGCGCATGACCATTTAATCCTCGATTGGGTCGCTTCAGCCAACTAGTCGCCGTGTCAGCACTCTCAAATACATCCTGCGCTTGAGCCGCGACTCTCGCGAGTCGGTACAATCGATCGGACCAAGTAGCATTTAAAGGCTTATCTTCTTTCTGAAGTCTGACGATCGTTCGCACTGAAGTTCCTACAACCTTGGACATCTGAGCATCTGAGAGTTGGTAGTAATTAGCCACTCGCTTAAAAGACTCGATCGATAATCCGCGCCGGACTACTTCAGCCCGATCGTTAGCTGAAGATGAACTTGTCGAACCTGGAATTCCCAAAATATCCAGTAATTGGGTTGATGGAGACATAACTTACCTCAATTTAGGCATTTGTCTTAATCATAACGCTAAATGCTTGATTTCCCGATCGACCCATTCAGCGGTAATTTAGGATCGAGCATTATTCTATCAACACAAAGTAATTTTGATGTTTGTCGAATGCAATACCCAACTTGCGATCGATCCAGAAAAAGCAACCGCTTTCTTCCATATATATTTTTGAGGATGAATTGCTGGTAAATATCCGATTCAGACTTACAAAAAGTTCCAGACAACTTAACCTCTCGATTCCTGGTATATGCTAGACACTCTATTCTGCAAGCTATTCGGATTGTCATCAGATCTACTCTTTCTTTGTTCATGTAACCGAATCCCTAGCTCTAGTATTACTCGATAAGATCTCGATCGTGTGATTAAAATCCCCCGCTCGATATTAGGGGATTTTCTCTATTCAACCAGCTATCAAATTATCGATAATCTCGATCGCCGTATCTACCGGAATAAACACCTTAGTTCGATAGTTGATAATCTCTGTAAAGCAACCCAAAGCCTTGAGCCAATCGATTTTATTGCTACCATAAACAGCCACTACTTCCAACCGATCTTCCCCCTTATAATAGTTCCGCTGTAACTGCCACTGTCCCGCCGATGTCACCTCATTGCCTTTCCAAACTAGTTGGAAGATTTCATCGGCTGTCAGTTTAGATTCGCCAGCAATGCCAAAATCTCGATACACTTTATCGATTTTCAGCTTGTCGATTTCTCGCCCTAGTAACAACCGACCATCGTTAGTTTGGAGTCGATAGACGCGAGGACTTCCTGGCAATTGTCCCCAGATTGGCAGCAACAATCCACAGCACAGATAGATCCGTTCCCGATCGAACTCAGGAGCTAAATCGAGTAGTTGCTGCCACTGTCGCCAATATTGGTTGTTAGGAGTTTCAGGAATCCAGACCTTATCGAAGTCGGGTTTATCCAGGCGTTGATAGGTTTTGGGATGAACTGGGTGATAGAGGGTAACTATATCCACAATATTGCCACGGTGGGTGTGCTGGTCGGTAACGTGAGCGATCGCCAAATTACCATTTTTACTGTGACGGTAATAGCGGAAACCAGATTGGAGAGCAGCTTGTTGGGCGCGTTCTACCGATATCTGCTTCGGTTTATTCAGTTTATCGATCGCATAACAGATGGTTTCACCCCCAGAAGAGTGGGTACTCAACAATTGGGTATCGACTACCTCAAAGCCACCCTCCGCCCAAATTGTCTGTACCCCACGCTCGAATGTGCCATTGGCTTTAGCTTGGGCGATCCGCTCCAGAATCCGGTGCTCGAAGTCGGCGAATAACCGATTTTGGAGGTCGATTTTGAGAGCTAAGAGCCGATTGAGGAAGGTATTCATCTTGGGCAGATTATCTGATAAATTCCCGTCCTTATTCAGAAGCTTAAGTCCGGTATATTCGGCAAATTCTGCTGGTGAAATCCCATCGATCCCTTGCGCGTTCATGTCGGCGAAGAACTCTGCCAGGGCAGATTTAGAATAGGGGCTGGTGAAGTCGAGAATGCCGCGAAATAGCCCATTATTCCCCGTGTTGCGTTGCCCCTTCGTAATGGCACCCAACGAACTGAGACGGCTGGCAATCGTGGCTGTAAACCTCAATTCCCCCTTGACATCACTGGTGAGCAAGACGATTTCTGGTGGTTGGGCTTGGTTGCTGCGGTGAGATCTGCCGACCCCCTGGCAAGCAACTATCGGCTCGAACCCAGCCTCGACCAAATAATGTCGGCGTAACTGTTGATTGGCACAGGCGAGATCGGCGTGATAACTGCGTCCGGTGCCCCCCGCTGCCGAGAAAATCAGCACTCGTTTCTCACCAGATTGGAACGCAGCGGTTTCGGCAAGATTGCTCGCACCAGGACGTTGAGCTAGTTGATACCGTCCGTCCTCCAGGATAATCCGCTGACTGCGCCCCGTAATTTCTGCGACTCTATGATGACCAAAATGCCAATTAATCTGGTCTAACAGTCCGTTCACAGGGGGGAGTACCGACATCCGCTCGATTAGTCCATCTCGCAGTGCTAGTGCCTCTTGGGAGACGATGGGATTGCCTTCGGGGTCGGTCATCAATTCGCTTTTAGTCGCGCCGCTGTCGTCTACATAGGTTTGATAGAGGTTAATTGGGAAGGAATTCATCAAATAGTCGATGATGTTTTCTCTGGGGGTGAAATCGACAGCCCGCATATCTCCCCACTGACTGGTAGGAATATCGGCTAACTTGCGATTCATCAGAGCCTCATTAGTCGAGACAATTTGAATCACACAAGAACGACCTTCAGCCAAATCTCGTTCGATTCCATCGATTAAAGTAGCAGCTTTAGCCGCACATAATAGGGCATTAAAGAAACGTTGTTTGGCAGACTCGAATTGACTGCTAACCGCTGCTTTAGCTCTGCCATTGGTACATTTACCGCTCTCACTTTCCAATCCGATCGATCGGAGGACTTCATCGATTTGGTGGTGGATATAGACGCAGGCTTGGGCGTAAGTATCCCAAATTTCTCGCTGTGCTGGCGTTAGTTTATGAACGACCGTTTCAAACTTCACCCCCTCAAAACTCAGCGTCCTGGCAACGTAGATCCCCAATCGCTTGAGATCTTGAGCTACTAACTCCAGGGCAGATGTACCGGATGCTTCCATCTCACTGATAAACGCCGCTCTGGAGGCAAAGGGGAAAGCTTTAGTCTGCCACAGTCCCATCCGCTGGTAGTAGCTGAGGCTCGACACCTTAGCCGCACCCGTCGCACTCAGATATGTGACTCTAGCATTGGCTAAATGGTTAATTAATTGGGTACCAGCCAAAGCTTGAGCG
>NZ_JBGSPA010000010.1:0-6763 GCF_041738855.1 Chamaesiphon sp. | reverse complement strand
TGGTAGATCGATAACTTCATTCGATCGCTCTGTTGTTTCCGTGCTTCCAAAGTCCACCGTGGCATAAGGTTGATTCTCCAATTGTTTCTGTAGTTCTTCAGTCTTGATGGCTAATTGATTTACTTGTTGTGCGATCGCATTCTTGATAAACACCGTTCTCGGTTTAGGATTTTTGATGTCGTGCAACGTTTGCAATGTCTTCCGCGCCTGTTCCTGCGCCTTCATCGCCGCATCGAAAAAAGTGCCAAAGTTTGGGGTACTGACTGAGAGTGTAGCAAACTGCATATATCTGTTGAATGCAGCATTAAGGATCGCCACTTGTCCATAGAGTAATTCAGCCGCCGCAGTCGCCTCATCAGTCATAAATGCCCGTGTTTGGGTTTCGATCGCCTCCTGAATTTGTAAAGTTTGCTCCGTACCAGTCTGTTGTTCAGATCCATGAATCAGCAGATTGAGTGTGTGCGCCGCACCAAAACTAGGAGAAGCGACCCCGAACATCTGAAGATCCAAAATAACCTGGTCTTTGCCGTTACAGGGTGGAACTCCAAGCTTTTCAATGTACTGCTGTACGAGTTTATCTTTCATTTTCATCTACTTTATTTTTGAATAGATCTTCAGTCACAATCCAGAGTCAGAGTTCACTCAAGCCGCAACAACATTCCGATCCTCGACCGCCCTGGTGGCGCGCTTCGCGTTCGAGCAGGTCGGTTTGATAATCTCGAAGTTGATAACTCATTTAGCTACAACCGCCAGTTCATCATTAGTGTATCGACGGACGACTCGATCGGAATTCCACACCACCGAGTACAGCTCGCCCTCAATCGCTTTTACTATTCCAACATCCTGCCCTCTTTCATGAAATAGGTCGGATGGCTTTACTAGATCGTCTACTTTTAGATTTTTATTACTATCAACAGTACTGACAATACTGACAAAATGACTGGAAACCTTATCTTGTATAGGTTTAAAACTGTCAGTACTAGTTCCGACATTTCGATCGGGATTATGAACGAGATCGCCATTTATCAAAGCTTTGGAGTCGTTGGAATCAGTTCCGACAACAGTACTGACAGATGTGAATCCGTCGTCATGAAGGAGAGTGTTCTCTAAGTTGTCACTACTATTGTCAGTGTTGTCAGTGCCGATGTCAGTACTAGATCCGACAGGGTTAACTTCGCTGCTAGTAAAGCTTTCAGGTTTTTTGTCAGTACTGTCGGAACTATTTTTAATCACTTGAATTTGATATTTACTAGATTCGATCGATTCATCATTCGGTTTCGCATATTCAAGCTTAACGATTTTAGCCATAAAAGCCCGTGCCTCATCTACCGATGGGAATGGTTTCGTAGTCCACCAGCGCGCCACAGTCCGCGCATTAACAAACCCTTTACCCTCGAATTTATCGATAAACTTGATAATGCGAGCTAGTTCTCGATCGGTACCGTCGATCGCGAGTACCTGATATTGGCTTAATGTTTGGTTGAGTTCAAACTTAGTCCACGCGATTGCTAATTTCAGCACTTCAGAGCTAATTAGTTGCTCGGGTTCGCAATCATCAATTGCTGCTAAAGTCCTGTGCATGATGAGTGCATTTCTTGCTGCTATGCCCTCAAATTTGGCGCATGTACCCTTAATCAACCAATTGAATTCTGATATGGTTCTAGCTTCTATTTCATCGTGCCAAGACTTCCATGAGGGTTTAGCTGCCAGTGACAGGCTGTGGGTCTGTGTTTCTTGTTTAGATAAAGCGCGATAAATCTTATCTAGTTCTGCCCTGAGATCTCCCTCTGAATCGGTAAATGCTGCGGTGGCGTTATGTGGTAGGAGCATAAGCGAAAAACGGTTATACAATCCGTCTTGCTGATTATTATCGCCACCGATTAAGTTAGCTATGGTTTGAGGTTGGATACCACCGATGATCGAGATGGAAGATTGAGGCACGCAAATCGTTTCTGATGATTTTCGATTGACTTTGATGCCTCCACCGTTCCAAATAGTCAACCACTTTTGACGATCGCTCCCTTTGCCCCCACGATAAGCATCCATCGCAGAGAAAAATGCAGCTAGTTCGTCTAGCATCAACAAATATCCACCATCAGGGTAATGACTCAATGATAAAATTATCCCTTCGATCGTAAAGTCCTCAAAATACAGATCTCGCAATGGTGCGGGTAGCTCTGGTTCCGCTCCTCGATCTTTTAGATTTGTAGCCTTCCAGCCCCGATATTCAACGTCATAAGCAAGTTTTTTCCCTTTGTACTCGTTATACAATTCATTTTGGTGTGACGATAATGCTTTGGTCAACAGTCCAAGTACCGGAGACTTCTTCGATCCCGTGTCACCAACTAAGCCACACCAACGCACAGCAGGGACACGATAATCAGTACCTGGGTTGATTAGTAATTCTGTTTTGCTGTCGATCTGACTGGCGAGAATCGGCAATAGGCAGAAGGTCATTATTTCGACAGGGAGATTGAAATTAGATGCAGCGATCGCCAGTAGCTTACCCAATTCTCCACCAAAGACATTTGGAGCTTTCCCATTTTTCAGTTCTAGCGAACATTTCAAATCTTCTGCTAGGTCTGGATCTTTTGACTCTGGCTGCGAGAGTAAACTTCTGTATTTCTCTGGGCTAATGACTCGACCGATTATTTGCTCTTTTGTGTAGCCATAATCGTCGATATCATCCCTAATATCCATTCCCCCTGCTGGATGATGTCGCCATAGTTCTGAAGTACCCGCCAGGTAGCATCCCTCAATTCGATCGGGGCAGTCTCTCTCAAAGTTACTGATATATTTAATACCATCAATAGATCGATCTGGGCACAAAACTAGCCGCGCTCCTTTTAGGTCATCTTCATAGTTCCCATAGCTGCCATACCCCTGACTACCCCCAATGGTGGTTGTGGCTGCAATACCCAGTTCCCGAAGAGCCTCAACGGTAGACTCACCCTCGACTACAAAGATTAAGTCCCCACGCTCGATCGCTTCCCTGACTTCCGCGTATCGATAGATGGGAATTAACTTCTTGACATCGTCGGGATTGTCACTTACCCACTTAACACCGTTCCAATGATGTTGGAAAAATTTCTTTTTCTGACCATCGCCATAATCGATCCTCACAACCTTAACTAATGGAGTCCCATCACGATTGGAATAAAAGAATTCCTGTTGGGATTTGGGTCTGATTGGTTTCACCCAGTCATCGTGTTGTGGTTTCCAATCTGGTTTACCCTCTAGCCTGTCGATCGCTTGTCGAATATCTTTCGAGTTACAACCACCACTAAAGCAGCGGTATTTTCCGGTTTTAGGGTCAATGTCAAGGTCATTCTTCTGGCAAGCTGGACAATGCCATTTAGTCTTGGACTCTTTCGATCGAGTCAGAACCGACAAATGTTTGCGGATGTCATACGGCTCTTCCGTCATAAGTATTTCCCTCCTTTGAGAGCTTGAATAGATTCCAATGGGCGGGTTATACTTATGGCTATTGGTGTGCCATAAGTATTTTTCACACGATTGGAGTCCCGCCCCTGGAAACTCCAATTCATACAATCCCTTCAGAGTTGAGATCTGGGGGGATTGCTATTTAAGGTCGTATGTCCATACTTTTCATGGGAAGGTAATTTGGCATAAAGTTGAGATCTGTTTTTTATTGTTGTCGCCCCCAGCGATGAGGGCGTTTTTTCTTGGACTGTTTACGAGCTGGGCAAACTAGCCACAAAAAGTTCTATCGATCGAGCATGGGCGGGAGTACCAGAATTTGATACCCAATCTCGCATCAGATCGAGATTCCAGAGCAGGCGAGCTTTTGTACCTGGTCTGTACTGCCAATGAACCCCCTCTCTAATTGCGCCCGTCTTCCTCCAGCGTTTAAGAGTTGAGTAAGATATCCCAAGCTGCTGACAGATCTCTTGACTTGGAACTAGTCGCCAGATAAGTTGAGGACGGGGAATTGTTTTATTTTTTGCCATAGGCTGGATTGGGTAGATTAATAAGTAGACTGCTTGGTATTTTTGTTTTGGGGAGAGGCTGAAATCTAGGCTCAGAGGCGTTCAGAAGTGGTTGGTAGGACTCAATCAATATCCCATACAGTCATCAGGAGAGTCAGATACAAAAGTGGGTTTTTGAGCGAAAGTTTTAGAAATTTCTATCGATCGACATCTTTTTTGGACTTTTGTGCGTTTCGTCGGGATATTCTCACATCAAAGTCAAGTATTTTACTTTCTGCTTCCACCCAGTCCGATACCGCAGCTATTACCCTTGGATCGCTGCTTGCTCTCAGGACTTCTCGGATCTGATGAAGGACTCGATCGAGCATAGGCACATCATTCGACATTAGATCGTAATTCGGCGAAAAATTTCCTATTCCATCGCATTCAATGGAATTAAAAAAATTATCTAAAGGTTTATTTCCTGATTGTTTGGAAAACTTGCCGACTATAGGTAACGCCTCATAAAAGTCTTGCATTGATTGTAGTACTTGACTATCTTTCAGAGCTACTTTTTTTAGCACAGCAAAGGCTTTCTCTAGACCTTGACTATGAGGTTCTCGATTGTAGTTTTCCAATGTGAATTTATAAAATTCTCTATCAGCATTATCCAAGCTTTTATCATTAGACAAACGTTCAAGATGCTCTTTCATAATTCCAGGAAATTTTTTAAGCATGACAGTCTTATTTGAGTGAATTATTTGTTTTTCCTGTAACTTGACAAGATTAGTTCGGCGAATAAACCTTTCTCTATAATGTTCTGATATTATCTTAATAAAAAGAGTGTTGTGCGTATCTTCAGCATAGATACTCCCGATCTCTTTCCATCCAATCTTAATCGCTTTATACATCTTGATGAATACATAAATTTTTATCAGGATGTGCTGTTTTTGATCTTTTAAGTACCGCTCATCGCTGGTAGTAATAGGAATGGCATAAATAGGGTGAAAATATTGAAAATTCTCAATGCTTTGACCATTTTGATATTTACAAAATGCTTCGTAAATTTCTAACCACTCACATTTCAATACATTCCAATGCTTTAACTCGAATAGTGTCGTTTCATTACTCAATAAAGATTTTGAAGGTATATCAGTCAGAGCTGGATGAATTAAAACTAAATCATCAAAACGATCTAAATCCTCAATCATTATGTCTTTCTTATCTAGCTCGAAGCAAATTTGATATCTCTCATCTTGAAAGGCGACTTGATTGCTAAAAGCAAGCTCACGTATGACTATGATCTTCATTAGCTGCCTTGTCTCTAACGATGTCATGTTCCCAGAACGAACATATTTAGTATTTAGCCATCCCTTTTTATTACGACATCTCTTGATGCAATCATTAATTTGCTTTTCAGTAAAGTCAAACATTATATAAATCTCCATAGACAATTTTTTAGGATCTTCATTACTTGGTACGCTAATCTCTGATTATTACCGTCAATCCATTGCTATTAAGCCAAAAATGGCTAAAAATCTAACAATAATAGATTTTGGTTTCGATCCCATACCAGCTAACAATCTGAGTGCAAATCAGCAAACAAAGTAATGAAAAGCAATTTTTTACAGCTAGTCAAAATCCACAAAAATAGGCCGATTTTCGATAATATCTACGTAATGGTCGTACAGCACTTTCGGTGAATTGCCAAGAGCTTTAGCCACACTGACATGATCTTGATTGGAGGCTATTGCGTGACTTGCGGCAGTCCCTCGACTCGTATATGGACTGCGGTAGTTGATACCAGTAGCTTCCAACACCTTAGTCCAAGCACGGCGGCGGAAATTACGATCGTCGATGGGTAATCCATTTGGAGTAAAGAATACTAAGTTTGATGGTTTGGGCTTTTGGTCTTTCATTCTCCGCTTCAGCATGGCAATAATCGAGCGCGATAGATTCACCGTTCTCGATTCTTTTGTCTTAGTATCACCCACCACGCCTCTGCTAAAAGACTGACAAATATAGACGCTGGTAAAATCAGCGGTTACATTCTCCCACAACAAACCCGCCGCTTCCCCTGGGCGCGTACCCACACCCAAAAGAAAAGCTGCATAGTCGGCATAGTGAGCGTAGTATCGACTCGACCGAAAGCCATCGAGAATAGCTCGCACTTCTGCAACTGAAAAAGGTCGTTTCGGTTTTTTCGGCTGCGATCGAAATCGATTTGATAAACCGCGAAAGGGGTTCTCTTCTGTGACGTGGTACTTACCCTTAGCCCAGTCCCAACAGCTTGCTAGTAGCCATATTCTTGCCTTGGAGGTATCCGATTGGAGTGTGTCAGCGCAGACATCAGCAAATCGTTCGGCTTCTCGCTTCCCGACTGCATTGGCTGGGACATCAAGAACTTTTTCTAGCATCTTCCTCAATGCGATATAGCGCGAATTGATGCCAGACTGCGCTAATCCTTTTGCTTTGGCTTGATACTTGGTAAAGCGATCGAATAATTCTGGTGCAGATATTTCAGTCGGATTTTTACCGATGATGCGTGGCTGGTACTTCAGTAGAGTTCGATCGTATTGCCCGATCTGCCAATCTAACTCGATCTGAGCTTTCTTCTGGAGTGCTAATGCTCTTCCAACCGTTGAATCGGCTACTCCCAGACCGATACAGCGACGCTTGCCATCGTTTAACCGCAGCCGCAGTAAACCCCGATGTTCTTCAATTGTTACTTTCATGGTGGTAAATATGGTGGTAAATTTCAAACCAACCTGACCACTTCTGAACACTTCAGCAAAACCTTTTGGATCGCAAAAAGGTTCCTCGATCGCGCGATG
>NZ_JBGSPA010000219.1:0-7129 GCF_041738855.1 Chamaesiphon sp. | reverse complement strand
GTTTTTTTGCGTGGTCACGATTAGTTCTAGGGCTGCGAGTCATCTGCTTATATCAGCTCAAATGCTTGTTTAGTAAGAGTTTGACATATTCTCCATTCCTCCTTGACAAAGCTCTAATTTTCTTAACTTGTCACGAATGCGGGATGGGCGGGTGTTGTGTTGTTTCAATATTTTGAGTACGTAATTTTTGTGTTTGCATTCTCAGCAATTTTGGCACTGTTGCTCAATTATCCATTGCGCTATCTCCAGCGATTTATGGGACGAAATATCGCCCTCGGAATTACGATCGCCTTGAGCCTAATGACGATCGTTGTGCTGGCGATCGCGTTCGTGTTGACACTTAGCAATCAAATTCAACAATTGGCGACATTGCTACTCCAGTCCTTTGACGGTTCAAGTAATCCACTCGATCGATTTCAGAGTACGTTAGTAAAAGCTAATATTAAGCTAGATCTAGAGGCAATCACCACTCAAATCCGTGCTGCTTTTGAATTTGGCTTAAATTGGGCGGTTAATTCTGTGCCCATTTTATTCCAAAATTATGTCACTTTTATCATTGTCATCGTTATTGCTTTTTTCATGCTGATCGATGGTGCCAAGCTGTGGCAACTGGTACTAAAACTAGTTCCCGAACGCCATCGTAGTCGGGTAGAGATCGCAGTCCAAAGAAATTTTGTCGGATTTCTGCGCGGTCAACTGCTAATTTCGTTTTTATTGAGTATTGCGACATTATTGGTGTTCGGACTGTTTCAAGTTCCATTTCCGTTTTTGCTGGCCGTGACAATTGGGGTTTTCGACTTGATTCCGGGGATTGGTGCAACTTTGGGGGTGAGCTTTGTGTGCTTGATTATCTTGGTGCAAAGCGGTTGGCTGATGGCACTGAAGGTATTTGCGATTTGCTTGATTCTGCAACAATTGCAAGATAATTTTGTGTCGCCACGCGTGATGCAAAGCACGGTGCATCTCAATCCCGTGGTAGTATTCTTTGCGCTATTAGTTGGGACGCGAGTATCGGGCGTACTTGGTGTCTTTTTGGCAATTCCAATCGCTGGAGTAATTGTCAGCCTGTTAGAGATTGAAGAAGCACAATAAGTTTAGAGCCGCTCTCCAAATCCTAACTCAGTCAAACTTGTTGTCTGGAAGGCTGGTATGATTGCGGAGGTGCCATGTCGATCGTCGAATACCGACTGCCTAAATATAAAAATCAATATCTCATCTATTTATGAAAATCTTATTTGTCGCGGCGGAAGCTGCACCCATTGCCAAAGTTGGCGGGATGGGCGACGTGGTGGGTGCATTGCCCAAATTCTTACGCAAAATGGGGCATGATGTGAGGATCTTCATGCCTTACTACGGCTCCTTAGTAGGGAAGTTGGATATCCCTTATGAGCCTGTGTGGAATGGATATGCGATGTTCAACCACTTCGCGGTATATGAGACAGTGCTACCTGGTACCGACGTGCCCTTATACTTATTCGGACATCCAGCATTCGATCCGCTGCGGATTTATGGGGGCGAGGATGAAGATTGGCGATTTACGTTCTTTGCCAATGGGGCGGCGGAGTTTTGTTGGAATTATTGGAAGCCCAATGTCCTCCACTGTCATGACTGGCATACGGGGATGTTGCCTGTCTGGATGCACCAAGATCCCGATATTAGTACGATCTTTACTATCCACAATTTAGCCTACCAGGGGCCGTGGCGGTGGTTTCTGGAGCGGATTACCTGGTGTCCGTGGTATATGCAGGGGCACAATACCATGGCAGCGGCGGTACAATTTGCCGATCGCGTGAATACAGTATCGCCCACTTATGCCGCCCAGATTCAGACGATCGAGTATGGGGAGACACTGGAGGGGTTACTATCGTTTATTAGTGGTAGATTGTCGGGGATTGTCAATGGGATCGATACGGAAGTTTACGATCCGGCAAATGATAAAGCTTTAGTCCAAACATATACTACCAACACGATCGCCGATCGCAGCAAGAATAAAGTAGCACTCCAGCAGGAGCTGGGATTAAGCATCAATCCCAATACTTTTGTTGTCGGGATGGTATCCCGATTGGTGGAGCAAAAAGGGTTGGATCTGATGTTGCAGACGCTAGATCGCTTTTTGGCCTATACTGATGCTCAGTTTGTGTTATTGGGTACAGGCGATCGCAATTATGAGACGCAATTATGGCAATTAGCCTCACGCTATCCTGGACGGATGGCCACTTATCTGATGTACAATGAGTCGCTTTCACGGCGGATCTACGCGGGTTCAGATGCCTTTTTGATGCCGAGTCGGTTTGAACCATGCGGGATCTCACAGATGCTATCAATGCGTTACGGTTGCGTCCCGATTGTGCGGCGCACGGGGGGATTGGTCGATACCGTTACGCATCACGATCCCCAAAACGAGCGGGGGACGGGGTATTGTTTCGATCGCTATGAAGCGTTGGATCTCTACACTTGTATGGTACGCGCTTCGGAAGGTTTCAATTACAAGACTCAATGGCAAGCACTCCAACAACGGGGCATGGAGAGTGATTTTAGCTGGGATCGATCGGCGCAAGCATACGAAACGTTGTATAAATCGGTTGTTAGTGCCTAAGAGCTAATGGGATTGAAGGCTAGATGTATGGTGTGTTGGGTGCAATCCGTAGCGCACCAGCAACGCATCGTCTTGGTGGATTGATGCGTTACGCTGCGCTAACACATCCTACTTCTCTCACAATAACAAGCTCTTTGCTAGAGCATTCCCGAGGCACAGCTAGCATCATCATAAATCCGATCGATCGATCGCATCGTACTTTGATACTTAGTAATGTTGCCTTGTTCTTTAAATAATTTAGCTGCAAATCGCCAATCGATTAGTGCTTCTTGTTCGCCGTATAGATCGCGATAAGCATAACCACGATTGGAATAAGCCAGCGCAAAATCAGGTTTAAGTTCGATCGACTTATTGTAGTCAGCAATCGCACTTGGGTAGTCTTGCGCGAGGTAATGTAAAAAGCCTCGTCGGTAATAAGCAATTGCCAATTTGGGATCGATGGAGATCGCCTGATTATAATCCGCCATTGCATCTCGATCGTCACCTAGCCGATAGTAAGCAACTCCACGACAACAAATAGCGAGGGCATTAGTCGGATCGATCCGGATTGCTTCGGTATATGCTGTTAATGCGCCTAAATAATCGCGATTTTTATACTTGGCATTAGCTGAAGATAGGATATCATTGGCTATTGGCTCTCTGATAGCATAAGTGGATGGAGACATGTTGGTGCGAGTGTTGTGACTATTTGTAGGCTGACTAACAGCATTTACATTTGCAACTATAACCTGCTCAAATCTCAGCCAATAGGGATTAAATCACACATCCATTGTTAGTTCATAGCTGAAAAAAGTTATAAAGAATCAAGAAATATATGTAATCAAATGTAGAAGTAACTTATGAATTATCTTGAGAGCTGACTTTGCCACTCGGGCAGAAAATAATGATAATCTAAGACGATCGCTACTAGCACCACTCAACCGTGACTTACCGCAATCCGATCCCGACTGTAGACATTATCATCGAACTGAGCGATCGACCCCACCGTCCCATCATCTTGATCGAACGGCTCAATCCACCACATGGCTGGGCCTTACCTGGCGGCTTCGTAGATGCGGGGGAATCATTGGAAACAGCCGCAAGTAGGGAAGCCAAGGAAGAGATCGGGCTGGATGTAAGACTCATCGAACAATTTTACTTGTATTCAGCACCCGATCGCGACCCGAGGCAACATACGATTAGTATGGTATTCATCGCGACAGCAGCGGGAAACCCGATCGCTCAAGATGATGCCAAAAGTGTCGGCATCTTTGCACCCTGGGAGATTCCCCCACAATTGTGTTTCGATCATGGGCAAATCATCGCAGATTATTTACAATATCGTTACTATCGTCTGCGCCCGAGAATTAGGTTTTAGGTTTTAGGCTTTAGGTTTTAGGTTTTAGGCTTTAGGTTTTAGGTTTTAGGGGTGGATGGTGAATAATATTTGCATGATGCCCCGATCCCCAGTCCCTACTAGCCACTTCTCTGTCTTGATGCGCTAAACTGTCGGGGAACCCGACGAGCGCGCATCGCTGCGAACTCTCCTCACTCTGCGCCCTCAGCGTCACCCAAATGATTACTGCACCAACTCTTCAACTCAGTGACTTGCTAAATGCGATCGATCTACCTGTAGACTGGGTGGGCTTGCGGCAAGTGCGAGAAGTCGCCACAACGCGATCGGCGCGGGACGGAATGCCGCAAAATAATAGTACGACGATGAGTGAAGGGGTGATGGTCGAAGTCCTCAGCGATGGACAGATCGGCTACGGTGCCACCAATATCCTCACAACCCAAGGGATTCGCGCTGCCGCTACCGCAGCATATCATCAAGCGATCGCGGCTCGTCCCTATCAGACCCACCCCGTCACTACCGCCCAACGACCCAAGGTAGTCGGGCAGTATCTCTCCCCCACCCTCCAACCCTTCAATACCCTCACTCCTGGCGAAATTAGCGAGCAACTGAGCAAGATCTGTCATACGCTCAATGTCAGCACCCAAATCGTCCAAACTAGTGCCACGATTATTACCCGCGCCTTGGAAACATGGTTCGTCAGTAGCAACGGTTCCGATGTATATCAAAAATTTCTGCTGATGACGACAGATTATGCCGCCACAGCGCAGGATGGAGCCATCATCCAACATCGGAGCGATCGCGGCGGACTGGCAAAATGTTATCAAGGTGGGATGGAATATTTTCTCACGCCCGATTTGTGGGCGCGGGTGGAGCAAGTCGGCGCACAAGCAGTAGAACTGCTCACAGCGATGGAATGTCCGACGGAAACTACCAATCTCGTCCTCGCGCCGGATCAATTATTACTCCAAATCCATGAAAGTGTCGGACATCCACTCGAATTAGACCGGATTTTGGGCGATGAGCGCAACTATGCAGGGGGCAGTTTTGTCCAGCCGTCAGATTTTGGCAAGCTGGTTTATGGTTCGCCATTGATGAATATTACCTTCGATCCGACCGTCTCCGGCGAGTTTGCCAGCTATAACTTTGACGATACGGGCGCAACAGCGACACGAGAATATATCATCCGCGACGGGATCTTGGAGCGGGGACTGGGGAGCCTGGAAAGTCAAGCGCGTCTAGATCTGCCAGGGGTCGCTTGTAGCCGCGCCTGTAGCTGGAATCGCCCACCGATCGATCGGATGGCCAATATCAATCTCGAACCAGGCACCAAGAGCTTCGATGAAATCATCGGTGGGATCGATCGCGGTATCTATATGGAGTCCAATCGTTCTTGGTCGATCGACGATCGCCGTCACAAATTCCAGTTTAGCTGTGAGTATGCCCAAGCAATCGAAAATGGTAAGTTGACCAAAACTATCCGTAACCCTAATTATCGCGGTGTCACGCCCCAATTTTGGGGCAATCTCGCCCAAGTTGGCAACGCCAACACCTGGGAAATGTACGGTTCTCCCTTCTGTGGTAAGGGCGAACCCAATCAAATTATCTGGGTGGGACATGGTGCGCCCGTTGCTGCGTTTACAGATATCGAGATTTTTGGTGGCGATTAAATTAATTGAGAATTGAGAATTGATAGTTGATAATTGCAATTACCAACAATTGCGATGCACTTCAGAGCGAACAGTCCGTCCATTCACCGTCGATGTCGAAGATTGACTCACCGAACTACCGCTACCACCACACTGCACCGACTGGTATTGCTCGATCGACGATTGTGAATCCGCATTATTATTCGAGCGACGAATCGTCGAACTCCGAATCGGTGCAATATTAGGAATGCCAATAATTTGACGATTTGAATTTAATGGCTTGCGACTATTGATGACTGTCGAAGTGCGGATCGATTTGCGTCGCCGAGCGCGACTACCAACCACTTTATTTACAGGTACTTTGGGAGCGACGATGAGGATCTTCGGGGTTTGGATGATGGTTTCATTCTGAGTAGTTTCGATCCGCACATTGCCACCAAAATCACTCGGATCGTCATCGATCTCCCGTGCTTGAACTAGACTAGAGGATAGCAACAAAGCGACGATCGCGATGATACCAAACTGACGATTGAACATGGGAGTTACCTCCTGGGTAAAGATTGGTAGCTGCGTTAACTAATTTTGAGACAACGGATGTTGTCTACTGCGGTATTGACGATCGCCGTTTGGACACTAGTAGCGATGACCGATCGATCTGCACACATCCGTAATTACCAGCCGATCGCCCCTACCGTCAGGATAATGGTAATCGGGTTCAAAATTTGCAGATTTATCATCCGATCGGTTGCCGCGAGCGGGTGCCGAGCTGGTCGTTACTATTTAATTTAGCGTTAGGATATAACTACAATGCCCATGTGAGTAATTCCTGAAAAGATCGGCTCGATCTATTGAGGCTCGCTACCACCGTTGTCAAACTCACTACTAACTGTCATCTCATCATGCTCGGTAATTTCCAACGAAGTGAATTGCGGATTGAAGTTCCAGCTACATCTAGTACGATTCGCGATCGATTATTGTCGCCCGCTGCACTCAAAAAGTGGCTTTTTCCCCAGCAGATAAGTTTTTCCAGTCAAAATCTGCTCACTCTCGGTACAAAATTTGACACTAGTTTTGGCCCAGTTGTCGTCAAGTCTCAAGTCGAGCGAGTGGATGCTCAGTGTTTGCGGCTGTTACTCAGTCAAGGGGTGGACGGATTTCATGAGTGGTATTGGGGTGAAGGCTGGGTGCAGTCTCGTTTGGAAGGTATTACACTTCTCCCGCTCAATCTCTACCAAACGGCGACGTTATTGCGGCTACGCCAATCGCTGACAGTCGGCACTCATGGATAAAATCGATCCCCGACTTCTTGAAGAAGCCGTTGGATCTGTCCTCATACAAAGAGCAACAATTACTCGATCGAGTAATTGTTGCTCTTTTTGGCGATTTACTGTCAACTGTCTGCTTGTCTTTTCTCGCTGCTTGGTGCAACACATGCACCAGGGTTCCTCCGCCTGAACAGCATCCGCAAACCCTCGGCAGAGCCTACGTATCGCGAGCCGCTGGTGCAACACCTGCGCCAGGTATCCTCCGCCTGAACAGCATCCGCAACTG
>NZ_JBGSPA010000218.1:0-30508 GCF_041738855.1 Chamaesiphon sp. | reverse complement strand
ATTTAAATCAATGTTTTTTCAACTATTAATGATATTGATGGTGGATTTTAATGTGCCAAAAATTGAAAAAATTCTGCTGTTAGCCTAAAAGTGTTGAAATGCCTGAGTTTGAGGAGACAAAACTTCATCGAACTCAGGTGTTAAGGCTATTGGCTCCGCTCTGGCTCCGCACTCGATTGAAATCGGTGCTCATAATGCAAAGTCCGCCTTCGCGGACTAAGATTCAGTCCGCGAAGGCGGACTTTGCATTATGAGCCGAGACTTTAGTCTCCAGGCTCCTCTTCACCCGTTGGCGTAGCCTCTCCGACAGGAGATACTGACGTTAGTTACTCGAAATGTTGAGATCGATCGAGATTTTGGTAGACATATTCGTCTGTGGATCGCCAGGACTCATCTGCACCGTAGTCTGACTATCTGTCGTAGTTGCTGACTTGCCAGACACAGGTAATAACGAATTAAACAGCATCACCGCCTCACCTTCACCACTAGATATCAGCGAATTTAGTTTCGCTTTGATGTCCTTCTCCGCACCTGCTGGCAGCGGGAGATCTTGGGGCGGACTCGATTGAGCGACGGTAGTTTTAATCGTCATCCCAGTGGCATCGATCTTGACGACTTCATAAGTCACAGACTGATTGAGTTGGATGCCACCAATATTGAGCGCGTTCTGTTTCTGCCATTTGGCACCCACTCCCAGCATTTCATCTGGAAACTGAGTAGACAGTTGCTCGATCGATCGCTCGAATTGACTCAAAGTCTGCTCTAGAGCTGGATCGATGTTCTTGGGGAGGATTAAATTTTTGCTCCGAATTTGTCCGGTACTGCTGGTAACAAGATCCATTTTGATGCCCTGGATACCTTTGAGGCTCTTCTGGATGGCAGCTAGCATTGCTGGTGGTGTATCGCGATCGGCGATCGCCCGCACGTCACTATATGTAAAACTACAATGGATATCACCGGAGGGGTCTACCTGTGTGACGATCGCATCGATCTTCAGTACCATTTTGGGAATGGGTGTTTTGGGCAGCGGTGTCTCCCCCATCGTCATCTGCATCGACATCCCCATCGTCAGGGTCATGGTTTGCCTACTATTGGCGACTGGTCGAAATCTCAGTTCGCGGCGAGGTTCCACTCCAGCGTCGATTACTTCGAGTTTGGCAGGTATAGATGTGGCTGCTGGCGGCTCGACGGTGGGGGTGCTCTGGGCGATAGCAGGCATTAATGGAGCCGCGACTCCCCACATGCCACTGACTAAAATACTGGCAATTAGAGCTTTTTTCATCTTGGGTTAGTCTGGATATCTCTATTTACTTCAATACTCATGAGTCTAAATCCGGCAAAATCTACTTGATTTCCAATCTTCACACTAATTAAATGAGCATCTCTGTCCGATTGTCGATCGCCGCATAAGAATAGCAGCAGAATCTGACTGTTTTTACTGCCGAGGCGATCGCGATGATGTGAAGTACATTGGTGAATGTATTGTTTTTGAATAACTCGGCGCGATATTTTTCAGACCAGACAAATTTAGTAAGTAATTAAATATTATGGCTTATAATAACTTTTCATTTCTCAAGCTTGAAAATCAGGAGCTAACGATCGATCTCAATGAGTATCAAGTTACCCCAGTCGAGCGTATTCTTGGTATTCTCCGATGGATGGTAAGTGACAACCAAAACTAATAATTTATGCAAACGTAAACGTGCCTGAAACCCTTTTGGTTGAAGGTGCCCAACCTATAAAATTTGTCAAGCACTCCATCCACCATTCACCATTCACCATCCACCGTCTAATTTATCAGTGAGAAGTTGTAATTTTCTAACGCATTGCACCTGTAAATAATGTGTCGGTGAGATTGGCTCGATCGAGCATTGTCTTACGCAAATTGGTATAGCTGAGATCGGCACCTGTGAGATCGGCACCTGTAAAGTCGGCACCTGCTAGATCCGCCCCGCGCAGGTTGGTATGGTGGAGGATTGCCCCCGTGAAGCTTGTTTTGGTAAGATTTGCCCAGGAGAGATCGGCATCTGTCAGATCTGCTCGATCGAAAGTAGCTAACACCCCATAAATACGCACTAAATGCGAGGATCGCATTCGCGCTTGGGTGAAATTGGCGCGGTAGAGATGTGCCGCACCCAATTCGGCTTCAGTCAAGATTGCCTGACTCAGATTGGCATGAGCGAGATTGGTATGGGCGAGATCTGTATAGCAGAGAGTGGCACGATGTAAGTCGATGCGATCGAGATCGGCACCGCGCAATCTCGCCGAGGTAAGATCGATCGCGATCGCCTGTAGTGATGCGAGATCGGCATCCCGTAGATCGGTATGGCTGAGATTACTACCCATGAGGTTGGCATCTGCTAGCTGCACGCGCCGCAAGTCTGCGCCTGTGAAACTAGCGGTGATGGCTTCGATCGATCGCAAGTCGGCATTTACTAGATCTGCACCATCTAGCAGTGCATTCGTGAGATTTGCGCCCCTCATATTGGCTGCTACCAGCTTAGTATTAGTCAAATTCGATCGCCGCAGATTGGCATCGTGTAGATCCGCTCCCCGCAGATTCAGATCGATTAATTTAGCATCGCTCAAATCTGGTACTTCACTCTGATGCGATCGCCACTCCAGCCATGCTACTGCACCGCGCCGCAACATCTCATCCGCATTCACGCCCATTTCCTACTCCTGCTTGCCCCGTTCGGGAAATGGACGCCCGGGTAAACTCGCTAGTGAGTCGAGAATGCCCGCCTCAGCCGCTTTGATATCCCGTTCCTCTCCACCTAGATACAACCGCCCAAAGACGCCTACAGCCGAAATTTGGAGGATATTGATCGTTGCTGCCTTCTCTGCTTCATTAGCCGCGATCGCGGCATAGGCGGCTGGCTCTACTTCCAAAACATATAATGTCTGCCCTTCGAGGATCATATTTCCCCGCCGACTGCGGTTGATCATCTGGGTATGGTGGGCGGTGATATTCCGAATGATCCGACTGGAAATCACGCGCGGCTTGAGACAATCCGACTGACGTACGCCCAAATACGCCAAAATTGCCCGTCCGGCGGCATGGACATCCCCCTGACTACTAGCATGGATTTCCATCAATCCATACAATCGCTCGATGATCTGCACGCCTGGTTTTACCTGTGCGGACTTGAGCGCGACATCCATCATCTGGTTGATCTCGACACCAGGCGAAACTTCGATCCACAATGAGGAATCCGATGGCAATGGCAAAAATCCCTGAGCCTCTGTACCCAGATATGCAGCATGTTGGCGTTGCAGGCGATCGATAAAAACGTAGCTACGGAGGTCGATTCCCAAGAATTTTGTTAAATTTGTCCAGCCCTACCAGTATACCGTAGGTAGTGACTCGGCACTAGCCCCAAGCTGTTGCCACAATCTCGGTGGGATTGGCGATCGAGCATTCGGGTACGAAGCTCCCAAGAGTGTAAATCGCTGTCAACTATCAACTGTCAACTATTTATCCCTCTTCCTCCTTGCGTTCCAATCGCGCAACTCTCCGATTGAGTCGGCGATGTTTGCGGTCGTTATCCGCTACCTTTCGCTCGGTTTCGGCCAGATCGTAATTCAGATCGTCAAGGTAATTGCGGAATGAATTAAAACCATCGCGGATTGCGATTACTACCGTACCTTCAATACTATCGACTCGCTGGCGCAAGGAACCAATATCTTCACGCGTAGCATTCATATTCTGCTTCATTGCAGTCATATCTTGCTTGACAGCAGTCATATCTTGCTGTGTCACTATCATATTTGCCTGGATCAGTTCCCGTAATTCACCGAGCTGTGCTTCTATGCGATCGAATCTTTCTGCTGACATATTTACTACTACTCTCCACTGCTTGAATTATACCAAGCCATCAGTGCTAGCTGATGAATCTCTCGCCAAGGTAGCTGCTGTGCTTGGGCGATCGCCGCGCAGTCTTCATACTCAGGTTGCACATTGACGATCGCGTCATTACCCAGGAGATTATTACGGGCAACTTTGACTCGGACTGTGCCATATTTAGTCACGACAGATTGCATTTCCCTGGGTAGGATCGATCGCGTTTGGTGACTGCGACGAATACCTAATGTACTGGTTTCTGTAAAGATAATTTGCTCACAATCGAGCGATCGCTCTACCGGACAAATAACTGTGAGTAATATCCCCGATCGCGATTTTTTCATCCCAATTGGTTGTGTGAAGACATCGACTGCTCCCGCCCCAAATAAGCGATCGAATATATACCCGATCGCTTGGGGATTAAGATCGTCAACTTGGGTGGTTAATACTTCGATCGTTTCTAGATATTCGGGACGCACAGGAGAGGAGATCGATGAGGTTGTCTCAGTGCCCAACCACAGACGTAAAATATTGGGAATTGGTAACTCGATCGTCCCTGCACCCAAGCCGATCTGTTGGAGCTGCATCGCTGGCGGTGAGCCAAATTCAGTCGCTAAAGTCACCGCGATCGCCGCCCCTGTGGGTGTGACTAGTTCACGATCGATCCCATTGCTATATACTGGCACCTGTCGCGTCGCAAATAATTTGAGGACTGCGGGGACGGGTATGGGCAAGATCCCATGCGCCGCGCGCACTGTACCGCCACCCGTGGGTAAAGGCGAACAGTAAATTTTGGTAATATCCAGATAATCCAAGCCCAAACACGTCCCGACGATATCGACAATCGCATCAACAGCCCCGACTTCATGAAAATGGACCTCAGATGGGTCAATACCGTGGACTGCACCCTCGGCGATCGCCAGTTGCCGGAAAATGGCCAAACTCCACTGTGTCGCTCTGACGGGCAGATTTGCCGCAGTTATCAGCTTTTCGATTTGGGGGAGGTTGCGTTGGGGAGTATCGTAATGATGGTGATGATGGTGGGCTGATGTGTCTACATTGTCGGGCGAATCATGAGAGTGTGCATGTGCGTGACTATGACTGTGTATGTGGCTGTGGCTATGCTCATGTGCCGCAGGTGCATGAATATTGGCTGGACGATCGTGACTGTGTGCCTGGGGCTGGAGATCGGCTGTGTCAATGCTTGGTGGCTGGTGGGCGTCGTGTCCTGAATGTGCCTTTGCAGGTACCCCAAGTGGCTCTGGATGCGAATGAGCGCGATCGATCGAGGAATGAATCGCAGTGAGATCGACATGTACTTTAGTAGCAATTTGCCCATTGTGATACACTTTTGCTGCCCAGAGCTGGTACTCAGCACCAATACCCAAGCGATCGAGTTGTGCTCTCAAATAGTCAATGGGTACACCAGCATCTACCAATGCACCTAAGCACATATCACCAGCGATTCCAGTTTGGCATTCAAAGTAGGCGATGTTGCTCATGCGATAATTAGAAATTAGGTTGCTGACTTAACGATTAATTGCGAGTAGTCTCGATTGCAGAGATATCGACCAATAATTTAATTATCTAATTGTTTGGCGAGTAATTGCTACGCAGAGGTGCTTTCACGTTGACGGATACCTGGGCCAACGCATTACGCTGAAGATCGATCGCTATTGACTCTCAACGCTGTCAACTATCAACTGTCAACTGATCTAAACATGGCAAGTATTTACGAAATTCATCCTCAAACACCGCAAATCCGCAAGATTGATGAGATTGTAGCGGCATTGAGCAAAGGTGCGGTGATGCTCTACCCGACCGATACAGTGTATGCGATCGGTTGCGATCTCAAATCAAAGGTAGGAGTCGATCGCGTCCGTCAGATCAAGCGGCTGTCCAATGATAAACCGTTGACTTTTTTGTGTCAGTCGCTTTCCAATATTGCTGAATATGCCAACGTCTCCGATCCGGCTTATCGGTTGATGAAACACCTGATTCCTGGTACTTACACCTTTATTTTACCAGCGACTAAGCTCGTACCTAAGCTCGTCCAAGACCCCAAGCGCAAAACCACTGGGATCAGAGTACCCAAGCATCCTCTGTGCCAAATCTTGCTAGAAAACTTGGGCAATCCAGTGATTTCGGCATCCGCACACATTCAAGACGAAGATGGCGATGACGTGGTAGTAGAGAAAGCGAGATTATTCGATCGACTGGACAAGTTGGTTGATATTATTATCGATGATGGTTCTGAACCAGGAATGAAAGGCTCGACAATTCTCGATATGACAATCAACCCACCTGAAGTGATTCGGGAGGGTCTGGGCTGGTCAGAGGCGGCAGCATGGCTTTAGGAAGGCTTTAGGTGTTAGGTGTTAGGCTTTAGGGCTGGAAAATTGATGTTTTCTGTATTGACCGATACTCGATCCTTAATTCCGATTTAATTCCGCTCTAACATCTAAAGCCTAAAACCTCTATCCCCTAAAACCTAAAGCCTAACACCTAACGTGGACAGCGCAACAGCCGATAGCGAACGCCTCTGACGGTCTGGTAGCGACCAGTGGGACGACATCTAGTCGCGCCAGAGCACTTCAAGACAGCCCGACCACCGACAAATTTGCCCGTGGGACGACAGGCGGCATCAGCCGCTGGCGCGAAGATGGCAAGATTGAGGGAGCACAATAGCCCGAGTGTGATGCTCAGAGCGATCGCCAGTTGACAGGATAGTTGATTTTTCATCGGATTTCGATCGTGAGGGTTTTGGTAATCTTCAGCCGCAACGGTCGATATTCCAGACGTGGAATTGGGTTTTAGGCTTTAGAGTGGCAAAGGCTTGTGGCACCTACAATTGTCGATCGGGTATTTCGATCGACTCGCACAGATCGTCTCGCTCCTAGACAGGTCAACAAAGGCGGACGCAAATCGCTGTCTTGATTTGCCCCCACCCGCACCCGAGTTAATTCTCATTGGTTAGGAATGAGGCTTGACTTGCGGCGGCTGGGGTTGAGGATGATTTGGGTTGGGATTGACCAGGAAAATCTGGAGTCGATCTGGTGCTATTTTGTAGCTATTTTCCTGCATCATCTTGGTCTGTGATTCGGGGGCAAAAGAACGACTGAAGTTATATTTAACTTTCTCAGTTCTCACTTTGGTATTTTGCAACTCAGTCGTGAGATGTTGTAATTTGTGCCATTGCGACCAACTATAACCGATCGAGTTGACCAAAGTTATCGCACCGAAAATCGATAAAGTTGAATAAGTCACTAGTTTGGTGACTACTTCCAATCCCTGACGACGATGGGCGTAGGTTGGATTAATTTTGACCCGAATCTTAGCTGCTGTTTTGGACTGCTGTGCGGGCGATCGATCTGGTGTAGCGGTGTGCGCTGCTGCTGGCTGTCCTAAGTGTGGCTGCGGTGAGATAGTGGTTTTCCGGCGGTGTGGATGCTGCTGTGGTGGCTCGAACGAAGGTAGTGCATTCATCAGACCTAGTGTACCCAAATAGAAATTTTATTCATTATACGACTTGTCACATCAATACTGTCAAAAATTTCGATTCTCATTCGTATAGCGTACCGGAGGTAATCGGGATCGATCGCTCAAACTAAAAAATCTGGGCAGAAGTAGTGCTAACTTACTCCCCAGATTGAAGCTCGGTGGGGATTACTAGTAACTAGTAATCCCGCTCGACTGCATATTTATTTATATAATTCAGTTGACAAACGCAATGCCAACAAACCAGGAATGAGCGCAACGGCTAAAGCGATGAAAACTTGAGTATCAGACATCAGAGATTTCTCCCAACACAGGTATGTTAACTGTTCACAGTTTGCGATCGTTTTGGGTCGGATTGGCAATACCGTAACAAAATGTAGAGAGTAGGCAGCGGGATCGATACTTCCTTCCCATCTAAACAATAGATGATGAGTTGCTTACCCCCATCCACCATTCACCATTCACCATTCACTATCGAGTAGTCTATTCTAGATAAATGTGAAATTTGAATGGGGTGCAGCTTGTTGAAGAGACATTGGCAGCAGATCGCGATCGGATCGGCGATCGTGAGTATTGTGACACCGAGTTGGGCATTACCAACTGCTAGTTCGATCGGCAGTGCCGGGATCGACGCCCTGCGATTGCATCAGCCGCCCTACAATCTCACTGGCAAAAAAATTGCGATCGGGCAAGTGGAAGTCGGACGCCCGAGTCAGTTTGGCTGGGATAAAGTGCCCCAACAGCCCAATATCAAGCTCGAACAAATCTTTTATCAAGATGGTAGTGCCAAAGCTAACAAGCATGTCGAACAACACGCGACGCTAGTAGCAGCGGTGATGATTAGTCGGGACAAACGCTTTCCTGGCGTCGCTCCTGATGCCCGACTGTATGCAAGTGCGGTCGGCATCCCCAAAGACTCTGGACAGCCGGAAGAATGCCGCTCAATCCAGCACATTGCTGCTCAGAATGGTGGAGATGTCCGAGCGATCAATTTGAGCTTTGGAGAGCCATTGGCACGCGATCCGCGTCCGCAAGCCAAGTTAGATGGCAATGCTTTGTTTACGCAGTGTCTGGACTGGTCAGCGCGAGTCCATAATGTGACATATTTAGTTGCTGGCAATCAGGGTAAGGGGGGGATTTCGATCCCGACTGACAACTATAACGGGATCAATGTCGCCTACTCCACTCTCAGACAGGGGATTTACCAGAAGTTGGACTTTGCCAATCTGAGTGAAATGCCGACGGGGACTGCCAAAAAGATCGCGGATCGAGAGGTAAATGTCGGCAATCGTCGATCGATCGGCTTGGTCGCACCAGGCGGCAATCTCCAGCTTTATAATCTGCTGGGCAAAGCGATCGTCGTCAATGGGACGAGTTTTGCGACGCCGCATGTGACGGGAACAGTGGCTCTGTTGCAGGAATTTGGAGATCGACAGTTGCGGACTAGACAACAGCTCCCTGAAGCCGTCCGCTCGCGCTGGAGTCTCGACGCGCGGCGGCATGAGGTGATGAAGGCGGTGCTGTTGAACTCTGCTGACAAGATTCAAGATACTGGCGATGGCTTGCGGCTAGGGATGACGCGGACACTACTTGCCAAGAATAACCGCGACTGGACGGAATCCGAACCAGATCGCGGCTCACAGGTACCGCTCGATTATCAATTGGGTGCGGGTCAACTTCATGCGTTCCGCGCTTATCAACAGTTTAGTTCCGGACAGTATCCACCACTAGTACCCGTCCCCGCGATCGGCTGGGATTATCGGACTGTGGCTGCTGGGGAGTACCGTGATTATCCGATCGATCGAGCATTGGCGGCGCAGAGTTGGGTCTCGATCTCGCTGACTTGGGATCGATTGGTAGAATTATCCGATCCCAATGGGAACGGACGATACGACAGCGGGGAAGTATTTCGCGATCGCGGTCTCAATCATCTCGATCTCTACTTGATGCGCGCGGATGAAGACCGGATCGATCGCAGTTTGTGGTCATCCACTAGCTCTGTCGATAGCGTCCAACATATTTTTCACCAAATTCGCGACCCTGGTAAGTACAAAATCCGCGTCCACTTTCGTCAAGCCGTCAATCTCCCTCAGCAAGCCTATGGACTAGCCTGGTGGACGGTAGAGGGGAAAAGTTGACAGTTGACAGTTGATGGTTGACAGCGTGGTGACTTTGTTTACTAGTAAGAATGGACACGACTCTAAAAATTTTCAGAAAGGGTTAATCTTACCTGATGAGCTGGCAAATCTCACCCTTGCTGCAAGCATAATCCACATTGTGATAGAGACGATCGAGTAGATGTAAATCTGATAATGTGTAATATATCATACTAAGCCCGATCGAGTACCCAATTACCACCATTCACAATTCACCATTCACCATTCACCATTCACCATTCACTATCCAATTTGTGAAGAAGAAAGGAGTAGGTAAAGAAATCTCAGCGACATGTTGCTAAATAGTCAAAACTGGGGATTTTAGATATATGGAGAAAAAATATCTACATTGCTAAACCAACAGTCCATGACACTAATAAACGAGCCTTCAGCCGCGCCAGTGTACGATTCGCCGATCGAACCGCCCAGCGATCGAAATCCCGACGCGATCGACAGGTTAGAAACATTTCTCTACCTCACACCTGTCATGGGAGTATTGCCATCCATGTGGGCGATCTACCGTTGTCAGCGCGATCGCCGTCAGTTGGCGGTCTGTCGCCTATCGATCCTGCTCGCCTTCACTTGGTTGAGTGCGTATCTGAGCCTCAATGTTGGCGCAGATTTAGCAGGAGCATCTACCG
Source organism: Chamaesiphon sp. (assembly GCF_041738855.1). GTDB lineage: Bacteria > Cyanobacteriota > Cyanobacteriia > Cyanobacteriales > Chamaesiphonaceae > Chamaesiphon. The sequence goes on along the minus strand of NZ_JBGSPA010000218.1, from coordinate 20,369 downwards.
TTGGATTGCGGCTGTTATTTCTCAATAGTTTGGCGACTTCTGGCTATTTTCTCGTCAGCTTATGGCTAATGATGCTACTGTGGCAAAAGAAATCGCTACGATTGCCAGGATTTAGTGCTTTAGCCGAGCGAAAACTGCGATGACATCTCGGTGCGGCTTTGCCACCGAGCGATCGAGTCAAAACGTTCGACCATTACCCAGCGATTATTTAAACCCCACCCACCCCTAATTAAACCGTGAGTAAAGTGGAAGCTAGAAAAGTCAACCAGCACCGTCGTCGATCGACCAAATCCAATCCCCAAATGGTGCAGCGTCAGCCCGCTAAAAAGCGACGGAAGATGCCATTGTGGGTATGGTTGGGGTTGGGTAGCATTGGTGCGTTTTCGGCTGCTGGCGGGGCTTTTTTAGCTGTTTCACTGACTTCGGCACCACTTCAGCAACGCGCGCTCTCGGCAGCAGATGACGCATTCTTTAAGCAAAATGGTAAGGCAGCTTTTTCGCGGAGCTTGTTGCAGGTGCCAGAAGTCTCCAAGCCAGTAAATATTTTGTTGTTGGGCATCAAGACCAATCTCTCCGATCTCAAGACTAGTGATGGTAGCGATCGTCAGCGTAGCGGCTACGATGCTGAAGTCGATACGCTCGAAGGCTTGTCAGATACGATTATGTTGATGCGTTTCGATCCTCAAACCCAACGGACGATCTTTTTGGGGATTCCCCGCGATACCAGGATCGAGCGGACGGGGCGCGGTACGGAGAAGATCAATGCCGTAGATCGGGAAAGTGGTCCAGCAGCAGCAGCCAGAGAAGTCAGCAAGCTGTTGGGTGGCGTGGCGATCGATCGCTACATTCGTGTTAACAATATGGGTGTTGCCAAGCTCGTCGATGAACTCGGCGGCGTCACCGTTACCGTCCCCAAAGACATCAAGTATCAGGATGATTCCCAACATTTTTATGTCAATCTCAAGGCTGGTAAGCAGCATCTAAATGGTGAAAAACTGCTCGGGTTACTGCGCTACCGGAATGATGCCAATGGCGATATCGGTCGGATGCAGCGTCAACAGATGGTAGTTAGGGCACTACTAGAACAGTCGCTCAATCCGATGACGATCGCGAGGATACCACAACTTTTTTCAGTGATCCAATCTCATGTGGATACCAATCTGACGGTCGAAGAATTGCTGGCACTCGGCGGCTTTTCGATGCAAAATGGCAAATCCAAAATGCAGATGTTGATGATGCCAGGTGACTACAATGGCGACGGCAAGCATGGGATCAGCTACTGGTTGCCTGCTGAGAAATCGATCCAAAACATGATGGCACGTTATTTTGACCACGGTCAAATTTCGCTAGAACAACCCAAAGCTGAAAATCTGCGGGTCAATATTCAAGATACCAGTCACTTCCCAGATGCTACCGCCAGACTGATCCGACGGTTGAATAAGGCAGGTTATCGAAATGTCCATCTCGATACCAATCTCAAACTCAAGGAAGATCTCAGTATTAGCGAATTTATAGCTCAAAAAGGCAATCCAGAAGTAGCTGAAGGTTTATCCCAAGTTTTGGGATTTGGGGAAGTTAAAGTTGATAGTTCTGGTAACTTGTACTCAGACGTAACGATTAAACTCGGTCGCGATTGGGTTGAGAAAGAGCAATCATATAAATCGCTCAATCAGAAAATTGAGTAACACTTAAATTAATTGATAATTGGGTTGTCAGTTGTCATTTGAGTAGGGTGGGCACGGCCCACCATCTAGATTTCAGCCATTATCTAGCTAATAAATAATTTGTTATTCACTGCTTAATCGATCGCATCATCCCCATCAGTTTTAAACTTCATCTGCGCCCAAGTCAGTTGTTTCACCTTGCCCACATCACCCTGACTCGCAGCCTCCTTGAGATCCCGCTTTTCATGTGCGTGTGCGATTGCCTCCTTCTTCGAGCGCGAACTACTATCAAAACACTTTTCGAGGTTTTCAAAAACTCCCCGCCGCGATTTGGTGGCGTGTTGGCGTTCGGTATCGAGTAACTTTGCCATCAATTCGAGGTGCATCGCATCATCACTACAGATCTCTTCCAAAATCGACCATTCATCACTACCTAATAATTTCTTTTCCTGAATGCGTGTATCTTTAAACGGTTTTCCCATTACTTCCTCATAGATTCGAGGTAAACTATCATCAAATTCGTGCTTTTCTTCCAACCAAATTCGTCTAATCTCGCCTAATTCTTCCTCAGTAATTAGGGTAATATCCTGCATATCTACAGGTGCAGTATTCCGAATTTGTACCTGAGCCGATAGTACTCGTCGCAACCAATGTTCGCGCCAGAACTTAGTATATGGCCCTGGAATCGGGACTACTTCAGTACCATCATCAGCCTTACGTTCAAACAGCTCAACTCTACCATATATCCGTCTAAAATCTCGCTTATCGCGATCGTCATGAATATCCAATTCATTGCGAATATCTAACAACGGTTGCAACCATTCTTTGTCTTCATCATTTTGAATCATAGCCTCCATCGATCGATCTTTACTCACCAAAGTACACACCCAACAACCAAAGCGAGAATCACCACAGCTAGGTGTAGATGTATCGACAACTAAGGGACATTCGTTATCAGCAGTAGCACCGCGATAAAGAGTAAATAAATCCTGATTATTCCCACCCCAAGGATTGGGAAATTGCATCAGGTACATCCACACCTCGTCAGTTCGCCAATCCTCGATCGGGCTGTAAATTAGTGAATTAGGCAGACGGGCATTAGGGCTGAGGTAATCTCTAACTCGATTTTTCTCATACTTCAGCATCGTCATCGCACGTTTGTTACTTTCTGCTTTGCGAGTACCTAACACCAAGATAGTTTCACCATTTGACTGTACCACTTCACGAATAAATCGATTGGCAGGATTAATCTTTAATCGATCCGTACACCATCTAAATCCATTTCTAGGTGCAGGATAACCCTTACCAATTAAATTACTCCAAAATGTGTCTTTAACTACTGGCTTGAGTAAATGCGCCTCGATCGGCAATTGTAGTAATTCTGCTTGCGATTTTATCTGTTCGATGCAACGCCGAACCCAATGAGAAACTATCGGGTTTTCCACTTGGGTATCTGTAGTAATTACATAAACCTTTTTTTTTCGCTTTTCAGGTGCTAGTGTAGCGATCGCATTCCAAACAAGCTGTAAAATAGTACTAGAATCTTTACCCCACGATACACCTAAAATCCAAGGTATACTGTCACTACAATAAAGTTCTTGGATTTCAACAGTCAACTTATTGACATCTTCGATGAAATCCGCGACACTGCGCTGTTCAAGTGGTAGTGTGGTAGCTTCTGTCATGTGAGATAGTCTATGAGTATACAATTTTGCACTAATGCAAATAGGTGAGTTGCAAACAACTCACCCATAACAGTATATCAACAATCAGGTACGTTACTAATTTAGACTGATTCCTGTTTGTTTTTCTACTTCAGCGATCGCAACTTTGAGAGCTTTTGTAATAGCGGCTCTTTGAGCAATTATTTTCTTTCCACCCTTGTCGTCATCGATTACCACACTATTTTGCCATAAGCTACAACTGCGTCGATAGTCTAAATTAGCTAATGCCTTGATCAGTAAAATATTCTGTTCATCACTAAAGTTATTCTCGAAAAATATTAAATGTCCGATTCGACTGATTACTTGAAATCCTACTGAATTGAAATCAATCCGCTCTTGGCGTAAGTTGTATAGATTCAAGAAGTTAGTTGATTGAGAACGTGGTTGAAACAGGAGGCTCCATGTTGTATTGTTACGTGCAAATTCACTATAGAAAAATTTAGTTTTCTCAAGAAGCATTTGATATTTATCATGACTTTCTTCGGTATAAGAATCAAGTTTTCTACTTTCTCCATACAAAAATTCTGATACACCAGTTCTTAACTGATTCATTGTAAAAATATAATTTGGATCTTTACCAACATTTTTAGATATTTTGTCTATTCTACCGTTAAACACATCTAGTTTTTTTGTGAGATCTCGACTAATTTTAGATAGAAAATCGCTAATATCGAATGATGCTCGTAATGCTGCTGGTATTGGTTCATTTTTAGAACAATCTGCAAAGTCTTGATGTATTTGATCTATATCATTTTCTTGAACTACCAAAACTGTGACACTATCATTATGTAGTTCAGGTTTAATTCCAATTGCCTTTTTAATTGCTTCAAGACGATGCTGCCCATCCGTAACGTACAACACAACATTACTAGGAATTAACGCATATCCACATTTTACAGGACCTTCTCCAAAAGTAAAAACCTTGATAGGAGTATCTGAATTGAAAATAAATGGTGGCAAAATATAGGAAGGTGTTTCTATTAAATATTTTGCAATTTCTTTAACATGATTTTGCATTAAAGGACGATTTATCATCTGATCGACATCAGACTTTTTATCTTTTCCCTCTGCACTATGGATTCTAGCAAGTTCTAGCAGCATTGATAAGGATAGGGAGAAGGCTAGATGGGTTCGTTTACCTTGCTCATATACATGACAAATGAATGTCCTCGATCCAGAAGTCATTGAATCTTGATAAGCCTGCTCCTGTGCATCTTTTGCGGTTGGCAGCGGAATCACATTAGCACTGGAACGTTGGTTATCCATGAAAATTGGTACTTTGTGTAGTTGTCGATAATAAACACGATAATCGACCAAAAAGCATTTGTCAAGGCTTTGCAGTTCAAAAGTGCGCTGATTTGAAATAAAAAAGGCCATTTAAATATGCGATCAGTCCAATTAAGTAGTGAAAATCGCTAATATTCACAATTTCATCTTTGCAACATGAATTTACCCACTAGATTCTCATACAACGCCTTAACATGGCTCTATCACCCTTCAATAGCTGTAAAATACCAACAAGACTACCCCCAACGAGCAGGAGTATTATCATGACCCAAAGTAACGAGCCAAACTACCGCGATCTTCTTACCCGTATCGCTCAAGCTGAATATAGATTGACTAAAATCGAAAATACTCAAGAGCAGCTAGAAAATACGATGACTCCTGGCGGCTATATTACCGAGGCATTCGAGCAAGTTCACCGAGAAATGGACGAACTCATGGGTGAAATTAGGCAAATGAATGGGAAAATCGATATCATCCTGCGGCATATTACGGGACAGGGAAACTTATAACGTGCTAATTCTGAAATTGTGTCCGCGCTGCGGACGCAATTAAAATAACTAACCTATCATTGCGTGTAATTTGGAGATCGCTTCCTCTAATGTCTCTGCTGATAGAGATTCGACGTACTTCGCCTGACGCTCCAACCAGTCAATAGTTTTAACTTGAAATATCATAACTACACCGCTAGTCATCAGCCCTTCCGGTAAAATCACCTCCAGCGGAAAGCCCTTGACTTTGCTGGTAATCGGACAAACTAATGCTAGTTGAGTAGATTGGTTAAACTCTCTCGGTGTCACGATGAGAGCGGGACGAAAGCCAGCTTGTTCTCTGCCCAGTGTCGGATTGAAATTGAGTTTGACGATATCACCCTTGGCGGGGATGTATTTACCTACCATATTTCCTTACCAACAGGCTCACCCCAATCGTATTCCCCATCGATTAATTCGGGAGTAACACCTACCAATAAGTCCTCAAGTAGATACTTTCTCTTGACTGGCGAAATCACAATCGTATTGTTGACAACTTCAATATTTACCTCTGTACCAACCGTAAACCCTACCTCATTTGCGACGGGCTGAGGAATTCTCACCCCCAAGCTATTACCCCACTTATTGACGATCGCAGTCATATCTGGTATTATTGTTTATCCTATGTATATCCTAACTTGTAAAAATATCTTTGTAAACCGAAATGACCTGTACAAACTTATTTCCACATACGTGCATCGAAATTAAAAGGCTGTGGAAGATCGATAATTAATCGATCGAATTGTGGATGAAGCGGATTAATGAGATAATTGAACTCCTGGGGGACAATCGCTGATGGTACGGCTAAGATTGGCGTTCTTGTTGAATCCCTCCATTCATCGCCAAGAGCTTGTAATGAAGATTTAGAACTAGATAAATACCAATCTGATGGCAGCCTATCTATATTCATGTATTCGACATACAGGTTGTCTGGAATTTCTGCTTTAATTGCTACAAAGAAATCTCTTTCTACAGTTGGTACATTGAGATGGACAAATAATTCTAAAATAGCTAAAGATAGATGTTCGGCAGTATATACTATCCTCTTACCTTTAGAATTCCACCTTCCACCTACTATACTTGCGCCTTCGCCACTAAAAGCACTCTCGGCAAATGTAGCTTCACAAATTCGCCAGACAACTTTACTCACATGTATACACCGTGTCTAATGGCATTCACCAGATCGATTACCCGCTCTAATCCGGCTGCGCTAATTAATAACTCAGCAGGAGTAGAGCCATCTAAAGCAGGGTTCTTTTCTTGCAGCCAATTTTGGACTGTATCGCTATTGCCAAATACATCTAGAGCATGAATCTTGGCTTGACGTAAATAAATTTCCGCCTGATATTTAAAAATCTCTGTCTCTAATTGAGATTTGATTGCACTAATATCTGCTGTGAGAGTAGCTTCAGTCATAGATTTAGATCGAGTAGTTGAATGTACTCTTAGTCTCAATTAATTATAACTCTAAACAGTTAGGCGTTGGCGTAGCCTACGGTCGGTAATCGCAAATATCCTCTATTTAGTTTTTAAAAACCTTGCAAAGTATGCCGAGAAGCTGCTAGTCTAATTGCGGTAACATCACTCAGCCATCAATGCCAGCCAGCAAGATTCCCAACCTTCAGCCAACCGAAATCCTCGTCCAACGCACTAATATGGGCGGAAGTGAGGCTTATATTGGCTCAGTGACGCTGCAATGGCTGGCAGATCGCGTAAAATATGCTTCAGAGATGAGTTTACTATCGGAGCAATATCAGCCTAAAGATAACAATATCGCCATCGATAGTGACAGCATCGAAGTCATCCAACAGCGTCCCCTCGACTGGAGTAGACAGGCTGCTTTAGTTCAATATTTAGCAGGGCGAACCACTCACAAATTCCCGCCTGTATTAGTAACGATCGATCGAGATTGGATCGATAATATTCATGCACCGGAATGGGGAAGAGGTGGAAAAGCAACTGAGTCGGCGGCGATGTTTATGCCACTTGATGGTAATAATAGTTTCGGCTTATTAGATGTCGGAGCATCCGTGCGAATTTATGCCCTCGATGGACAACATCGATTGATGGGCGTACAGGGATTGATGGAGTTATTACGTGCGGGGGAATTACCTCGATACAATAAATATCGTGAGCTGGTAGGTAATAAAATTACGCTCTCTGAGTTGAAGACATCTGAAGCATATTTACAGAGTTTGCCGCAGGAAACGATCGGGATTGAATTTATCTCGGCGGTGGTAAAAGGGGAGACACAATTAGAGGCACGACGCAGGATTCGATCGATCTTTGTCCATGTTAATCTGATGGCGATCGCGTTGAGTAAAGGACAATTGGCTCAACTCGATGAAAATGACGGATTTGCGATCGTCGCGCGGAATATTGCCGTCAATCATCCGCTATTAAAAGATATCCCAGGACGCAAACCGCGTGTAAATTGGGATAGTGCGACAGTTGCGACTAAAACCACCGTGCTGACAACGCTTCAAGCCTTGCAAGACATGGCAGCTAAATATCTTCAATACCAATATCCCCACTGGAAACCCAAAGCGCAAAAAGGTTTAGTACCCCTGCGCCCAGAATCAGCCGAATTAGAAGCCGGAATTGCCGCCTTTAGTCGGTTGTTCGATCGGTTGTCCCAATTTATCAGTTATGGACGTTTACAGGCAGAAGATACCCCCCAATTGCGCCGCTTTAGTTTTGAACCTGGTGGCGGTGAGGGACATATCTTATTTCGCCCCGTCGGACAAGTTGCTTTCGCTCAGGGGGTAGGGATGGCGGTTTTTAAAAAACAAATGGCTGAAACCGACGTTTTCCGTAAACTCGATCGCTATGATGCCGATGGTGGCTTTAGTAATATTAACTTGCCCCAGTCGCTCTGGTATGGCATATTATATGACCCAAACAAGAAACGCATCCTCGTATCTGGGCGAGACTTGGCGGCAAAATTAATTGTATATCTGCTCGGTGGTGTGGACAATGATTTCGATCGAGCCGAATTGCGTCGTTATGTCGCCGAAGCTAGAACAGTCGGGGAATATGCCATGAGTTTTGAGGGTAAATTAGTCACGCCAAAAGAAGTTGGTTTACCTCCAGTCTTAGCTAGTTAAATTAACTTTGTTGACTAAATTGTCGTGCATAAAATTGAGCATAGCGTCCGGCGCGATCGAGTAATTCTTGATGCGTACCAGCTTCGATAATCTCGCCATTTTCAATTACCAAAATCCGATCGGCTTTGCGTACAGTTGCTAGCCGATGCGCGATAATAAATACCGTGCGATCGGTCATAACCCGCTCTAGAGCCTCTTGCACCAAGGCTTCCGATTCAGAATCTAGCGCGGAAGTGGCTTCATCGAGAATCAGAATGCGGGGATTGAATAATACTGCTCTAGCGATCGCAATTCGCTGTTTTTGTCCACCCGATAATGTTGTCCCTTTCTCACCGACATAAGTATAGTAACCTTGGGAAAGCTGCGAGATAAATTGATGGGCATTGGCGATTTTTGCTGCTTCCTCGACATCTTTGATGTTAAATTCAGTCTGTCCGAAAGCGATATTTTGAGCAATATGTCCAGATAATAATACTGTATCCTGGGGGACGATCCCAATCTGACGGCGGAGACTTTTGAGCGTCACATCGCGGATATCGATCCCATCAATCGCGATGCTGCCAGATGAGACATCATGAAAGCGATTTAATAAACTTAGAATTGTACTTTTACCCGCTCCAGAAGCCCCCACAAGGGCGATTGTTTCACCTGGTTGAATATTGAGTTCAAATGATGTGAGGATTGGTTTATCGGCTGTATAACCAAAGCTGACATGCTGATAATCAATTTTACCTGTAATGCGGGGTAACTCGATCGCGTGAGGTTTTTCGATAATCGTGATGGGAATCTGAAATAATTCAAATACTCGATCGACTGAAGCTTCCGCCTGCTTAATCTCATTAAAATTGCTAGTAGTCATCGCGATTGGATCGATCAATAAAGCGATCGCAATCAAATAACTAACAAAATCTTTACCAGTCAAATTATTTAACGAAATCTGCCAGCCAGCTAGTATGCACAGAAAGAGGATGCCTACTACTTGAATCAAGCTAATAATTGGGTACTGAAAAGCTTTAAGATTTTCAGTACTATATTTCACTTGATAATTGAGTTCAGCTTCTTGCCCAAATCTAAAATTAGCATAGTCCTCAGCGGCAAATGCTTGAATCGATCGCATACTAACTGTAAACTCAGTAATCAACGAAGCCAAATCTGATGTTCGGTTTTGACTACGGAGGGAAAACCCTCGCAATTTCTCACCAAACCACCCAACCAAAATAGCAATAATCGGCGCAATAATTGACACTGCGATCGTCAATTGCCAGTTTACCCATACTAGATAACCCAAGATCAAAATTAATTGCAGAACACAGGGAATAAATTGATGAAAAATCTTGTAGACAACCTCAGCAACTCGATCGATATCTTCAGTTAAGCGATATGATAAGTCACCAGTCTGGACTATTTGGGTATATGCCGAACCTACTTTTAGCAGATGAGCATAAACCTGTTTTCGCAAATCTAGTGTTACCGCAAATGCCACCCTTGCCATCAGTGAATCTTGTCCATACTGAGCGATACCACGAACTATGTATACTAATCCCCCAATGAGTGTAAATCGAATCAGTAACTGGACATTGCCCGCCCCAATATATGTCGAAATATCTCCAGCTAAAGATGCCATCAGTGGCGAAAATAAACTAAAGATCGTGACACATAATAATCCTATCCCAATCATCTGACGATGCGGCTGGAGATACGGCAGAATTTGCCAATAGTTAGAACGCTGTTTCAAAAGACTCACTCGATCGCTAGATGATTTATGGATTCGACGCGATCGAGTTTTGGTTTGTTCGCAAAGTCAAGATCGCATGTAGATCCTAGCTTAGATCGTTGGCATCGCCGCGCCGAGAAGTAATCGCCCGATCAACTCATCACCTGCATCAAACACTCAGCAATTCTCCTCGCGGCTCCAGGAGTACCCATCCGTAACAAACCATTGCGGGCGATCGATTGTAATCGATCTGGTTGCTGCAATAATCGCTGCATCTCCACCCCGACATCCTGCGGCTGAGGTACCAAAATCACCGACTCACCCAAGAGTCGAGTTTGGGCTTCAGCAAAAGCGGGCGTAAACTGAGGGCCATCACCTGGAATAATAAAGGCAGGTTTTCCCAAACCGATAAATTGTTCCGTCGCCGTACCCGCCATCGCGATCGCGCAATCACCTTGCTGCATAAATTGAGTATAAGCTTGAGTACAGATAGCGATCGTGGCATTGTCCCGTTGATAATAAATCGTACTCGGATCGGCAATAAAGCTAGTCAGCTCACTGTCAGGAGTCGTTACCTTCGTCCAGCCCAATTTTACCAAATCGCCCTGTAAGATATCTAAATCGAGTGTCGGGACAATTGCAGCCAAACAGAGGATTTTACGCTGCTTAAAGACCGGAATCAGGCTGCCTACAGCAATAATTATCTTGCCCCAGTTAGCATAAGCTTCACGGGGACGAGAGCCAGGAAGTAACGTGACGATGAGCGGACGCGCTAGTTCGCGCCTGGCTGGCTGTGACTGATAAAAAAGTGGCTTGCTCACATCCGTTGCGACTCCATCCATCATCGGATTACCGAGATCGAAAGCCGGAATCTGGTGCTGTTGCAGAACTTCAGTAGTTAACTTATCGCGGGGAAATACCGCTGTACATCTCCTCCTACTCAATAACCACCGTTCCCAAGGGAAATAATAACAGCCAGTTTTAGCCTCGATCGCATCTCGCTGTGATGCTAAAATTTGTCCCTGACGATCGCGAAGATAATACTCGGATTTTGCAGTACCGATAAAAGCATAATCCGCCCCACTCATCCAGGCAAATAATAACGGGACGATATCGCCGACTGCGAGAATTTTACCCCCAGATCGCCCCCAGTCGCGAATTGTCTGAATTTGATCGATCGTCAATCCCACCAATCCCCCCCGCAGATCCCGCGCCAATTGACGCCGATCTTGATTGAGAAATCCCCCCGATGGCAACACCTGTGTCAGACCTGCGATCGCGAAATCATGACCACTATAAGCCGTCCCGACACCCACGATCGGCAAGGTGACGATTTCTGGCGGCTGAGATAGTTTTCGCAATTCCTGAAGTACAGGCAACGCGATCGCATCTTCACCATGTCCATTACTAATACAGAGGAGTTTCATTAATTATGATGGGTAAATAAAAGTCCAGCACGTGCGTCCCAAAACCTAAAGCCTAAAACCTAAAGCCTAAAGCTCCCCTCCTAGCAATCTTCGTAAAATACTATATAATAAAGAAACTTGGGGCTGTAAAGGTTTCGACGTGTTGGCGAAAGCTGCACTGTGATACAGGTCGAGAGGGAGTCTACTCTCGTTAATATCGGCTCAAAATAAATATAGATGCAAACAACATTGTACCTTTCGCTCGTAAAGCCGCTCCAGTAGCTGCCTAAAAAAACTTACGATTAATTTCTAAGTCGAGCATTTATAGTATGACTCCGTTAATTACTATAACTAAACCCTCAACGGATGCTCTATCTAACCGTCTCTGGTAGGTTATGTAGCTAAGATTCATCAGAGCATCCTGCGACCTGGGACAATTGGTCACTCCCGTCTTGAGGATTAGATAGACTATACCTGTGAACGAGCGGAAAGTTAATACCCAGGGCGGACGGCAGTTCGACTCTGCCCAGCTCCATCAAACTAACTAGTGATTAATAGTTGACGATCGCTAATTAAACTTTAGACCCCGATTGAGATTCGTTTCGATCGGGGTTTAATTTATGGTGGATGGTGAATGGTGAATGGTGGATGGTGGATGGTGGATGGTAGATAGTGAATGGTGAATAGTTGTATTTCCTCTACCCTAAAGCCTAAAACCTAAAGCCTAAAACCTAAAGCCTAAAGCCTAAAACCTAAAACCTAGAATACTCCTTGACAAACTCGATCGGAATTGCCCAACTAGAGTTATTAATCTGCTCTTGCAGAGCAGCACCCACTGTCGAGCCGTCTTCGAGTACTTCTGGCATCTCCCAGAGCGGATTGGCATGAACGCCATTGATACCGACTAAGTTCCCCGATCGATCGAGTGCGGGACCACCACTCATCCCTTTTTTAATGCCGCGATCGAAACCAATCGTGTAGCCGCCAGCGAGCGCAACTGGTAAAATTTGGGTGACGCCACTACTGAGTGTCTCTAGTCCCCAGGCGGCTGTTACAGGCGCATTGACACGACGGGTGGACGCTGTGGCAGTTCGGAGTGGAAATCCAGCCAACCAGACTCGATCGCCGATTTTGGGGCTAGTGGTAGCCAATTTGGCAACGGCATAGGTGCGATTGGTTTGAAAGCGGAGGATACTCAGATCGCGGTTTTGTCCGGTTGGTGGACGCACCAATGCAGTAGCGTAAATCTGTCCGTCATGGGTTTGCAGTTGAAACGGAGCACTAGCCGCTTGAATGACATGAGCATTGGTGACGACTGTATACACCTGTTGGTGGCGATGGAGCAGTACTCCCGAACCGATCGTTTCACCATGTGCCAATACTCTAATCGAGAGCGATCGCAACTTATGCTGGAGTTTTTGCTCTTGGGTAGCAGCCAACTCAGAGACCACAAAAGATTGGGTTAAGATCGTCGGTAAGGAGATCGTCAATATAGTCAAATACAACACAGGCACGATCCTGGCAATCCAATCTTGCCATTGTGCAGGCGTTACACGATCGCCTGCTGTCTGCTGTGCGGAATCCTGTGGGGTAAGCTTGGACATTATAGATAAGGATCGGAGTGAAAACCGTAAACTTGTGAATATGTATTTCACTAATGATGTTCTAGGATAAAAGGTAGTGCCGTAGTAAATTACGATCGAAATATAAAATACATGCTGGAACTATATCAATTTGAGTTATCGCAATTTTCGGAAAAGGTCAGATTGGTTCTTGACTACAAAGGGTTAGCATACCGCAAAATCGATGTTGTACCCGGCATGGGTCAATTCGACTTATTTCGGATGTCTGGACAAAGACAAGTTCCCGTACTCAAGGATGGCAATAAGGTTATCGCTGACTCTACCGCGATCGCGCTCTATCTTGACAAAACTTATCCAGATCGACCGATTATTCCCACCGATCCTCAACAGAAAGCAACGTGCTTGCTTTTGGAACAATGGGCTGATAACTCGATCGGTGGTGCTGGGCGGACAATTTTATTAGAAAGTCTCAAAAGTAGTAGCCTCCGTACTTCTATTTTACCCACTGGCACTCCAGATGTCCTCAAAAATTTGGTCGGCTCGATCCCCAGAGAAGCGATCGATATATTGGGCTTGGGATTGGGCTTGACACCAGATGGGATCGCCGCCGCTAAAGTGGAGATGCACCGCAGTCTCGAATCGATCTGTATGCTCCTGTCTCAACATGCTGGTGCTTATCTGACGGGTGATACCCCTACTTTGGCAGACTTGACGGTAGCAGGTTTGAGTCTGTTGCTCAAAATTCCCGAGGGACCTTATCTCGATATCCCCTTCAATCTCAAGGGTAAAGGTATTCCTGGTTTTGCTGACAATCCTGACTACGATCTGTTTTTCACTTGGCGCGATAAGCTATATGCTGACTTCCGCAGACCGCATTTGCCAAATATCAATAATTCGGGAGCCGCACCAACGACACCCACGACAATTGCGATCGATTAATTTACTCGCCTAATTTTGGTTCGCAACTGTGCTGGTGATGAGGACGATCCCTCTGAGCAGCGACCATCATTGAGCTGCACCCAAGTTGCTACCTACATTCAAAGTGTTTAAAATCACGCGGAGGTCTTCTCCGCGTGATTTTAGTTGCTGTCTTGAAAATAAAGAAATTTCCACTGAGACATACTCAGCGCAGGGATTATGGGCGATGAAAGCGATCGTCTTGAAATTATGACAAAACTATCAACGTTTATACTTACTTTAAGGTATGATGCGAGTATCAATAGGTAACAAGTTATGGAAGCGATCGAAAACTCAGCAATTCAAACTTATACTTCAAACAGCTTTGAGGAGATTGTTAGACAGGGAGGCGATTTTGATTGGTATCTCAATGTGAATAGAGCCAAGAATTGCCAATATTTAGTTTGCTGTAGCTCTGTGGGGAACAATCGAGGCTGTAACTTCTTGGTTGGAAAAATTAGTGGGGTTGAGTTGAGTAAGATCGATGATAAAGGGAAAAATCGTTATTTTATAAGGGTTTCAGAAGCAGCATCTATTAACGTTTCCGATCGATGGGGCGGCTATCAGAACCCAGTTCACTACACAAATTTAACAGACATGGGTATCGATCTTTCTGCTTTGAAGTGGCAGAAAGTAGCAACTCCAGCACAATCTCTACCAAACGTGTTGGATCTAACCATTGCCCAAGCAAAAGCCGGATTAGCTCAACATTACGGGGTATCTGAGTCAGATATTAAAATTGAAATCCTCATCAAAGGTTAGGTTGACTATAAAAACTATCATCATAATACTTCAAAACTATATTTAAATTATTGTCCATACTATTGAAGTTCGCATATAGTTTGAGCTACGATGTGAATATAGATAAGAAATCGAAAGATAGAAGTCTAAAGATGAGTTACACAGACGAAATAGAATTTCAAGACGAAGGTGACTTTCGAGCTTTCGGAGCTTGGTGTTATAACGGTAGCTGTATTTGGCAACGAATGGGTCTTTTCGACGAGCCACCAACATTCTGGGTTAAGTTGAAGCCACTAGTCGATAAGTTACTAACTTACCAACACGCTAACCTAGCTTTAACCGATCCACAATACTTCACATCACTTCTGATGGACTTATCACAATTAAAGTGGCTCAAGAATATAAGACGAAAAGATGGATGCTGGGCTTACAGACACAATGACATGCAAATTCCAGAGGCTAGAGTTTTTTGCTTGAACTGGAAAAGAAAAAACGACCAAAAAAATGCTCAGCAACCGCAGAAGGGCGATCTAATAGCATTGGTTCAGCTTGCTAAAGTCACTCATATAGTTGAGGTATTAGATGACGTAGTTTATGATAACAATCAAAATGAGTGGGGTATATACCGCTTAGTCAAAGCTGTTTGGATGCCCAATGAAAGCTTTGATTGGAATAATCTTAAAAATATTGAAGAAATTTTTAGTACTAATCATCTCCCTCCAAGTGGCTCTGTCTATAATTTTGAAAATATGGCTTGGTTTAAAACAAATTGGAAAGATTCTGGAAGTCTACAGGGTTTTCAGCAACATGCTAGTAAATCTTTTATTGAGTAACATTGAGATGTTCTACGATGACAGAGATTGAGAGCCAAGCTCGTAAAATTTTAAACTTCTTGGTGCAAGTACCGTTTTCTGACTGCGTTCCAATTAGTCGAGACTTTGCCGGATTAACTTCTAAACCAGGTATCTATGCGATTCGCCATCGATCCGCAGGATTGTTGTATGTTGGGAAGGCACAGGAAATCAAAGAACGTTTTCGCGGCGGACATAAAGCCATTACTTGGTCTTGGCTAGCAGATTATGACCATCGCGACGTAGCGATCTCTATTTATGAAATCGACTATCGGCAGTGGCGAACGTTATCATCAGATTTAGAGGGAATTATTCTGGTTTGGAGTAAACCCCCATTTAACATTCGGATACCAATGAGGGATGAACAATGACTTCCGTTAGTGTAAAATCGTCTAATTCTGAACCAGAGAACATCGAACATTTGAATCCCGTAGCAGCACGGATGATGTTGGCGGCATTCCCAACTCACGTTCGCTCGGCATTGGAACGACGAGCTAAGGAAATCGATTATCCAGTCGAAGCGGTTTTAGAAATGGCAATTGCGGGTTTTCTGGATCGAGAGGCTTTGAGTTTTGTAGATTGCCAACCGCGCTACTAAGAAATGAGGATTAAATAAAATACATATTTTGTAGGTTGGGTAGAAGCCCGCGAAACCCAACGCTCTAGGGATGTTGGGTTTCGCTACTCTCAACCCAACCTACGCAGGTTATTTAATCCTCATCTGAGGATCGATCGCCCATATCCCGCTCTGACTATCTATTTGCTAATTCCGATCCACTCGATCGAGTTGATAAAGTGCTGGTTTTGACTCCAAGCGTTGCCAAAAGTTGTGAATTTGATGACTGACTAGTTGGGGATGGAAGTGATGAAAAAAGTGACCACCCGTTACGCTGCACCAACTGACATCTGTGGATTTGAGATAATTATTCCAACCGGATAAATCGGTTGATGTAATCACTGGATCGTCTTGACTACTACAAATCATCATCGGCATTTCTACCCCACCTTCACATTGGATCTCCAATCGAAATAGTGAGTGGTTTGATGGAGCCTCCACTAAATCTCTACTAAACCTCGCGACGAGATCGCCAACATACTTGGGGTAGATATGCGGAAATAAATTGACAGCGATCGATTGCACAACCCGCTCTCGACACTCTGATGACGCTCGAAGCTGAGTGTAATAATATGAATGCCAATCGGTCGCTGGCTGCACGGCAACACTTAGCAAGATCGACGAGGCGACTCGCTCTGGATAAATGCGTGCATAGCCCAAAGCAATCGCACCCCCAATGCCATGTCCGATCAGATGTACGGGACATGCCAAACCAGTGATGTATTCATGTAATAGATCGATCGCACTGTCGATCGAACTACCCTCATCCAAGGTTTGATGATATTCCCATAACTCAATTTCGACGACCTTTGATAGCTGTTTCAGCAGACGGCGATGAAAGTACTTGAAACTAGGACTAGCACTAACCCACAGAATTTTAGACATTCGGTACCCCCACTCATCAGCTACAACAATTGCATCAGCTTCACTTTACAAGATCTTGACGATCTATTTACGATGTGCTAACGACAAAATAACTTGTCATCGACACCACCAAGTACAATTGCACCTAGCGATTTACATCGATTTATTGACTATATATCTCAATAAGATATAGAAGATATTAGCACAGCTAGCGATCGTTAAGATAATTAAGTTATGTAACAAGCGTGCAAACAGTCAGGTATCCGCCCTGATACCGCTGTGGCGACCGATCTACAGCTAAGAAATTGTAATGCCATAAAAATAGAGGATAGAACGTAATTCAATCCTCTATCCTTATTGAGAAAAGGTAGCTTGTGGGTTGCGAAGCGCATCGAGATCGGGACCTCTGCACAGCTTAGTCTTCAGCTCTAATACCTGTGAAGTACTCAGGCTCATTACCCGCAATCCACTTGATATTGCAGCCGATACTCGGACGTTGCGCGGGATCTACAGCCCGACCTGCGAGGAGAGAGTCTATCGCCTGACGCAAATCTCGACCAGTGACTGGCTGACCATTGGAAGGGCGACTATCATCCAATTGTCCGCGATAAGCCAAGTGCCGATCGCGATCGAATAAAAAGAAATCAGGTGTACAAGCCGCCATGTACACCTTTGCCACCGCTTGGGTGAGGTCGCAACAGACAGGGAAATTAAACCCTTCCGTATGTGCTAGAGCTTGTAAATGTGCGGGAGCATCATCTGGATATTTCTCGATATCATTGGAACTGATTGCGACAATCCCCAATCCTTTGGCTGCATAGTCTGTCCCGATCTGTGCCAATTGAGTCTGGACGTGCTTGACAAAGGGACAATGAACGGAAATGAACATCACCAATAATGCCGATTTGTCCGTAAAAGTCGCGAGCGTAATCGGGGTATCAGTCACCACATCAGTGAGGTGAAAATCAGGCGCACTCACGCCCAAGGATAGCATCGTCGATGCAGTTCTTACCATAAAATTAGGGGTTAGGTGTTAGGTATTAGGTATTAGGTATTGGGGATTAGGTGTTAGGTATTAGGGATCGACGGCTCGTTTGGTTCCTTTCTGCTTTCCCCAGTCCCGCTAGCACTGGAAGTCCTAGCGGGACTGGGCGCATCCTCCAGTGTACCAACATCCCTCAACCCCTAGCCCTGTTTCTTGATGTAAAGCGGTGCCAAAGATTGGAGCAACCCATTGGCAGCCTTCCCGTACTCTTCTAGCTCGACTAGTTGCTCGACCGCATAAGTCATACTTTCTTCAAGCTGTGGGATGCTGTGGTACGTTTTCAATACCTCCAATAACAGATCGTCAAGCTGATAATCTCGCATCGTCGCCGCCGAGTTGCTACTAAAATTAAAGTCAGGTCGCAGCATGACTAGCAAAATTATTTTGGCACGCAACGGATTGGTGTAGCTCATGATATTCTGCCGCAAGCCAAAGGGATCGTATTCAGGTACTGTCCACTCTTGAGGTGCTGATGCTGCACTTTCAAATCGATCTGCTGCGGAGAACTCTGAATCGTAGTAGGTTTCATAGGCAGATTCATCGACATCATCGCTAGCTGTTCCTGGATGCTCGAATTGTTGCGTCGCAACTGGTGCGTAGGCGCGTGCTAGTGCCGATGGGACTACCTGGTTGGTGAAGGCTTGGGTCGGTGCAGGTGCATAAGCACGTTCTAGCGCAGAGGGGACACCTTGACTTGGTAATTGGGTCGGTTCTGGCGCGTAGGCGCGTTGGAACGCCGAAGCGACACCCTGGGTCGCTGAGTTGGTAGGTTCGGGCTGGGGAGCTGGGACGGGTGTCGCTGGAGATCGAGCGGGTGTCGCTCGACCAACATGTTCTTGGCGAAATTCAGGGTACAATTGCCCGATCGCTAGATAGATTACTTTAGCGATTTCGATGTATTGTTTAGGTTTGTTGACTGTTTTAATTAAATTTTGCAGTAATACTCTAAATCGTTCTAATGTATTGTTTTCTCTAACTATTTGTTCGATCAAATACTGAAAATTAATCGAATCTAGATAGTCAGCATCTTTTTCCCATCTACTGGTACATAAGCAATACAGCATTTTTTTGATGCGGATTGCATCTTGATGCCTATCTAAGTATTTAACGACTTGTTGCAGTAGATTTGGGTCATTAATCCTCATGAAGTTAGCCAGCTTTTATCTAAGGTTTAGTCGAACGATGCGATCGAAAAGTATCTTCCAATTCTGAGGTCGATCGAGATTGGGATGTATTGATGGGTGGAGCCAAACATTAACTTTGCCAAGCCTCGTAGAATTGGGCAAATTTGCCATCACCCGATGGTTCGATCGATATCTCTCCTCATTACTTCTCATATTGTGCCCATTGAGGCAGCATCACTAACTAATCCCGATAAATTACCTGGTGCGAACCCCGTCGCGATTAGACTTGGGAGCGCATGACTTTGGCGAGATTGTCGCGCTCGATCGCGATCTGTAACTCGCTATCTTCGCCACCACTGAGCGAACGAGTAACCTCACCCAATACCAACGGTTCGGAGACGCCAGGGCTAGGGTGAATCACTGTTCGAGCGCGAACTTTGAGCTGTCTGTCCGCCGAGCCAGAGCGACCGTAGGAATATAAGTCGGCTGCGGCTTGACGGAGAGTCGCATCCAGCCCAGTTTCGGTAATCGGTGTCGCAACGACAATGGTGGCGCGATCGCTACCGTTATCATAAATCAAGGAGTAATGCAGCGCACCAGCGACGTTGGTATGGACGATCGGGACTAGGCTCAATCCAAATAAGCCCGCAGTCAACACGCCCATAAATCCGGTCGCGCCTACCAATCGAAATTTAAATCCCCATTTGGCAACTAAAGCAACTAGCGTCGCTACAGCAAAAATCAGCGTCGCAATTCCCGACCATTGGCAGTATTTGAGAAAGTCAGCAGTTGAGATCATTTAGGGATAGTGGATGGTGGATGGTAGGGTGGGCAGTGCCCATCGTCTAGGTTTTAGGCGATTTCAATCGTATAAATATTCAGTGACTCTTGCCGATCGAATATTACCAAACAGAGCGGGTTTAGAACTACCCGCCTTTAGGCGGATTGTGATTAGGACGGAGTTTAAATCTCCGCCCCAATCACTTGGCTGTCAACTGTCAACTGTCTGCTTGTCTTGTCTCGCTGCTTGGTGCAACACATGCACCAGGGTTCCTCCGCCTGAACAGCATCCGCAAACCCTCGGCAGAGCCTACGTATCGCGAGCCGCTGGTGCAACACCTGCGCCAGGTATCCTCCGCCTGAACAGCATCCGCAACTG
>NZ_JBGSPA010000217.1:0-6175 GCF_041738855.1 Chamaesiphon sp. | reverse complement strand
TCATTGGGTCTGGATTGACGATATGTTGGTAACGACGTATTGATGACAACGACCGTATTACTGAGGAGCGGAATGATGGGAAACTATCACGTTCCGTTTTGGAGAGCAGTGGAGGAGGTGACTCCTTCACTGACTTTAATTCTAGTGGCCTATGAAGATTTAAGAGTGAGAAACATGGTAAAAAACCATTGTTTAGCTAAATCAATTTCTGATGCGGGATGGTATCAATTTAGAGTTTGGTTAGAAACATTTGGGCGGATTTTTGGTCGGGTTACTGTTGCAGTGAATCCCGCTTACACCAGCCAAGAATGCTCTAGCTGTGGCACTGTGGTCAAAAAGTCGTTGTCTACTCGCACTCATTCTTGTCAGTGCGGCTGTAATCTGGGACGCGACCACAATGCCGCGCTCAACATATTGACCAAAGCAATAGGTACAACAGGGCATGTTGGAACCTCCGTACTCGATGCGGTAAACGCTTCTGGAGACATACCCTCTACTCTCGCTGGTGCAAACCTGCGTGGGCAAGGTGCGTCGTTGAGAGAAGAATCCCCTGCTTTAACGAATTAAGCCGCTTGCGGCGAGAGAGTGTAAGCATGGGGAGTGTCAAATTTCAAATAAACAGATTGCTACCGACAATCTCAGCGGTTTTAACCGCTGCTTGTGATGCAAAGTTCGCCTACGCGGACTGAAATATTAGTCCGCGTAGCGACGCGCGCTCCTCGGGTTCCCCGAGGGTTTAGCGCGTCAAGACAGGCGGACTTTGCATCATGAGCCACAATTTCAATCGTTGGCGGTGCTGGAACGGAGCCAATATCCTTAACCAGAACTGACGTTAACAATAGTAATTCGTCAATTAAAGAGCGGCAGTGATGGCACATCAACCTAAATCAACCGCCACCAATCAGATACTTCGCGAGTAATTGTGGCAGATAATCATAGCCATCAACCCCGATCGCTGGTAGCAAATTAGGACGATACTGGACTAAGATCTTTTCAAATTCTTCACGTCCGAGTTGTCCTTGCAATACGGTGGCTAAACTCGCGCTCTGTCGCCATTCCTTGGCACCGATTTGATGTAGCTGATACATCGCCAGACAGCTATAAAAGATCGCGGTTTTATTTTTTGCTAGGCTGTGGTGAGCCTCCGCGAGGTAGGTAAGATTCAGTCCTTGGAGGTACAAATCGCCGACGGCTTGGGCGGCTTTGGTACCCAATTGGAGATACTCGATCGCTTTCTCAAATTGCTGGATGGTGAGATAGGCGAGTCCGAGGCTGTGATAGCACAGGGCTAAACTTTGTTTGTCTTCTAAGGTTTCGGCAAGTTTGAGACCGCGATCGAGATAGCTGATATTCTGTTCGTAGACATCCTCATCCATCAGATCGAGAGCATGTGCGGACAACACTTCGGAGTATCCTAGGTTGGTCAGGGCATTGGCTTCACCCAATTTATCACCTGTCTGTCTAGCCAAAATTAGGGCGCGTTGACTGTAGCCAATCGCCTGGGGATAATCTTTTTGACCGATCGCAATTCGGCTCAGGTGGTTGAGATTGGCAATCTCACACGGGCGATCTCCGGCACGATTGGCAATGTCGAGAGCTTCCTGGTGCAGGGCGATGGCGCGTTCGCTCTGTCCCAATGTCTGCTGTGAGTAGCCCAAAATAGTTAACAGTCGCCCTTTTTCTTGGGTTCCTGCTACTTGCTTGAGCGGGAGATCGAAATAAGAGAGGGTATCGCGGAGTGTTTCACCAGAGAATGCGGCAAAAATCCCCCCATAGAGCGGGAAATTGGGACGCTGTGCGGTGGTACGCAGAATTTGTAATGTCACCTGAAAACAAGCTTTGGCGATCGAGTCCCGATGACTACTATTAATACTAGTCGCTCTGGCGATCCCATTTGCCAACTCACTCCAAATTGCCGCAAACGTAATCAGCGTACTAAATGCCATCCGTTGTCCCCAAACGCGATCGTACATCTGCCCATCGAACCAGGTTACCAGAGCCGTCTGAATACTCTGCAAGACGATCGCCAACTCTGTCCAATCCCCCTCATCACCACTCCCTTGTGCTGCTGTAATGTCGGAAATCGACTGCTGACGACCGATCGCTTGAAATAATGACTTTGTAAGTGGTTTGGTGACTTGCTGCGCCCACAGCGACCAGGGGCCATTCTCCGTCGCTCCCCCAAATCCGATTTGTTGACCGCTTTCGTAGATCCAACTCACGAGGTGGGGTTCTAGAGCTGGCAGAGTCTGGAGTCCGCGATCGAGTCCGAGCGATAATTGACGTAACTGCTCGAAATCTGCGGGTTCGAGTCGCACATTTGCCACCGATTGGAGCGACTTAATCGTCAGTTGAATTTGAGCGCGATCTAGTTTGCGCTCCTGGTTGGGATCGAGGGCTTGGAGGAGGATATTCAGGCGTTCATTCGGCTCGGCGGTGACGACTCGATCGATCGTCGCAGTGACGACAGCTACGGCTTGGCGTTCGTCTTGCAAATTCCCTAGAGCCGTCTCAATCCATTTGAGGGCATTGAGTTTGTGTTTGAGTTTAGCTTGTTTTACTTCATCGGGTTGGCTGGCAATTTCTCGCTCGACTCCTGCTACCGTCTCGCTCAGACAACCTTCAAAGATTTCGCTGGTGCCGAGTTCGATCTGCTCGACGAGGATCTGATAAATATACTCTTTGGAAATTACCTGCTTACCCGTCAGAATCCGCATGCTGATGTCAGCGATCGTCTGTAGATATCGCGATCGCAGTGTCTGAGGTTGAGGATTACTGGTAAGATTGGATTCAGCATCGGCAGACGTCATAGTTATCAGTTCCGATCTTTTGCAAATGTGTTTATGCTATCCTAATTCTTTCTGGGCGATCGTGCGTCGAATTCGATCGCGTAGCGTACCGGAGGTAATTAGCTCTGGGCTGGCGATATTTTCGATATCTAAACTGACTAGATTTCTAAACATGTAGGGTGGGCACTGCCCACCACCTAGGTTATGGTGCTATCTGTTTGCTGTGTTCGAGATCGGATCTGCTGTAAATCATCAGTGGCGATCGCCCGGATTGAATCACCTCAAATATCGATGGTGGGCAGTGCCCACCCTACAGATTCTGAAGCCTAACACATCCTGTAACCTAAAGCCTAAAGCCTACCCCCTACTCCCTGTCTTGATTCGCTAAACCGTCGGGGAACCCGACGAGCACGAATCGCTACCCTCTACCCTCTACATGAAATACGGTTTGGCACTGCACACCAGCAGCCCTGCATTAGGTTTAGCAATTGGTACGACTACTGAGGATGTCCGTTGTCAGACATGGGATTTGGGACGAGAGACTTCCAATTATCTCCATCCCTATCTGCGCGATTTTCTCAGTCCTCAAACTTGGCAAGATCTGGGCTGGCTGGCTGTGGCTCATGGCCCAGGGGGATTCACAGGTGCGCGGTTGGGGATAGTTACCGCCCGCACTCTGGCGCAACAGTTAGACTTACCTGTATTTGCTATTTCTAGTTTAGCGGCGATCGCTTGGCAACTACCACAGGCTGGAGCAATCGCGATTTCGATGCCTGCTCAACGCGGCGAAATTTTTGGCGCAGTTTATCAAGTGAGTCTAGACCGTCAGGAATTTACGACGATTTTGGCTGATCTGGTATTCTCCGCTGCCGATTGGGATGCCCAATTAGCCCAGCTCCAACCGTCATATCATCACACTGTCCCACAATCGGCAAATCTTGCCCATACTGTCGCTGGCGTGTTAGCTTTGGCACGGCTGGAGTACGATCGCGGACAACGTCCTCACTGGTCGCTGGCAGTACCTTTTTATGGTCAACACCCCGTCATCAATTCGGCGGTCGCGAGTTCGATCCTAGCACTACCCTAGCGATCGAGATGTCCTTGCTCGATCGGATCTTGAATCGATACTTCCAGCTAGCTCGGTTGAGTGACACCTCAACCGATGAGCGCGTGGGTATCAGATTGGAGCTTGACTTGGAGCAGATCGGCAAGTTCTTGCAATTGGGCGATCGCTTCTGCGCCTTCGAGCTTCATCAACTCGCGATCGTCGCGCAGCTCAGTCCAGGTAATTCCATAGTCAGATACCAAGAATCTGATCAGATGATTGGGGGCTAAGCTCACCATAAAGTTGGCACTATTCATGCGCTCTCCACATGTATAGCAAGCAGCCTCAAAGCCGCGTCGTTCTAAAACAGTAGCTAAAGCCTGAAGGCTCATAACTAAATCTTTGACAAATTCTTGATGTTGATTTGCTAGTCTAAGAAACATAGACCTCCTTGTATTAGCACCACTGCTAGTTAGTATAACCTTTATATTTTTTTAATGTTTCTCTCATTGACAATTTTAATACTTTGGACATTTTTTCTCTATTTAGCTGATGGATTAGGCTGGTGGCTGGAGAGGTTTGGCTACTCAGAGTGTTGGTTTAAAGAGGTTGTCAAGCGAGATCTAGGGAACTGATGTTCTAGTTCTTAATTAAATTCTGACAGAAGATCGGCGGGAAGATTGTCGCATCGGCTACACTCACGGACGATCGCCATTTCCTAGCTTAACGCATGCTGTGGAGCTGTGCGGCTTGGGCGACGGCACCTAGTAGACCCACTTGGGGAGTGAGAATGACATGGACGGGGATGTTGCCCAATAAATGGCTGACTCTCCCTTTATGATTGAAAGCCGTCGTAAAAGTTCCGTCTGTAAATAGAGCTAAGTTTTTGGCAGCAATCCCACCTGCGAGGTAGATTCCGCCATAGGGGAGGATTTTGAGGGCGAGGTTGCCAGCTTCGGCACCATAAGCCGAGACAAACATCTGCATGGTAGCTTGACAGAGCGGATCGGTTTTGGCGATCGCGAGGGCAGAAATCAAGGCGGTAGGATCGACGGCATTTTCAGATGGGGATTCCCAGAGCTTAACTACATTAGCAACTTCCGGCGTTTCGGAAAAGTGGCTCTTGTCGCGCAGATATTGGTAGATGCTGACGATTCCTGGCCCAGAGACAACGCGCTCGGTGGAGACGCGGGCGATCTGTTTGTGTGTGCAGATATATTGCCATAATTCAAATTCGGCGATCGATCGCGCCGCAAAATCTGTATGTCCACCTTCAGCAGCAACAACCTGATAGTCAGTCCCATTGTGAATCAAGAAGCCTTGTCCTAGCCCCGTACCCGCACCGATTACTGCTTTTGGTGCGTTTTGATGGGGTTGTCCGGTTTGGATGGTGTGGAGGTCTTCTGGACGGAGTTGTCCGATGCCGTACCCGATGGCGACGAAATCGTTAATTAATTTGACCTGCGGAATTTCTAATATTGACGCGATCTTGGTAGCGTCGATGTGCCAATCAAGATTGGGGAGATAGGATGCGCCGTCGATGACTGCGCCAGCGATGCCAAAACAGGCACTGACGATCTCGATCTCCAGTCCGAGCGGCACCTGAGCTGCGGCTAAAAACGATTGGACGATCGCCACTAGACCGGGATAGTCACGACTCTGATGCGATCGCTCAAAGGCGACTATGGTGAGCGATCCGACTTCAACCAGTCTTAACAACGTTTTGGTACCACCGAGATCGCCTGCTAGTAAATATTTCATGTCGGTACAATACTTTCGTCCTAGTTTCAAATTAGATATCTAGGGTGGATGGTGAATGGTGGATGGTGGATGGTAGATAGACTATTTTTTGGGTAGCAAGGGAGTAAGTGGAGGTTGTCATCCAATATCCGATCGGGTTGCCAGCGATGAGGCGGTGCTGAGATGGCGGGCGATCGAGACTATGGATATATTAGTATAGGTTGTCATCCGATCGCCAGGGTTTGACGCCCTTGTCGTAAGGCAGATAACTGTTAGGACATCCCGTTTAAATTTCTGTGCTAACAACTTCGCTCTCTTGATTCGCTAAACCCTCAGCAGAGACGAGGGTTTAGCGAATCGCTGTCAACTGTCAACTATTTAACGACGCGCAGGGGCTTAAATCCCTACCCTACAAACTTCGCTGTCAACTGTCAACTGTCTGCTTGTCTTGTCTCGCTGCTTGGTGCAACACATGCACCAGGGTTCCTCCGCCTGAACAGCATCCGCAAACCCTCGGCAGAGCCTACGTATCGCGAGCCGCTGGTGCAACACATGCGCCAGGTATCCTCCGCCTGAACAGCATCCGCAACTGTCAACTGTT
>NZ_JBGSPA010000214.1:0-2798 GCF_041738855.1 Chamaesiphon sp. | reverse complement strand
CCCCATCCCAGTCATCGCATCTAGGAGTAATTCATGAATTAACCCTACCTAGTAATTAGACTGTCGGTTGGATGGTTTTTGCTGGAGCTAGTTTTAGTTGAGTTTGGAGATCGACGAGGTTAACGCCAACTAAGTTTGGTAGCACGATGTCAGCGGCTCCAACGCGAGTAATTGGGCCGATACCGATCGATCGCATTCCTGCCGCGATCGCCGCTTGAACGCCCACGGTGGCATCTTCTACGACCACACATCGAGCGGGCGCGAGTCCGATCTGTTGAGCAGCGTGGAGAAATAAGTCTGGGGCTGGCTTAGGAGCCTCGACACTATCACCATCCGCGATCGCATCCACTAGATTCCCGATCCCTAATTTCTCAATTACAGTCCGGGCATTTTTGCTGGCAGAACCGATCGCAATTTTGATGCCCGCTTGTCGGAGTTCTGTTAATAACTCGACTGCTCCTGGAAACAGATCTTGGGGGGTAATTGTGGCCATCGATTCCAAGTAATAACGATTTTTGCGCTCCATCATCTCCTGAAGTGCAGTTTCCGAATACTGTTTGTCGCCGACAATATGCATCAGCGATTCACGACGAGACACACCACGGAGAGCTTCATTTGCCTGTCTATCGAAGGGTAGTTTTTCCTCATCAGCCAGTCGTTGCCAAGCCAGGTAGTGGTATTCGGCAGTATCTGTCAACACGCCATCGACATCGAAGATATAGCCCTGAATATCTGTAGTTGAAACAACTGAGGGCG
This sequence comes from Chamaesiphon sp., assembly GCF_041738855.1. GTDB lineage: Bacteria > Cyanobacteriota > Cyanobacteriia > Cyanobacteriales > Chamaesiphonaceae > Chamaesiphon. The sequence continues at coordinate 2,042 of NZ_JBGSPA010000214.1, read as the reverse complement.
AGAGGTTGAAATGGTGCCAAGTGCCGCGCCAGTTTAGTTTGAATTTGAGCTGCGTCCAATTCGGTGGCAGATGGGGAGTCGCCACGGGGCCGTTTTCCGTCAGTTTGATGCCACCGAAGCCGAACACTAATGCTTGCCAAACACCACCTGCGGAAGCTGCATGAATCCCATCTTCACTGTTACCAAAAGTGTTTTTGAGATCGATGAGAGCTGCCCGCATGAAGTGTTCGTAGGCATCTACCGATTTATCCAGACTGGCGGCGAGAAGTGCTTGAACAGATGCGCCGAGGGATGAGCCTTGGGTGATATCGGTGCGGGGGGTGTAGTAGTTCCAGTTTTCATGCAGGATGTCCTGACGATTGGCAAATTCTGGCGTATTGAATAGGAGATAGAGCAGCATCAGCACATCGGGTTGCTTGATGACTTGGCTCTGATTTGTTAATGCCATGCCGAGGACAGATTGGATCGACTTAGTGCGTGGTTCGTAGTCACTCAATTCGATGTCCTGGAGCGCGAAAAAGCCCTCGAACTGTTCAATCAGAAGTGTTTCGGGATTGTAAGGAATGTACATCTGCGCGATCGTCGAGTGAAAAGCGAGGATCTGCACTGGCGTGAGTTGGAGCTGTTGGCTCAGTTCAGGTGCCCGCGCTGGAAACGTTTGCTGTAGCCATTCATAGACTTCCACAGCTTTTTCTAGATGCCATTGCACCAGCCGATTGGTGTAGGCATTGTTTCGCACATCCTCGTGATATTCATCGGTACCAATCACCCCACACAGTTCATAGCGTTGCTGCTTCTCATGCCACTCCACCCGACTCAGCCAGAATAGAGCAGTATCGAGGATAATTTCGGCTCCGCGATCGCGCATCCAGATATCGTCACCCGTTGCTTGCCAGTATTGCCAGACACCATAGGCAATGTCCGCACTAATATGAATCTCGCGCTCCCCATTCCAAATGCGGACAGGTTCCACATAAGGATCGCTCGACAGCGACCATTTGGGGGTCATTTCATCGCCTGTTGCTGCACTTTCCCAGGCAAACATCGCCCCTTTACAACCAGCGTGGGCGGCTTTGCGTCTCGCTCCAGCTAGGGTGTCATAGCGATAGTTGAGGAGGCTACAGGCGATCGCAGGTTGCGTGAAGGTGAAAAAGGGCAGGATAAAAATTTCGGTATCCCAAAAGATATGCCCCCGATAGCCAAATCCCGACAAGGTTTTGGCGGGAACGCTGTCGGGGTCAGTATCGATCGATCCCTGCGGAGTACAGCCACCAATGAAGAGTTGAAATAAGTTGTAGCGAACTGCTAATTGAGCAGTAAGATCGCCCTCAATCTCCACATCGCTGTACTCCCAAACTGCTTCCCAAGCTTGCTGATGGGCGGCAAGGAGGATTGGATAGGCTGTCAGTTCGGCTAATTTGGCTTGAGCCGCCTGAACTGGTGAGTTGGTTTCGCCAGAGGTAAATACCGTTACCACCTTCTCCACACCGATCTTATTCCCCGCTGTGGCGACAAAAGTAGTTGTCAAGGTGGGACAGTCGGGTGTATTGATAACCTGAGATTTAGCCTCAGCACCAAGTGCGGTCATTTTCGCAGCCATGCCGAGTTCGATCTGAGTACTGCGGGTGCGAACGTGGAGCCAGACTCCTTGCTCTGTCTTGCCTCGGTTGAGATGCTCCCAGTGGTCGAAGCCTTGATTTTCGGGATAACCATTGATGCTCGACTGCACCTCGATGGTGCCATCAAAATCGATCGGCGTAATCTCACAGCGCAGTGCTAATACCTGCTCGTCTGCCAGACTTGCAAATCGTTCAAACTTTAAATCCACGGTATTTCCCTGTGGACTCCGCCAGCGGATCGATCGACTCAAAACCCCCTGTCGCAAGTCCAGCCGCCGCTCGTAGGCGATAATTTCACCACGATCTAATCGAAACTGTTCGCCATTAATAATTACCACCAATAACAGCCAGTCGGGACAGTTTGCCAGCTCGGTATACACCACAGGAGTATCGTCATACAACCCATTAATTAAGGTAATTGGT
>NZ_JBGSPA010000187.1:0-8009 GCF_041738855.1 Chamaesiphon sp. | reverse complement strand
TCGATTGCTCTTGCGTCCCAGTAAAAAAGCACCGCCGCCAACAATACCAACGGCAGGTACCAGTCCCCAAATTAGATAAGGCGACAGTTGGCTCTCAGCCGATTTACTAACCGTAGGCTTCACATCCCCATGTTCGCTAGCGGGCTGCTTTTTCAAAGATTGAGCGTAGAGCTGGGAGGCACGTTGACTGACTACTAAGTCCCCAGTAAATAGTCCTGTTTTGACTTCGACTAAATTGCCAACGGTTTGTCCGAGGGTGACGGTGGTGGGCTGATAGCTGTCGCCACTTTTGATATATACTAATTTCTCTTGGTCTGCTTCTACTACCGCACTAGCCGGAATTGCGACTACTGGGCTAGTAATTTGACCTGTCGCCAGCTTGATTTCGGCGAACGTTCCGGCTTTGAGTAGCCCCTGGCTATTGTCTAAGGTTGCTTGAACGGGGACTACACGGCTTTGGGAGTCTACTGCTGTTCCAATTCGCGAGATTTGACCTGAAAATACTTTATCCGCCATTCCAGGCACTTTTACACTAACCTGCTGCCCAATTTTGAGTCGTCCTAAGTCGCGTTCGTAGATATTCGCTGTTGCCAACACTTGTCGATCGTCGGTAATCGTCATTAATTTAGCTCCAGGATCGGCGACAGACTGCCCGATCGTAATTTCTCGATCGGCAATCGTACCATCGATCGGGGCGGTAATAGTCACTATACCCTGAGCATTCGCTCGATTTCCCAGTTGTGCCAGCAGCCCTTGATAACTAGCATCGCTGAGTCTAAGCTGAGTTTGCGCCGCAGTTACGGCTGAGTTCGCTCTTTGAAGTTGAGCTTGGGCTTCGACTACCGATCTTTGGTTCGTCGCTTTTGCAAGTTGTCCCTGGGCTTCGGCTACCTGCTTCTCAGCATCCCGCAATTCTCGTAGGGGTAATTCGGTTTCAGCTTTGCGTAGTTCGGTTTCGGCTTGGGCTACTCCTGGCTGACTTTGCGCTTTGACTAATGCAGTTCGCGCTTCGGCTAGTTTAGCCTGAGATTCCAACATCTGACGACGTGCTAGTGCGCCACTCTTGACTAGTTCTACATCCTGTTGATAGCGTTCTTGGGCTAACTCTAGTTCGGTTCGAGCGGAAGTAATTTCGGCGGTGGCGATTTGTTGTTGACGCTGATAGCTAGTTTTCGCCGATCGAACTACTGAACCACTTTTTACTAGTTGTTGTTCTCGCGCTAATCTAGATTGAGCGGCGGTTAATTGGCTCCGCGCCTGATTAGTTTCAGCAGTGGCGATTTCGACGATTTTTTGGTAGCTCTGTTGAGCGAGGTTGCGATCTGTTTGGGCTTGTTGGAGACTGGCGAGGGCTGTCGATCGTTTTTCGAGGGAACTCGTCCGTAGTTCGTTGAGTTCGGGGCTAGACATCCGCGCCAGTATTTGTCCTGCTTTAACTCTCGCTCCAGGTTGTACGAGTAGTTGTACGAGTTTGCCCTTAATCGGTGCGGTGACTTCTACTTTTTTGCTAGGTAATAACTCGATTTGCCCAGTCGCCGAAATTTCGACATTCAAGCTTTGTTTTTTGGCAGCGACTGTTTGTACCCCAATCTGTTGAGCTGTAGCACCATCGACCTGCACTTTGGTACTTTTCGTCCCCTCTTGTGAGCCAAATTCATCGCCATGCCCAGCATGAGCGAATGCTGATGTAGATATTGTCAAGATTGAGAGGGGCAGTAAGAGCCAGCTCAAGTGCTGAAAATGTTTCGTTACAGGATTTGGTGCTGTGTGAGATTTTTTATTTATGACCATAACGATCGGGTAATAAAGTGCCAACTTTCACTAGTTTGACAGGCTTAGATGAAATCCAGATGAAATTGAGCCATTATGAATTTGCGATCGAGAGCGATCTAACTTAACGTCCGAGCGATCTCAACTGAGACTCGACATTACTAAGATAACTGCGATCGTCAATCATTTCTGGCAATAATTCTTTGGACTCAATGGCGGCTTTCACTAAATCTTTAGCAGTAATTCTTCCTATTCGCGTACCATAAATTAATGCTCTAAATCCAGGGATAGAATGATCCCGATATTGACCTTGATAAGCACTACCAACTAATTCAAATGGGGTAATATATTTGCTGGTGGGAATATTCTTACTTATTTTTATCATCGGCTGTATTCGCACTTCTTGATGACCTCGTGCTTGGGCAGACGTACTTACAGATAGTACGATCGCGATGATTGATAAGCCAGTCAGGGATAAGCGTTTCATAAAAAATACACCTTTTACTTTGGATCGAATAACCTCTCTATTTACAGATTAACAATCCAAGATGAAATCCAGATGAAAATATTATGAATTCGAGATAATATTTTAAGAATAATTGAATAAATTCATTGATAACAATTGTCGTCATACCTTAATATCTCTTCAGCAAAAAGGGAGATGTAAATAATAGCTTACACCCCCATACTTCAGATTAGATAAATGTTCATTAACTATTTACTTGCAGACCATTGTTTCTGCCATTGAGTCATCTGAGCGATCTCTGCCTGTTGAGACTTAATAATATTTTGAGCGAGTTTTTGCATCTGTGGACGTTTAGATTTTTTCAATAAATCTTGTCCCATTGTCACGGCACCTTGATGATGGGGAATCATCGCATCGAGAAATCGGCGATCGAATCCAGCATCGGCTTTACCCAATGACATACTCATCATCATTGACTGCTTGTGTTCGGCAGTCATTGCCATTTCGTGATTCATAGCGGCGTGCCACATTATTGGTGTCGCCGATGCTTTGGGGTACCATTGTTTGCGCCACTGCTGCATCTGGGCGATTTCTTTTTTCTGCTCGGCGAGCATACCTTTAGCTAGCTTAATTAGTTCGGGTCGTTTGGATTTTTGGAGAACTTCCTGCGCCATGACTAATGCCCCTTGATGGTGGGGAATCATGCTATCGATAAAGCGCAGATCGTAGTTCGCATCAGCGGGGCCGACATCCATATTATGATCCATCATTCCCCCTTTCTTCATGCCATCATGATTCATGCCCCCATGATTCATGCCATCAGAGTTTTGGGCAATTGTTGAATTCGATCTATTGGAAGTCGTGAAGTTAGCGATCGCTAGGGAACCAAAACCAATTGTTCCCGTCAGTATCGCGATCGATGCGATTAATTTAGCTTTAGTATTCATGACTACTTACAAAAATAATAGTAATTTTGACATTACTACGATCTTAGCGGGATGAGATGAAATTAAGATGAAATGGTTGGAGTCGAGATTTCACGTTAATTTCATTTAGCTCAGAGATGATGGGTATTAAGATGAAAATTTTACTAATTGAAGACGAACCAGACTTGGGTGCCATCATCCAAACCAGCCTCGCTCATCACCAATATGTTGTCGATTGGGCACAAGATGGTAAAACTGGCTGGGAATATTTAACTGATAATCGTTCGACATACTCGTTGGCGATTATCGATTGGATGCTGCCTAAAATGTCTGGCATCGAAATCTGTCAACGGTTACGAGCTGAAAAATACACTCTGCCCATTTTGATGCTAACCGCCAAAGATCGCATGGAAGATAAAATTACAGGGTTGGATGCTGGAGCGGATGACTATCTAGTCAAACCATTTGGGATGGAAGAACTCCTCGCTAGACTCCGCGCTCTCCACCGTCGCGCCCCTACATTTCAACCGGAACGATTGCAATTGGGCAATCTCCGACTAGATTATGGTAATAATGCAATCGTCATTACCAATTCAATAGGAAAGGAACAGTCTGTAAGTCTGACAGCCAAAGAATTTCAACTGTTAGAATATCTGATGCAACATCCAGATCGTACCCTCACTCACGACCAAATTCGCAATCGAATCTGGGCACTTGATTCGGAGTCAGCGAGTAATGTCGTCGCTGCCCAAATTCGGCTATTGCGGAAGAAGTTAGCTGAATTTGGCTGTGAGGAAGTAATTGAAACTGTACGCGGATTTGGTTATCGGCTAAATTCACTACAGTAAGTTCAGTACAATGCGTCAAAATCGACTATTCAATCGTACCCGAATTCAACTAACTGTCACCTATGCGATCGTCATTGGTTTAATTACATTGCTCTCTGGCTCTGCGATTCATTTAGTGATGATTCGAGCATTTGCCCGCACTGTCGATCGAGAATTAAACACTTTAGCAGGAACCGTGCATGATACCCTGGAAGCCGTTTTACAACAACCGGAAATAGTCGATCCAGTGGCGATGAATTTACTCCCTGGACTGTGTGTAGTAGGCAAGGAATGTTCGCCAGTTAAACCTCACTCCAAAATTGCCGAACTGACAAAAAAACAAGGATACTGTCTGCGATTATTGAGCTTAAAAGGTCGGGCGATTGGGACTTTAGGGGGGAAAAAGCACAAGTTTACCGATGAAATCCCAACTATGGATTGGGAAACTATTACTGACGATCGCGGCGAACGCTATCATATTCATACACTGCCACTCAAAACAATCGACAATCGGGACTGGGGTTATCTTCAAGTTGCCCAATCCTTCGATCGATTGGATGAATACATGAGCAGTCTGCATCTGATGCTGATTTTTGGGATTCCCCTAGCGATGTTACTCATCGGTGGCGCGAGTTGGTGGCTCTCAGGTTTGGCAATCCAGCCAATTTATCAGTCTTACGAACAGATCCAACAATTTACCGCCGATGCCGCCCACGAACTCCGCACGCCGCTAGCTGTCACCAGAATAGCCGTAGAAAGTGCTTTAGATGTCGAAGTAATTGAGCCGGAAACTCGCAATAATTTGGAAATTGCCCAGCGTCAAGTTCGCCACCTCAGTTGTCTAGCAGAGGATTTACTCTGGCTATCACGGTTGGAAGCGAAACAATTACCCTTACGACTTCAACCGTGCTGTCTGAACGATTTAGTCAGCGATTTAGAAGAAGAATTGGCTCCGCTGGCGATGGCACATTCGATCGAGCTGCGCTTGGAAATCCTGGCTAACCAGCCAATCTACATTATGGGCGATAGCGACAGGCTGTATCGAGCGATCGCTAATTTGATTCATAATGCCATTCAATATACTCCTGCTTATGGAGTAGTTACGATTCGCTTAGAATCATTGGAGCGTAATGCTATCGTCACAATCGAAGATAATGGGATTGGGATTGATGCTGCGGATTTACCGCATATTTTCGATCGCTTTTACCGAGTGCAAGCAGATCGCTCGCGGAATACAGGCGGAACGGGATTAGGTTTGGCGATCGTCCGTGCGATCGTCCAAGCACACCATGGCAGTACTCAAGTCGATAGTCAACTAAAATTGGGTAGTACATTTATAGTGAATTTACCGATTAAAGTCACTCCGAGCAAGATATCTAACCAGAATAAAATTGTTTAGTTTCAATATTAAAAATAGGATCGACTAGCCATTCATCCGTGACATAAAAGTAAGATTGCCAACTAACGACTAGTTCCAATAGTGGCTGAAAAGTTTCACTATGGTCGCATAGTACCCATCCTAAAATCCCTGGCTCAAATGCCACTATCATCGTTTGGATGCGGCATTTTCGACACCGCGCGGGCGTTACGGTACTTTCAAGGAGCACCTGCGGTTTCCACTTGGTTTGGCAGGTTACAGGAAAATTGAAGCAGCGATATTCATCTCTTCAGAAAGCGATCGCTCTGCCAGCAGCGGAATATGGGTGCTAGGATTTGGATTAGAGCTATTACTCATCCATAAACTTATGACAACTTCCGGCTCAATTTTTCTGGCTGGTGCTAGCCGTGGCGTTGGCCATCAAATTGCCCGCATTTTGGCGACCCAAAATTTGCCTGTGTTGGCGTTGATTCGAGATCCTGCCGCCCAATCCGATCTCCATGCTCTGAACGTGGAAACGGTGGTGGGTGATGCCCTCAACCTGACCGATGTTAACAATGCCATGACTGGTCAAATTAGTGCGATCGTCAGTACGATCGGCGGAATGCCCCAGGATGGACAGCGGGCTGATTTCCTCGGCAATAAACAGTTGATTGATGCGGCGGTGAAAAATGGGGTTAGTCGGTTTATTTTAGTCTCCTCCATCGGCGTGGGTGATACCAAAGATGCCATTCCAGCCACTGCCTATGCGGCTTTAGCATCTGTGCTAGCTGATAAGGAAAAGGCCGAGCAATACCTGATGGATAGTGGCTTGAATTACACGATCGTCCGTCCCGGTGGTTTGAAATCGGAGCCAGCCACGGGCAATGGGGTGTTGACATTGGATACCCATGTGGCTGGCAGCATTACCCGATCGGATGTAGCGACTTTGGTATGTCGTTGTCTGGCATCGGACGCGGCGCACGATCGAGTGTTATCGGCATTCGATCGCAACATGGTCTACGGCACGGCAGCGTATCGAGAGTTCGTATTGTAAATGCCCCCTCAAGGATGAGCATTTTCGGTATCCCCTTCAAAGAAGATTTTGAGCACGATCGAATTAATGTGCAGTCGGTGGCAACCAGCACCCGATCCACGCTGTGATTGCTGGCAAAGCATCTAGCGTTAGAATCATGGCATCAAAAATGCCATGAGTTGTGAACAGCGACGGCCACAGAATGATGGGCACTCCCTCGCCTCGATCGCAAAAAGCGATCGAACCAAGCGTCGTCTGAACTGTTGAGAGTGCCGGATCGGAAGTATTCTTCATCACGATATCGTAGCTCCGCTGTTCTATTTGGAAATATTTATGATGCGGCTCGTAAGCTGGACATAACAGTCCATTCAGAAGATCCTGTGCCTCAAAGATCTAAATCGACTTATAAATCCGATCGGAGACTCACCCATGACGAAAGTTGCACTACTGGTAGAATTGAAGGCAAAATTGGGTAAAGAACGAGAACTCGCTACTTTCCTCACCGCGCAGCAGTCAATGGCAGCAGTCGAACCAGGCATGTTGGCTTGGTTTTTAGTGCGTTTAGACGCTCAAACCTTCGCCCTGTTTGATGTTTTCAACGAAGATGCCGATCGACAAGCTCATCTGAGTGGGTCGATGGCGGCGGCACTGATGCCGCGTGCGGATGAGCTGCTAGCCAGCCCACCACAGATTCGCCATGCCGACGTGCTGGCGGATTTGCTTTGAGTCTAAAATGCCAAAGCGGTAGTTCGACCACCCTTAGAGGGTGTTTGAAAAGGGGGGTAGGGGGTAAAAAAAGCTTTCAGGGGATAAGCTGAAGATACTTAGTCACAGCAACCCTGAAAGAGATATGAGTAAAGCATACTCCAGTAACAAAGGCGCAATGGCAATGGGAACTAATAGAAGCAATGATTCCACCAGCAAAACCAGGTGGTCGAAACTGAGAGGTAGAGGTGTGGTCGGTGCTAAATGGGATCTTCTATGTGCTAACTCAGGGCTGTACATGGCGAAACTTACCAGGAGACTTTCCCGTATGGCAGACCGTTTACACCTATTTTCGGAACTGCGGATGCAATCGCGCTGAGGTCTCCTCAGCGCGATTGCACCAAGCAGGCGAAAAGATGGAACATGGGTAGCAATTCATGAGAAATTACTGGATTGGGTCAGAAGCGGCGCACTTCGGTCGGGTTCCCCGACCATGAAGGTGCGACAAGACAGTGAGCAAGAGCGAAAACCAGATCCTGTTCGATGCCATCATCGATAGTCAAAGCGTTAAAACAGCAGCAATGCTTAATCAAGCGGTCGGTTATGATGCTGGTAAGAAAATTAAAGGACGTAAACGTTTTGTAACGGTAGATACCTTGGGATTAATTTTGTCAGTATTCGTCACCGCAGCTAATCAGACCGAAAGAGAAGGTGGCAAAGTTGTTCTCCAGCGACTAAAGGACAACGGCACGCGGATTGCGCGACTTCACACTGTGTGGGCGGCACGTTTTGGGGGGAAGCTTCCCCCCAAAAGCTGCCTTGTGGATGGTGGCTTTACTGGAGACACATTCATGATGTGGGTAATGGATCTCTGTCACTGGGTCGTTCAAGTAGTTCGTGCGCACCTCAAGAACACAAAGGA
>NZ_JBGSPA010000032.1:0-28672 GCF_041738855.1 Chamaesiphon sp. | reverse complement strand
TAAATACCGACGACACGAGTATCACCATTCAAGCCATATTTAGTAAAATCGACATTACCGTTGATGGAGCCAACGCTGGCAAACCGACCGATTGCTGGATTGACTAAGATACTCTCGAGATCGCCATCCCCCTGAATATCCACATCACCGAGCAATTTCCACGAGCTACTACTACCCAAATCGTTACCATCGTAGTCTCGGATCGATCCCAGATATTTAGCTGGGTCTTTGTTGAAGTCAGCTACAGATAATGAGTTTGGGATTGGGGTAGCTGTGGAAATTATGATGTCGTTGGCACTTAGCTTGGCGTTTTTGACAATTGCTAGTTGAGTGCTGCCAAAGCTGATAGTAGTATCAGTAGCACCAAATACAGTCGTCACGTCGCTAGCTTTACTGCCAGTTACCAGATCGACTTCAAGCGTATCGTCCAGCAGATCGAAGTCAGTAATCGTGTTCGGGGTTTTGGGTAAATCTAATCCCGAGAGCACAAATAGGTCTTGACCCGCACCGCCAGTAATAGTGTTGCCACCCAGACCGCCAAAAATCAGATCGTCGCCAGCACCGCCAATTATCGTGTCACTTTGATTGGCGTAGATCGTGTCGTCACCATCGCCACCATCCAAAGTATTGCCACCAGCTCCGGGCAAGCCACTCAAAACGTCGCTACCTGCCAAACCTAGCAGTGTATCCCCACTCTTACCGCTGTCGATAAACAATGTGTCGCTGCCAGATGTACCATTAATTATTGCCATTTAAATCTTCTGCTAAACGATTGGTCTACTTCAAATAAGTTTGGCAATCCCAACTGCGCGATATTATCTCATCACAGTTATCGATCGGTAGATAAATTATCGGAATTACTTGTGCCTGAGCAATAAGTATGATATGTGAATTTTTGAGTTAGGTTAAGTAAACTTAAAAATCTCAATCGATTCCTACCATTTCTCTGCTAGCTATACCATAGATAGATCTATAACCTCTAGAAAAGATTGTAGATAAATTTGCCAACTTGTAGGGTTATACGCTGCTAGTCCCAAAATAGATCTCTGTACTTCGAGAGAGGAGTGTAAATTTTTGATTCAGCCAATGGATAGAGATTAGTACAAAGTACTGAGTTAGAGGGATGCCCAATCGGTAATTTGAATATGAGTCTCTATCTATCTATCTAAAGGTAGATTGTAATAATTTACTCGACCGACTTGTCGATAGAGATTAGGAATTATTATTAAATTTAGTTGCTGTTTTAACCACTGTCAGCTCCAAAATAAATATCTGTCTTTTGATAGAGCATGAGTCATTATTTATTTAGCTAGCGTAGATAAATTAGTACTTTTACTGAGTTAGATATCTACCGCATCGGTTGCAAAATCTTAGCTAGTATTTTCGCTCTAAAGACCGATCGCACTTAACTAAATCATCTAAAAAAATAACCCCTAAAAAGGAGTTGTATAGAAAATTAAATATTATAGATAAAACTAGAATGTTTTTTTAGTTGTCGGTCGCTCGACCTTAATTTTACGTCTAGAATAGACACCATATCCAAAAGCCGCTAGAGAGCCTAAGATAGTTGCTGGCTCTGGAACTGCGGCGATCGTTCCAGGGGTAACAGTGCCTGCACCAACGATCGTATTCGTGAAAGTTCCAACATCAGGATTATCAAAACCAGTGGTAACAAGAAAATAGTTAGTACCAGTATTTAGGGCTACAGTAAATCCTGAGTTACCTGTAGGCAAGCCAAATATATCATCGTTTGCAATTATGGCATTAAAGACTGAATCAGCAGGATTAAAGGAATTTTGGTAAAGAACAGTAAAATTATCAAAGTTAGCCGTACTTTGAAAAACATAGCTGTCTGGAGCACTAACAGTAAAACCAAAACTATTATAAGGAACGGCTTCTCCTGCGCCTCCAGAGATCGCTGTTGGCGGACTAGAAAAATTATCAACAGGTCGATTGAAGACGGGACCACCGAGAGTAGTTTCAGTGTAAGTAAAAGTAACGGCCTGAGCACTAGGAGTGAGTGAAGACATGGATGCTGTCAATCCCCAGACAATGCTAGCACCTACGAAAGTAGCTTTGTTATTTTTAAACATGAGTCGATGTGATGAAAGAATCATATCTATATATTACCCAGCTACTCATATCGATCTTCTATCATCAGCATAATTTCAATAAAATTCAGCCACAATACTTAGTTTATTCGTCAAATCACTACAGCTCGATCGCTCTAAAGACAAATAGAGAATATAAATTTATGAGTGCGATCGAGCTAAAGTTAAATTATTTAGATGTTGAGAGAGGTCATCAGGATGCAGAAAGATTTATTCGATATTTGCAACCATAACTTGTCCTTACTAAGGGTATACGCTGCTAGTTTCAAATTGGATCTCTATGCGATCGAATTTTTTTTGACACATAAAAGTAATTTGAGCTGAGTCTAGATTTCTGCCGCCTGTAAGCTAAACTGAAACTACTACAGCGTTCTCTGTCCACTAGCGTCAATGGTTGAAGCAGCACATCTACTCGCAAAGATCGCCGAGGGCGATCGCAGTGCATTGTCCGCGCTCTACGATCGCTACTCACGGATCATTTACGCGATCGCCTGGAAAAGTCTCAACTCAGTAGAAGACTGCGAAGAAGTTGTTTTAGAAATATTCACCCAAATCTGGCGGATTGCCGATCGGTTTGATGTCAACAAAGGTTCGGTAGAGCAGTGGATCTTTACCTTGGCGCGCAGTAGGATTATAGATCGGTTACGCAAAATCCAACGCCTCAATAAAGTCCATGAGGCACTCGCTGCGGGTAAAGAGATCGAATTTCCAACTAGGAGCGTAGATCCAATTGAAGATCTCGAAATTGGCGAACGACAGCAACAAGTGCTCGCAGCATTGAATCAAATCCCCCCACTACAACGCCAAGTCATCGAGATGGCTTATTATCAAGGTTTTACTCATACCGAAATTGCCGCAGCGACTGGACTATCGCTGGGAACTGTAAAAACGCGGCTGCGACTGGGATTGAGTAAACTAAAAGTAGCTTTTGAAAGTGCATCATCAGTAGTCAGTGGGCAATACTAAGCCAACCCAAACCCCGTGCCCGATAGATGTATCATGAACGACCATAGATGTTTTTGCGATCTCGCACCACTATACGCACTCGATCTACTCGATCTAGAAGAACGCCTCTGGGTAGAGGCTCAAATTTTGGAGTGTCCCGATCTCGCCGATGAGTTGGCAAGTTATCAAGCTGCGGTAGGAGTTATCCCCTATGGTGCCGCCATCGTGCCGATGGCGGCAGATCTCAAGCAGCGGCTGTTCGATCGCCTTGCTGCTCCTGTGGACGAGCTACTGAGTACCGATCCGGTAGACATCCGCCCCAATCCCCAGCCCGAAATCCAGTCAGCCGAACAATCTGAGCCAACAATGGTGGTAGTCAGATCCGGAGATCTGGAATGGTATCCCTACCAGACAGAGGGCGTAGAAGTGGCAATGCTGTACCTAGATCCAGTCAATCGGATGTGTTCCGCCATCGTCAAAGCAGCGGATGGCATCATCTACCCACTGCATCAACATTGTGGGATTGAAGAGATCTACATGCTAGAAGGCGAACTCGAAATCGGCGGGCAGGTTTATCTCGCTGGGGACTATATTCGCTCGTATCCCAATTCAGTCCATCCACCTGCGACTACCAAGGGTTGTAAGTTTTTCATTCGCGCTTCGCTCGATGATTGCTATGACGAAAATCTGATAAATTTGCCGCGATCGTCTGTGGGGTAAAGATCTCCGCAGTAGCATCGCCATCGTCTCAAGATATGATATAATTGTACTAAATAATTACTGACGATCGCACTTTTAGCAGGAGTACCAACTCAGATGAAGCTAACTAAAATTGATTTGAGCGGCTTGAGAGCGATCGCGCATGATGAAGATGGACTCAAGCTGATCGTCGAACGTGAAAACGAGATCGAGTATATCGAAATTCCCGCACCGCTAGCCGCTTACGAAGGCTTGCAGCTACTCGACTCGATCGTGGCAGCTCCAGCCGCAATCGAGAGTGTAGCACCGATTGAGATGTTGCCTGCCTGTTCCACGATGGCTGCTCAAGTCGGCTACGATCGGGAACGGGAAATCCTGCAAATTGAGTTTAATAGTGGTGCCGTGTACCAATACTCAGCCGTCGAGCCGGAACTGTGGGCAGAGCTACAATCGACTGATTCGATCGGGAGCTTTTACAACCAAGAAATCAAAGGCTTGTATCCATCGACAAAAATTGAGTAATGCTGGTAAATAGCATTTTACTGTTGAGGACAATCTTGTCTGGGGATGTTGTCGCCAAGGAGACGATCGCGTTGTCATGGGTACACTAAGCTAGACCTGTACCCCACAACCGTAGCCTGATGTTTCAACACCTTCAATATCCGTTGCACATTACCTTCAAAATCTGGACTCTTTCTCCCAACCGAGTTTCAGTGACAGACAACCAAGGCAAACTATTGTTTGTGATGCGTCAAAAAGCATTCCGGCTCAAAGAAGCGATCGTCATTTATGGTGACGAGCAACTCCAGCAGCCACTATATGAAATTAAAGCCGATCGGATTATTGATTTTTCGGCGCGTTATAACTTTAACAATCTCAACGGAACCGATCTCGGCGGCATCAAGCGACATGGGCTGAAATCACTGTGGAGTGCTAGATATGATGTATTCGATCGCTTGGCGGCAACACGCCCGCTGATGACGATTCAGGAAGACGATCCGTGGATTAAAGTCTGCGACACACTATTTGCCGAAATCCCGTTGCTGGGTATGTTTACAGGCTATGTATTCAATCCAACTTATACACTTGCCCGCGATGGTGGGGGGCAGGTGATGAAACTCTCCAAAATTCCTGGTTTCTTCTCACGGCACTATACCATTCAAAAAGTCGATCGGCTGGAAACTCAAGCAGAACTGCAAGCTATTCTCGGCATTCTGATGATGATTTTTCTCGAACGCAGTCGTGGCTAAAGCGTCTCAAAGTCACGATACCCCTCCTGTCTTGGTTTCCGGCGGCAATAGTGCCGCTAGCAACTCATACTGTTCTACTGTTAGTTCCGTAGTGTAGGCTGGAGTCATGGCTTCCTCGATGGCTGTCTAGATTTTGAATTTTATCCAGCCTAACAATTCGTGGAAGCTTTTTCTCTACTGGTGCCTGTTTATACTTTCCAAACATCCTCTAAGTATCTGTTGTCATTTCGATATCACCTTAGTTCAATTTTTCACTGGAGAAATGGGAAAGTGTCCCAACCTGGACAATTGGCGAGTACCCAAGCGACAATCCCTAACCACCGTTCCCAGTCAGTCATTCGATCTGGAGGTAGCTCGTCTTTTTCTGGAGGGAGTACTATCGCAAAAAACGTCACCGCCACTGTCGGTAGTCGAAGTATCGCGTAGACTAGGATGCAATCGTCGAATCCTTTACAAATATTTCCCCGATCTCTGTTCGGAGATCGCTAGTATCTATAAAAACTATCTCCAATAATCGTGTGAGGAGAATTTAGCCTCTTGTTGCCATCAGGTACAACAGATTGTCGGTCAACTGTACAGAGAAGGTCAATATCCCACTGAAAGTCGAGTTGCCCAGTTGATGGATAAGCCAAACTTTCTGCGTTATGAGAAAGTTCGGTCTGTTTTAAGGGTTGCAAGGAGTCATTATGCACCTGCAACAACTTGTGTGGAAGCATAACTTTGCCATCTCATATTGGAAGCATAAGCTTGCCGTTGCGGCAAAGTTATGGGTTAAGTCACACAAAGCCTAACAGCTAACATCTAACTAAGAACGGAGAGGGTGAGATTCGAACTCACGGAAGCTTGCACCTCATCCGATTTCAAGTCGGACGCATTCGACCACTCTGCCACCTCTCCAGATATGAGTATCCTATCTTAGCATGATTTGCTAGCGCGCAAGCAGCCGCAACCGCAAAAAATTTCGCTCTGTGGCTGCTGCTGGTTATGGATCGACTCGATCGACAACTGGGTCGAGACTGGTAGGATCTGAAGGTAGCTGCGGGGATAATGAATGGATAAACGTGCTTACCAGATGGACGAGCGATAAACCCAATGCTACTGCCGAGAGTAGGTAACTATGAATGGTAAATAAATGCTCTAGGCTAATCGTACCGATCGCATCGCCACCCAGCAACAACTGGCGCAGAAATTGACCGATAAACGGAACGCTTTCGATAATCGATAGCTCGATATTGAGCCGCCAGTACCCCAATTGTGACCACTCCAAATTCATCGCTGTCCAACCGAGACCGATCGCCGTCAGCGTCAAGAATATTCCCGATATCCAGCCTACAATCCAGCCCCCCACCAGTTGGCGACCAAAAAACATCACCACAATTTGGATTAGAGAAACAGCAATCAAACCATTTCCAGCAATATTGTGCAAACTTATCATCAGCCAACCATTCGCCACTTGGTTATTGATATAGGCGATCGACGAATAAGCATTGGTGGTCGATGGCGTGTAGTAAAAAGCCAGCGATACACCAGTAATCGCCGCCAATAAACACAGAGCGAAGATCGCAATCGCCAGGATGGTTGCTAGTTTCTGGAGCCAGGAATTGTAACGCGCAGTATTCATCAGTAATACCTAGAGTTTTGTTTACATTCCTTCATCATTGTAGAGGTAAATAATCGGGGAAAAACGCGATCGATGATATCATACTGGCTAGGAAGGTGTGTTTTTTTCTATAGTACGATGAAATTTTCACTCCAGCTCATCGATCGCGCAGCCCTCATCAGATTAACTATCCTCGCCCTAATTATTACCTCGATCCTCATCTTCGGCTGGTCGTTGATGGTGTGGATGCCAGGAACTAGTTATCGTCAAGCATTACCTCCATTGAGTGCGGCAGATCGGAGCTTGCAAGACCGCCTCCAGCGGGATGTCGAAATGCTCTCCGCAAAGATCGGCAGTCGCAATGTGGGCAACTATCCCAACCTCGTCGCTGCTCAGGAATTTCTCGATCGCGAGTTGACCAAGGCAGGATATACCGTCCGAGCGCAACAGTACACCGTCGCCGAGCGCACATATAGTAATCTCGAAGTCGAAATCCCTGGGAGCAGTCTTGCCGAACAAATCCTCGTCGTCGGCGGACACTATGATAGTGCTTTCACCAGTCCTGGCGCAGATGATAACGCTACAGGTGCAGCCGCAGTCCTTGCCCTCGCCCGCGAATTTGTTGGGACTAAACCCCTGCGAACGCTGAGATTTGTGGAATTTACCAACGAGGAACCGCCATTTTTTTGTACTCAAAATATGGGCAGTTTCAGATATGCCCAAAATGCCAAGCAACGGGGCGATAAAATCGTCGGGATGTTTAGCTTGGAGACATTGGGATACTTTACTAATACAGCCAATACCCAGAAATATCCACCACTACTGAGTTTCCTATATCCCGATCGAGGTGATTTTATTAGCTTTATTAGCGATATCGACTCGCGAGAGCTGCTCCGCAATACGATCCGCTCCTTTCGCGCTCAGACCAAATTCCCCTCTGAAGGTGCAGCCATGCCCAATTTTATTCAAGGTGTCGGTGGGTCTGACCATTGGTCGTTTTGGCAACAAGGTTATCAAGCTCTGATGATTACCGATACTGCCACTTTTCGCTACCCTTTCTACCATACAGCAGCCGATACAGCCGACAAAATCGACTTTGAGCAGCTATCGCGAGTCACTCATGGGATCGGTAATGTAATTCGGGATTTTGTAGGGTTGGAGGGATCGTAAACATTCGATCGGATCGATCTGGTGCGAAAGCTAATGTGTATTATAGTGAAACTAGGTCGTCAATAGTTACATTCCGCTGTCGATCGAGTTCTTGTAGTCGCTGTTTAGTCATAGTCCATTCTCGAAGGTATTCTGATTTCTTAGTTACATCTTCTGGATCGTCACTGCGTATTTTACTTAGATAGTCTTTACACTTTTGTTCGCAGGCAAACTTTTCTAAGCAAGCAATCGCCGCGCGGAGCACTAATGGCGATCTCTGAATTTCTTCAGCAGTATGTTCATCTAGATTGAATAAATGTTCGATCTGCATCCCTCTAAATCGCTCTGCCATTGTATCTTGTAATTTAGCAATTAATCGATCGTCTAAATAGTCAATCTCTTCATTTTCAGAGTTTGGGCATACTGATGAAGAGCGATCGAGGATCTGTTGCCATAATAAACGGTGGTGAGCCAATGTAAAAGTAAGATTGGCAGAATCTAGAGCATCGATAATTGTCAAGCGATGGATGGGATAATGTAAGTAAATCCGCAGCACCAAACCTTCGGCTCGTTCGATTAACCTTTGACTGGGATGAATGCTAACAGGGACTACTGCGACTAGCTCTTGATGCTCAACATCGATGCGATTGTCATCTGCTGTTGATGGAGATGATTTAGATCGATTTACAGGTGCGGTAATGGCGATCGATCTTGGTGCTGGAAGTGGTTTTAGTCCCTTGATTGTAGTCTGTAAGTTCTCAAATAAGAGCGGGATCATCCGCGCATCACCTACACTCAATAATCCTGCTGATTTTTGGAGATAATGGATACGAGTAGTGACGTCAGTGATATTTTGCAGTAGTTTGACGATCTTTTGGGTCGCCGTTTGATATTGCTCGGCTTGGGTGAGATCTTGTCCGGCGATCGCTTGTTCTAGTTGCCAATCCAACCACAATGGAGCGCGATCTAGTAACTCTAAATAGTCTGCTTGACTATTATTTTTGAGAAATTCATCGGCATCTTTGCCAGTCGGTAAGTTCAGAATTCGGAGTTGTAATTGACCTTGATAAGCTAGCTCTCTCACTTCTCCAATCGCGCGTTCTGCGGCAATATTACCCGCTTTATCAGCATCAAAATTGAGAATAATTTGTTTGGACTCAGTAAACTTAACCAACTGCTTGACTTGCGCTGAACTTAATGCTGTACCGAGTGCAGCTACTGCACTATCGATTCCCGCAGCATGAAGCGCAATGACATCAAAATAACCTTCAACTACCACCACGCGATCGGTTTTACTAATCGTATTTTTGGCGCGATCGAGTCCATATAAAGTGTTACCTTTATCGAATAATTCCGTCTCTGGTGAGTTGAGATATTTAGGCTGTTCATCACTCAAAGTGCGCCCACCAAACCCAATAACTCGTCCGCGTAAATCGCAAATCGGAATCATCAAGCGATCGCGAAATCTGTCATAGTAACTAGTCTCATCCTTGCGAGGGATAATCAATCCAGCCGCAATAATCGCTTGCGGCGGAAAATGCTTTTGTGCGATGAGATAATTAACTAAAGTTTCCCAACCAGCAGGCGCGTAACCAAGCTGAAAACTTTGAATAGTGTCATCACTAAAAGCGCGTTCTTCCTGGAGATATGTGAGAGCTTTCTCTCCTTGAGGTTGATTGAGCGCGTGCTGATAAAAATTAGCCGTTATCGCCAAAATTTCATACAACTGCTCCCGTTGGGACAATCGTCGCTGCAACTCTTGACGTTGCTCTGGCTCCAAAGTCTGCACCGGAACCTGATATCGCCGTGCTAAATCTAAGACAACCTCTGTGAAAGATTGCTTACCCAACTCCATCAAAAAATCGATCGCGCTACCACCAGCCTGACAACCAAAGCAGTAATACATCTGCTTGACGGGACTAACAGCAAAACTCGGCGACTTCTCTTGATGAAATGGACAAGAACCGAGATAATCCTTACCACGTTTTTTGAGTACAACGTGTCCGCCGATCACATCAACAATATCGACTTTAGCTTTTACTTCTTCGATCGTATCAGGATGTAAACGGGGAATATTCATGAATAGTGAATAGTTAGTACGATCGCAAACATTTATTAAAGGTAGTCGATTATTTTACCACTTTATATCTGGAAGTAATATTGACATCCGCTCTGGAAGTGACTTAATCGGATTGCAGTATAACTCTATTTCAGTAAGTCCAGCCAATGAGATCGCACTTTCCGGTAATTCTGAAATCTGGTTGTTAATCAGTTCCAGCCAATCTAAGTTAATGAGATTACCGATACGATCTGGTAATTTTTTCAAGTAATTATTGCTAGCTTGTAAAATTTTTAGGTTTGTTAATTCACAAATGCTATCAGGCAAATATTCTAGCTGATTGTTATTAATATTTAAAAGTTCAAGATTTTGTAACTTACCTATACTACTTGATAAAGACATCAAACACCCTCCCTCAAAATTAATGGATTTTAATTTATTTAAGCTGCCAATACTGCTTGGCAAATAATGTAAGTCAGTGTTTGTACCAAGCTCCAATCTTTCTAGCTTAGAAAGATTGCCAATCGGATCAGGCAATGAATTTATATGAGTTTCATGAATGCAGAGATATTCAAGTGAGTGAAGACTACCAATGGAAGTAGGCAATTCCTGTAAATGATAACACCTAACAAAAGTTAATTCCTTAAGTTTTGTTAGTTTGCCAATACTTTTTGGTATTTTTCTAAAACATCTGCAATCAGCAATACCTAAACTCTCTAAATCTTCAAAATCACCGATGCAATTGTCTAGATACTCTTCTGGTTCATTCAAATCTACAATGTAGATACTTTTAACGCCAGATCTTCCGCTGCCATTTTTTAAATATTGAGCATACTCACGATCGTTTTGAATTAACATTTATGTCGTTTTTAAATAAAAATAAAGCCAAAGCAATAACGAGCGCGACAGGAGCGATATTACCGATTATGCTTCAACTAGCTCGATCTTAATCCGTTTACCTAATGCTCTAGCCGCTCGATCGAGAGTATAGAGGGTTACTGAAGTATTGTCTGGCTCTAGCAATCGTTGGCATAGCCTCTCCTACGGAGAATCGAGGGCGCGACCCGTACCTATCGCTCTTGCTCCACCAGTTTTAGTCATCTGTTTAGTTTCAATTTCTTGCTTGATTTGCCAAGCAATGACTCTTTTAATCGCGATCTTATTGACTTGCGTAAGTAGCTCCTCCTCATCTAAGAAATCATCGAAAGAAGAGCCGATATGGTGATTACTTTTCATCTGGTGTCTCCAGTTGTGACTTGCGATCGAGAGCTATTGCTATTTTACTAAGTTAGCATCAACCCGAGCGGATAAAGCAGTAGCGATCGATTCAGGATCGATCGAGTGTCCGATAAATACTAGTTTAGTCTCCCGTCGCTCATCCGTACGCCAAGGTCTGTCATAAAATTGCTCGAAGCGTTTGCCGACACCTTGGATAACTAGCCGCATCGGTTTATTCGGGACAGCGACAAATCCTTTGATGCGGTAGATTTCCTGCTCTAAGACAAGGTGTTCTAATTGTTGGCGTAATTGTTCGGGGTCAAATTCGCGATCGATGATGAGATTAATTGAGTTAATATCATCATCATGATCGTGGTCTTCTTCAGTATCATGATGGCTGGGACGCTCGTCGAGATGGTCTTCTACCGCTGCATTTAGTCCCAAGATGGTATCGACATCGACGATGCCGCGATCGCTAGTAACTATTTTTACCGATCGCGGCAGTTCTTGGTTGATGAGATCGATCGTTTGTTGATATTGCTCGGTAGTTACCAGATCGGCTTTATTCAAAATCACCAAATCGGCACAAGCTAACTGATCCTCAAATAACTCCTGCAATGGCGTCTCATGATCCAGATTCTCATCCTCCAGCCTGAGCGCGTATACAGCAGCCGGATCGCTAGCGAACCTGCCATCTGCCACCGCATCACAATCAACCACCGTAATCACCGCATCTACCGTCGCAGCGGTACGAATTTCTGGCCATCGGAAGGCGGTTATGAGCGGCTTGGGGAGTGCCAAACCGGAGGTTTCGATCAGAATGCAGTCGATGTCATTGCGCCGCGCGATTAGGGCTTGCATGGTGGGCAAAAATTCTTCCTGTACCGTGCAGCACAAGCAACCATTGGTGAGTTCGACAATATTATTGAGCGGTTCGATCTCATCATCGGGGCAGACTTGACACGATCGCAACAGCTCACCATCGATACCCAGTTCGCCAAATTCATTGACGATTACCGCGATCCGTCGCCCGTGATTGTGGGTGAGCAAATGTCGAATCAGCGTGGTTTTGCCACTACCAAGGAATCCGGTAATCACGGTGACGGGAATTTTTTTTGCCATGTTAATTTTGAACTGTGTGCCTCAGGCTTATAGTTTACCGCACTTATAATCCGGCTAGCCAACGACTGGCAATCGTGGCTAGTGGTGCAAAATATCCTAATTGCACAGAGTGTGCTTTCACAGATTTGATATAATTAAAGATAGTAGCTATCATCACTAGGCAAGATTAATTCGATCGAATGTTAGAACTAAAACTCGAACAACTTCGTCATCTATTTGTAGAGATGGAGCAAGCCCTAATTGCTTATTCTGGCGGGATTGATAGTACTTTAGTTGCCAAAGTTGCCTATGATGTTTTGGGCGATCGAGCCTTGGCTGTAACTGCCAAATCACCATCATTACTACCTGAAGAATTGGCAGATGCGATCGCCCAAGCACAAGCGATCGGGATCGGTCATCAGATTGTCGAAACTCACGAAATGGACAACCCCAATTATTCATCCAATCCAGTCAATCGCTGCTATTTCTGTAAAAGCGAACTCCACGATACGCTCAAGCCATTAGGATTGAAACTCGGTTACCAATATGTCATCGATGGTGTCAATGCTGATGACTTACAAGATTATCGTCCAGGTATTCAGGCGGCAAAAGAACGGGGTGCTAGGTCGCCATTAGCCGAGCTTGGCATTACTAAAATGGAAGTCCGTGAGATTGCTAAATTTTTAGGCTTATCTTGTTGGAATAAACCCGCTCAACCATGCTTGAGTTCGCGGTTTCCGTATGGGGAAGAGATTACTATCCCCAAATTAAATCGCGTGGGGAGAGCTGAGATCTATCTGCGTCGATTGGGATATGAAAATGTGCGAGTGCGATCGAGTGATGACACTGCCAAAATTGAATTACCATTCGAGTTAATTCAAAAATTTGTCGCCAATACAAATTTGGTAGAGCTGACTGAAACCTTGCGATCGTTTGGGTTTGTCTACGTCACTCTAGATTTAGAAGGATATCGCAGCGGCAAACTAAATCAGGTATTGCCCCAATTTGTCAAGTAGAGAAGTGTGAAGATCGATCGCATCAGAATTGGCTAGAACTGAGATGAAATAAATATAGTTGATGTAGGGTGTGCTAGGTTCAGCGATGCGCGATCCGGAGGGTTGTCCGTAAGCGCAAGGCGCAGGCGAGGAGCGATTACTGTTGTGATTAATTTGGTTTATTTAGTCGATCTAACAACCATAGCGATCCCACAATGCCGATAAAATGTGCCGTAATCGTGTGGGTATTGGCTAGCACGATGAAAATATCCAACGGCTGAATAATCTTACTCAAAGCTTCAGGACTAAATAGTGCGAACGAGGCGATTGAGGACAATGATTTGCCCAGCAAAGTGCCGCCGATCGATTCGGCACCGAGTACACTCGATCCCATCCCCAGGATCGAGGACAACAGACCCCACCGGACGATTTGAATAGTCTCGGCTTTCTTGGGGCGGAGATTGGGATTCTTGAGCCTACGGGAGGTGAGCACGTAGCGAAATGACCAGTAAGTGCTCACGTAGAGGATCAGCAATCCACCCACTGCAAATAGTAAACTTCCGCCCGTACCTGGATTGCTCACACCCGTACTGGCAAAGGGTAGCGCAAATAGAAAAATCAAGCTTGAGACTACCGCCAAAGTAAGTTGCAGCCAAAATCCCGCCCAACCGACACGGCGGAGTTGGGTAGCGATTTTTCTGACAGTTAGCGTCGTACTATCGTTACTTTCCAGATTTGACATAAATATTAGTTAAGAAATTAATAAGAATCTAGGATAATTATCCCTTGACGTAAATTGAATGAGTTAAGCTAAAAACTGGGCATCCATAGTCGATCGCCTAGCGTCGGGTGTGATAAATCAAACAATCTACTGACCCCGTTACCGATAGAATTTGCTTTCCTGTCTTGTTTTGAGAGATTTATCCCGACTTGCCTAAAGTCAGCATTTACAGTATCGATCCTGCCTTTAGCTTTCCGGCTAGGCGAGGACTGCAACAAAAGAATACCAACATTATAAGGTGGTAACAGCTATGAACTTTGAAGATATTTATTGCTTTTTTCGCAATCCACCACCACTCTATCTCAACCAAGAGTTGGCGGTTTGTTATATTCTCGATATTCTACTTCAGGGCGATTCTTATGGTACCGAATTGATTGCCAGATTGGAGCATGAATCTTCAACCTATCGGCTCTCAGACACCGTTTTGTACAGTGCCATCAAGTTCTTGGAAGGCTCCGGTACCATTGTCGGGTACTGGAAAAAAGTTGAAGGTCGCGGTCGTCCGCGCCGGATGTATCAAATTGACTCGGAATGGACGACCAAAGCTCAGGAGCTTGCCTACTTCTGGGAACAATATTCTAGTACGAATCCTAACACGGCTACTGGGACACCCGCTCTAGATCATAGTCGCGCATTAGCGACTGGTAGTTAGGACTTAGAGCCAGCTCTAAACGGCTCCTCGACTACGCTCATCAATTGTCAAGCAGGTGTCACACCTGCTTTTTTGACGGTCAGATGTGTTAGCTTAAACTTGAGGAGCGATCCACATCTTCAATCGAATTATCAACTGTGCTCATCATGCCTCCTCAACGGATTTTACTTTGGTATCGTAACGATCTGCGCTTGCACGACCACGCACCGCTGACTCAAGCTCTCACTGACGGTGCTAGTATAATTCCATTTTATTGCTTTGACGATCGCCAGTTTGCGCTGACAAGCTTTGGATTTCCCAAAACTGGTGCCTTTCGATCGCAATTTTTGCTCGAAAGCGTCGCCGATTTGCAGCAATCTTGGCAGTCTCGCGGTAGCGGTTTAGTAGTGCGACGGGGATTGCCCGAAGTAGTCATCCCGTCACTAGTCGAGCAATTGGGGATTACTGCTGTCTATTATCATCGCGAAGTTACGCCCGAAGAAATTGCCGTCAGCGACACCCTCGAACGTGCTTTAACAGCGATCGGTGTCAAGTGTAGATCTTTTTGGGGGCATACTCTGTATCGGCTGCAAGACTTACCATTCGATTTGGTAAACCTACCCGAACTATTTACCAAATTTCGGAAGGATGTCGAAAAAGATGCCGATATCCAAAAACCTCTACCTACGCCAGCAACTGTCCCACCCCTACCCGCCGGAGTAGAGGTGGGAATGCTCCCCAGCCTTGCCGATTTAGGAGCGGTAGCACCCGCACCTGACGCGCGGGGAGTTTTGGCATATCACGGTGGTGAAACTGCGGGAATCGATCGCTTAAATGAGTATTTTTGGCAACAGGATCGATTGCGGGTCTACAAAGAGACCCGCAATGGTATGCTGGGGGCGGATTACTCTTCTAAATTTTCCGCTTGGTTGGCTTTAGGCTGTCTGTCACCCCGATATATCGATGCCCAAGTCCGAAAGTATGAAAACGAACGAATCGAAAATGATTCGACTTATTGGTTGATTTTTGAGATACTATGGCGGGATTATTTTCGCTTTATTTGTGCCAAACATGGTGTAGATATGTTCAAAAAGTCGGGACTCCAAGGTGTTAATCTTAGCTGGAAACAAGACTGGGAAAGGTTCGAGCTGTGGCGAGAAGGCAAAACCGGATTTCCGCTTGTCGATGCCAACATGCGCGAGATCGCAGCGACTGGCTATATGTCCAATCGCGGACGCCAAAATGTAGCTAGTTTCCTCACCAAAAATCTGGGTATCGATTGGCGGATGGGTGCCGAATGGTTTGAATCGCTGCTAATCGATTACGATGTTTGTAGTAATTGGGGCAATTGGAACTATACAGCCGGAGTCGGTAATGATGCGCGGGGATTCCGCTTTTTTAATATTATCAAGCAGTCCAATGATTACGATCGCGAGGGTAAGTATGTCAAACATTGGTTACCAGAACTAGCGCAAGTTCCCGCAGCCAAAGTACACGAGCCATGGAAGCTTTTACCTGTAGAACAGGAGCGATTTGGTGTCCGGCTGGGGGTGGATTATCCCCAGCCTGTGGTAGATTTATTTAAGTCTGCCAAAGCTAATGAGGCAATCTATAATAGTGCTTTCAATATATCAAGTAGTTCGAGCGATCGACCAGTTCCCAAACGTCGTAATAAGTAGATAAAGGTAAACAGTTAAATTAATTGATAATTGATAATTGATAATTGGGTTTTTAGGTTGGGGATTTAAACCCCACTTTAAAAACAATCCACCTAAAGGTGGGGAATTTAAACCCCTGCACTTCGTTGACAGTGCCCACCCTACTATTTATTCTGATATACATTCACTCAATCCAAGGTACTGGAGTTGAACCAGTCTAACCCGAATTATGAGTTCGGTGCCTCAACCGCTCGGCCAACCTTGGAGATATTTTGTTATTTTAACATTAACCTTTAACCATTCCTAAATTTCACCTAAACAGGCAAAATCGATCGCTGACAGCTCGGACAAACAGCATGAATCGTCAACTGACAGTCGAGGAGATGATAGCCTTCCTTTTTAGAAGTTTTGTCACCAATTTTCAAGACAGATTCATTTTTGAATTCGATCGTTTGATTGCACTTGACGCAGATCAGGTGGTGGTGATGGTGGTAGGGTTGATTGATTTCATAGTGCTTGTGATCTTCGGCTAGCTCTAGTTCGCGCAAAATACCCATCCGCGCCATCAGCTTGACGGTACGGTAAATCGTAGACAAACTGATATCATGCCCTTCAGTTTGGAGCAAATCAAATAGATCTTCTGCGCTCAGATGTTTGCCAGCAGCCAAGTTCTGAAAAATGTCCAGAATGATCTGGCGTTGGGGCGTCAGTCGCCAGCCGCGCTCGTGTAATTCAGCTTTGAGGGAGTCTGCTGTATAGAATGACATACTCATCACCCAATTTTTATCATCAGTTATCATCATAGCTAACTTAGGATCTATTTGCAACAAGCAAGCTTTATTGAGAATAACTCTCTTTTAATTAGGAGTTAGGTTTTAGGCTTTAGGTGTTAGGGAATGATTAGGAATTAGGCTGTGGTTAGATTGTAGACAATGTGTAGCAAACACTTGCGTTTTCAGAGCTAAAGCCTAAAGCCTAAAGCCTAACCCCGTCCCGTCACAGACAACCCCTCTACAATCAAAGAGGGCGTTTGACAGGGGCCATTCCAATCGATATCTGAGCCGAGGGCGACGATTTGCTTGAGTGCAGTATAGACATTGCCACTGACCATCGTATCCTTGATCCGACCGCTAATGCGACCGTTTTTGATGCGGTATCCTAGCTCGACATTGATCGAAAAATCTCCAGACATCCCAGCTTCGTTGCCCAGGATTTGGTCGATGATAATCCCTGAATCGAGCTGTTGAACTAGTTCGGAAAAGCTTGATTTCCCAGGTGCAACTGTTAGATTGACTAGTCCAGGGGTCGGATAACTGCCCAAACCAGATCGAAAGCCATTGCCAGTGGAGCCGGAACCGAGCTGACGCCCGATCGTCCGATCGGCATAAAATAAGTTGAGTTTACCTTCATGAATGAGTGTCAAAGTCCGCGTCGGCGAACCCTCATCATCGAACGGGCAACTAAAGGGGCCGCGATCGGGTGCCTGAGTGAGCGTGAGTAGGGGAGAAAGCACTTTTTGCCCCAATCTGTCACTCCAAGGTGAAGCTCCTTCGAGCACCTGTTTACCATTCATTGCTGCTTGAATGGTGTCCCAGAGCATATCGGCGGCTTTGGCGGTGAATAAGACTGGTACTTTACCAGTGGGTGGGTTGACGTTGGTTTTTGCCCATTCGAGGCGTTTGATGACACTCTGGGCGATTTTGGTAGGATCGAGATGACCGCGTTGAGTTTGACCGTCACCCACGCTCAAAAAATCATCCCCGCGAATCCATTCTACGGCTAGGTAGCCGCTCAAGGTGGTATCGGTGTAGCTACAATCGAGTCCCAGACTATTGACTAGCTTAGTGGTTTCGATATCGCAGTCCCACTGGCTGTTACAGAGCACGTCTGGGAAATCCGATCGCACTAATTCGATCGCCATTTTGCCCATCGCCACCAATTCCTCCATCGGAATCGTATCACCTAGATCGGGGTAGATATTGCGATCGGCTCCATTTAGTTCGGGTGTTTCTGGTTCGTTGAGTTGCGATAGCTCGATACTTTTGGCAACCAAGATCTGTGGCTCGACAGCACCATAAGCTACGGCGATTCCTGGCTTGCCATCTTTCCACAATCGCAGTGCAATCCCCTCGCTTTGGGCTGTTTCTAGCTGCTTGAGCCGATTTGCTTCAAAGAAAACTGGTCGCGATAGGGATTTGGCTTGATAAACTTCGGCGGCTTCGGCACCTGCTTTGGCAGCTAGATCTAACAGTTGGGCGGCGATATCCATTGGGCGCGGGGAGACTGGGGGAGTGGGGGAGTGAGTGGGGTTGCTCAGAGCGGCACAGATTGACTATTTAACAAAATTTAGGGGTTTAAATCCCCCGCATCGAGGAGCGTGAATCGCTGTCTGTCTTGTCGCGCTATACCTGGAGGGAACCTCCAGAGCGCGCGCCGCAACTGTCAACTGTCAACTATCATTTGATTCATACAATAGCCAAAATCCGGCAAATTCCTCAACATCTGGACTGGCTTGGATGGCGATGAAGTGGACTCCATACGATCGTTGTTTGCTAGCTTCAAACTGTGCGGCTTCTTGTTGCGTCGTACCCTCTAGCCGCGCGACAATCCAGCTTTCGCTGGCTCCTGTCTCTAGCAGTAAGGTGGATTTTGGTGCAGGTTGGTAGCGGACGGCGACGATCTCCAGTCCAGACATCCAAGCCGCTAATGGTACCGAACGTGGCGAGTAAAGGATCAAACCAGGAATCTCCATCTGGGGCGTAACTCCCACCATGTCGAGCGGGAAGGCTTCTCCGAAGCCAACTTGCCACTCACTCATATCAGCAAACTGACTGGCAGCAAGACTCACAAATGTCCACTTTTCGCCGATGAGTGCTTCGGGTAGCGGCTGGGGTGGATCGGAAAACATCTGCACGGACGCACTATTTACAGCTTGATAGTTGGGCAGACTGGGATAAAAATGCTCCATCCGCTCGTTCAACCACTGCCTGAGCGCGATCGATCGCCGACTTGCCGCCGCCGGAACACCAATATCTTTACAAGCTTTGGTTATCATATTATTCATCTGTCGCCGAAAAAAGCGAATCCGCTGAGGCGATTGTTTAGCTGTCAGCATCGCCGCCTGCAAGGCTTCTCCCAGCCACAGTGAGTTGACTTTATCGCTCGGACAATATTGGGCGTAGCGAAATAGTTCGGTGGTTGCTTGCTCCGTCGTCGATGGACTTTCGCAGATCAACAGTTCCCAAACTTTCTTCTGTCGCTCATCAATCAGCGGGCGCGAGTAAAAATCGATCTCCCAAATCACTCCCATTCTCTTATTTCGTGCTGCTTGCGTTGTGATTTTTACATTCAACTACCAATTATCGGCGATCGCCGGACAGAAGGGAATAGGCTTTAGGCTTTAGGTATTGGGCTTTAGGGAATAGGTTTGAGGTTGCTGTACAGATCGGTGATGAGTCAATGGATAGAGATCGAGGATGCGATCGCCGATTGCCAAAGCAAAACCGCTATGATTACCTAATAGTAATAAACATCCAGCCTAACGCTCAAAGTCTAGAGTTCACAGCCTAAAGCCCACAGCCTAAAGCCTAAGACCTAATCCCTAAAGCCCAATACCTAAAACCTAAAGCCTAATCCCATGCTGCTTTCCAAAGGATTTGAAATTGAAGTCTACACGGGTACTCCCCAGGGAGAGATTGTCGGTTTATCCGATCGGATTGTGGCGGATTTGGATGGATTTATCATCGAACCAGATAGTCGCAATGTGGAATATACCACCGCTCCCTTCACTTCATACGAGCGGTTGCTATGCGCGTTAGTCTTGCCCCGTCGCCAGTTGCGCGCTTATCTTCAGCGGATTGGGGACTACACGCTGATTCCAGGTAGCACACTCTCACTTGGCGGTACGGATACATTTTATCGCTCCGATCCCCACAATCCCTATCATACGTACATCGAACAGACCTACGGCACCAAAGTTGTCACGGCGAGTGTCCATATCAATATTGGCATCAGCGATCCAGAATTGCTGATGCGCGCTTGTCGGCTGGTGCGAGTTGAAGCTCCACTATATCTGGCTTTAAGTGCGGCTTCACCCTTTCTCGATGGTGCGCCGACAGGTTACCACTCCACCCGCTGGGGACTGTTCCCCAAGACCCCAGCACACGTTCCCCTGTTCGAGAGTCACGCCCACCATATCAAATGGGTGAACGAACAACTCGCCCAAAAGACAATGCAAAATGTCCGCCATCTCTGGTCGGCAGTGCGTCCTAACGGCGATCGCCGCCCCTACAATCTCAATCGACTAGAATTGAGAATTTGCGACCTGATTATCGATCCGATCGCCTTGCTGGCGGTGACAAGCCTGATTGAAGCGAGATTGTGGCAGCTCATCACCGACCCCACACTCGATCCGCTGGGGATGAGTAGTTTGTCCGCCGAGGAGTTAGTCCAACTCGCTGACGAAAATGAAATGTTGGTAGCCAAATCTAGCCTCGATGCTACTCTTCGACATTGGCAAGATGGTCGATCGATTACGGCGCATGACTGGATTCAGGAACTCTATGGCGAGGTACATGGTTGTGCTAAGCAACGCGGATTTGCGTGCTTTTTGTCGCCTGTCAAAAAAATCCTCCGCGAGGGCAATACCGCCCAACAATGGCTGCGGCTGTACGATCGCGAACCCGATGCGCGGGCAGTGCTGATACGATCGATTGCCCAAGTCGAGCAACAGGAGATCGAGCTGGATCGTTATCTTTGTCAAGCTGTGGCTTAATTTAGGCTTTAGGGTTTGGACTTGAGGGTTTTGAAATCTATTTCTACTTTTGACTCATTTAAAATTTCAATCGATCGTGCCAACCGTTCAAATATAAAGAGAATCTATATATTACGGAAGATTGCAAACTTTTGTTTCAGTCGCCCTAGCCATGATAGAGCATCTATTGAAGCCACACTTCACCGCTCGGATCGACTAAAGTATCCAGTTTTTAGCTGTCAATTTTCAACCTATGCCCCAATTAGTTTTAGTCAATCCGCAAATCCCACCCAATACTGGCAATATCGCGCGGACTTGTGCCGCCACTCGGACTCAATTACACTTAGTCGGGCCATTGGGCTTTGAAATTACCGATCGCTACCTCAAGCGGGCTGGATTGGACTACTGGCCATACGTTAGTCTCAAAATTCATCCATCGATCGACGCATTTATTGAATTTCGCTGCCAACACCCCGGACGTTCGGTAGGATTTAGTGTCAGAGGCACTTGTAGTCACTTTGACTTCCAGTTTCAGCCGGATGACTGGATCTTATTCGGGAGTGAAACCAATGGACTACCTGCCCAAATTCTGGAACATTGTGCCGCAACCGTATTCATTCCGATGAGCGAACCTGGCGTAAGAAGCCTCAACCTATCTGTGAGTGCCGCTGTGGGACTTTTTGAAGTTCGACGGCAATTGAGCCTCTAGTAACCGCACATGCGGCGGATACATCCCAGTATGGAGCGTTAACACAGTTATGAATCCACCGATCTTGAGCGATCGGTGGATTTTTGAGTGACTAGCTGGGCAGCGATCGCCAACTGTGAGATAAGAAATTCATATCATTGTTTGATGGAATTTGGCTCAATTAAATTAGTAATTACTTATTCAATCGCTCCTCTCGCAGGGTGACAGACATTGCCAAAATTCTGCTCTAGTTACCGTCAAAAGCAGCAGTGAGCCTGACAATATTTGTAGTTACCGATACCCAAAGTTGGCAATTGAAATCAATCTCTGCAAATATACGGTTGTCGATCGACTAATCTGTCGCTTACAGTCGATTCTAAGATGTTCAAAGCCACTTGAATCTAAAATTTGTTGCTGACAGGATCGGCTTCAAAGCCTTTATTCATCAGGTTTTACATCTGGCTTATCAATCTTGACGATCGGATGATCCCTACAGTCGAGTGTTAAAAAACTTGCAAATTATTCCATCATCACTTAAAGTAGCCTTAGCGATCCCTGCCATTGTCAGCACACATGAATTCATCGTTTTCGAGTGCATCAATGTGACGATCTCGATCGCCATGATGGTATGAAAAGTCAGTTTGGACAAGATGCTGTAGTGCCGATCTTATCGATGGTGAGCGCGAAGTGAGATGTCAGTTAGCAGGGAGTTAGGCGTAGGCAAATTCATCTTTGCCGACTAAAATCGTACTCAAATTCAGGAGATCATTTTTGTTGAAAACCGCAATCACGCAGCAGGATAAACTAGTTCATGCCCTGACCGAACCTCAGGATGTGCTGACGATCGCATCGTCCCCCACAGTGTCCGTCCGCTCGTCCAGCTCGATCGAGATCGCTGCTGTATCTGGTAATCATCACAACCGGACTTCCGCAATCATCTGGGGATTGACAGTCGTGCTAGGTATATCGAGCATCCCCGCCAACTATCCCAATCTTGTCGCCGCAGCCGAATCAGCAGGTACCGTTACTCCCACACTGCCTCAAACGGGAGATCTACCAGCACATCCAGCTCACAGCGCAGATCGATACATCCAACAGTTACGGAGTGATGTCTCTCAGATGCAGGCGCAGTCGCCACAACCCATGCCTGTCAAGATCGCTCAAGCATACTCTCCGATCCGGTCTTATCCATCGTCAGTTGTCGATCGGCATAATTCCAATAGTTTGCACCAGTCCAATACAGATGTTTCGATCCGGATCGATGTAGCTGCACCAAAAACCAAAACTTATTACAAGTCTGCGGCAACAACCCAGTCCTACTATCCTGCCACCACTATGGGTTCTGATGGCGAGTTTGCAGACCCAGAAGACCATCTGCCCAACAAAACTGGTGTCACGACGCTCGGTTATGCTTGGCCAGCAGCAGGCACGGTCACTTCCAAATTCGGACGCCGCTGGGGAAGAATGCACAGAGGAATCGACATTGCAGGTCCAGTTGGTACGCCGATTGATGCCGCTGCTGATGGGATTGTCATCGCCGCAGGTTGGCACACGGGTGGATATGGCAATTTTGTAGAAATCAAGCATAGCGATGGTACCACCACTCGGTACGGACACAATAGTAGGTTGTCAGTGAGTGTCGGTCAAGTCGTTCGCCAGGGACAGCAAATTGCCCAGATGGGCAGCACCGGACGTAGTACCGGATCGCACTTACACTTTGAAATTCGCCCCAGTGGTGGTTCGGCTGTCAATCCGATGGCATATCTTACTGCTAGTAGGTAAGGGATCTGCTATTTTCAATAGGTTACCAAGATTCAACGCAAATTCCCTAGCCAAGCGACATTAGTCATGTTATGCTAGGATACGTTAAATAAATTGGCTCAATAGCTCAGTCGGTAGAGTAGGGGACTCATAAGCCCTTGGTCGTCAGTTCAAGTCTGACTTGAGCCATATCTCAATCGGTTACCAGTTGTATTTGTCCTAGCTTGAATTCTTCAGGCAAGACGATCCAACTGGTAATTTGTAGGCATTTATTTCGCTCCTGGCGGAGTTGTTAGCGACTTGGCCATCACCCGTCACCCAGATCGCCAACTCCAGTATGGAACTACAGCTAGCTTGGCAAGGTCAACTCAGTGATTTTGTGACTGGATTGGTCTATGCGCCCGATGGTCGGGGTTGGGCAGCTAGTTCGGCGGCGGGCGAGATCGTGTGGGTGGCTGGACACAGTGAGCCAGTGGTATTGCAGGCGGCAGATGGGCACTCGATCTCCAGCATTGCATTTAGTGCCGATGGTCGTTATTTAGCCGCAGGCGGGCAAGCTGGACAGATCTGGATCTGGGATTGTGCCGATCCTAGCGTTCCTCCCCAAGCGATGGCGACAATGGAGATCGATCGCTGGATCGAGCAGCTAGCTTGGCATCCCACCCAGCCATATCTAGCGATAAGTTATGACTCACAAGTGCAAATCTGGGATGTACCGCTCTCTACAGAGCTAGTCGCCTGGACATTCGACAAATCCTCAGTCTTCGACCTAGCTTGGCAGCCACTCGGCGGATATCTGGCAGTGGCTGGCTACAAAGGCGTCCAAATTTGGTCGCCCACAGATCGGCAAGCACCAAGCTATCATCTGCCAGTAGACACAGCTAGTATCAACATTGCCTGGTCTAGAAATGGTCGTTATTTAGCAGCGGGCAATCTCGATCGCACCTTAACGATCATGGATTGGGAGCATCCCGATGACCAATGGACATTACAAGGTTGTCCGGGGAAGATTCGCCAGTTAACTTGGCTTGCTGACACTAATACTTATTATTTGGCGGTAGCCAGCGGGGTAGCGATCGTGCTATGGAGCTTGACTTCAGATGCGAATACCTGGGATGGTCAGCTACTCGAAGGGCATCAAGATATTGTCAATGTCGCGATCGCGCACCCACAGACAGCCACGCTGGCATCTGGTGGGGCGGATGGATACACCTGTTGGTGGTCATCACAAGGAGAAATCGCCCAAATCTTGCCCCCAAGTGTCAGTAAATTCACTGCCTTAGCATGGCATCCTCAAGGGCTGTACTTAGCGACAGGTACCCATACTGGTGAGATTAGCATTTGGTCGATCCCCGCATAAATACTGATGAGGCTGGAAAAAAAATGTGATACAATCACAGCACTAGCATCACAATATTGTTAGCTAAACTAATTTCAGTTGGAATCAATAGAGTGAAGATTGTCCGAACCGATAGTCATTTCAGCTACTCAAATTAACGTAAGCGATGGGCTGGCAATCCATTTACTACCGCCGTTCCATCTGCCGACTGACTAGCAAGACGTAAGTACAATTTCACTCCAACATCAACTTGCTTTGTAACCGCTCGATCCTTGGATAACGCTTGGCTCAAGTCCAATAGAGTTAGCAGTTACAACGTCAGTAACAGCAACTTAAAAATTTCTACTATTATAGAGTTAATTCAAAGATGTTAAAAATTTGGCTTACTTGGTTGCAACCCAGTCTTGGCTTATTGGGAACAGCGTTAGTGCTCTCCGAATCCTTTGCTGTCTACGCCGCAACGAAACCAGCAGTTCGTAATCCGACCAAAGCCTCCACGCAGATTTCTCAATGGAGTAGTGCTAAGTCTACTGGTACCAGAATCGACAAAGAGTTGTTGAGCGTGATTGCCCCGCCTCCAGATTTAGCAGTCCGCCAACTCGCACTGGAGGCGATGGGGACAACAGGCACGCCCTCCACCAGTATTCTCGCCAACACCAATCGGAGTCAGCGCAATACTGCTGTCGATCGCTTTGTCTCCCCAACGGCAAGATTACCAAAGTCAGCAGTTAGAGCGAGTAAGCGACTCAATAACTCCGTCGCCGCAGCCTTGGCTCGGGCGATTAACCCGCAGCAAAACCCCGTCCCAGGGTTGTATATCGGCAACAGTGACGTACAGGTGTCAAAACGGTTCTTGCCACCTGCCAGACCACTAGCACAATCACTCGCCGCAGCGACCGAAATCGGTGCGCCGACACCATTGTCAGCAATGATGGCTGCCAAAGCTCCGATCGATCCATTTCCAGTAGTACGTCCAGAATTGATGCAGAAGCTCCAGCCGACTCCAGTCGTAGCTAGCGTTCTGACTACCAAAAACAAGACAGCAGCATATCCCCTCAATCCGATCGCCGAAATTCTAGCGGGTAAACCTACTGCATCAGTATTCAAAACAATCACCCCCAAGAACGCGACAGTCGTCAACTCGCTCGACCCGATCGCCGCTATCCCCACCGGATTGCAACGGTTGTTGGGTAACAACTCCAACACTCAGCCGATTGTTGCTAGTGCCCCCGTCGCCAAACCGATCGGCATCAAACCGCGTGCGGTCTTGGCTCTCAAGCAGCTAGTGTCGCCTACAGCTACAGCACAGAGTTCAGTCAGTGCCAGCAGTCTCCAGCTAGCTACCGCTCAAGCCTATATCAGCAGCGTACCCAAGTTTGATATCCCTGGTGAGCGACTGTTGAGCGCAAAACCCCTGAAACCCGCAATCAACCTGCTAGCTGTCAAGCGTATGCCCAAGAACTTGACTACTGCCACCGTCACTCGCAAGAGCAACTACGTCGCCATCCTTACCCCCACTTCCAACCAGTCGTGGACGCTCAACCAACACAACAACCTTGGTGGTTTGATCTTGGGTTCTCAGCCCGTAGCAGCAGTATTGCCTAAGGCGATCCGCTTAGCATCGCTCAATCCTCTCAAAACTACTACTGCGAATCGATCGACACTTAGTTCCGTTACCAACTTCAACTAACAACGTTATTTGCTGGCAACGATCGCGTCGATCTCAAAACTCGCAAAGCTCCTATTTGCATAGATAAATAGGAGCTTTGTAATAATCGGAGCGGATCTTGCGTCAATTGCCTCCCCTCGATCGGCGATCGCAATTAGTGCATATCGTACCCAAACAAATTGGCATTGACTTCATCCAGATTGATATCTGCTAGCCCATACTCCTTCCACCGCCTGTCTACTATCGCCGCCATCTGCGGATCTGGTTCCAACTGTTGACCCCACTCCGCATCGGTTTCTGGATAAACTTTGGTAGTAGCATCAATCCCCATCCGGCTACCCAGTCCCACCTTGGGCGTAGCAAAGTCGAGCTTATCAAACGGCGTATCGGGGATGATAAAGACATCGCGCTGGGGGTCAACTTTGGAACTGATCGCCCAGACAACTTGGCGCGGGTCTCGGATATTGATATCCTTATCGACGACGATCACAAATTTAGTATAGGTAAATTGGGGTAAGGCACTCCAAAAGGCAAGTGCCGCCCGTCTGGCTTGCCCAGGATAAGCTTTATCGATCGCAATAATTGCCGCTTTGTAGCTCAATGCCTCCATCGGTAAGAAAAAGTCAACTATTTCTGGTACCTGTTGGCGTAAGATCGGGGTATAAATCCGGTTGAGGGCGATCGCAATCATCGCTTCTTCTTTGGGTGGACGCCCACTAAAAGTAGTCAAGTAGACCGGATTTTTGCGATGCGTCATGCAATTGAATCGAATCAAGGGGCATGGCTTGGATTGGTTGTAATAACCCATGTGATCGCCAAACGGGCCATCGACCATTTCTTCCCCAGGTGTAATCGTCCCTTCGAGGACAAATTCGGACTCAGCAGGTACTTCCAGATCGACTGTCCGACATTTGGCGAGTTTGATCCCACCACCACCATACAACCCCGCAAATAACCACTCCGACAAATCCATCGGAATCGGCGTCGCCGCCGCCATAATCACCAGTGGGTGTACGCCTAAAGCGATCGCAATTTCTAATTTCTTGCCCCGTTCGGCGGCTTTGCGGAGATGACGCGCGCCACCACGCACAGATAGCCACTGTACGGTCATCGTATTGCGAGATTGCAACTGGAGCCGATAGACGCCGATATTGGGCGTCCCCGTCTCACAATCTTTGGTAATCACCAGCCCCAGCGTGACAATTTTGCCCGCATCGCCAGCATAAGGGCGAATTAAGGGCAGGCTATTGAGGTCGAGATCGCGACCCTCAATGACAACTTGCTGGCAGGGTGGGAAGTAATCTCGACTCGGTTTGGCTTTGAGCACATCAAATAATACCTTGCCAAACTCCACTGCTTGAGCGACTTTCTTGGGTGGTTTGGGTTGCTGCAGCATTGCCAATTTGCGACCGAGATCCTCTAGTTCTTGAGGTTGCTTCATATTCATCGCCCAGCAGATCCGTTCTACTGTACCCATGATATTCACGGCGACTGGGTATTTGGCACCTTTGACGTTTTCAAATAGTAGACCTGGGCCGCCACATTGCAACATCCGATTGGCGATTTCGGCAATTTCCAAGTCGGAATCTACCAGGGTCTTAATCCGCCGGAGTTGTCCTCTTTTTTCGAGTACGTCTAAAAATCCTCTAAAGTCCTCCGCCATGCGATCGCCCAATGTAAAGTTATATCTCTATTGTATCGGGAGTTGGGGATACGGGGGACGCCAAGTAAGGAGAGTACGCAGCGATACCTAAAACCTTCAACCTAAAGCCTACTCTGTGCCTTGAGACTATAAAAAACATACGTATCAAACAGTGCGCCGACGAATCCACAAACTAAACCGATCGTCAGCATCCCATGAATCGCCGAACCACCACCAAAGGTATCGAGAAAAGTGAGTAGCATCGTGGTGGGAATTTGACCGATCGCTCCTATGCCAGGAATGCAAGTCAGTAGCCAAGTACTCGCCAAAGAACCAGACATCAGTAACATCGGCGCGAAAAAACTTAATAGCACCGCCAAGAATAGAGAACGTAGGAAGTTTGATGACACGATTGGCAACCTCACCCGCCCGATGGCTGAAAGAACTGACATGCTGGATTTAGCACATACACATATCATAAATTAGTAACCTGAGTTCGATGAGGCTAGCCTCATCATCAAATCAATTACCTGACTGTGTTTGAGCCAATCACTACCAATCCTCAAAAACTAAGTGTTTCATAAATTATTATCAATAAGCTCTGCTTGTTGATAATTAGCGGT
>NZ_JBGSPA010000028.1:0-12633 GCF_041738855.1 Chamaesiphon sp. | reverse complement strand
GAATTTATGATGACCTAATTACCTACGTGCATCAGGCTAAATTCAATGGAGCAACCCACTAGTACTACCACCAGTACACCCACTTTTGTCCTCGATGCCAATCCCTTAATTGCCGCATTTACCAGCTTCCTCCAATTCGATGTGGCTTCCGGCGGTGCTAGTGGCGAAACCATCCGTACCTATTGGTGCGAAGCCAAACAGTACTTGCTCTGGTGTGAGGTCAATCAACTCCAACCCCTGGCTGTGACACGGGATGCGATTAAAATCTACCGTCACAACTTAGTCCAACAGCAATACAAACCTGCCACCATTGCCCTCAAATTAGTCGCTGTGAGTCGCATGTACGATGCGGCGATGGAATATGGTCTTCTCTCTCACAACCCCGTCTGGGGGGTCAAAGCACCCAAGCAACGCGGCGATCCGGCTGACTCGATTACTTATTTGACTGCTAGTGAGGCGGAGACATTCCTTCAAGCTCCACTGGCTAAATCTACGCCCCTGAAAATTCTCCGCGACCGCTTCCTACTGGGATTGATGACGCTTGAAGGGGTCAGGTCGATGGAAGCTTACCTGGCTAATGTCGGGGATATTCGTCGCGATCCGACTGGGGTGGGGATTACGGTGACTAGTAAGCGACAACAACGGGTGGTGCCACTGATTCCCGATTTGGTGGATGTACTCGATCGTTATTTACTCGCCAGAAGACAGGCTAAATTTAGTACTGCGGCTGCTACTCCTTTATTTATCAACGTGCATCATCCGCGCCATCAGATCGACCCCGACCGTGAGGATCGTCGCTTATCTAGAAGGGGGATTAGATTTATCGTCGATAGCTATCTGGAAGCTTTGGATCTCAAACATGGGGAGGGACGGACTTTATCGGCGCATTCTCTGCGGCATACAGCGGGGACTTTAGCGATTCAGAATGGGGCCTCCTTGCGTCAAGTTCAGGATCTATTGGGTCATGCCAATCCGAAGACCACGGCGATTTACACCCATGTGGGGGATCGGTGGGTCAATAATCCGGCTCTGAAATTGGGAATTCGGCTCAATCTTGATTAGAAGGCTCGGATCGCACCAATATCCGAACTAATATTTTCAGTTATTGAGAATAGCTATAGCTGTTTACTAGTAGCTTTTACAGCAATTTTTTAGGGTGTAATTACAATCTAAAAAATTTGCCAAACTCATTAAGCATCAGCATTACAAGCATTTATAGTTATTGAGAATAGATATAAGCTCTATATCAAGCCACTTTTGGCTGTTTTTTAGGGTGTAATTACACCCTAAAATTTTAACTTAAAAACTCCCGAATCTCTTCGATACCAACATTTCTGGCGATTGACTTCTGGACTTTGGCAACTTGACTTGGTTTGACCGGAAGCCCACGAGTGAGCCACCGATTGTCGATTTTCTCTTTCCACGTTAGCTTCCACCGCCAATGTTTGGGATTATTGGGGTCGCGAATGCCATTAACTTTGGGATATTCGATAACGTCTCCATGCTTATTTTTGACCTTCTGAGTAAATTGATTGAGCGAGCCATTTTTCCCCTTCATCGTCAGGCGCATGATTTGTGCTCCTGACTACTAAAGCGAATCGTCAACATTTATAATCTGAGATCTAATTGTTTTCTTGAGGGTAAGTGTCTAACTAACACTTACCTTTTTTAATTATGACAATCCTATCATTTATTCGATCTTGTCTCGACCGAATCTAGCCGTCCTAAAAGAGAAGCCTAGTCTCTAACGGGCATAGTGAGTGCCGCTCCTCCACAATTAGTATTGCCATCAGGAGATAGATTGAGATTGCTATCTATCGATTTGGGGCTTGTTATCTGCGATCGTTAAATTGTTATAAGATCGTATCACTCTCAAATGTAGTTAGATTAGCCTGTAGTAAATACAGAAGCAAAATCTCCCAATCGGTCTAGATCTCTACCGAGCCTTTGTATAGTTTTTATATCTACTCTATATGTCAGAGCGAGCTTCAGAACGAGACAATTATTTTATTCAGCCTGATGACTATATTGCGCTCGGCAATCGACAATCTCAAATCGGGAACGATTTCGGTGCTTTAGCTGCTTACGACCGGGCCGTAAGTCTCGCTCCTAACTATGCTAAGGCTTATAACTATCGCGGTTCGTTTAAGTTTGCTCGATTGGGAGATATCCAGGGTGCGATCGCCGATTTCGATGCCGCCATTGGTTACGACCCCAATTATGCTGTCGCTTATGCCAATCGGGGTTTGCTTAGGTATCAGCAATTAGGTGACATTCCGGGAGCCTTAGCCGACCTCAATTTGGCAATCCTCCTCAATCCTCGCGATGCTTCGGTTTATACCACTCGCGGGTTGATTAAGTATGGGGAGTTGGGTGATGTCGAATACGCACTAGCCGATTATGACTTGGCGATCTGCATCGATCCGAACTTTGCTCCGGCTTATAACTGTCGCGGACTGTTAAAGAACGTCAAATTGATGGATATTGCTGGTGCCCTGGCGGATTACGATCGGGCGATCGCGCTAGATCCTACCTTATCTGAGGCTTTCTATAATCGCGGTACGCTCAAGCATAGAGAACTGGGCGATCCGAGCGGGGCATTGGCTGATTACGACAGAGCAATCGTACTCGATCCCAATCTGGCTGCTGCTTATTTTGTGCGGAGTTTGCTCAAGCGCAATCTCCTGGATGACGTTTTAGGGGCAGCACGCGATCGTAATCGGGCAATCTCTCTCGACCCCAATATAGCCAACGATCTTTGAACTATCCCGTCGGAAAACTAGTTTCTTGTTGGTGCTTAGTATCTAACTCACAAGCGATCGATATCAACTTGTCGTAAGGATTCGTGTAAAAGGTCTACTAATAACTGACGATCTTTGGATTCATATTTGTAAAACTTTGGTCTGTTGGTATAAGAATCTTGTATTTGAATATCACTCATGAATGTTGTATTTTTCATGAATAGATGAATAGTAAAAAAAAACTTATTTAGCAGTTTCGAGCTGTTAAATAAATTTTATATACCTATTTTAAATATTTTGCATTCACTTGTGATGGATCTTATTTGCCCAAAGATCGATCGCCATACTAGAAATATTTCTAGTATGGCGATCGATTTTTGAAAGATAGAACCTGCATATTATCCCCACTCAACCGCTACAACCCATGACAACAGAAACTCCAATTAAATCCCAATATCTCAGCTCCGAATATGCCGCGACAGATTTTAGTTTTCCTCACGTTCAGGTGGTGCGGGGAGAAGAAGAACAATCTCACTGTGGCTATTTTATTCCCCTGCCCCAGGCTCAAAAGGCCGGGTGGAGTAATATCGAAGCTACCGAAACGATTATCTACACCTATAACGATGGTAAAAATGCCGAAGGCATCTTGCTCGCGCAGCCACGCATGGTAATGTGTGCGGTTAGCAAGCTCGGTATGTTCGATCGTGCTGCCAGCCAAGATGAAGACCGATTAATGGTACTTGGTGAGTGGAATCGGGAACAGAGTAAAGATCCTAACATCGGTAATTTCCAGATCTATTTAATAATGTTCTTGAGTGAGAATAATTTCCCCTTACACCAAATCCCTTTCAAACTCATTGCTAAAGGCGCACACCAAGCCACTTTGAGCAAATATTGGGAGCAAAACTGCATTCAAGTAGCAATGCTTCATGCTAAAGCCGCTAAGACACCTTTTCTGCCCCGCGACGAACGGTACAAGGCATTGTGCGTATTCCAGCCAGTTATCAAGCGGATGCCTGTCGGTAGTGGTAAAACTAAATCCCCTGCTTGTTGCGTCGATGGCTTTGTCGTCCCAACAATCGGTAACTGGCGATCGTTCTTTTTGGGCGAAGGTGAGGAGTTGTTAGCCCAGACAATCTTGCAAATTCTCAATCCTCAGCCCCGCGCACTCCAGATGCCCCCCTCGTCTGGTAGTGTTATCGCCTTAATTCCACCATCTGGCAACTCACCAGCGACTCCGACAGCACCCCGTCAAATCTCCGCAGTAGAAGATGATGTCGAACCCACACCAGCAGTAGTTCAAAAAACTGCAACTTCAGAAACCGTCGCAGTAGTTCCGCAAAAGATCGGTGTTGTCAAATCGACCCCCGATCTAGATGAAAATGATGCTGACTTTGGCTACGAAGATGATGTTATGCCATTCTGATTACTGACAATACCGAGCGGGCATTTCCAACTGTTGGAAATGCCTATTTTTTTTGGGAAATTAACTATGTCTGCCAACTTAGCGGATTATAAAAAGCAGTTAAAACGTTATCGACAAAACCGCTTCTATTGCCCAGTTTGTGGCGGTCACAATTTAACTTTCTCACCTATCGGAAAGTGGAATTGTTGGAATGATGATAGCCGATGGCATCGGCTGGAGATTATGTCTGTGGTAATCCCCAGTCGTGGTGAAAACTATAGTCCCAATCCGACCTCCGAACCCCCACCAGAAATTCTGTTACCACCGATTCCGCTCATCTCATCTGCTCAACTACACTTGCCACTAATGAGTCCAGTCGTTTTGAGTGAAACAATCGGCAATCGCACTATTTATCAATATAGCGAGTGCCAGCGAGTTACCCGCTTTGACTATCGTACCCACAAGGTCATTCGCCCCCAATATTTTGATGGTAAAAGTTGGATTAAAGGTGCGGGAGATAAGCATTGGATTCCCTTTGGATTATGCCGATTAACTGCCTATCCAGGTAGGTTAAATATCGTGCTAATCGTGGAGGGGCAAAAGTGCGTAGAAATTGCTTATAGTCGCGGCTTACCAGCAATTTGCTTGGAGGCTGGAGATTATAGTAATTTAACCTTAAAGCATAAGTTAGAAGTAATTAAAGTGCAACTAAATCGCCCGTTACTAGTAATTCTGCCGGACAACGATTTATCGGGATTATATCGAGTTAGAAATATATT
Source organism: Chamaesiphon sp. (assembly GCF_041738855.1). Taxonomy (GTDB): domain Bacteria; phylum Cyanobacteriota; class Cyanobacteriia; order Cyanobacteriales; family Chamaesiphonaceae; genus Chamaesiphon. Next base: position 7,708 of record NZ_JBGSPA010000028.1, on the reverse strand, counting down.
GTCGGTTGCTAATCGACTCAATCTTCCTGCCTTTGCAATCGAGCCGCTAAAAATCGAACCACAGCTAAAAATTGGTGGCGACATCGAGCAAATTCCAGGTTTAACAGTTCAATATTTGATGCACATTATTAAGGAGAGAAATAAGTATGGACTTATCAGGATTGAGCGACGACCAGTTGCTGCAACTCATCCAATCGGCAATGGCAGAAACTAAGCGGCGAGGTGAAGCAATTATTTATGCCGCCAATCAAAGCGTTAATGATGCCGCTCAAGAGTTGAGGACGAAAGCGGCTAAAGCGGCAGCAGCCGGACAGACTGCAACAGCATCAACACGATCGACAGTAGATGACTTAGCTGCCGATAAAGCTGCATTAGTTCAAGCGTTACTGGAAGCAGATTGGTTCGTCCCTTACAGTCAAGACCAATTCTCTATCAATATGTGGGAAAAGCGTGGCGAAGTCCGAATTTATATCCAAAAGAGTTTTACAGCTCCCTCATGGGAATTTGCCTATTTTCACACTGGTAATCCCTGGAATTATCAAGGCACTATCAAAAGTGAAGATCCCCTCGTCGCCGAACGATTAATTCCCTTCTGCCAAGCAATCTGCGATCGACATCTTCCAGGTTTTAAGTGTTATTCAAATGCGATTAAAAACAGTAATCCAGATCCTCAAGCATTAGCCTTCTACCGCCAAGCCATCAATAAAGTAAAAGTATCTATTTAACATGTCTAACCAAACTAACGCCCTCAGCACCGCTCTCGGTTCGATTATCGCGCAAGCCGCTCGATTGCCAGATACGGGAGTTGCCGCTCAGTATCAAGCCAGGATTGGTACGGGAAATCCTAACTCCTGCGTGATGCTAATCGATACATCTGGCTCGATGGATGAAATCTGTCAGGGTACAGGACGCAAACGGCGAATCGATATTCTCAAAGAAGCGATTGCTAGTATCGGCTGGCAAGATTATCAGTTGGTCTGCTTCAATTTTAAAGTAGTTCCCATTCAAGATGTGCGAGACATCTGCGAACCGTGCGGGGGGACGGCACTTCATCGAGCGATCGATTATGCCGCATCGTTATATCCTTCCCAGACTTTGGTAATCTCGGATGGAGAGCCAGAGGATGAGTCTGCTGCGATTAAATCCGCCCAGAAGTTGTCTGGGACGATCTCAACTTTATATGTTGGTGACGATAACAATAAAGAAGCGATCGCGTTCATGGCAAAACTCGCAAAGTTAGGTTGTGGCAAGCCCTATGTTCAGAGTCTCGATGAAGGTTTTAAAGCGATTGGTGGCACGATTTCTCAGGCTTTATTACCACCTTCACGTTAGATGATGATAACCCGATAATTTACGATCGAATTTACCCCCGAACAGCAATGTTTGGGGGAATTTTATGATGAGTTACGATTGCGGAGCGGGGATGTTGGTGGCGGCGAAGGAGATTAAATTACTCAAGGAAAATCAAACTAATGAACTACTCGCGATCGCGCATAAAGAGTTGAAGATCGGCTCTGAGTTAATGGATCGACGATATCGATTGTGGAACTCAATTCGCTGGAATCGATCGAGAGTTGGAGTTAAACGGGATATTGCATCAAAAATGTCCAGGGTAACTTTCGATGCTAAAACGGCATATTTGACAGCAAAAGTAGCCTTTGATGAATTTATGTCTGAGGTGCAAATTAGTCAAACTGTCGAAGTCAACAGATTATTGAAAATCCATACTTGTCTCTATTCAGTTGGTGAATGGTTTGTTAAATACTCTGCCGATCGTCACCAATTAAGACTTGAAATCTTGCTAGAGGTTGCTTGACATGCTGCGCTTGGTTGCAATGAGATCCATAACTACTCAGCTCCAAAAAAGGCAAAGCTAGATTGTCTCTGGCTTTGCCTTTCATTGTGATGGGGTTTTATTGCCATAAAATCTCATCGATCGTTCAATAATTCACAAAATTATCGCCATGTCTAGTATAACAGTCATAAAGCCAACGTTTAAGACCGAGTTACCCAATCGAGTAACTTTGTCGGAATCCGACGAACAAGCTCAGTTAGCGCACCAAGAAGCTCTCTGGCAGGATCGGTGTGATTACTATCAATCCGCTCGGTAGTTAAACTTTAGTGCCCAGGTATATTGCCTGGGCTTGAATATCATGACTTCATTAATCGATCTAGGTGGCATTAAAGATGCGATGCTCGAAGCGATTCTCGACGCACTGGAAAATCCCGATCCCGACGATCCCCAGCAGGAAGCAGTACTCAATGCTCAGTTGGCAGAATTAGAGTTGGAGATCGCCAGTAAAGTTGATGCGATCGCGGGTGTTTTCGCTGCCAAACAAGCAGAGATTAACTATCTCGTCGAACGACGGGAGCATTTCGACAAGCTGGCGAAGTCGCGGCAGAATGCGATCGATCGGTTGAAAGCCTATGTCAAACTTGCATTGGAGCGACAGGGAGCAACTTCGATCGCCGGAAAAGAAGCTAGTTTAAGATTGGTCAAAAATGGAGGAAAACCGCCTGTGTGGGTAAATCCCGATATCAAACCGCAAGATTTTCCCCTCGATGTTGTTAATGAACGCATCACATTCTCTGTGTCTACCGAATCAGTTCGATCGAAGTTAGCTGAAGCTGGAATGGATGAGTTAATTGGCGAAGATGGACGAATCTTGGCGAAACTGCAAGAGCGGGGAACGCATCTAAGAATTGGCTAGAATAGAGAAATCCCTCTAACTGCAATTAGTGGGATTTATCCAAAAAATCGTTACTTATTGCTACTTTAACACTATGTCGCTAACGATCGAAACCGAACTCAAAGATGTTCTTGCCAAAATCGACCAACGCCTTGAACGAATGGAACAAGGTCAGAATGAATTGAAGTTGAGTGTGTCTGAACTCAAAGGGGAAGTTAAGAACCTCAGTACTGAACTCAAGGGTGAGATTAAAACTCTCGATACTAAAGTTGATGGACTATCAACACGAGTTGGCAACCAAGAGTTTTTGTTAAGAACTATTGTGGGTGGACTAATTCTAATTATCCTTGGTGGTGCTGCCAAAATGTTCTGGAGTTTACCCACTTCTTCGTAGCTTTACTGCCACAATCACTCATCGCATCTAGCACCAGTCTTCAAATATGACTGGTGCTTTTTTGTATTCTTCTCTCACATTACCAACCTCTAGGAAATAAGCATAAGCATTATGTACGAATCAAACAATAAAAAAGTCGAGAAAATTGTCAACCTCATTCAATCTCATGGATGTATTGTTGAAGGTAAGAAAATTAGCTTAGACGATCTGCCGCTGTGTCAGGATCTGAATGATTCGGACAAAAAAGAGATTGTAGGAATAATTCAATCCATTGATGATGAATTATCTGAACTCTATGGCGATCGTCAATATCTAGATAATCAAATCAATTCCCTAGAACCAGTTAGAGAAAAATTAGCTCAGTTATTGTAAATTATTTCCCTTGCTTGGGTCGGTTGCATGGACGAACTCTGAGGTTGTCTTGTCGCACACAACCTGGAGGAAACCTCCAGGTCGATGCGCCGCTCCCTCAGATGGAAACCCGTCCGCACCGACTCCGCTTGATGCTGACTATCCAATTATTGTTCATAAATTAAATGCCAAAAGTAACTCTGAAAATGACTCAATTAGTTGAGATATCCGCTCAAATAGATTTGGAAGTGAAAAATGTTAAGAAGTTTCTCGACAAATATCCATCGATGTCCTACTTCATTAACGTCGATACTGATGTTTCTGATTTAGACTGTGACTTCGATGATTCGATGCACTCATTCGATTATGAATTGGAGGATGAAGATGGAGATGATTGCAAGATCGTTAAAGGTAAAATTGTCAAGAAATAATCGAATCTGATCGATCTAATATCGCGTCCCATCAAACGCATTGATGAAAATTAAGATCCCAACTTTCTTAAATTAATCATGACAAATAATTCAACTTCACGCCATTGGTTCGTCCACAACTGGGAATCGGAGAGTTTCTTCCCCACCCAAGCCGAAGCAATTGCTCAGGCAAATTCCGATCTCACATATTGTCAAGATCCAGATGATGGTTCTTGGGCAGATTACGTGGAAGATATCTATGTTGGCTTTGTCACTCACCAAGCCAAGCCCAGTGCTGGCGGATACTCATTGCATTCGACATTGGATAACGCTCGATCTTGATGAATGTCATTGTCTCTCTTAATCTGGATTGTTTAACCTTAGCCCTAGTCTTGCGATCGTAAGACTAGGGGTTTTCTATATCCTTTTACCTACAAAGATAGTGACGAACCAGTAACTTCTACCGATTACTTATACGTTATCGAAAATCGAGTCTACTGTACCGTCGTTCGCCAACAACCCCAACTATCTCTATTCTAAATATGGAAATATTAATTGAAGCATTACTTAACAATGAAATGGCAATTGACCGAGCAGAGGCGATCGATATTATCGAATCGATGAGACAAGAGGTTGAAGATGGCGAGGATATTCAAGATGTTCTCGCCCAATACGACCTAGATCTCGACGATGCCATTCATCTACTTGAAATATGAGCCAGTAATTCAACTTCACGCTTTTTACTAACCACTTATCGATCTAAAAATATGCAACTTCAATCTAATCCTACGACTATTACCACCTATCTCGAACATTATGGCTATGCTGTGATTCGAGCTGAAGGCGAACACAAATTAGTTCAGTTAAAAAATCTAAAACTAGTCCAAATTGAATCAATACCAGATCGTAGTTACATCATTCAAGAAGTGACTTTAGGACAAGCGGGGGAACGTTGGGAGGATATTAGTATCGAAACAGTAATCGAACACATCCAAATGCTCGAAGGTGGGCAGGATGTTTATTCTAAGATCTGGCATATCGATGATGTACTGTCGATCGATCCCACCCTGAGCCGAGATCGTGCCCGATTAGTACTCCAGATGGTAATGGATAATCATGATGCCAACATTGGAATTAATTGGGATGTACTGAAATCCTATATTCAACAGGTTGTAGAAATGGTAGGTGCAGGGATTATCTAAACCTAAAATCGAATCGTTTTCGCCAGCAATTAAAAATAATTGCTGGCTTTTGTGCCCATTTATGACCGTAGTTGAAAAGCTCCAGGCATTGTATCACCAAAATTTGGACGAAAAACATGAACCATTTAGAAGCCCAATCTCCGATCGAATGACTGAATCTTCACGAGAAATGGTACAGATTTAATTCATTGCCATGTCAGAACCAGCTTCATCACCAACCCAAAAGACCAGCGATTATCGATCGCTGGTCTTTTAATATTTAGGAGTAATTAATCATGGCTACAAAACAGAAAGCGACACCTATTGACAAGTATGAATTTATCACGGGTCAGATTTGTGCGTTACTCGAACAAGGAATCAAACCGTGGCGAAAACCGTGGAAAGCTGGATACGATCGTATCCCATTTCAAAACTTGATTACTCGCCACGTCTACACCGGATCTAATCCTCTCTGGTGTGCTGTCTCTAACCTAACTAACGGACATGATTCGCCATTCTTTATCACTTTCAAGCAAGCTAAAGAGCAGGGCTGGCAGGTTAAGAAAGGCTCAAAATCTGCATGGATTAGATTTGCAGGGATTATTGAGAAAGAGGCAGAAAATGATGCTGATGAAATTACCAAGGAACGAATAAAGTTTTCCAAATTTAGTAGTGTCTTCTCGATCGATTGTATCGATGATTCAGAGGCGGAGAAGAAAATTACTGACTTCATCCAAGGGTTAGCCAATGATACACCCGATAATCCCGACCAGCGAATTTTGACAATCGATCGATTCATTGCCAATACTCAAGCCGTGATTAGTTACGGTGGCAATCGAGCTTGTTATAGTCCAAGTCGGGATGAAATCAAGTTGCCAGTATTTGAGCACTTTAGCAGTGCTCAAGCAGCGTATTCAACCGCCGTGCATGAGTTGGGACACTGGACTGGACATCAAAGTAGACTCAACCGTGAAGGGATGAAATTTGATTCTTGGGGTGATGAGATCTATGCCTTCGAGGAGTTAGTGGCTGAACTTGCTAGTGCTTTTGTTTGTGACAGACTATTCCCTGAATATATGGAGCAAGACTTAGAACATCATGCTAATTATTTAGGTGGATGGCTGACTGGATTAAAGAAAGATGACAAGGCATTCTTTAGTGCTGTAAGTCATGCACAGAAGGCGGCTGATTACCTAGTCGATTTGAACGACAAGCCGATTATTCAAACAGCCTCAGAACTAGTTGCTGCCTAGCTTCAATGCTTCGCTTAATGGATTTGAAGCCCCAAAGATTGTTGAATCGCTGGGGCTTTGTGTGTTTCTTTGTACGAACTTACAGGTATCAGTTATGTCGAAATTTAACGAAGTGTGGCTATATTATCACGATCTTAGAAGTGGGAAATACGAACAACGTAGTTTTCCAAGAATGGAAGCATTACTCGATGTTTGGTATGAACTGTTTGCCTGATTTATAGTGATTTGTCCACTCCCGTCAATCGAAAGGTTGGCGGGTTTTATTCTTGACCTTTTTACCTATTCACTAACTGCCCGTAGAGAAATCTACGGGCTTTTTTTATGCAAACTATTACCAGAATTAGCCCAGTTAGAGAATTTACTGAAAGATTAAAAGCTGGCGAACGGTTAGGACAAACTCAGATTGCTGAGGTGATGAATCACTTGTATGGAAGTAGTGCCAACGGTGCTTGGAATTGGAAATCGGCAACAGATGCCATCGAAGCTGCGATGGTAAGTTACCTACTTCAACAGCCGAAATTGAGTCTATTCGAGTTGCGAAATTTACAGGATTTGACAGTAGATCATCGCGTCAGAACTCAAGAGCAAATCGACTTACAACAATTCTCCTCACCCCTAGAACTAGCTTGGCTGGTAGCCAAAGCTGCGATGGTAACTGCGTCTGACATATTACTCGAACCATCAGCGGGAACTGGTTTATTAGTAGGAACCAGTATCAATCAAAATAATAAACCCGCCCACATTATTCTCAACGAGTTCTCGAAGTCCCGTCGCGATTTGTTAGCCGAAACCTTCCCCCAGGCTGAACGTTACTCAGTCAATGCCGAATATCTCAACGATATGCTGTTACAGCGGATTAAGCCGTCAGTAATCATGATGAATCCGCCGTTTTCGCGGAGTCTCACCAGCACCAAACGCAATCCCGATGTCTGTCTCAAGCATTTGAGAGCGACACTACTGCGATTATTACCCAATGGTAGATTGGTGGCGATTGTCGCTCACTGGTTATCTCCTGCCAAACATCCCGACTATTTTGCCACCCTCCCTGCAAAACTACGGCTGTCGGTATATCTGGATGGAAGTTTTTACAGACATCACGGTACGACTATGCCTACTCGCCTGCTGGTATTTGACAAGGTAAAAGATGAAACAGAACCACATAAATCGATTGATTATCCCATGTCAATCGAAGAAATTGGCGAGATTATCGATCTCATCGTGACACAACGGTTGCCGATGTTGGAAGCTGTAGAACCAAACGCAGACACTCCCCTCCTGGCTCTACCCCTATTCACCTGAGTTCGATGAAGTTTTGTCTCCTCAAACTCAGGCATTTCAACACTTTTAGGCTAACAGCAGAATTTTTTCAATTTTTGGCACATTAAAATCCACCATCAATATCATTAATAGTTGAAAAAACATTGATTTA
>NZ_JBGSPA010000205.1:0-21995 GCF_041738855.1 Chamaesiphon sp. | reverse complement strand
ATGTGCCCCAGAGATCGCAGGTGGATTGGGATTATCCGATTACTGCCCAGAATGTGGTGATGATGGCGCGTACCCGCCAACTAGGCTGGTTCCGGCGTCCAGGTGCCGCAGCGAAGGCAATTGTCAATGCAGCACTCGATCGAGTCGGGATGTTGGATCTCAAAGATCGCAAAATTGGCGAACTTTCTGGTGGGCAACAACAGCGCGTATTTTTAGCCCGCGCGCTGGCTCAACAAGCAGATTTATTCTTATTTGACGAACCATTTACCGGAGTCGATAAAAAAACGGAAGCCGTGTTGCTAACAGTTTTTGACGAATTGCGAACGGCGGGTAAAATCTTGCTAGTTAGCACTCATGAATGGGGACGATCTCTAGATCGACTCGATCGAATTTTACTGCTCAATCATCGTCTAATTGCTGATGGTTCGCCACAACAAGTAATGACTCCCACCAATCTTCAACAAGCTTATGGTGTGTCATTACATCAGCATTGCGATCGAGATCGTGGGGCCGATTTATTCTGTTAGTTAGATGGACGAGTTTTGCATCAAGTCTTTATTTCACTATCCACCATTCACTATTCATCAATTCATCATCCACCATCCACTTTCAGCATTATGCTAGATTTGTTGCTCGATCCTTGGAAATATGAATTCATGCGAAATGCGATCGCCATTGGGATTCTCGTCGGCATCTTGTGTCCGGTAGTAGGTACTTATCTAATCGTGCAACGGATGGCATTATATGGCGATGTGATCGCTCATGCTGTCTTGCCAGGATTGTCACTATCTTTTTTCTTGGGCATAGATATTGCGATCGGGGCATTTATCTCTGGTATCTTGGGTGCGGGGACTATTTCCTGGATTCGATCGCAATCCAGGGTAAAGGTAGATGCCGCGATGGCTTTAACCTTTTCTAGCTTCTTTTCTGTGGGAATTATCTTAATTTCTATGCTCAAGAACAATATCGATTTGGATAGTTTTCTATTCGGTGATATTCTGGGAACGACGATCGCTGATATCTATCGCACAGCCAGTGTAACTGTGGCAATTTTGGTAGTAGTTTGGTTATTTTATAAAGAGTTATTATTTTATACATTCGATCGAACTGGAGCTGAAGCGATGGGCTTGCCAGTTAAAGTTATTCATCTCGGATTTATGTCAGCAATTACGCTCACTGTGATTGCTAGTATGCAGGCTGTCGGCGTGATCTTAGTGATTTCGCTACTAGTTGGCCCAGCTTTAACAGCATATCTACTAGTAAAAGAGTTACATCAAATGATGATTGTGGGTGCAATTATTGGTGCGTTCGCTAGCTTGAGCGGAGTATATCTGAGTTTTTATCTCAAAAACGTCCCATCCGGCCCAGCAATTGTCATTGTATCTTCGGGTTTATTTATCCTGGCATTATTATTTAGTCCCTCCCAAGGCATTTTAACTCAGCGATATCGTGCTACTTCTAGGTAGTTGCGATATTTTAGCTAAATCCCAATAATATATTTCCGCCATTCCGCATGAGAACCATTATCGATCTGAGTGGCAGCTTCATAGTGCAGACTGCTATAAGGTCGGCGTGGCTGAGTGTAGAGCTGTAGATTGGCTTCCTTGGGGGTACGGCTACCCTTTTTGACATTGCAGCGCATACATGCCGTAATCAAATTTTCCCAGCTATCTGGGCCGCCACGCGAACGCGGGATCACATGATCCAGCGTCAGACCGTCACCCTTATGACCGCAGTATTGACAGGTGTGGTTATCGCGGTTGAGAACATTGCGGCGGGTGAGGGGAATTTCACGATACGGCACTGTCACATAGTGCCGCAGCCGAATCACCGTTGGCAGCGGAAAATCTCGATGTAAATACTTGCCATTGTGTTCGACTTGTTCTGCTTTGCCCTTGAGCATCAAGATGACTGCACGTCGCCAACCAGTAATGTTGAGCGGCTCGTAGGAAGCATTTAACACCAGCACTTTGCTCATGTTGAGTTTAGGATTTGAGACCTATTTCATTTGATGTTAACACAAACCCGATCGAATGTTGAATGTTGAGGATTGGTGGATGGTGAATGGTGTGCTGATTTACCCAGATAGCGCATTCGAGCTACCCAAGTTTTGAGCTGACTTTTGATTAGAACCGAGGGCATTTAATTTACAAATGCTTAAAGATTCGTTAGATTTATTAATAATACTGCTGTAAAGAAAGATTTTGCCGTTATGGCTGATACCCTCACCAAGCTAACTTACCAAACGCTCCAACAAGGCAAGAGCTACCTGAGCTTCGCCCACAAAACTCTTAGCATCCAGGCTCGTAAAGCACTCAAGCCCAACGATCTGCCGATGATTCCGGTACCGCCAGCATTGATTACCAAGCTTCAGCAGCGCGTTAACGATCTCCAGGCAGTAGACTGGCAAGATGCCGAAAATGGTGTCTATCCTACCAGTTTGCTCTTTGATGAGCCGTGGGTAGACTACTTACGCCAATATCCATCGATGGTTGTCGATCTGCCGAGTATTTGGCAACGTGCTGATGCCAAAAAATATCAAGATTTTAAAGATATCGAAACAGAGGGCTATCCCAGCTACTACGTTCAGAACTTCCACCATCAGACTGGTGGCTATCTCAGCGATCTCTCTGCCAATCTCTACGATCTCCAGGTGGAAATCCTGTTCGGCGGTAGTGCTGACGCCATGCGTCGCCGGATCTTGCGTCCCCTCAAAGCCAGCTTGACAGCATTTAGCGATGTCCCTGCCAAGCAGATCCGGATCTTGGATGCGGCTTGCGGCACTGCCCGCACTCTTCGAGGTGTTCGGGCGATGTTGCCTCAAGCGTCATTGTTTGGGGTAGATCTCTCAGGAGCATACCTCCGCAAAGCCAACGAGCAACTCGCTGACATGCCAGGAGAGCTAGTGCAGTTGATGCAGGGCAATATCGAAGAGTTGCCGTATGTAGACAACTATTTCCACGCTGTCACCTGTGTGTTCTTGTTCCATGAATTACCACCTGCGGTGCGCCAACAGGCGATCGCGGAATGCTATCGAGTGCTCAAACCTGGTGGCTCATTCATCATTTGCGACTCGATTCAGGTGGCTGATTCACCTGAGCTAGAGGCGATGATGAATATGTTCCATGAGACCTTCCACGAGCCTTACTATCGTAGCTATATGACTGACGATCTGGTCGATCGACTTTACCAAGCTGGATTTGCCCAAGTATTGCCTCCTGAGGTTCACTTTATGAGCAAGTACCTAGTTGCTCATAAACCGATAGTGTAGCCATTCCCGATCTGTACGCTCGCGCTGGCGCGAGCGCACACTCTACAGTTTGGTATGTTATTTTTCCTTGGCTCGGCAATCGCGATCGATAACGATCCTAATTAGATTCCTGAGCGCGAACATTGGTGGGTTGCGGCTGCTGCCTAACACACCCTACATCAACGTCAGAGTGGGGATTTAGTCCCGACTCTGACAACTTCGCTGTCAACTGTCAACTGTCAACTATCAACTGTTACACCATCAACGCTTGCTGACGTAACTCGATCGCATCGGCTGCGGATAGCTCCCAGCCGAGTGCGCCAGCATTTTGATCCACCTGAGCAGCAGTTTTGATCCCAGGGATCGGAATCACTCCTGGCTGACACATCAGCCAATTGAGCGCGACTTGGGCGGGAGTTTTGGAGTACTGCTCGCCCAGTTGAGTCAGCTTATCCAAGACAGGCTGGAGCTTAATCAACCCACTAGTCTGAAACCGCTTGTCAAAACTCCGCGCACCTGTGGGGGGATTCATCATCGTGTATTTCCCAGTCAATAATCCTTGTGCTAGGGGACTGTAAGCCAAAATCGTCACCCCCAATTCCCGCGCGGTGGCTAGCACCCCATTGGTTTCGATCTCACGGGTGATGAGCGAATACCGCATCTGATTGACAGCCAAAGGTACCCCACGCCGCGCCAAGAGTCGATGCGCCTCGCGGAGTTGTTCGGCATTGTAGTTGCTCACGCCTACCGCCTTGATGCGCCCTTGCTCGACTTCATCAGCCAGCGCATTCATCAAGCCTGCTTGACTGAGAAATGATGGAAATGGGAAGTGAACTTGATACAGATCGATCGCTGGTAGTTTGAGCCGCTTGAGACTAGCGGTGAGTGCGTCGGTGACATCTTCGGCCCGAAACCGCCACGGCAGCGGCATATACTTAGTGGCAATTTGGGTAGTCGCACCAGTTTCTTTGATGAATTTCCCGATTAGTTCCTCTGACTTGCCCAATCCATACACCTCAGCGGTATCTAGAAAAGTAATACCGCGATCGATCGCTGCTTGAAACGCCAATCGCAAATCCATCTCACCATAATCTTTGCCATAGCCCCAGAAGATCGAATCACCCCAAGCCCAAGTGCCAAAGCCGATTGGTGTCACCTCAATGCCAGTATTTCCAAGTGTAGTAGTTGCCATAGGTAGGGTCATCAGGAAGAATATTCTTTAATTCTAACTAAAACATCGGTAACAAAAATGTCATATTAGCTTGACTTTTGGACTTACATGCATGTTCACTTTAGCCGGATGAATTTGGTGCGAACAAATAATCGATCGCGCTCAAGGCGTGACATTTCATCGTAAAGTATTGTAAAGTAAATTAATAATAGATCGATTTTAGCCACTAAAGATAGTTGTAGTTCGCTTGCTACCAGCGTCCGCTCCAGACCATTCGCTCCGGTATTACCCAGCCTCTAGATCGGCAACGGTGAATGTCGATGCTAATTCTCACCAAATTTTCCCAGGTCAAGGCTGTGCCAACGATCTAACTGACTTTACTAGAAAATGCCTTCATCAACAATGATATTACGCCGCCTCATCGGATCTGCACTGGCCATCGTCTTGAGTCTCTCGGTATGGTCGATCGCTCCCGCTGCTCAAGCCTTTGACAATCCCGAACTCTTGCCCACAGTGCAGACTCCCGTCATCGATCTTGCCAAAACCTTCACCGCCATCCAAGAAGAGAACCTCGTCAAAGATATCAACACATTTGAAGCTGATACTGGCTGGAAGCTGCGAGTCTTGACTCAATACGACCGCACCCCCGGACGTGCAGTCCGCAAGTATTGGGGACTAGATGAAAAAAGTGTCCTCGTTGTCTCTGACTCTCGCGGTGGGAATACCCTCAACTTTAGAGTCGGCGATGATGTCTACAAGCTGATGCCTAGAACCTTCTGGATCGAGTTACAAACTCGATTTGGTAACTTGTACTATGTGCGCGAAAACGGCGAGGACAACGCCGTGATCGACTCCCTAGCGGCAGTCAAAACCTGCTTAGTACGCGGTGGTTGTAGCGTGGTACCTGGACTACCTGAAGAGCAGTGGATACTGACACTCACCAGCTCGATTATCGGCGGGGTGATTTGTGGATTTGCAGGGCAGTATCGCAAGCCCAATGGCGGCTTTGCTTGGCAGTGGGCGTTAATTTTCTCGCCACTATGGGGGATCTTATTCTTCGCGTTTGGAGTTGCACCTGTAGTTACGCGTACCGCTGAGTGGGTACCATTGCTTCGCAATTGTGCTGGATTTATCATCGGGGTATTGGTGGCATATCTCACCCCCGTCCTCGGACAGTCCAACCCATCGGAAGAGCTGTAAATTTGGGAACATGATTGAGATGGCGTAAAAAAAGGTAGGGGCAATTCAATTGCCCCTACCTTCTTGAGTATATCAAAGGGACAATCGAGATCGATAATTTGATCGAGCACACCATTCACCATTCACCATTCACCATTTAAGCTCTAATTTATCGATCTAAAGCAAGTATGTATCAATGGCACTTTACCCGCACAGGCGATCGCACTTTGCCCCCGCTATTACTGTTACATGGCTGGATGGGAAGTAGTGCCGACTATACTGAAATAATCGATCGATTAAAATCGCAATTTGACTGCATCGCGATCGATCTGCCTGGGCATGGTAAAACTGAAGTCATTGATGAATATGGATATGGTTTTGTCAACACGGCGATCGGTATTATACAGTTATTAGATAGTCTTACAATAGATTGCTGCTCGATCGCGGGTTATTCTTTTGGGGGGAGATTGGCATTGTATCTTGCTCTAGAGTTTCCAGACAGGTGCGATCGAGTCATGCTAGAATCAACATCTCCTGGCTTGGCTACTGACGTAGAGCGACAAGCACGAGTCAAGAGCGATCGTCAAATTAGCGATCGATTGGCTACCGATAATTTCTCAGATTTTGTAAGAGATTGGTATCAACAATCGATATTTGTCGGTATCGACAAACATCCCCATTTCCCCAACCTAATTCACCGCCGGATCGCAACTAATCAGCCGCTTAACTTAGCTAAATCTTTGAAATTTGCTGGGCTGGGAATGCAGCCTTATTTGGGTGAGAGGTTGAAAATATCTACGCGATCGATCTTATTGATTGTCGGCAAACTCGATCGCAAATTCGTGTCAATCAATCGAGAGCTACATCAACGATGTCCGCACACTAATTTAAAAATTGTTCCAAGTTGCAGTCATAACGTCCATTTTCAAAATCCCCAGACTTGGAGCGATTATTTGAACCAAATTGCTACCTAAACTCAAAGTGGTTGAAACCACTCCTCATGATTTTAATCGTAGACATTCTATCGATCGCAGCTTATTCTTCGGAAGTATATGCTTGAATTGTCTGAGTGGTACTTGCAACGGACTGACTCAGCTCGGCAGATTCCAAACTAGGATCTAATTGTGGTACTCCAGTTAATAAACTCCAGATATAATCGCGCTGATTGATCAACAAAATACTTACCAATGTCAAACAAACACCGCACCACTGGAGTAAGTCAAGCGTCTCGCCCAAAAATAAATTGCCGAACAACAGTGCAAATACCGGAGTCAAAAAAGTGAGCGAACTGAGACTAGTGAGATTGCCTTGTGCGGCAAAGTAGAAAAATAAACCATAAGCGATCGCGCTCCCAAAGATAGTAGAGTAAGCTACTGCTAGCCAATCATTAGTCGCAAGTGCCGTCCATTGGTTGGACTCCAAATAAAATGAGCCAATCGCCAATGGTATGCCCCCAATAATCATGTGCCAGCCCGTCGCTATGACGGGATCGACATATTTGGTGATAAACGGAATCAGGATCGTTCCTACCGCCATCGAAAGGGCAGCCAACAGCATCAACCATTCACCACGATCGAGCAGCGCAGCGAGATCGAATTGTCCAGTCAATGAATGTGTCGCAATTTGACCGAGAAATTCAACTGGTAAACCAATACAACTAATTCCCAACACACCCAATACTAGCCCACAGATACCGATCGCGCCAATCTGCTCCTTGAATAACCACGCTGAAAGTACCGCCACAGCCAGCGGTTGCGAGTCAATCATCACTGAACCCAATCCCGCCGTAGTCCGCACCAATCCCGCCGCCAAGAAGCCCTGAAATAATGTACCATCTACCAGCGCAAACAGTGAGATCCACGCCCATGCTTGCCACCCTTGCGGTTGCTGACGACCGATCGCCGCTGCTACGATCAACACCAAAATACCCGCAGGTATCAGTCGGATTCCTGCCATGAACAGCGGAGTAGTGTGTGGCATCACTCCTTTCATTGCCACCATCGCCGTCCCCCATAGGAAAAAGGGCGCGACCAATAGGATCGGTGTTAAGCTAAATGAGAGTGAGGACTGTTTTGGCTGCATGAATACTTAAATTTCGGCTCTTAACAAATTGTATATTTTCTTTATAGACTCTGCTAGTCAGGCTTTAGGTATTAGGCTTTAGGCTTTAGGGGTAAAGGAAGTATCATTAATCTCCGTCACCCAGTTTCCTTTTGTCTACATTGAAGATCTATGTTTTGGCCGTTTAATCAGAAAGCTACTAAACAAATTGCGCGGATCGAGATTGCAGGTGCGATCGGTAGTAGTACGCGAAAATCAGTACTCAAGGCATTGCGAGTGGTCGAAGAACGTAAATATCCAGCTTTACTGCTGCGGATCGATAGCCCTGGCGGCACGGTGGGTGATTCGTATGAGATTTATCAGGCATTGCAACGGCTCCAATCCAAGGTCAAAATCGTTGCTAGTTATGGCAATATTTCGGCTTCAGGGGGGGTCTATATCGGCATGGGTGCGCCGCATATCATGGCAAACCCAGGCACCCTCACAGGCAGTATCGGGGTAATTCTGCGCGGTAACAATTTAGAGAAATTACTCGATCGCGTGGGTGTCTCGTTTCAGGTCATCAAATCTGGCCCTTATAAAGATATTTTATCGTTCGATCGCCAGTTGACCGCTCCAGAGGAACAAATCCTCCAAAGTCTCATCGATAGTACTTACGAGCAATTTGTCAATACGGTGGCAGAATCTCGCCATCTCGATCCCGCAACTGTCCGCACTTTTGCGGACGGACGGATTTTTACGGGCGAACAAGCGGTAGAATTTGGAGTGGTCGATCGACTGGGTTCTGAAGAGGATGCGCGGCTGTGGCTAGCAGAATTGGCGGATCTCGATCCTCAAAAAGCCAAACTGCACACGATCGAGGAACGCAAGCCATTGGTAGGTAGAATCTTACAAAGTCAAATTCCTGGCTTCAAAACAGTAGTATCGACCGCAGATTGGGTACAATTTGAACTGAGCACTAACGGACAACCCCTATGGTTATATCGTCCCTAGTGACGGTAAATATCTTGAAATTTTGCGGAGGGCGCAGGCGTGGAGTGGCAGATGAGGGCAATTCGAGGGGCAACGACAGCAAGTGAAAATACAGAAGAGGCGATCTCGATTGCTGTCACTGAACTATTGCAAGAACTAGAATATCGCAATCGTATCGATCCCGATCGGATTGTCAGTGTCATCTTTACAGCTACTCAAGATTTGGATGCGGCATTTCCTGCCGCCATCGCACGGCGGATCTATCCCAATTGGCGAGACGTGGCTCTGATGGACGTTCAACAAATGCACGTCGCAGGCAGTCTACCGCGCTGCATCCGGTTCCTGATTCACGCCAATCTACCCATAGATGCCAAAATTTATCACCCTTATCTACGCGGTGCGAGTAATTTACGTCCCGATCGCAGTTTGGTAAGTTAGTTGTTGCTGGGGATTTACCCACCCCCACGCTCGTTTGCGATCGCATCCTCTATGTCGCCCTGTTAAAACCGACAGCGACCCAAATCACTGTCAACTGTCAACTGTCAACTGTCAACTGTCAACTATTACCTGCTACTTTCTGATTGGCGCGCAGTTGCCCACAGGCGGCGGTTGCGCCCAAGCCTTTGGAATAACGTACGCTGACAGCGATGTGTTTTTGCTCCAACACATCCACAAACATTTTGATATCTCTGGGTGTAGGTCGATCGAAATCGGCATCCGCGATCGGATTGTACGGAATGAGATTAACATGAGTCTGAAACCCGCGCAATTTGCTAGCCAACTCATCCGCCAAATCTGGATCGTCATTTACTCCAGCTAACAAGACATATTCTACACTTAGCCGTCTGCCAGTGATACGGACATAATCCCGACACTCATCCAGCAGATCGTCAATCGGATAATTGTCCGCTGTTGGGACTAATTTAGTACGGAGCTTTTGGTTGGGTGCGTGGAGACTGATGGCGAGGGTGACTTGCAGTTCGTGCTGGGCGAGTTCGTGGATCTTACCAGGAATACCGACGGTCGAAACTGTAATCGATCGCTGTGAGATGCCGATATCGTGGTTGAAACAGTTGACAGCCTTGACAACACTGGTTAAATTAGCCAATGGTTCGCCCATGCCCATGAACACCACATGACTGACACGCTCCTGAAAATCTTCCTGGATTGTCAGCACTTGATCGATGATTTCATGAGGATGAAGATGACGGATGAAACCACCCATCCCCGTCGCGCAAAAAGTACAAGCCATCGCACAACCGACTTGAGACGATACACATACAGTCAAGCGATCGGATGACGGAATCCCGACAGCTTCGATAATTTGCCCATCTTGAAGTTGGAGTAAGTATTTGATCGTACCATCGTTGGAGACCGCCCGATGATGGATCGTCGATCGACCGATCGGGGTATCTTTGACTGTTTCCCGCCACTGTTTGGAAAAAACGGTAATATCAGCTAGCGACTTGGCTCCCTGCTGATAAATCCATTGATATAATTGCTTCCCCCGATAAGCAGGTTGACCTTGCGCCTGTACCCAGGCGGTCAGTTCTGCTAAACTCAAGCCGAGTAATGGAGTCGTCGTGCTGTGAGTAGTGGGATCTAGAGTGGTGACAGACATGTTGGTGAGAGTTATGATGGCTGATGTGAGCGAGTTGATTTAGCGGGCTGGAGCGATCGAAATCATGTACTAGTGATGGGCACAGCCCAAGCGCGAATTAGTCTGGGTAGTGGCTCGGAGCAATGCTCTAGACTCGCGGATTTTCAGATCCACAAGTACACAAACCATGAGTAAATCTCGATCTTCATTGGCGTTGGCGTCAGCCTGCTGCTGGCAGAATGTGCCATGCTCACAACTCATTCTAAAGCATTTCTTCAAGAGATGAAGTTTAAATCAAAGTTCTGTTAACCCCCACACCTCACACCTCATCCTTACCCCCGATATGGCAAGATCGATCGAACAAGTAGAGCAAGATTTGACTCAGATGAGCGCAGCGAGCAGTCAACTAGGTGCCGAACTAGCTGCTGCCTACAAAAGCTATTTTATCAGCTTCGCACCCACACTCAAGCAACAGTCAATTCAAAGTTGTTATTATTTGTGTACGACTTGTTATCCAGAAACTTTCTTGAAATTAAATTACAATCAGCGATCGCAATTACTCAAAACCTTGCAGCGCGTGATTCGGAATGTAATTGGCGATCTAGTCATTCACATCGAGCCATCACCACCAACTAGCAATGAAGACGCTCCTACCGGAGAATTAACTTCAACCCCCGCAGTGCCGATTGATTGGTTTGCAACGCCCCAATCGCTATCAACTTGGCAAAAGAATTTGGAGCTGGAATTAAGTCGCAGTTTGCAGGAAATATCTTATAAAGTCAATCTCCTGTTACAGCAAGCCCAAGTGATGCCGCCAGTCATTCCCAAACCGATTTTGGAAGCCAGCCCCGAAGCAGATCGTCAAGCCGAAAGTACAGGTAATATCCCCAATTTATTGAGTGTTCTCATCGAACAAGAGAGTTCCGAGCAGCAACAGGCGGGCGATAATGCTCGGGAAAGCCAGCCCCGAGATGATACTGCTCAAATCGTCCAAATCCATAGCCTGTATTTGCGCTTGACTGAAGTGGAGTTTTCGGAAGTAACAGTATTGAGTTCGCGCAAAAATCTCGATCGATTGGTAAGTAAAATCAACAGCCTCCGACGTGAATATATCCAAAAACAACAAGAACTAAAAGTCGCTGAAGCCGAATCAGCTTGGCGCAATAGTTGGTTTGAATGTCCATAAATTTACCTCACAGCGGCGCGTTAAATTATCGAACTAAATAGCAGATGTCCGCAGCACCAGACTGGTTGAGAATTCACAAAGCTTTAGCCATCGAAGCGCAGTATGGTTATACCGATTTAGTCGGACAACAGTACCGCTTCGGTGAATTTTTATGTTTGAGTTTCGGTCAACCGCCGCCGGATGTTAGTTCCCAAGATCGTCAACACTGGCGGGAATTGGCATTTGAATTTGCCAAATATCACGACCTCACATTAGTCGAGCGCAAAGTATTAATTACCAAGGCTACTCAATTTCTCACCATCGCCGAACAAGTTACAGCTCAACAAATCGATCGGCAGCCAGCAAATCCACCCACAGTTAGTGAATCACGTCCACAGCTTCAACCGAGCAAACCGCGATCGATTCCCAACATTTCACCAGCAACAATTCCGATCCAGGACGATACTAATCTCACACTCGATCGCTATCTCCGCGATCTTCCCAAAATTGGGATTCGTAAAGCCGAAATTCTAGCGAGATTGGGATTATTGACTGTCAAGGATGTTTTATATTACTACCCACGCGATCATATCGACTATGCCAAGCAGATAAATATTATCGAACTGGAGCCAGGAACGACGGTAACTTTAGTTGGCATAGTGAGAAAAATCAACTTTTTTACTAGTCCTAAAAATAAGAAGCTCAATGTTTTAGAAATTACGATCAAAGATGAAACCGGATCGCTAAAAATCAGCCGCTTCTATGCAGGGATTCGCTATAGCAATCGCGGCTGGCAAGAATCATTGAAACGCAAATATCCGATCGGCAGTTGGATCGCAGCGTCAGGACTAGTCAAACAAGGTAAATATGGCATCAATTTAGACAACCCTGAAATCGAAGTATTAGCAGATAGTGAAGCCAGCATTTCTTCACTCAAAATCGGACGTGTATTGCCTGTTTATCCCCTAATTGAGGGCGTTTCCGCAGATATCGTGCGGGAAGCTGTCGTCACAGTTCTACCTGCGGCGAGTAAATTAACCGATCCTTTACCGACAGTAGTCCGCGAACAATATGGGTTGATGGTATTAGCCACAGCGATTCAAAATATCCATTTTCCTGAAGATAGCGATACCAAAGAAGCCGCACGACGGAGATTGATTTTTGACGAATTTTTCTATCTCCAATTAGGTTTCCTACAACGTCGCCATCTGCTGCGACAAACTCACACTCAAGCAATCATTACTCCTACGGGAGTACTGATCGACAGGTTTAGGGAGATGTTACCATTCCAACTCACCACTGCTCAACAGCGAGTAATCGGTGAAATCCTCGCCGATCTCCAACAAACAGCACCGATGAATCGGTTGGTACAAGGCGATGTCGGTTCGGGCAAAACCGTAGTTGCCGTGCTGGCGATCCTCGCCGCGATTCAGTCAGGCTATCAGACAGCACTAATGGCTCCGACAGAAGTTCTCGCCGAGCAACATTACCGCAAACTAGTCGGCTGGTTCAACCTCCTTCATCTCCCCGTCGAACTGCTCACAGGCTCAACCAAAGCCGCCAAACGTCGCCAAATCTACAGCCAACTAGAAACAGGCGAACTCTCGATCGCCGTCGGTACTCATGCTTTAATTCAAGATAAAGTCAACTTCCGTAACCTCGGCTTAGTCGTCATCGACGAACAACATCGCTTCGGCGTCTTCCAGCGCGCCAAATTGCAGCAAAAAGGCTCCCAGCCCCACGTCCTGACGATGACAGCCACGCCCATCCCCCGCACTCTCGCCCTCACCCTCCACGGCGATTTGGACGTGAGCCAGATTGACGAACTCCCCGCTGGACGTCAGCCAATCCAAACCAATGCTGTCAACAGTCGCCAGCGCAGCCAAGTCTACGAACTCATGCATCGCGAAATCGCCCAAGGGCGACAAGTATACGTCGTCCTCCCCCTCGTCGCCGAATCCGAAAAACTCGATCTCCGCGCCGCTACAGAGGAACACGAGCGACTAGCCACCGAAGTCTTCCCTCAATATCAAGTCGGGCTACTCCACGGGCGGATGACTTCGGCGGATAAAGATGCCGCACTCGGTGCATTTCGCGACAACATCACCCAAATCATCGTCTCCACCACTGTCATCGAAGTCGGCGTAGATGTCCCCAACGCCACCGTCATGCTGATTGAAAACGCCGAACGCTTCGGCTTATCCCAACTCCACCAGTTACGCGGACGCGTCGGGCGGGGCGCACATCGTTCCTACTGTCTGCTGATGAGCGGGAGTACTTCTAGCAACGCCAAGCAACGTCTACAGGTGCTAGAACAGTCCCAAGATGGATTTTGGATCTCCGAGATGGATATGCAGTTGCGCGGCCCTGGGCAGGTGCTAGGCACCCGTCAATCGGGGATGGCGGACTTTGCTCTGGCTAGTCTAGCAGAGGATGGTGAGGTGTTGACGATCGCGCGAGATGCAGCAGAGAAGGTGATTTTACAGGATAACGATCTGAGCCAATCCCCACGCTTGAAGGCAGAGTTAGATTATCGCTTTCAAAAACTCATGGGCGGAAGTATCCTAACTTAAATATTTGGGGATTAGAGCCACCGACGACAATTGCGGACTACATATTAACTAGATACAATTAAGTATGAAATCAAGAGAGATTTAAAAAATGACCATAAACATTACCCTTCCAGAAGCAAATAGCCAATTTTTAGAACTAATTCAATACATCAAAACTGGAGAAGAAGTATTGATTTCTGAAGCTGGTATTGTCATCGCTCGAATTAGCCCAATGTCTGATGTTAAAATACCTCGCGTCCCTGGACAAGATAAAGGACGTGTAATTATGTCTGCTGATTTTAACGATCCTTTACCATCAGATATTTTAGATGGATTTTTGAACCCCGCTGAACCACAGCTATGAATGCTTTATTAGATACTCATACATTTCTCTGGTGGGTTATGGATGCCCCACAGTTGTCCGCAACGGCTAAAGCTTTTATCGCTAACCCAGATAATAAACTATTTTTCAGTGTGGCTGGGGCTTGGGAAATTATCATTAAAGTTGGTACTGGTAAACTAAGTATTCCTGAAGAACCAGATATTTATCTTAATTCTAGAATAACTGATAATAGATTTGAAGTTTTACAGATCGAATTACCCCATGTTCTCCAAGTAGCCAAATTATCAGATCTACATCGAGATCCTTTCGATAGAATCATTATCGCTCAGAGTCAAGTAACAGGGATGCCTATTTTGACTATCGATCGTCTTATTGTTCAGTATGATGTCGCTGTGATTTGGTAGTAAAAGCAAATGATTCTTACACATTACTACCATCAAAATGATCGACCATTTCAGACTTTATCATTATTATCAGATGCAGCAGCTCTAGAGATTATATCTAGTTTTCGATCGCGCACTGAAGCAGTATATCGAAGATTTAGCAACCCAGTAGAATATCTCAGTAACAGGAGATTGACAGAAAGTTGGTTAAGGGATAAATTCATTAAAAAAGGCGGTCAACCGCTGGTTAAATATCCTCAATATTTTGTAATCGATCGATCTGTATGGATTGAAGAGGGTTATGATGGGCAAAGCAAAGTAGTACAGATCCCAATATCCGCTTTCAATCCAGATCGAGTCAGCTTCACATATCCAGATAGCATGATAAGTTACTGGCTCAAAAGTCAAACGGAGCAAGCTTTTTATCATTCTGAATATCATGGTGAGGTATTT
The DNA here is from genome assembly GCF_041738855.1 of Chamaesiphon sp. GTDB lineage: Bacteria > Cyanobacteriota > Cyanobacteriia > Cyanobacteriales > Chamaesiphonaceae > Chamaesiphon. The sequence goes on along the minus strand of NZ_JBGSPA010000205.1, from coordinate 6,866 downwards.
AGGTTTGGTGAGATTCATGACATTATCGATCGCTTCGGTATTCCAGAGCGAGAGTGGCAAACAGATCCAACCAGGAAGTACGACCTTTTCATTGAAGCTCAGGTGTGGGAAAGTATCAAAGAATGAACGATCGCAGTACTTGAAAACATCTATAATTTATTTAATGATCGGTACAGATCTGCTCATCGACCGTTACCCAGACAAAATCCATCTCGTTCCAAAGCTCATCGCTTAGATTGTGCCTTTTTTAAATTTGCTAGTCAACTACTATCCGATCGAGAACAGACAGTAGCAGGTATTAGAGCCGTATTCGTAGAAGGTGAGAGTCTTTTTCCCGATTCAGCAATTTTTAATTTAGCTCATGCCCAAATAGCAATTAAAAATCCTGACTTAATCGAAGAATATTATCTAATCGAAATCTAAGGAGTCATTCAGATGCTAGATATAAATAAATCACAGGAAATCTTAGAGAATTATTTTGCAACCGTGACTCGCGAACAGTTTGCCAAGGACTTGGAGAAGTATTGTCCAGAGTTAGTTGAAGCAGAATCAGCTACTTTAGGGCTAGATACATCTAAACATACCGAACTTTATCAGCAAGCTAAGCAAGAGAGTAAACTAGAGATCGCTCCTAAACTTTTGGAGAAGGGACTAAGTGTTCAGGAAGTAGCGGCAATTCTAGAACTGGATATACATCTTATTGTCAAATAATCGATCGCACATTGCAAATTTAGATCCGACATACGGATTTTGCGGCTCGCGCTCTGGAGGGAACCTCCAGAGCGATCGAGACAAGACAAGACAGGATTGGAAAAACCTTGCTGTCTATGGAGTCGATCGATCCATCTGTCAGGATCGTTTTTTAAATTGGTGTTAGAGATTGAGGGGGTACAAGGAGACGAGAGAAGAGACAGCGATCGTGTCTCAAACTCCGACCGATCGCCCGGTGGATTGTAGGGTGAAAACTCCAAACGCGATCGAGATGCAGCGATTACTTCCGGTAGGCTCCGCCAACGGTTCTGATTGGTGGGATCGATTCTTAGTGCCAGATGTGCGAAACCGTACCTTTCCTTCGTCAAAATTTTTCACTAAGATCGAAAGTATCCGCATATTCCTAAATTATTCATGACCGCAACTCCATCCCAGACACCCACCCGTAGCACCGCAAAACTAAGCTGGAACTGGCGCGGACACCAGATCGGATATACAGTTACTGGCGTTGGTCAACCGTTATTATTGATTCATGGTTTTGGTGCGTCGATCGATCATTGGCGCAAGAATATTCCTGTATTAGCTGAGGGTGGCTATCAGGTATATGCGATCGATCTGTTGGGATTTGGTAGCTCTGACAAAGCGCAGATCGACTACAGTATGGAACTGTGGGAAGAGTTAGTAGTAGACTTCTGGCAGGAGTATATCAACCAACCGACGGTATTTGTTGGTAACTCGATCGGGGCGTTGCTCAGTTTGATGTTGGTGGCACATCATCCCGAAATTAGTGCGGGTGGAGTGTTGATTAATTGTGCGGGTGGATTGAATCATCGTCCTGAAGAATTGAACTTCCTACTGCGAAATGTGATGGGGATCTTTACCAATATTGTTGCCTCCCCAGCCTTCGGTAAATTTTTGTTCGATCGAGTCCGCCAGAAATCCCGCATCCGTAGTAGTCTGTATCAGGTCTATCCGCGCCGTGAAGCCGTTACTGACGAACTGATCGACATCATCTACGAACCAGCCTGCGATCTGGGCGCACAGCAAGTTTTCGCCTCAATTCTGACCGCACCACCAGGGCCGACACCAGAGTCGTTATTACCTGGAGTTACCAAGCCACTGCTAGTATTGTGGGGTGAAAATGATCCTTGGACACCGATAACAGGTGCGAAGGTCTATCAGGAACTCGCTGCTGCTGGGAAGCCTGTGCAGGTAGTATCGATTTCAAATGCTGGGCACTGTCCGCATGATGAGTATCCTGAAATAGTAAATCCAGCGATCTTGGCGTGGTTGGCAGGGGTTGAATGAGGGACGACGCGACGAAGGTAACTAACTTTTAAGATGAGCGCGATTACCAATATTGATTTCTACTAATAGTAGTGATGTGGGGATGAATAAGATACGCGATCGATCTTAAACAACATAGTTCTAAGTAGATAGGCATAATTAAATATAAGATATCGCGTAGGGTGGGCAGTGCCCACCAGCTAGGTTTTACGCATAATCTATTTTATAAATAATTGCACCTACCTACTTAATAAATACTTATACTGTTTATTTTGTGTAAATGATAAGCCATTGTGCTGAATCTAAATTTCATTAAAGTTGATGTGTTTGTAGCATTCACATGTGTCTGCCATATTCAAATTATTATGCTTTATAGTAGTCTTCTGAAGAATACAAGGTTGGTTTTAGCGACCTTTTTATCAGCGACAGCAATGCTAAGTACTACACGAAGTGCTAATCTCACAGAGATAATCTTTAGTCCTGTGAGTGGGGTCATTAATAGTGGCGATCCAGGCTTTGGCAGTCTTGCGGATACTTACAATCAAAATGGTTTGTCTACCAAGTTTGTTAGTGGAGTAACTGACTTTGATGCTTATTTAGCACTGAATCCAATTCACTCAAATATTTTTGCGGGTAATGAATGGTTTAGTAATTCAGGTACTCAAAATGCGACTGTAACTTATGATTTGGGTAGTGTGCTTAATATCGATCGATTAGCACTTTGGAATGAGGAGTCATCAGGTATTGGTAGGCTCAATCTCTTATCTTCTACAGATAATGTTAATTTCTCAGCACTCGCTCTAGGTCTAACACCATTAGATAACCCCGCAGAAGAATACCCAGCGCAGGTATTCTCCTTTGCAACAGCAAGTGCAAGATACGTTAGATTTGAAGCATCACTCTGTCCACAGCCTAATCCTAGTACTTTCCCTGCTTGTGCGATTGGAGAAGTAGCTTTTTCTGTGAATAATTCTGCGACATCAGTCCCTAAACCTTTCACGATCGTCGGAACTCTGATCGGTGCTACAGTAGCATTCCGCACCAGGCAGAGACTAAAAGCTACTAACAAACTGTAGATTTATTGTAATTGCTCAACTCAGAGAAAATAAGGATTCCAAGGGGTTTAAGGCAGTAAGAATCGATTCAAAAGCGGATAAACCTTGTCGTTTGCCAGTATTAACAATTGACCGAACAGCAGCAAACAGATCCCGCCCCCAGTCAGAGCGGAAACCATTTGTGACTTTCCGAAAAATTACACTCCAGCGCAGTGCTTGTTCACTACTGTTATTAGTCGGTGGAATCGTCGAGTCTTCTAAAAACAGAAATAGATGTTCTCGCAAGTCTCGATAACGATTTTGCAGCCGAACACCATCAGCTTGTGTCGGGGATAACGCCAAAGCTAAAGACAAGTCACGCCTGAGTTTCAATCGATATTGATATTGGGTCGATGCGGCTAACTCCGACCATCGGCGGTGCAGGACAAAGGAGCTGAGCAAAATCCGCTTCATTCGGGGTGAGAAGATCTCATCTCCAGCATCAATCCCATACTGGCAATCTCGGAGTTGATGAGCTAAACATACTTGCCAATCTTCGGCTGGATGAGTCTTCTGGGCACTGAAAAGGTCTGAAACCCATATTTGTGGGCGATGCTCTGCCATCACCTCCCGAATTACATCACCACCACGAGACGGGCGAACCACATGCAAACACACTTGGTCGTTTTGAAAGACCCATTCCCACTGGTTTTTGCCATTGACTCGTGCGCTAGTTTCGTCACTACATACCAGCCGTGAGCTTCTTAACCTTTGCACAATTCCAGCTACTTCTGATTGTAATTGCTCTTTAACTCTTAATCGCAGATTGGCGATTGCCCCTTCGGATAGCTCTAAGCCAAACACTTCTCCCAGCATCTGCTGCATCCTGCTGTAGCTAATCCCATGACCATACCTCATCGTTGTCACTAATGCCGCAATTCTCGGTCCAAACGGACTACCTGGCTCCATTTCCACTGGGACTGGAGCTATTTGCTGCTGCCCACATTCGGGGCAAGTACAACTATATCTTTCTACTCTGGTTACTACTGGTTGAATTGGTGGGATGTCTATTCGGTCGTAGCGTTGGATTAACTGTTGCAATGATGATGACAAGTTGGTTCCACACCCTTGGCAACTGTTGATTTTTGCGGTGATGATTTGGTTTGGATGTTCACTTAACGGGCGACCACCGCCTTCTCTGCCGATACTTCCTGCTCTTTTGTCCTTAGTTGCTTTGTCTTTGCTTTTAACTTGTGCTTTAAATCCTTTCGCTGGCGGCAAGCTAGAATTCTTAGATGTCTTCTTTGGCTTTTTGATTAGTTTTAGCCTTAATTTCTGTACTTCTTCCCACAGCACAACTATCAAGGCATCTTTTGCCTCTGCGTCTAGTTGTTTGATGTCGGGTAGTTCTTCCATAAGGCTACTCTATCGTTTTTCCGGTGTTTGTCAACCTCCCCCTGGTTGAGCAATTACGATTTATTTAATCAGATCGCAGCACCAGACAGGTTTGAGGACTTCAGTAATGATGTCGCTCTTCTGTCTGGTGCTTTGTGTTGACTAGACTAATCGATCTTGAGGTTGAATGGTAAGCGAACGTAGACACCACGGGGATCGTTGAGGCTGTTGAGGCTGCTGAGTTCTGACTTGACTTTGAGTAGTTCGGTGCTAAGAGGATCTTGACTTTGGAGCGCGCGGACTTCCTGAGAACCTGCGAAGCGTTTGAGTAGTTTCTCGTCCCAGCCTTCTACCGCTGGATACTCCTCTAGTTCCCAATCTTTGCCTAGTTTAGCAATCTGAGCGGCAGCGGCGATCGCGTCATTGAGACCGCCGAGATCGTCTACTAGTCCAACTCTTTTGGCATCAGCACCCGACCAGATGCGTCCTTGGGCGATTTCGGCGACTTTCTGCTTGGGTAGCTTGCGCGATGCGGCGACTTTGGTGATGAAGTCATCATAGATCTCATCGACAATCTGTTGGGAGATTGCCAATTCTTGAGGGGTGCGGGGACGAGCGACGGTATTTCCATCAGCCAACTTGGATGTTTTGACAACATCCCAAGTGATGCCATTATTATTGGCTAATTTTTGATAATTATAATTGATGCCAATTACCCCGATCGATCCAGTAATCGTATTTGCTTGAGCAAAGATCTTATTTGAAAAAGTAGCGATCGAATATCCGCCAGATGCAGCGACATCGCCCATCGAAGTCACAACGGGTTTTGCTTGCTGGAGGAGTTTGACTTCGCGCTGAATGATGTCTGAAGCCAAGGCACTACCGCCAGGACTATTGACTCTGAGGACTACAGCTTTGACATCTTTATCGATGCGGAGTTCGCGCAGTTGACGGGCGAGATTATCGCCACCGATTTGTCCGGCTCCACCTTCACCACTGACAATATCACCTTGAGCATAGATAACTGCAATTTTGCGCGTGGAATTTTTGGAGGTTTTATCAGCTATTTCTGCATAATCATTCAGCGCAATTTTATGAAAAGAACTCTTGTCTGCTGGATCTACACCACTAATTTTTTGAAGTTCGGTTAACATTCGATCGGGATAAGCGATGCGATCGACCAATTTATTTTTAACTGATTGTGCGGCTGTAAATATACCGCGATCGTCTGCCATTTTTTGGATGGCTGTGGGTGTCAATTGCCGACTTTTACCGATCGATGTTTTGAAATCACCCCAGAGATTATCCAGTAGTTGTTGGGTTTCTTGTCTCGCTTCAGGGCTAAATTTAGTGAGAGACTGAGCTTCGCCCAAGGATTTGTATTTACCTGCCCGAATGACTTCGACGCCGATCCCATATTTATCAAAAGCATTTTTAAAAAACATTGTTTCCGATCGAAAGCCATTAACATCGACTGAACCCATCGGATTGATAACAATTTGGTCGGCGACTGATGATAGATAATAATCTCGCTTGTCCATGTCGATATTGTACGCGATAATTTTCTTACCACTTGCCCGAAATCGCTCTAGCGCGCCGCGTACTTCTTTGAGGGTGGCAAAACCCGTGGTGCTAAGTTTGGCGTTGTTGCCATCTAAATAAATTGCGACAATGCGCTTGTCTGTAATAGCTGTATCGATCGCATTGAGGATAGATTTTAGCTCGGTAATGCGATTGGCATCACCCGCGAGCGTTTCTTGAAAAGTTTTGCCAGGATTGATATCAACAATCGAACGTGAGAGATCGATCGTCAAAATTGATTTATCAGCAATTTTAACGGTATTAGTGTTATCGGCAGCACTTTGAATAATCACGCCAACCGTGACTGAAACGATCGCGATCGCTGCTGCCGAAAATAATGTTAAGCCTAAGAGGCTACCAACGGTACTCGCGAGGGTTTGTTTGAAAAATTGACGCATATAATAGTGTGCAAAAGTGAGGGTTATTTATTGAGTTGAAATTTAAAAATAAGATGCAGATCGCTACCGATCGCTCTAAAATTTGAGATAATGGCTGGTTGACGACCCGCTCGTAACGGTTCTATCATCTGTGCGAACCAATTTTTTAATAATAATTAAATGACGGTGCTGCATATTATAGACCTCAATCTGACAGCACCTAAAAATATTAACGACTAGTTCTAATTATTCCCAAGTCGTAGCTTAAATGCTACTCCTGGGGCTAGCAATTTTCTCCTCAACCGCTCCACTAATGGCACTCAAATAACTTGTGCATATTGCAACCGCCAAGGCAGTTAGGACAGCACAGCGATTAAAATCGCCGCTAGTGCTGCAAAGTCCGCCTGTCTTGTCTTGACCGAAACGCTTAGCACGAGGAGACCTCAGCGCGATTTCGGTCGCTGATGCGCTGTCTTGACCC
>NZ_JBGSPA010000171.1:0-55733 GCF_041738855.1 Chamaesiphon sp. | reverse complement strand
AATCTATTCGTAAACCCAACGTCAAATTGATTATTGCCCCTTTTCCTGAACATGTACGAAGTGGCGACCAATTCTTCTTTAAGCCATCTTCTCAAACCCGCTTGACAACTGCGATCACTTCTTAACTTGTCACGAATGGATCTGTTGAGCCAAGGGACGCTGCTGATTGCGATCGATTGCCTCCCGCACCCGCGATTGGAAATAATAACCGATAACCTGAAATTTGTGTTGTTTAGCTGGCTCGATATAGCGAGATCGATCGAGTTTGGTCGGATTGGTATTATCGATGACGAAGGATTGGTTGATTTCCAAGCACGTCTCCAGCATTCGCTGTTCGCGATGTCTGGTTTTGAGCATATCGAGATTGATGCGGACGTGAGTCAGTCCAAATTTGTGCTGATAAAATGTTGATTTACCACAGGCTTGAATCCCGATAAAGACGATCGCTTGCATTATTGGGTGGTGAGATTGGATCGATCGACTCAAGCGTAAATAGACTCCCGTTACACATATCATGGCTGATGTGTCCAGTGACTGTCAATACTCCGTAGTAGCTATCCCTATCAACAAGTTGGTAAATTCAGCTAACAAGTCATCAGCTCGATCGAGTTAAGATAATGTCATCAGCTTCAGGATCGAGCATGAGTATCGCCGCTAAATATCAACAGCAACTCTTAGAAACAGCCCAATACATTTATCATGAAACACCCATCAGTCAGGCAACACAGCAAGCCTATTTAGCTACCCCACGTCATCTATTTATCAACCGCTATCGCGAGTGGGGGATTGGTGAATGGCAAGCAGTCGATCGCGATAATTTGGCAGCACACTTGGTAAAACTCTACACCGATCGACCGCTGATTTTGTTTGGGGAAGATGATGATGATATTCCTTCGACAATTTCGCAACCATCATTTGTGCTGCGGATGCTCGACATGTTGCAAATCGCACCAGGGCAAACGATTTTTGAACTCGGTGCGGGGAGTGGTTGGAATGCCGCCTTGATGGGATATTTAGTTGGCGAACATGGACATATCTATAGCCTCGAAATCATCCCTGAAGTAGCTCAAATGGCGAGAGAAAACCTCGCAACGCTGGAAATCGAGAATGTGAGTGTGATTACGGCTGATGGAGGTGAGGGCTATGCAGTAGATACTTTATACGATCGTGCGATCTTTACGGCTGGTGCTTACGATTTGCCGTCCCATTTCCACCGCCAGATGCGAGTAGGTGGTTTATTGTTGGTTGTGCTCAAAAATCAAGGCGGTGGTGACAATCTCTTTCTATTACGGAAACAAGCCGATTGCTTCGAGTCGCTGGATTCGATGGGTTGTGGCTTCGTGCAACTCAAGGGGAAATATCAATTCGATAGTTTAGAGCCAACTAGGATTGAGGCATTGCCTGAATGGGGAGATTATTTACAACATCAAGAAGTTGCGCGAATGCCATTTTGGTGGGGTGGAAAAGGTAAGTATTCTTTTCTAGGTAACACGATCGGCATTCAGGCATTTCTGAGCATTTCTGAGCCATCTTTTCTAGCTCTCAAAACTGCAAAGACTAACGCCCGATCGCGCGAAGATCGGTATTTTGGATTGTGGCTAGCGGCAGAGCATTCTTTGGTAATCGCGCATGACGATCTACTGATTGCTTACGGCAATGAAGCTGCACTCGATCGATTGCTACAAAAAGTGAAAGAATGGGTAGATTTGGGAATGCCCAGTGCGGCGAGTTTTACGCTCAAAGTGTATCCGATCGATTTTACGTTGACAGCCGATCGTCATGAATGGATTGTCAACCGTCAGGATTCGCAATTTCTGTGGAGTCTGAAGTCCTAGCGGTGGTTACTGCTATGAGTAGTTAGGTACAAATATCGATTAGATAGAGATTGCCTAAACCCTAGTTGGTAGGCAGTGCCCACCCTACGCGATCTACTGTTTCTACAATTTTCACTTAACTGCTCCAATCCGATTAAATGGCCAAAACCGCTGAGTTGCCTTGCCAATAATTTTGTTCTTGGGGACAAAGCCCCAATAGTGACTATCATAGCTATTGTTGCGATTGTCGCCCAATACTAAATAATTACCTTCAGGTATAATGCTGTCGGGAGTCAATGCTGTACTACTCCAGTTGTACGCGGGAGCTTCATTGAGATAATTCTCATCCAAAACATTGCCATTGACGTAAACCTTACCATCTTTGACATCGATCCGATCGCCAGGTATTCCAATTATCCGTTTGATAAAGGCATCTTTGAAGTTTTCTTTTTCCAGTTGAGCTGTGGGGTTGAAGACGATGATATCTCCCCGTTCTGGCGCATGATAATGGTATATTAATTTATTGATTATCAATCGATCGTCAATTGCCAAAGTAGGCTGCATCGAGCCAGCAGGAATGTATCTTGCCTCAGCTACAAAGGTTCGCACTGCAAATGCCACAACGATACTAGGGATACCAAATAATCCGGCAATCAGTATCCCAATCCATGCACGTGAGACATCACGGCGCACAGGTGTCGAAGTGTATGCAAAATATACAGTTAGCAAGCCGAAGATGAACCTCAAGATTGTAAAAGAGATTGCGATCGCTCCTTGTGCCGAGCGTGTGCCGTAGAAAGTGACGAGCGCAGTCAGCATAAAAACGATACTAAGTAGCCATCGTTTGAGATAAATGTGTCCTAATCCAGGAAGAAATCCAGATAAAAATACAGCAACCCAAGCATCTTTAGTCTCTTTGCGGTGAGATTCAAACTCGATCGAGTTATTAGTTATAGCTGTCCGATAAGCATCAAACAAATTGGCGACTAGTAAGATCGAGATCGTGAAAATCAAAATTCCCATACCGACTAGTGCATTGCCCAGAGGATCGATGAAGAACCAGAGGCTAACTGCACCTAACAGATAATAACCGAGGAGAATTGTCCATCCTTTACGATATCTACCAGCATACATTTGACCCATTCCAGGTAAAAGCCAAGATAGGTTAACCGCCAACCAAGGTTCTTTATTATTTGTTTGTGCTGCTAAATTTCGATCGGGTCGATTCATGTTGGTGTTAATAATTTGCTGAAGATGCTGAAAGTTCAATAACTCAGCACAACTAGATACTATACTATGATGCGGTTGTGAATATTATGTTGGCTCACCCCATCTCAATACAATTCCGGCTCTAGTGCTGAGTATTGGTGCAAGTTATTGTATTTATGACTTAACCCACTCTCGGTTATCGTCACAAAAAAATGGAGCGACAATTTTAAAATTGCCGCTCCATTTTACGTTAAAGATGTAGAGTTACTTCTTTGGTGGCCCAGCGGTGATGACTACCAACCGATCGGGTTGGATCAATTCCTTGGCAACCTGGTTGACTTGTTCCAATGTTACCGCTTGAATTTTCTTGGGAAATTCACTGATTTCGTTGGGGTTCAAATCATAGACAGCATTGCCGAGTGTGGCTCCAGCGATTTCATCGGGGGAGGCGAGTTCGACAGTGTAGTTGCTAGCGATACTGCCTTTAGCGTTGGCTACTTCGGCGGCGGTAGCACCTTTTGTTTGGAGATCTTTCAAGAGGGCGATCGTGCTTTGAGTAGCTTTTTGAGCGTCTTCTGGTGAGGTTTGCATCGAGATCAGGAATGTCCCCTGACGTTTGCCAGCAGCAAAACTACTGTAAATCCCGTAGGTTAAGCCCTGACGATCGCGAATTTCGGTACCTAGGCGGCTGGAGAGGGTATCGCCACCGAGGATTTGATTGAGCACCAAAGCGGCATAGTAGCGGGGATCTTTGCGATCGATCGCCTTATTTCCCAGCAAAGTAATCGATTGAGTTTTGCCTGGGAGAGAGGAGCTGACTAGCACCTGTTTGGCGGGTAGTTCGGGGACGGGATAGTTGAGCTTGACTGCTGTGGCTGTACCCGACCATTTGCCCAAGCTGTCTTCTAGTAAGCGTTGGACATCTGCAACCTGGAAGTCACCGACGATCGCCAGGATCGTGTTGCTCGGTAGATAGTGCTGACGATAAAATACTTGCAGATCCCCAGGTTTCAAATTTGATAAAGTTTCGGCAGTGGGGAAAATCGTAAAGGGGTGATCCTGGGGATAAATCGTCTGCTGAAACTTCTTGCGCGCAACGCTATTGGGGCTATCTAGCTCCAGTTTGAGACTAGTGAGCGCACGCCGACGGCTGAGTTCAAATTTTTGTTGAGGGAAGTTGGCATTTTGGACGACATCACCCAGAGTTTGGAGGAGGATCGGCAAATCTTTGGATAGGGCATTGCCGCCGAGGCTGACCCCTTCCCGACTCGCTCCAAAACCGAGTCCAGCACCGCGATTTTCCAATGTGGTAGCGATCTTTAGAGCCGATTGAGTTTTGGTACCGCTCATCAGATTTGCCGCCGTCAAGCTAGCCAATCCAGCTTTGTTGGCACTGTCATACTCCGATCCAGCTTGGATACTGCCACTGATGGTTACTGTCGGCGTACTCGCATCGGGGAGTAAGAATACTCGTAAACCATTCTTGAGCTTTACCTCTTGGGGCAAGGATTGAGTTTGGCTGCTGGTATCAGGATCGAGTGGGGGTAGGTATTTAGCTAGTTCGCTGGGGTCTAAAGGGGCACCTGGCGCGTAATTGTCGGCGGTTGTTTTGCCTGCACTACCTGCGGCTGGAGTTGCTGCCGTAATTTGAGTAGGTTGAAAGAAGCCGATGGTTTTGAGATTTGGTTGGAGATATTTTTTGGCAGCTCGTTGGACATCGGCAGCGGTGACGCGTTCGACTCCGGCTAGATATTTGTCGGTAAATTGATAATCGCCAGTGGTGGTGTAGTCGTTACCGAGTTGTCTGGCTTGAGAGTTGATATCGCGATTGGTGAGGAGATAGCCCGCTTTGAGTTGGGCTTTGGCGCGGGAAACTTCGGCTGGGGTGGGTGCTTTCGTTTGGATGAGTTTGATTTCTTGAGCGACGGCAGCTTCTAGTTTGGGGAGCGATTTGCCGACTTCGACGATCGAGGATATTTCATACCAACCACCTGCGGCGAGATTGATGGCACCGCCATCGAGGCTAGTCGCGATGCCAGTTTCGACGATCGATTGATACATCCGTGAGCTGCGTCCTTCGGTGAGGATATAATTCATCACGTCGATGGCGGGTACGTCAGGGTCGATCGCTGCGGGCAAGGGATACACCTCACTGGTGATTTGGGTGCTACCAGGTTCTTTGAGCGTCAACCGCTGATTGGGTGTAGTTGTGACTGGACTGATTGTAGGTTGAGCAATTTTGAGTTCGCGACGTGGTACTTTGCCAAATGTCTGTTGAACTTTGGTCATCAGCTCGGCGGTATCGAAGTCACCGACGACTACTAATGTGGCGTTATTTGGTGCATAGTACGAGTCATAATACGATCGCACTTGTTCGACCGTAAATTTCTCGACATCTGCCTTGGTACCGCCGACAGTTAAACCATAGGGAGTATTGGGAAAAGCTACCCGTTTGACAGCGCGATCGAGTCGATAATTCGGGCTATTTTCATAACCCTGCAATTCGGAAATTACTACTCGTTTTTCACCAGTGAGTTTCTCAGTATCGATCGTCGAATTCTGCATCCGATCGGCTTCCAGTGTCAATAAACTTGTCAGTTTATTCTTCTCAACCGTCCCGAAATAAGCAGTCTGATCGTAACTAGTAAAAGCATTGAAACTACTACCCAATGCCGCAAATAATCGTCCAAATTGGATCGGTCGATCTGTGGTTCCTTTAAATAACATATGCTCCAACTGGTGCGCGATCCCATTCACACCTGGGGCTTCATCGCGAGAGCCGATCTTGTACCACACCTGAACTGTCACAACTGGTGCGCTGCGGACTTCTTTAGTCAAAATGGTCAGACCATTTGCTAAAACGGTCTTCTTCACATTTGCCGTTAAGGTCGTGGGATTGCTGGGCTGGGCAGCTTGTTGAGCAAGCTCAGTGCTTGCGGTCAATGCGGTGATGGTTGCTGGCTGGGTAGACATCGCTACCTGTGGTGATGCCAACACCGCACTCAAGCAGACGCTAAATAATAACATCCCCAACCGATACCGTCGCCAAGTCACCCAAAAGTCTCTAATTTTCAACATCTGTTCTGAATATCTATTAATTGATGCACTAGCTACCGATCGTCGTCTCAAAACTAATTAACCAGCTAATTTCGATCTAATCTCTTCAATCCGTTGACGATTGACGCCCAAGTCGGATTCACCCAGTCTTGATGCCGATCGTACCTGAATCATTTTGGGATCGTCATCGAGATAGAACTCGACATCATCGACAAATCTCATTAACTTACTCGCAAATTCTACATATAAATAGTTAGTGGTTTCTTTAACAATATTAGTCCGAGGCATCGCTTGAATTACAGTCTTTAATGTCGCCATTGTCGTCGGCACATCGCCACTCATCGCTAGCGGTGCGATTGCATGTTGGGTGTCGCTACTCGGTGCTTGAGAGCTGACACAATTAGGAGTAGTCGGACAAGTGGCTAACTTACCATTGTTTACCCCCAGATTGGTTGGTGGACTACCTGCAAAGATATTGTTGCTCCACAGGATAAAAGCGATCGCTAAGACTATGGCTACGACGGCAAAGCTACCAATTTGTTTCGAGATTGCTATATTCATCTTTATCCCTACTCTACTCTATCTATACTAAATCGAAAATCGCCCTAACTCTACTCTACAAGGGAGAGCTGAGTTGGGGCGATCTTGGAGCTAGCAGCTAGCAAACAGTTGGCACAAGGCAGGTTTTAAACTGGCTCTAATCCTCTGGAGCAAACACTATCAGCCAATGAATCTTTCAGTGCCGTAGACACTGTAGGAGCTGAGGCTGTGGTCGGTTGACAAACTAGGAGTTATTTCACGCCTAGCTTTGCGGCAATTTTGGCGAGTGCTTTACCATTGCCAATCAACAGTGTGTGATTCTTTTCCACAAAGGTACCCTTGAGTTCTGCTGGTGCAGCAGGGGTAATACTGAGCTTCTTCAGGATTCCTACCACAATCGATCGATTTTGCAACAGGATATTATGGTTCTTTTCTGCTTGGTCGGCTCCAGTTGGCGCAGACAAGGTAGGCACTGTCGAACCAACTTTAGTGGCAATATCTGCAAAGGTTTGCTGGCAATACTTCTCGTTTAAGAACTGCTAGCGACTGAAGTCGCCGCTAGTGATGCAAAGTCCGCCTACGCGGACTAACTAGTTTTTAGATTAACCGAGAAGTATTAGGTTGGGTGGGGTAAACATCTGTCATGTTAATTCTTTAAATTGGTCTAATAAAACTAGATTCAGTGCGATCGATCGAGATTCGATCTAAAATCCCCCTCTTCTAGACTGCTAGAAGAGGGGGATTAATCAAAACTTATTTATCGACTCAATCTAAGTATTTGGCTTCACATCTGGCAACAGACACTTATCCGAATCACAACCCGCAGGGCCAGATTCTTCCGACTTGTTGCCCAAGTCATAACGACTCAAAGCCGTGTGGAATTCGGCGGTTTGGCGTCGCTGTAGGACTCCAACCATCATGTCATCAAAAGTAGCCTTGTCGATAGGTTCAAAAGGCAACCGTGGGAAGGTTTGGTGGTCGTCAAATCGCGCTAATAGAGCCGCAGAGATATAGCCCTCATCGTCCCGAATCGCCTCATAAATCCGCTGACCGAGGGCATCGACTTCATGTTCGCGCAATTCGATCGTTGCACTGGTATTGTGGCGGACATAATGCTGCTGAACTCCCATATAGAAATCCATCTGGGAGAGGGCACTAAATTGAGCGATTTCGATCGAGTCGGCACCAGGAATATCCGCCCAAGAAACCGCTACGGGGATCTCGATCAACCATTCCGTACAGCGCGGATCGAAAGCGTCGTCTAGTAGATTGCCATTCTCATCTTTGTCAGATTGGGACGGAATCACACTATATCCGTAGTCGATACAAGCGAGGGCTACGGGGTCATCTTTGCGGAAAGTGATCCGGCGGATGAAACGTTGCGCTTTGGGGGCGTGCCAGCCTGGGGAGGCACCTGTGAGCAGTGATTTGGTACCACTAGGTTGGACGGTGGTACACCGATTGGGGCGTTTGATATTATGCCTGTCGCAGTATTCCCACACTGTCTGCTCGACGATTTCGCGCCAAATATTCAGATACTCATGTTCTGATTGCTTGTAAGCAATGCCAGCCTCAGTCGCTGGGCGACCTTCGGCCCACCACTGCAACCATTCGGCACCAAAGGCATGAACAAAGAAGTCAAACAAACCCGTAAATGACACGCCGACGATCGGATCGAGTTCCCGACTGTATTGATAGCGCGGTTCTTGGAATTGATGGTTGAGTAATGCGGCTACCGATAAAGCACTAGCAGTGAAAGCATCTTTCTGTTCTTGATGGTTATTTGGATCGAGTTGATTCAAATGTATTTCAGAAAGATTGCAGTGAAAGTTAGTACCGAGAATCTCTCCGCAGGGATTCAAACCAAACCTCGACAAGCGATGATCTATCTCATTTTCATTGATGTTAGGATGGTTTTTTTTAAACCATTCTTTTACTGTTCCTAGTTCATAAACTTTCAGGAAATCAGTTTTTAATTCTGGTGTTGTTAATAGATCGGCATTCGATCGAGCGACGGCTTCACCAGCCCATTGAATTGCGCCCTCACCAGAATAGTATTGCTTCTGAACTGCAGCAACACACTCCTCTAGGGTGGGTTTGTGGTGGAAAACGCGGGTATGGTTGCTCATGCGTAGAGCATCGCGTTCTGGGTCGATTCTCCAGTTACCATGTTCGTCTTGTTGCCAGAGATTATCTTTGGCAGTTGCGCCCAATTTATCATTAGCATTAAATTGCCGCATTCCCGCTGAGCGACGGATGTTGCCAGCAACAATTGTTACCGCTGCTTCATCGATCAACAGACAACATTCAACTGATGTTAATTGTCTGCCATTAGCTTTATTAATAATCCCCGCACACCGACCGTAGAGTTCTGGCAACCTGACGGGATTTGCCATCCCGCCAAAACCTTTAAGCTGTTCGCCAGCGGGACGGACATTGCTCAGATCGATCGCGATATTTACGCTCCCGTCAAAGCGATCGTCACTGGCTAATTCTAATAATGATTTATAAGATTGAACCCAACCTTGACGACTGTCGCCGACTTTAATCGTTGCGCTATTATCAGTGAATTCAACAGTTGTTAATTCCTGGCGATCGATCTGCGGAATTTTACCGATTTCGCTGATGCTGGTGACATTGAGCTGATTTTTGATGACGGGTAATTTGCCAATCAAATCTGGCTCTAAAATCGCCCCCGTACCACAACCCATCATCGCCAAATCCATCATCAGGGCAAAAGCCGACCAATCGCAGACATTGGTACTCGTGCAATTGTAGGCACCGGAAAAATTCTGCGGTTGCTCTAGCCACTGACTACCACCAACCCACAACCACCGCCCTGACGGCATCGCCTTGACCTGACGCTGCATCCGATCGACGATCTCAGCCTCAGCATCGGTTAATTTGCCTAACTTGACCAAGCCTTGGAGGGTGCGAGTGCAGACTTCTTGCCAGGTTTCGCGTCCGGTAGCGGTGAAGCGGCTGTAAGTTCTAAAAAAGACTGGATTTGCTGTAGGTGCAGTAGTGGGAAAATCCAACTGTTGTTGAGCTGGGGACGCAATCTCCGCGCTCGATCCCGATCTGGAACGAACTCGGTCAAGTTCTCTAACCATGAGTGAGCTATGTTAATTTCTGAACAGAATTAGTAATATAAGGCATCGGCACAAGATAAATCAATCTTGTCAAAACTGAGGATTTGCGCTAGTTTCAGCGATTCAATCGAGCTACACTGGCGGAACTACGAGTTAAATAAATTTGCAAACTTTTTCACTACTTATTTACTACTAATTTGCAAGCAGTGGCGATCGCGGATTTCAGCCAGAGCCGAGATTGTCTAAAATTTAACGTATACCAATCCTTATTGCTAATTCCATTTTGGATAATAGTCTACCACCGTGGCGGTCGCCGATCGCTCGCGCGCTCCATCGCAATCGCAGCCTCCCCTATGCGCGTTATGCTCAACTGGCGACAGTTGATGCGAGTCACCGCCCACACAATCGCACGCTAGTATTTCGGGGCTGGCTAGAACCCAGTAGCCAGATGCAGTTTGTCGCCGATATTCGCTCGACCAAAGCCCTAAATTTACTGGCAGGTGCCTCACCTTGGGCGGAAGTGTGCTGGTATTTCCCCACCACCCGAGAGCAGTTTCGACTGAGCGGCACCCTCTCCCTCGTCACAGCAGCAGGTGACGATACTAGCCACTCAAAGGCTCGTCAACAGGTATGGCAGCAGATGTCCGACTCTGGGCGCATTCAGTTTGATTGGGGAACGCCTGGAGCCGATCGAAGCGCAGATCCAGCCGCATTCCATCCGCCCCAGCCCGACCCCCAGCAGCCATCGCCAAATTTTTGTTTATTGCTGCTAGCAATAGTAGCGGTCGTACATCTGGAGCTGCGGGGCGAACCACAGAATTGCTACTCATACGAGCTAATAGACAGTGAATGGCAGATGCGATCGATTAATCCCTAACAGATAATGGCTGAGACATAGATGGTGGGCAGTGCCCACCCTACTAAAACCTCAAGCCTAAACCCTCTAACCCCTAAAGCCTAAAGCCTAAAGCCTAAAGCCTAAAGCCTAATCCCCTTACCCCAATGGGCTACAATGATGTCAGTTTATTGGCGGCAGAGTCAGTAAGCAGACAATACTTCAGTACTTAAATTCGCAAAATAACGAGATAAAAATCTATCATTTGGTAGTAGTATTCAGTCCGTTTAACTATCAATAATTTAATTAGCTTTTTGCCTTAACCTAGGTTAATATTCATGACTCTTGCCTCAGAACAGATCGACCAGATTGTGGGAAATCAACATCCCAATCCCTTTGAGATTTTAGGCCCTCATCAAGTTGAGGAAAATGGGCGAAAAGTTTGGGCGGTACGTAGCTATGTCCCAAATGCAGAGGCTATTTCGGTTACGCTGCCAACAGCACGTCGAGATTATCCAATGCAATCTGTGCATCATCCGCACTTCTTTAGTTGCACGATCGATTTACCAGAACTGAACAACTATCAGCTCAAGATTACCGAAGGTGGACACGAGCGGGTCATTTACGATCCTTATGCTTTTACTTCACCGTTGATGAGTGACTTCGATATTCATTTATTCGCCGAAGGCAATCATCATCGCATTTATGAAAAGTTGGGCGCACACCCGATCGAAATCGAAGGGATTAAGGGGATCTATTTTGCAGTTTGGGCACCAAATGCGCGAAATGTTTCGACAATCGGCGATTTCAACAACTGGGATGGGCGCAAGCACCAAATGGCGAGACGCAATAATGGGATTTGGGAGTTATTTATCCCCGAACTCACCGTCGGCACCTCATATAAGTACGAAATCAAAAATCAAAATGGCGATCCGTACGAAAAGACCGACCCTTATGGATTCTATCAAGAATCGCGTCCCAAAACGGCATCGATCGTCGCCGACCTGAGCATCCATCAGTGGCGAGATGATGAATGGATCGACAAACGTCGTCATACAGATACACTGAGTCAGCCGATCTCTGTCTACGAGTGTCATCTGGGTTCGTGGCTACATGCAGCAGCTAGCCAACCAGCCCCACTACCCGACGGTACCACCTCGCCAGTAGTCGCGGTTTCAGACTACAATCCTGGGGCGCGGTTTCTCACTTATCGCGAATTGGCTGACAAACTGATTCCGTATGTCCAGGATTTGGGATTTACCCATATCGAACTATTGCCCATCTCCGAGCATCCATTTGATGGCTCCTGGGGTTATCAGGTAACGGGCTACTATGCGCCGACATCGCGACATGGTGCCCCTGAAGATTTTATGTATTTTGTCGATCGCTGTCACCAAGCCAATATCGGTGTCTTACTCGACTGGGTACCTGGACATTTTCCCAAGGATGGGCATGGTTTGCCGTTTTTTGATGGCACTCATCTCTACGAGCATGAAGATCCGCGTCGGGGCGAACACAAGGAATGGGGGACGCTGATCTTTAATTACGGGCGCAAAGAGGTCAAAAATTTCCTTTACGCCAATGCACTATTTTGGTTCGATAAATACCATATTGATGGGATTCGAGTCGATGCAGTCAGTTCGATGCTGTATCTAGATTATTGTCGGGAAGAAGGCGAATGGGTCACAAATGAGTACGGCGGGCGGGAGAATATCGAAGCCGCTGATTTTTTGCGGCAAACCAATCATCTGATTTTCAGCTATTTTCCAGGAGCATTATCGATCGCGGAAGAGTCAACTTCTTGGCCGATGGTATCTGCGCCTACCTATGTCGGTGGCTTGGGTTTCAACCTCAAGTGGAACATGGGTTGGATGCACGACATGCTCGATTATTTTGAGATGGACCCTTGGTTCCGTCAGTTCCACCAAAATAACATTACCTTTAGCATGTGGTACAACCATAGTGAAAACTTCATGCTGGCTCTATCTCATGATGAGGTCGTCCACGGCAAGAGCAATATCATCGGCAAGATGCCCGGTGACGAATGGCAAAAACTCGCAAATATGCGCTGTCTATATGCGTATATGTTTACCCATCCCGGCAAGAAAACCCTATTTATGGGGATGGAATTCGCGCAGCGGAGTGAGTGGAATGTCTGGTCGGATCTAGAGTGGCAATTGTTACAATATCCACCGCACCAACAGATGAGTCAGTTTCTGACGGATCTCAATTATGTCTACCGTCACGAACCTGCGCTCTATACTCAAGACTTTGAAGAGCCTGGGTTTGAGTGGATTGACTGTACTGATAGTCGTCATAGTGTGGTGTCTTTTATCCGCCGCGATAAAAATAGCAACGATTGTGTAATTGTCGTCTGCAATTTCACGCCACAACCGCATTCTCACTATCGAATTGGCGTACCCGAACATGGCTTCTATCACGAATCATTCAATAGTGATGCGCGCAAATATGGCGGTAGTAATATGGGCAACCTCGGCGGCAAATGGGCAGATGAATGGTCGAGTCACAACCGCAAATTCTCGCTAGATATCTGCATTCCCCCGCTCGGTGTATCGATCTTCAAACTCGATCGCGAGCGCACCGCCGCTGCCTATGAGTGGCGAGATAACCCCTCGATCGAGGGTACATAGAATCGATATTAATAACAATGCAGGGTAGGGGTAATTCATGAATTACCCCTACCCTGCATTGTGACCAGAAAATATGTTTGTTTCGATCGCGATTTGGGCATACTAGATCTACAAATAATCGAACTACGGTATGAATACATTCATCAAGATTATAGTTGTAGGTGGC
Organism: Chamaesiphon sp.; assembly: GCF_041738855.1. GTDB lineage: Bacteria > Cyanobacteriota > Cyanobacteriia > Cyanobacteriales > Chamaesiphonaceae > Chamaesiphon. Next base: position 42,369 of record NZ_JBGSPA010000171.1, on the reverse strand, counting down.
ATTGCCCTATTTTCCAATCGTCTGCTTTCCCAAAATATAATCCCTAAGCCAGGTTGCGATATTAAAGGCAATATATCTTGGAACAACAACAAAAAACTGTATCATCTTCCAGGAATGAAAGATTATGAAATAACGGAAATCTCCCCCGAAAAAGGAGAAAGATGGTTTTGTACGGAGTCAGAAGCGATTGCTAATGGCTGGAAGAAGGCACCTAGATAAGCTCAAGCTCGAAGACTCGTTCGCGTAGCGTAAGCAAAGCTTAATCGCTTCAACTCTCAACATGATATTTGGCGATCGCGGGACTAATTGGGAGGGTGAGATCGATCGTAGTACCAATCAATACCGCTCTGAAATTTGTTTGAATGATGGTAATATTTCACCATTAGCATTTCCCGATGTTTCGCTCGACAGCTTACGATTATTTTGCTAGCGTATGTTTCAATTTGCTGAAATGATTACGTCCCAATCTCAAAGATAATATTATTGTAAACTCGATCGATTTCAAACGTAAAATTAACACTGGTTAATTCAACCATATCGCCAGAGCTATAAACACTGAATTCCCATAGCCCTGCCGTTGGCTGTCGATATACATCTAAGTAGATCGTATCGCTACTAACCACCACATATTCTTGTAAACGCGGGGACTGGCGATACAGTTCAAACTTTTCACCCCGATCGTAAGTTTCCGTATTGGGCGATAAAACTTCGATAATCAGGCAAGGATGGCTGATAAAATTATTGGCACTGCGATCGTGAACATCGCCGCTGACGCTAAGATCTGGATACAAGAAAGAATCAGATTCCAATGTTTGAACTTTGATATCATCACCGAATACTCGACAGATCGTACAGTGCAGATGCTCTTGGAGCATATTCCTAAAATTTGTCATGGCAATTATCGCCCGATCGCAAGTTTCATCAGGAATAGGGCGGACTTTACTATCCACGAACTCGTAGCGACAATCTTGCTGTGCCTCCCACTCCAGATATGCTAGTGGAGTGAACTGTGGAAAGTTTTCTGTTGCCCAAACCATATAAAGCCACTTGTCGATCTCAAGAGATTTGATTGAAGATTGCGATAGCTGAGGTGCCGAACTTTAGTTGGCTGAAGGGAAAATTAATATTTGTAAGGGTGACTACTTTGTTAATGATAATCGATCGGCTAGGGCATTAACTTTTTCCCGATTGCTTCTGAATAGTTAGTATTAAATAAATGACCTATGGGAGATCCGGATCGTGCAAACTCGCAAACTTGGTAATCGCGGACTGGTAGTTTCAGCCCTGGGACTGGGCTGTATGGGGATGTCGGGGGTTTATGGTGCTGCTGATGAAGAAATGGCGTTCGCGACTATTCATCAAGCGATCGATTTGGGTGTCAGTTTCCTCGATACGGCGGACGCTTATGGGAAGGGACACAATGAAACGCTCATCGGCAAAGCAATCCGCGCTCGACGCGAGCAGGTCGTTATTGCCACCAAATTTGGACTCAGCGATGTCAGCACAGGCGGATATACGATCCCCGTCAACGGTCGTCCAGAGTACGTGCGATCGGCATGTGAGGCTAGTCTGCAACGGCTAGGAGTAGAGACGATCGACTTATACTATCAACATCGTGTCGATCCGACCATCCCGATCGAAGACACCATTGGCGCAATGGCAGAACTGGTAACAGCCGGAAAGGTGCGGTTCCTAGGCTTGTCAGAGGCATCTTCCGCGACAATTCGCCGCGCTCATGCCGTACATCCGATCGCTGCACTGCAAAGCGAGTATTCGCTCTGGAGCCGCGATGTAGAAGCTGAAATCTTACCTACTTGTCGCGAACTGGAGATCGGGTTTGTGCCATGGAGTCCCCTCGGACGCGGCTTTCTGACTGGACAAATTAAAACTTTTGAAGATTTAGAACCAAATGACTGGCGACGTGTCTCACCGCGATTTCAGGGCGATAACTTTGAGCGCAATTTGGATTTAGTTGCCCAGGTGCAGCAAATGGCGCATGACAAAAATTGTACGCCCGCTCAACTCGCGATCGCGTGGCTACTCCAACGAGGCGACGATATCGTGCCAATTCCAGGTACCAAGCGCGTTTCCTACCTGCTCGACAATCTCGGCGCGATGGATGTGAAGCTGACAACCGCAGAACTCGATCGGATCGATGCCATCTTACCGCAAGGTGCCGCCGCAGGCGATCGTTATCCCGCAGCAATGATGCAAATGGTCAACTTATAGCACTCCTCATCAAAAAGTCGCTTCTCGGAGGGGATTATTCAGGTAGATGACTGGGTAGCTAATAGCATTGCTGCCATGCATCGCATCGAGCCTAATCCCTGATTTAATTGCTAAAATTGAGAATGAGTTATTAAGATAAATCCGCCCATGATGGACGTAATGGAGTTTTTTGAGCATAGTGCTGGTAGATGGCGATCGAAACGGACTACCCATCACTTAGCATTTAGAAGATCGGAGATGGGGGAGTCAGAGATTGAGGTAAAGGCACTAGCCGCTACAGATCCGGAAATCATCGCCCTGTGCGAATCACATCAAGTCGATCCTAGTCTCGCGGTGGGTGGCTGTTGTGTGACATGGGCGGCTTCGATGGGTTGGGACCAAGAAGGCGAAAACCATGAAGGGAAGACTGTATTTGCACTGATTCCCGATCTAGACAAGCCTCACAGCGGTCGGTTGCTACGCGATCGCGGCTATGCTGAGATTGTCTCGGTAGCAGGACACTATCACATGGACAACGATGGTGGTTTGGTACTGATCACCGAGTATGACATCATGAGTTCGGTCGAGCGGTTCTGGTTCCCTAGTCCCAATGTTCGCGTCCGCAGTAGCACTGTCAAACGGATGGGTGGATTTAGTACGGCGACATTCTGCACTGAGACTCGCGTACTGGCGGATGCCGCCAGTGAGGGGGATGCTAGTTCGCCCGCAACTATCGATCCCAAGGTACTTGTTTCCCCGCTCGGTTGGTGATATCTAACGCACAAACCGCAGCCGAGCAGATGGGATTGGTATACTTAGCCAAAATTCGATCTGTTTTGCCAGATCCACAGATGGTAGATGTGATGAGCAATTTGCGCGATCGTGTCTTAATTTGTAGCTGGATTGGCAATCAGATCGAAACTGTCAATCGATCGCTCCAAGTCCATGTTACTGCCTGTGATGAATGTTTCGATCCGAGCGATCGGCGATCGCTCCAGATCTTGGCAGTGCCCTTTGCTTCATCCGCGCAACTGGATGGCTTTTGCAATATCAATACCACCCCAACGACGATTTTAGTAGATGTGGGGCGCGTCGCACCTGCTGATTGGCTGGCTCTAGTCGCTCATGAATACGCTCACGCACATTTGGGCTATCCTGGACACGATCGCGCCTACGCTGAGGTGCTGAGTCATTTGTGCTTGGGCTTGGGTTTTGCACAGCCATCATTTCAGCCTGACGACCGCAGTATCTATTGTTGGCCGCCATATCCAGCGACTATCGATCCGCTAGCTTGGTGGCGTGGTGAAGGTTTGCAGTAGGTACCACTGCGCCTAACTGAAAAGTATAAATAGACCAGCAGCAACTAAAAATGATCTTACTGCCAAAAAAAATACACGTCAGAAAATAAGTTCTAATTTATGATTGTTGTTTAGGAGTTTTACTGAGATGATGCTTACCAAACTCGATCCATACTTAGTACGAAACCTGGCATGACCTCACTACAATCGATCGATTCAGGTGATTCTAGTATCTCTAGTTCTCTTCCCGATCGATAGATCTCTACGTTGGCAATTGTCATAAAACCTCCAAGCGGTGGCGGGAGTTGGGTTATGTCACTTTGATTATATCATTGGGCTGAGTTGCTGCCGACTTGGAGATCGAGTGCCATAAAAAATCGGAGCGAGGAATTAAATTAATTCCCCGCTCCTAAACTATGACTTCTCGATTGAGATCGGGAGTTTAGTAGAGTTGTTCTTCTTGGTGAGTGACGATCGTACAATCAGACTTGGGATAAGCCACACAAGTCAGGACATAGCCTGCTTCGATTTGGTCATCATCCAAGAAAGACTGATCGGATTGATCGATTTCTCCAGCAGTGATTTTACCAGCACAAGTCGAACAAGCACCCGCGCGGCAAGAATAAGGAAGGTCGATCCCTTGCTCTTCGGCTGCATCTAAAATGTAGGTGTCATCAGCTACCTCAATAACTTTATTGAGATTTTCAGCTTCGTTGATTAAAGTAACTTTATAGGTTGCCATGTTAGATTGATTCCTCTCTATTTCGCTTAAAAATGGCGGATGCGGACAGATGTATCTCTAGTCAGGCGATCGATCGGATTGCCGAGCTAGTCGCAGTCGTTTTCATCTCTATCTGAATACTAAGGGAAAACCTCACCATCTGTATCGATCGGTCTTGTCAAAGTCGAATGGTATTCGTAATCAGATCGCGGTGATTCATCCTAATTACTTATATCTCGATGGCCGCCAAGAGCTGGAAAAGAGACTGCAATCGATCGTTACCAGCATTTAACAGCCATGAAATTTGCTGATGAGAGGATTGAATAGTAGACTAGGACAGCACTTATCATATTTTGGTGCGATCGGTTTGGGTGTTGGTTCGATCGAATTCTCATATTAAAAAATCTTATGTCTAAAATCGCTAATTACGGAGAAATTAATCTCCCACTTCGAGTTGGAATCGTAGGCACAGGATTTGCAGCCAAGATCCGCGCCCAAAGTCTCATCACCGAAAGTCGTACTCAATTAGTCGCTGTCGCAGGGCGCAATCCCGAACGCACTGCCGAGTTTGCTCAAAGCTGCGATCTACTAGCGGTAGCTGACTGGCAAACCTTGGTGCAGATGCCAGACATCGATCTAGTAATTGTGGGCACGATCAATAGCAATCACGGCGCGATCGTCCGTGCGGCGATCGCAGCGGGCAAGCATACAATTGTCGAGTATCCCCTCGCCCTCGATCTTCAAGCAGCTACCGAAATCGTCCAACTGGCGGCGGCAAAAAAAGTATTACTCCATGTGGAACATATCGAACTCTTGGGCGGACTTCACCAAACGATGCGCGAATGGTTGGGTCATCTAGGTGAGGTACATTATGCCCGCTACAGCACGATCGTCTGTCAACGCCCGATTCCTGAAAAATGGACTTTTCATCGCTCTGAGTTCGGATTTCCGCTGATGGCGGCTCTATCTCGACTCCATCGCTTCACTGACTTGTTTGGCGCGATCGAGAGTGTCAATTGCAACAATCAATATTGGGGCGGGGTAGGTGACTATTACAAAACTTGTCTGTGTACGGCACAATTGCGATTCAAAAATAGTAACGCGATCGGCGAAGTCGTCTATGGTAAAGGGGAAGGCTTATGGCAAAATTCCCGCAAGTTTGAAGTACATGGGGACAAGGGCGCACTTATCTTTGATGGTGATGAAGGGGTATTTATTCAAGATGGAACTTCTACCCCACTCGATCTCGGCGCGCGCAAAGGTTTATTTGCTAAAGATCTGGAATTCGTGCTCGACCATCTGATTGATGGCAAGCCAAATTATGTCACTCCTGCGGCAAGTCTGGCAACTCTGCGCGTCGCTGACGCGGCAAGAATTTCAGCTCAAATTCGGCGCACGGTGACTATCGATAGTTTGTAATCCGCAATTCCTAGCGAACTTCATCGATCGATTTGTGCCAATTGCCTTCGTAAGGATAAGCGACAAACCCACGAGCGCGCCAACCGCCACTAAAGCCACGGGCGAGATTGGTGAGTAATTGGGGAATCGATTTCCAGTTACCTAATGCAAACCACGGTGTCCAGGATAATACAAATAGATTGAGCAGATCTTGTAAACTTTGACTGCGAAAAGTTATCATTATCTTTAGCTCCCGATCGTTTGCTGGGGTGGATTGAAAATAATTAACCAAATTGAATCGGTGCTTAGTCAGAAACAGCAGGTGTATTATCGCCACCTAACCGCTGACGGGCAGTTTCTTTGCGGCTGACAATCGGAACATGATTGGTGGCAGCAGCCAAACCGAAGACGGGCATGTTGACATAGATCGATTCGGATTGTCCGGCTTGGACTAAATAGGTTTCATGCCAAATGCCCACGCTGCCATCGTTACCAATCGATCGATTGAAGGCGCGCCACGGTTCTAGATGCGGATCGTCAGTATTGCGGGCAAAATATTCTAGCTGCTCGAAGGATTTCCAGTACGTTGTCATGATGGTACAGAGTGGGAAGAGGCGGAAAAATGATTCCTGTCCCAAAAAGCCTTTGTCTGGATAAAGGTGTAGGGCATTTAACATCGGACTCATCGCCTGAGCTGTGGGTAGCCACTTATTGACTGCCCAAATGTTATTCACTCTCATGCCAATCAAAAAGACGACAAAGGATTCATCAATCTGGGCACTAAATCTGCCAGGGACTACTTTTGACATGTCTCAATCCTCCAAGGTATGGCGATCTAGCCGCTATTGTATTAAACTAGTTGCATATCCAAATATAGTATATCAACTTATTTGAATATGCAAGTAATTGACTAGCGTCTTACTCCAAATCCACATGGCTCTATCTCATGCAATATTGGCAGCACTGAATGACAGTGCTTGCAGCGGCTACGATCTAGCCAAAAAGTTCGATGGATCGGTCGGCTTTTTTTGGAATGCTACCCACCAACAGATCTATCGAGAACTTACCAAGCTAGAAGAGCAAAGCCAAATCGATGCTCAGCTCATCCATCAGGAGCATCGTCCAGACAAAAAGATTTATACCCTGACTAGTAAAGGTGAGGAGTATCTGAGAGCGTGGATCGAAACGCCAAGTACTGTTAGTCCACTCAAAGATGACTTGTTAGTGAAAATATTTGCCGGATCGATCGTTTCACCTGAGGCGATCGTGTCAGAATTAAAGCATCACCGGATTCAACATCTAGAAACCTTGCATACATATCAAGCGATCGCATCTCAATATTTTCCAGAGCGATCGCAACTGAGTCATGTTGGGCGTTATCAATACATTACCCTCCGTCAAGGCATCAGAATCGAGACAGAATGGCTGGCTTGGTGTCAAGAATCGATCGATCTGCTCGAATCTGAGCTAACGCGCCTGTAATACGCGATCGACATTCAGATCTAGACTTCCTAATACACTAGACTCGATCTGATTATTTCCCTGATAGACTTTCTCCTCATACAAACCTTCCACCCATTCTAAGATCGTCACTTGTCGGGCGATTGGATCGACGATCCAATATTCAGCAATGCCCCTAGCAGCGTATTCACTCCGCTTGTACCGATAATCTCGCTTCTCTTGGTTGGGGCTGACAACTTCTACAACTAATAATGGTGGTGGCATATCCATTAACACGATCGATCGACTCGCGCCCTCCATTTCCGTGGCTAATTCTTCAGACAATACCAACAAATCTGGTATCCGCACAGATACCCGCGCTCCACTAACAGCTACTTCGATCCCAATTCTGAGCCGATAGCTAGGGATACCCAAACCTAGCAAGAAAGCAAACAAAAAGGATGCAATTCTTTGATTAAGATCGCTTTCAGCAGGCATCTTAATGAGTTCTCCATTTTCTAGTTCGTATAAGTTATCCGTACCATCATCATAAGCAAGGAATTCCTTTAGCGTCATTTTCTGGAGCGCAACTGTCATCCTGATACCTCCTGCAAGAGTATATTTACCATCTTAACATTTCGATCGATCTCAAAATTGTCAACGACTAGAAGTCGTTGCTAGTGATACAAAGTCCGCCTACGCGGACTAATCTCCTAGTCCGCGTAGGCGGACTTTGCATCATGAGCGGCGATTTCAATCGCGCGGCAATCGGAATCGATATCAATTACATTCTCTCTAATACCTGAATGCCGAGTAAATCCAACCCTAGCTTCAACGTTTGAGCAGTTAGATCGCATAATAGCAACCGTGAAGTCCGCAGAGGTTCTTCTGCTTGTAAAACTGAATGCTTATCATAGAATTGATTGAATTTTTGACTGAGTTCAAATAAGTATTGACACAACCGATTTGGTAATAAATCTCTTTCGACTTCAGTAATAATAGAGCCTAATTGTAAGAGGTGTTTAGCAAGAGTCAGTTCTGCTTCTTCATTGAGGATAATTTGAGCATTATCTCCAAGATTATTGAAATCGATACCACCTTTACGAGCGATGCTCTGCGGTCTAGCATAGGCATACATCATATAAGGTGCTGTATTGCCTTTATCTAAGAGCATCTTGTCAAAACTAAAGACATAATTACTCGTTCTATTTTGGCTCAAGTCGGCATATTTAACCGCACTCAATCCGATAACTTGCGAACTATTGGCGATAAATTCTTCAGTTTCTTGGCGTTCGTCATCTATCAACCGTGTCTTGAGCAGATTACTAAATCGGTCGATCGCTTCATCGAGTAGATCTTTTAGTTTAATCGCTTCACCCGATCGCGTCTTGATTTTCTTACCATCTTCACCTAATACTAAGCCGAAGGGAACGTGAATGATTTCGACATCTTCAGGTATCCAATTAGCTAGTTTGGCTACTTGAAATACTTGGGCAAAGTGATCCGATTGTCCGGCATCGGTGATATAAATAATGCGATCTGCTCGATCGGTTCCAATCCGATATCTGACTGCGGCTAAATCGGTAGTCGCGTAGTTATAGCCACCGTCGGTTTTTTGGACGATGAGCGGTAATGGATCGCCGTCTCTATTGGTATATCCATCTAGAAATACGCACTGTGCGCCATCGCTTTCGACTAATAATCCTGTCGTGCGTAAGTCATCAACTACGGTGGCTAAATAGGGGTTGTAAAATGATTCGCCACGTTCGGTGAGTGTGACATTCAACCTGTCGTAGATTACCTGAAATTCGCGTCGGGATTGGTCGCATAATAGGTTCCAGGCTTTCATCGTATCGGGATCTTTTGCCTGTAATTTGACTACCTCTTTTCTAGCTGCTGCTTGAAATTCGGGATCTTCATCAAAGCGTTGTTTGGCTTTCTTGTATAAGACTACCAAATCGCCTAAATCGAGCGCGTCAGCAGTCGTCAGAGCTTCGGGATAGGCTTCCCGCAGGTAGAGGATCAACATCCCGAATTGAGTCCCCCAATCGCCAACGTGATTGAGTCTGAGCACATCGTGACCGCGAAATTCTAATACCCGTGCGATACAATCTCCTAGAATAGTCGATCGCAAGTGTCCGACGTGCATTTCTTTGGCGATATTCGGACTGGAAAAATCGACGATGACGCGTTGAGGCTTGTCAGCTACAGGCACACCCAAGCGGCTATCTGATTGCATCGCTTGGAGCTGGGTGGCGAGATAGCTAGGTTTGACAGTAAAATTGATAAAGCCAGGACCAGCAATTTGTGGAACTTCGCACAGTTCGGCTACATCTAGATTATCGACGATCGATTGCGCGATCGCGCGCGGCTGTTGTCCCAATTTTTTGCTGAGTCCCATCGCCACATTCGCCTGATAGTCCCCAAATTTGGGATTGCTCGATAATACTAACAGCGGATCTGTCCCAGCATAATCATCCCCCAATGCGGCAACGATCGCGCGATCGAGTTGAGTAGTCAGATAGGCGATAGTGGAGTTCATTGCAGGAACGGGATGAATTAATAGCTACTATTTATTATCCATTATCTACCGTCCACTCGATCGACTGTCACACACTAGCAAACTTTCCGACCCATTAGTCTGTACAATCGCTACAGACTTTGCTAAAGCCTTTACCCATTATCCTTTCCCCCTTTCCCCTATTCAGCCTATGTTGCCTGCAAAAACACCTCTAGAGGCGAGTGGATTTAAGGCTCTACTCAGCAATCGTCCATTTTTATTTTTGTGGACGGGGCAAGTGCTATCTCAGATTGCCGATAAAGTATTGCTAGTAATGTCGATCGCTTTGCTAACTACCTACAATATCCCAGAGAGATATACCGCTTCTTCTAGTTCCTATTTAATGGTCGCTTCGACGATTCCGGCAATTTTATTTGGAGCTGCGGCGGGCATATTTGTCGATCGCTATCCCAAAAAGAAGATTATGGTGATTGCGGATGTCACCCGAGGTTCGCTAATTTTATTATTAGCAATCTTACCAAAAGAATTCATCTTTTTAATATTAATTACCTTTGCAATTTCGACAGTAACTCAAGCATTTGCCCCTGCGGAACAGTCAGCGATACCCCTGGTAGTGAAGCCCGAAAATTTATTGACAGCCAATGCTCTATTTACTAGCAGTACAATGGGTTCGATTATTGTCGGATTTGCGATCGGCGAACCAATTTTGACAGCAGTGACCAATATTAGCAAAAATGGATCGCGCGAGGTATTGGTAGCCTTACTTTATTTTGTGGCGGCTGGATTGGGACAGTTGGTAAAAGTCCAAGAAAAAATCGATCCGAACCAACATCCGCACCGCATCAATCCGTGGCATGAGTTAAAAGTTGGATTTGATTATCTCCGTAGTAACAAGATCGTATTAAATGCGATGCTGCAACTGGCGGTATTATTTTCGACGATCGCGGCATTGCCAGTATTATCGATCAAACTCACTGCTGAAGTCGGTCTCAAGCCCGAACAATTTGGATTTTTAGTCGCTCCGTTGGGTATCGGATTGGTGCTGGGAGCTGGCATATTGGGACATTTTGGCAATCGTCTCAACCAAAAATCTCTACCCCTGATTGGATTTATCGGTATGGGGATCGTGCTAGCAATATTTACATTTATAAATAATTTATTGCTAGGTGTATTCTGTGCTGGGATCTTGGGGCTGGGAGCTTCTTTGATCGCGGTGCCGATGCAGACATTGATTCAAGAAAGAACACCAGAATCAATGCGGGGCAAGGTGTTTGGCTTTCAGAATAATGCGGTAAATATTGCGGTAGCGGTGCCGCTGGTTGTCGCTGGCCCTTTGACTGAGATGTTTGGGCTGCAACCAGTATTATGGGGGATGAGTATCATCGTTGCGGTGGCGGGAATCTTGGCGTGGAGTAGCACTAGGTATGTGTTGGAGGAAGCGATCCAAAATGAAAGCGAATAGTTTTCATGGCTTAATCATCCACTACTGTAGGGGCGATGGCAGTGGTGAGTGTAAAATTTGCGATCTGAATTCACCGTAAAATGGCGGATGGTGATGTGACTCAAATCGGGTTATATTAGTGACATGAGGTTGGTTGAAGCTAATTAAGTCAGCAACTAATTCTCACGAATATTTTTTTTAGTGTCTGTTGCTCTCATTTGCATCCGATCGCGAAAGGAAATCGGGGTTTTAAATTTCAAGGCGATCGCTATAAGCTAGCGATCGCCTTTTTTTTGTAGGTTGGGTTGAAGCCCTCGAAACCCAACCTACAGATTTACTAAAACCTAAAACCTAAAGCCTAAAGCCTAAAACCTAAAGCCTAAAACCTAAAGCCTAAAGCCTAAGGTTCGATCGAGATGCCCAGGGCATTGTGGACGCGGGCGGCAGTGGCAGAGGCGCGATCGATCAGTTGTCCGCCGAGGTAGAGGCTGGTAGAGCTGCCACCGTCGAGGTTGAGGGCGTCTACTGTGCCCATCTGTTGAAGGATTTGAGCCATTTCTGCCAAAGTTGGCCCTTTGCCACCAGCCCGATTGTGGACGGCAGCGATCGTAATGTTACCCGTTGCCGTGGTACCGATCGCACTGCGTACCGCTGATTCTTTGGCAAAATTCACGCCGAAGTTTTCACCTTTGGCATCGAGAACTACTTTTCCCGATTGTACTAGCCAGGGGCCAGCGGCGATAATCTGAGTATAAATTTCAAATTCGGGTGGGGTAAGTTGACGTTGCAGTGTCAAGCTCGTACCGATCGGGATGCTCCCAGACAGCTCTGGTTGCCCTCTCAAGGCGAGTAAATAGCCATTGGTAGGGATTTGGATACTGATGCTGCCAAGCGCGTTGCCAGGGGTAATTTGGGTGACTTTATTTAGTTGAACTGTGATAATCAGTTCGTTGGCTTGTAGCGGCGTGTAAGTACTCCCCCAATCACTGGTATAACGACCGATGCCCGCTTGGACGTAGGCACTATTGAGCGCGAGGATCGGTAGCTGTGCGCCAGTGGCGGTAGTGAGGGTTTCTTGCATTTTCAGGCGCGCGATGCGCATTTGCCCTTTGTCATTCCAACCGATCGCACCGCGATTTAAGATCGGACTGGACAACCATTTCCCGTCCCGTTTGAGGGCACCGAGGGGCATCCGATTGTTGCGATTGAAGTAGCCCCCATTGATGGCGGCGACGACTTGAGTAGTGGGGGCAAATTTGATGAGATGATTGGTACCAACTAAGTTTGGTTCGAGTGCTAGCATCGCTCGAAATTTAATTCCTGGTTGACGCGGATCGATTTCGAGATAGCTAACGGGGAAATTAGTCGCGCCCAATTTTACCCACTTTTGCCGCCATTTGAGTCCAGGTGCCCACTTAATTTCACGTTCGGGAATTGCGGCAAGATTGGAGCTAATACTAACTTCGAGATTGGTTGGTGACAATAATTTTGCCTTGGCGCGTTGTCCTTTGACGATCGGAAATTGAATGATTGTTTGATTCTTACTACTGGTGACTTTATATTCTAGTTTCTGAGCAGTCGGATCGTCATCGGGGTCGAGATTGGGGTCAAATATTGGCGGTGGTGCGTTAAATTGAGCGAGTAAATTAGAGTCGGCAATTGCTTCGATCGTTAAGTATCCTTCGGTGGGTGTTTGGCTGAGTTTCCAGGGCGTAGCTCGATCTAGAGTGACGGTAATTTTGCCATTTTTAGGGATATTTTCGCGACGTACGTTAGTTACTCTAGTAGCTGGGGTATTGAGTTGGAGTTTCGTCCCGACGATCTGCCATTGCCAACCGCTCCGTTTGGCAAGATCGGTGATGTCGAGATAGCGATATTGACGGCTGAGCTTGGCGGTGACACTGACTGGTGTCGATCGCGTAGTCGCATACCAATCGAGCGGTTGAGTTTGGTAATTAGGATTATTGAACAACTCAACACCGAGCTGGCGATCGAGTGCAGTATCACTAATTCCCAATCGCAAACTATTTCCAACTTGCCATTGTCCCCACGGAATACTTAGAGTTTTACCATTTAAGAATATTTCGGTACCTTGACTGACAAAATTTTGGGCGGATGTATTTTGAGGTGAATTTGGTTGCGGATCTGCCCGAGCAATTGCCGGACAAAAGGTGGCAGTCAAGTTGGTGACGATCGCAATCGTGACGAGATAAAATCTCTGATAATTCATAGTTAGATTAATTGATAATTGATAATTGGGTTGTTAGATAAAGTTTCAAATTCCTGTGCTTCGTTAATCGAAAATCACTGATTCAGGAAACTAATGTCATCAATTAATCCGTCAGGATTGCTGAGTGCATATTGTCGGGCTAAGGTATTGTCTAGTTTGGCTTGCACTGTCTGCCCCAAGGCTTGATGTGCCTGCGATCGCGCGCGATAAGCGGCGGCGATCCGGGGATTCAAACCAAGCGCGCGATTGAGTACGGACAATCCTTGGGGGTAGTCTCTATTGGCTACCAATAATTGACCTAATATCGATTGTGCGCCTGGAGATTGAGGGGCAATTTGTACCGCTCTTCGGGCGAGGTTCAGTGCTTGAAGCAAGTTATTCTGGGCTTTGCGCGTCAGTGCCAAATTGGTATAAGCATAATAAAGATTGGGATCGAGCGCGATCGCGCGTTCGAGAGCGGCGGCGGCGACGCTATAGTTGCCCAGTCGGGTAGCGACTAAACCCCGAATTGTCTGCGCCATCGCATTGTTGGGAGCCAATGACACGGCGCGATCGCATACGCCTAGAGCTTCGCCCTGTTTGCCAAACTCACTGAGCAAGAAACATTTACCTGTATGGGCGATCGCCAATTTTGGATCGCTGGCAATTGCCAGATCGGCATCTGCTAAAGCCGCACCGAGCCGTTTGTACATGAAATTGGCTGAAGCTCTCGCCAGATAAGCCTTGGTATAGCGGGGATCGAGCACAATTGCTGCATTCATCGCGTCGATCGATCCACCAATATTACCCCGATTGAACCGATCGACGCCGATCAAAAATAAGTCCACAGCTTGAGGTGGTTTGGAAATATTGGTGGCGATCGCCAGCGGTGGTTTTCCGCCAAAATTTACACCCAATTTACCTGCCAACCGGATAAAAGTATTCGTCGGAATCCCTAAATTAAAGCCAGTTTTAATCCGAATATTGTCATTAATATCCGAAGCTTGATTCGCCGCTTGGATATCACCTTTGCCGTGGATGGCGATCGTTTCACCAGCTTGATTAAATACTGGCCCACCGCTCATGCCTGGTAAGGTATTATTGCTATAAACCAAAGCATATCCCCCAGCTAATGGACGACTAGCGTTGGCAGTAACTTTACCTTCAGTAAAATTGTAAATCGATGCGGTAATGGCGGTTGTTGCCATCGGAAATCCCGAGACGTAAACGATCGATCCTTCACTGGCTGTCTCGACATTGCCCAGTTTGGCGATCGGATAGTTAGTAGTACTCTGGAATTTGACGATCGCCAAATCCGCATCAGTTGTGGTTGTAATATTAGTGGCAATTAAGGGATGATTTTTGCCATCGGGAGTCGTGAGGCTGAACGGTGCTTGACGATCGCGGACGACATGCGCGGCGGTAAGTACTGTATATGTGCTACCTTGTTTGTCGATGACTACCCCAGAACCGACAGTATTGGCACTATCGATCGCGACTGTCACCGATTTGGCTATTTTACCGACTTCTACCGCTGACAGAGCCATCACTGCGGTGGCGGACAACCACGTCATCCCGATCGTACCAGTACCGATCGCCAGCCATGTTCGCATCCAGGTAGCGTGATGATATCGGACGATCGAGCCAGTTTTAGACATATCTTCAAGTACCCAAATTAGCGATCGCCAATAGTTTACACTCAAAATGGTCGGCTGTCTTGTCGCCGTCGTACTACGACAGCCTAGTAGGCACGATCTAGATCGCTGCTGATGATTTTCAACTTAAATAATTTATAGACCGATCTGGGATCTTAGCTCGATTGTAATTGAGGTCTTGAGTGCCGAGTAGCTTGTCCCAGAAGGTAAAGTACAATCCATAATGTTTGGAATACTTATGATGGTGAACGGCATGATGCAAGGGGCCGACAGCCCACTGCGAACACCACCGAAAATAACCAAAATTGGGAAATAAGGGAAACCCGAGATGATTGAATACCGACCAAATTGTCATCGTCATAATAATCGCAATTACAGTCGCCAGATGTAGCGGAATTGTAAATACAACTGCGACGATAAATAAGGCTTGAAAAATCGCCTCAACTGGATCGAAGGCAAAAGATGTCCAAGCGGTAGTCTGTCTGGACAAGTGATGCCCGCGATGAAACAATTCAAATAGGAAAGGATGATGAAAGAGGCGATGAATGAAATAAAAATACGTATCCTGAAGGGCGAGTACTAACCAAAAGCTCCAGCCAAAATACCATAGTTCATATTTATCCCAATTGGCATATAAACATGTCCCCCCGCGATCGAAAGCCATGACGATCGCGGCGGCAGCAACAGCAAAGATCGCTGTCGAATAAACTGATAATTTAATATCGTGATGAATTGACTCCCACACAGGCGGTTGAATCCGAATCCCACGATCGATTAATACTTGTTTGCACAAAGTATGGATCAGATAATGCGTGCCCCCAGCGATGGCGAGATATCTACCTAAAATAATAGCGATAAAGGACAAAAAATAATATAAAAATGAGTGGTGGTGTACCAATGCCAGGTTACCTCTTAGAGCCGGAAAACTAGGGATATATTAAATGGTGAATGGTGGATGGTGGATGGTGAATGGTGGATGGTGGATGGTGGATGGTGAATGGTGGATGGTGAATGGATTGCCATAGATCGCACTCGGCTACCATCGATCGACTACCGCTCTACCGCTCGGTACCTACGCTCGATCGCCGATTGTGTTTGAATGAAGGGGCTTTCCGTTCGTCTTTCGGTAAAATAAGATTAGTTAACAAACCCCCCATCTCTAAGATAGACGCAAACGCCGAACTTGCCCGTCAGCGAGCGATTCGCTGTCAACTGTCAACTCTCAACTGTCAACTGTTTACCCAGCACCTCACATTTCTCCCGATCCATGTCTGACAACACCGCCGACTTGACAGGTATTCGTACTAGTCAGAGTCAAATCCGCAACGCTGATTATCGCCTGCTCGATCGTACCCAGCTCTCACCGATGTACCAACACTATGTCGAGGTGAAGGAGCAATATCCCCACGCACTGCTGTTGTACCGTTGCGGGGATTTCTTTGAGACATTTTTTCAGGATGCGATTACGATCGCCCGCGAACTCGAACTAGTGCTGACGAGCAAAGAAGGCGGTAAAGAAGTCGGGCGCGTCCCGATGACGGGCGTACCGCACCATGCAGTCGATCGCTATTGTGCCATCTTAGTCGAAAAAGGGTACGCGATCGCCATGTGCGACCAGATGGAAACCGCCGCCGAAGCGGCCGAATCGGGGGCGGGTTTAGTGCGGCGCGAAGTCGTCCGCGTCCTGACTCCAGGCACGATTCAGGAAGAAGAAATGCTCCCCTCACGACGGAATAACTTCCTCGCGGCGATCGTCCTCGTGGGCGAAAACTGGGGACTCGCCTACACGGATATTTCCACAGGCGAATTTCTCACCACCCAAAGCACCGATCTCGAAGTCCTCACTCAAGAACTAATGCGGCTCCAACCGCCGGAAATCCTCATCCCCATCGCCGCCCCCGATCTCAACCGCCTATTGCGCCCTGGCGAAACCTCCGACTTACTCCCCACCAATCTCCCCAACTGCTTCTGCTATGCCATGCGCCCCCTGGCACCATTTACCCTCGCAGAAGCCAAGCAGCGGCTCCTAGACACCTTCAAAATGCGATCGCTAGAATCTTTGGGGTGTACGCCATTTCCCCTCGCTGTGCGGGCGGCTGGCGGCTTATTGGAATATCTCGAAGCCACCCAAAAAAGTAACCCCGTCACGCTCCAACCCCTGCGTACTTATGCCCTCGGCGACTATCTCGTCTTGGATCACCAGTCACGTCGCAACCTCGAAATCACCCAAACCGTGCGGGATGGTAACTTTCAAGGCTCCCTGCTGTGGGCACTCGATCGCACCTGTACCGCCATGGGCGGACGCGCTTTGCGTCGCTGGATACTGCAACCCCTGCTCGATCTCAACTCGATCTCCAAACGCCAAGATACGATCCAAGAACTTGTCGAAAACACCTTTCTCCGCCAGGACTTACAGCAGCTACTCAAACAAATCTACGACATCGAACGCCTCACAGGCAAAGCCGGATCGGGACGCGCCAGCGCACGCGATCTCGTCGCCCTCGCCGACTCCTTTCTCAAACTCCCCGAACTCTGTGCCATCGCCCGTCAGGGCAAATCCCCCTTCCTCAAAATCCTCCACACCGTCCCCCCCGAACTCGAAGCCTTGGGACGCGACATCACCGCCCACCTCGTCGAACACCCACCACTCCACCTCAAAGACGGCGGGATTATTCGATCGGGCATCAACACCCAGCTCGATGACATGCGCGCCGCCGCCGCTGGCGATCTCCAGTGGATCGCCAACCTCGAAGCGATCGAACGGGAACGCACGGGTATCGCCAATCTCAAAGTCGGCTTCAACAAAACCTTCGGCTACTATATCAGCATCTCCCGCCTCAAAGCCGACCAAGTACCCAGCGACTACATCCGCAAACAAACCCTCACCAACGAAGAACGCTACATCACCCCCGAACTCAAAGAACGGGAAGTCCGCGTCCTCACCGCCCAAGAAGATCTCAACCGGATCGAACACGAAATCTTCGTCGAACTCCGCACAATCGTCGCCACCCACACCGAGCAAATCCGCACCGTCGCCCGTAGTATCTCGGCGATTGATGTCCTGTGCAGTTTAGCCGAAATTGCAGTGACTCAGGGCTATTGTCGCCCCCAACTGGTGCCGAGTCGGGAAATCCACATTACGGATGGTCGCCACCCCGTCGTTGAAAAAGCCTTACTCGCCGGATTTTTCGTCCCCAATTCGACGCAATTAGGACAAGCCGAACACATTACCCCCAGTATCGAATCTCCCGATCTGATTATCCTTACGGGGCCAAATGCCAGCGGTAAAAGTTGTTATTTACGCCAATTAGGCTTGATCCAAATCATGGCGCAAATCGGTAGTTTTATCCCCGCCACCGCCGCTACATTGGGCATTTGCGATCGGATCTTTACCCGCGTCGGTGCTGTAGACGATCTCGCCACCGGACAATCAACCTTCATGGTAGAAATGAATGAAACCGCCAATATTCTCAATCATGCCACCCCCAATTCCCTCGTTTTACTAGACGAAATCGGACGCGGCACCGCTACATTTGATGGACTTTCGATCGCTTGGGCAGTTGCCGAATATCTCGCCACCGAAATCGGTTCCCGCACGATTTTTGCCACCCATTATCACGAACTCAACGAACTTGCATCCATCCTCCCCAACGTGGCAAATTACCAAGTCACCGTCAAAGAACTCCCCGACCAAATCATCTTCCTCCACCAAGTCCAACCCGGCGGCGCAAGTAAATCCTACGGCATCGAAGCGGGACGACTAGCAGGTTTACCCCCGACAGTCATCAGTCGCGCTCGTCAGGTGATGTCGCAAATCGAAGAACATAGTAAAATCGCACTGGGATTACGAGAATCGATGTCTTGAGAACTTTACTTACAAACTAGTATGGAAAATCGGATCGATCGGATTATTGCTAATTTACGAGCTGGTACGATTATAAAAGGTAAATTTGCTGCTCCTGCAAAACTTAAAGATCGAATGAGATACTACCATACTCCTGGTGTGAGTATTGCAGTCATCAATAATTTTGAAATCGAGTGGGCGCATGGGTTTGGCTTTAGTTATTCGCGCTCCCAATACCCAGCGACAGCGAAAACTATTTTTCAATCAGGTTCAATTAGCAAAGCCGTATTTGCTTTGGGTCTGATGCGGCTGGTGCAAGAGGGACGATTGAGCCTTGATGAGGATGTTAATCGCTATCTAACTACATGGCGCATCCCCACCGATGAAAACGGGCAGCCAAAAATAACATTACGTCAGATTCTTAGCCATATTGCTGGATTTACAGTACATGGATTTCCTGGATATTTGGCTTCAGAATCGTACCAAGTGTGACCCAAATATTGAATGGTGAACCACCCGCAAACACAGAAAAAGTGGAGGTGAACACTTTGCCAGGAATGCAATTTTGCTATTCTGGCGGTGGTACGACGGTGGCGCAACAAGCCATAATCGATCTCCTCAAAAACCGTTCCCACAAATCATGCGTGAACTTGCGATCGATCCATTAGAATTGACCGATAGCACATACGAACAGCCACTACCACAGCATTTGAAAACAGAAGCCGCGACGGGTTATCCGTGGCAAGGAATTCCCATCGTAGGTGGATTTCATACTTACCCTGAAATGGCAGCAGCAGGGCTGTGGACAACAGCTACCGATCTAGCAAAAGTTGGGATAGAGTTAATGCAGATTTTAAACAATTGCAGTACCCGCAATTTCTTGACCAAGGATACGGTGGCATCAATGCTTTGTCAGCAATTGGAAAGCCAAAAAGTAGGTGGTAGTAGATTTGCTGGTCTTGGCTTCTTTTCGTTCCAGTAGTGGGACGACACGACTAAAACTGTGGGTAGCGCGATCTCTTACAATATTACTGATTGTATTTTTCGGAGTTTTGAATGCCCACAGTTTTAGTCGTGTCGAGCCAGTAGGGTGGGCACTGGCCACGAACAAACCCTGTGCGGATCAGCAACTTTGGGATGTTCTCACGATCGACTTTACCATATTTAACGTGAGTCTCCAATGGGGCGCGCCGCAGGAAGGACGCAAGAAACAAAGGGAGGAATAAGAGAGTAATCTAAGAATAAGGGTAATCGATTGACAGCTAACACCGAAAGAACAGTGGTGCGAACGCGCCCGTCGTGAGTCTGGTGCCAGAATATAAAGCGTAAGACATTGGTGAAAAGGGGAAATCCCTTTATCCCGTTTAGGAGAATCAAACGTTTGCTGATTCTGGGTCAAGGAATTAGCCTCAATTCTAATTAAAAGTAATTCTATGGTAAAGCAGTCAGGGCAACCACAGCAATCTTCACAGGCAGAATTAGAGTCGTTAGATATTATCAAGCGAAATGCCTGTGGCATCGATATCGGAGCCAGAAGTCATTGGGTGAGCGTGCCACCAGCACAAGATGCCCAACCAGTAAGAGAATTTGGTTGTTATACACCAGACTTAGCAGCACTGGTGACATGGCTCAAGGAATGTCGGATTGAGACAGTAGCGATGGAATCGACAGGAGTATATTGGATTCCAGTCTTCCAGATGCTCGAAGCCGCAGGATTTGAAGTCATCTTAGTCAATGCCCATCACGTTAAAAGTGTGCCAGGACGCAAAAGTGATGTGTTGGATTGTCAATGGCTCAGACAACTACATAGTTATGGGTTATTGTCTGGTTCCTTTCGTCCCACCGACTCGATTTGTGTCTTGCGGAGTTACATTCGGCAGCGAGACACACTGATTGCCGATGCTGCCCGACATATCCAGCGGATGCAGAAAGCACTGACTCAGATGAATTTACATTTGCATCAAGTACTCAGTGACTTAACCGGATTGAGCGGAATGAGAATTCTGAAGGCAATTGTCGCTGGAGAGCGCGACCCACTTAAACTCGCAGCACTCAAACACGAGCGGGTGCGCAAAAGCGAAGCAGAGATTGCGGCGGCATTAAGTGGCGATTATCGTACGGAGCATTTATTTGTGTTGGCAAAGAAGAAAGAGAACGGCAGCAAAAGATAGACCTTTGCTACCGGAGGGAAGAAAATAAGGGTGAAAGAAAACTCATCAACTTCCCCAACATGAACTGTGAAGCATTACAGACATTTCGTCAAGAAGTACATAAACTATCAACCAAAGCAAAAGATGCAACATTCGAGCTGATGGATGCAGTGATGACAACCAGACAAGCTTCATCACTAGCAGAATTGTCATTCAGTCCGATGTTTCGTCGCCAATATCCAAGTACATATGAAGCAATTTTAGAACTAGACACATCAAGTCATGGCCCTTGTCAGAGTCAGAATATGGAAAGATTTACACTTTTCTAACGCTGCGGAGCATCAAGTCAATCTAATTTTGGTAGAACGGCTGGAGCCGACCGCTGCTGGTCGAATTATGCCAGCGTTATGGTTGGTGTGGACGGGTGAGCGCACGATGCCACTTGAAGAAATCTGGCATCAATACTTACGACGGTTTAGTCTCGAACATTGGTATCGTTTTGCTCACCGCAAAGATTGCACTGGACGATGCCTAGTTTAAAAACGCCCGAACAATCCGATCGCTGGAGCGATTTGATGCCTTTGATGACTTGGCAACTCTGGTTAGCCAGAGATTTAGTCACACAGTATCGCTTACCTTGGCAATCTGTTACGATCGCTCTATCCCCTGGACGTGTTGCTCAG
Source organism: Chamaesiphon sp. (assembly GCF_041738855.1). GTDB lineage: Bacteria > Cyanobacteriota > Cyanobacteriia > Cyanobacteriales > Chamaesiphonaceae > Chamaesiphon. The sequence goes on along the minus strand of NZ_JBGSPA010000171.1, from coordinate 20,801 downwards.
TCTATATTTTCACTTTTGATCCAGATTGGCACTCCTGCTTCTTCTCCTAAACAGCGTGGAAAGTCGAATGGTCGAGCTATTGGGTTTAAATGTACTCCTCGAACTCGTTATCCTGTGGCTAAAAAAACTTATTCTCGGCCTAAAAAGCAACAGCAAACAGCCTAATCACTGTTTTTTTTCACTTCGCGTTCTTGTTCAGTCATCTTTTCTGCTGCCTGAACTTTTTTGTTGAAATATTTTGATTAGTCTAAACTCCAGTTTGTGGCTTCTTCGTGACAGCGTAGCTGTCACCCTCCAAGCTGATTCCCCCTTTTCGGGGCTTAATCCAAAAACCCCAATTATTAATTATCAATTATTAATTAGATAGTGCCTGTAATTACTTTTTGTCCCGTTGGTTCGAGTGGATCGTTAGGTCGATCGATGGTGATAAATACGCCCTTAGCTTTAACCCCGGCTGGTGGATTTTGTTTGGCATTTAGCTTGATAAATATGCTACCACCATCTGTGGTTTTGAATTCACCACAGGGAATAATTTGACCATTAGCTAATTCTAGCCACATTCGATAGACTTTATCGACAGGTAATGGCGGCAAATCTTTTGCCGATACAATTACCTGTTGCCAGTTTCCCGGTGTAAACAAAACTTTGCCCAGCACGCGATCTTGGCGATCGCTTAAAGCCAGTAACCGACTTTTGGGTTGAGTTAAAATACTGGCTAATTCTTGTTGATTAACCTGTTGAGCAAATTGTAGCTGATGACGGAGATTAAAATTATCGAATGCTAACAACCCACCTGTTAATAGTCCAATCCCCGCTAATAGCCTGCTCCAATTAAATCTTTTTGGAGGGGCTGAAGTTGTTTCATTAACAGTTGTTTGCGGCAGAGCGATCGTCGAACTTGAGGTTGATTCTGAAGCAACAAAAGATTCGATGAGTTTAGATTTTAAGCCGGGGGGGGGATTGATTTGGGTTAATCCCTGGGGAATTTTATTGAAAGCAACTTGAAGAGCAAATACTTCTGCCCGAAGATCGGGATCGGTAGTCAGAGCAAGTTCAAATTCCTTGCTTTCTAGCGGATCTAAATCACCTAATACATAACCAGCAGCTAACATTTTCTCCTCTTCTGAAATGGATCTAACCATAATTCACTCCCTTAGCCAATCTGCGATTGCAACAGTTGCCGTAATTTGATTAATCCCTGCCGCATGTGCGTTTTAACAGTACCTAATGGTAAGTTAATTTGCGCGGCGATCGCTGATTGGCTCAGATTTTGATAGTAACTTAATTCGAGCACTTGTCTTTGTTGTTCGCTCAATGTGGATAAAGACTGGCGCACGATGATTTGTTCTTCTGCTAATGTTAATGAGTCTAAGGGAGTAGGTAATTCAGCTTCAGGAGTAATGTTTTGTTGTAATCTTTGCAAGGATTTTTGTTCGCTCTGTCGACGTCGCAATCGATCGATCGATCTCGATCTAGTCAGTAAACATAGATAGCTGCTTAAATTAGCACGATTTGGATCGAATTTATCCTGTTTCCAAAAGCTCAAAAATATATCTTGGGTAATATCTTCGGCTTCATCACTACGATTGAGCAACTTCAAGGCTAAAGTATATACCAATCCACCATAGCGATCGTAAAGAATACTCAAAGCAGTTTGATTACCTTGTCGCAAACTAATGATTAAGTTCGTATCGGTAGTGTCAGCAGGAATTTGACTCATCTAACCAGTCTTGGCCAAATAATAAACTGGGTAAATTATAGCTTTATTAGAAAATATCTCTATGTATTAATAATAACTTTAGTTACGATTTCATTACGGTATGACTACTGCTATTTATTGACAAGCTTCACTTGGCGCAGTTAATAACTTTTTACCGTTGCCGTCATACAATCGTCCATCTTGACCAAAGCCTAAGACACCTTGTTCTTTTTCACCAGTGGAACTGGTAAATTCGACCGCCACCACAGATTGATTTGATTCGACGATCTTCCAGGTGCCTGTAGTTCTGTTTTGACCGCTACTGCCACCACTAGCTCCGGATACATCCATTGACACTGCGCTTTGAGCAGCATAGGCAAATTGTCCGTTGCCACATATATGCAATTCTTTTTGACTGCTCATGCCACCGCCACCAAAACTGGAAGAATAATTAGAAAATTCGACAATTTTGCGCCCACCTAAATATTGCTGCCATTGTCGATCGGTTTGTGTGCTAGCAGAGGCTGGTTGGATGCCGATCGAAATTGTGCCGGAGACAATTGGAGTGGCTAATTGGACGATCGCGGTAGATAGGAGCGCGATCCCACTAAAACCAAATAATTTACGCAACATAATTGTCATCATCATTGTTTGCTGTTGTTATTAGTACGCAAGTGCAAGCAGATTGGATGTAACAACAGCAGATTAAAATCGATGACTCAATCAGGTGCCCGATCGAGGCATCGCCAGATTCCCCAAACAGCTAGATTTTGTGCTTTAGAAAGAATTTTGCCAAATTTAAATCCAAACAGCTTGTTGCTCCGTACTAATAGCAACACATCAGCGAACAGCTTTCCGCTAGATTCGAGATCGCCAGATCGCCAAACGTCAATAGAAATAACATGAAGAAAATCGCATCAAGATGTTTGACCGGATTATTATTAAGTTCTACCGTAATGGCTCTCATTACAAACACAGCTAGAGCGCAAGGAAATCTCCCTCCCAAAGTCTCTGCTGCCAACAACTACATCAGCTTATTGGCAAATGAAGATGGACTAGTTCCCAGCTACGATCCCCCACAGTATCAAACAGTCGGTAATAACTATCAGTGGACAGGTGGAGACACCCGCACGATTTATAATCCACTGGATGGCGGTATATTTCTACAGTATAAACCGACTTCTTTTGGCAATTCAGATGGTTGTAGTGGCGGATTACCGGAGCACAAAAAAAAGTTCTTCGAGGCCTGCTTTGCTCACGATCATAACTGGGACGCACCATTGCGGCAGATGGGCTTTCCACAATATCGCTGGAATTCAATTAAGACCAGAAAATTAGAGGTAACAGACAGTGGCAAAGATCTGGCAGATTACTTGTTTCTCAAGGATATGCTGCGATTAGGAACGGGCAGCATCGACAAAACGGCGGCTGAATCTTTCTATACAGCAGTTCTATATGACAATGGTTATCGAGACGATCGTGGAAATGCGGTAATCTCTCAGCGTGGTGGCGCGATCGTAGTTAGGAACAAGGGTGCTTATGTCATGAGGTTGAAGGTTAGCTGGAGAAGCCCTCAAGGTGCTCGAAAAGAGATAGAAGTTAAACGAACTGGCACTACATTCGATCGACCTGTAGCTATCCCCCTTTCAGTTGGAGCGACAGATATCGTAGTTGAATGTCGGGCAGTTGCCGGGAGGCAGATTTTTAAGCAGTCACTCAGGGCGGATAAGGTGCATACTTTTACAGTATCAGGCACCACACTCTTTCCAAAATATACAACCAGTCTGAATTAATATCACTACATTTAGGCTAAATATCATGAAAAACATCACATCGGATTTATTATCTAATCGATGGCTCCTGAATCTCTCGATCGGATTTGTCACCGCTGTTGTCGTGCCGTTCTCTGCGTTCGTATTGCCCAGCAACTCTCAGAGTAAGCGGCCTGTCTACGTTATAGCTCACCGTTGTAACGCAGGTAGCTGGGTAAAGAATGTTGTGCAAAAACAGGGAGTCAATGCGATCGAAGCAGATTTCATGTACGGCACAAAGAATGGCGTTACAGGTTGGTTTCTCGCTCACGATGACTTAAGTGGGAACCGCGAGACACTGGATGCCTGGTTGAATGCTGTAAGTCAAGCACCGCTTGCCCTTTTGCACGTCGATATTAAAACTCCCGATGCTCCGTTAGATGAATTGTTCGATAAAATTCGAGCGAAGCTTCCATCCGTCAATCTGATCTTCGATATTGGACTAGTCAAAGATGGGAAATATCTGACACCGATTAAAAGCAGAATTCTTAATGACCCCCGAGCTGTTGCAGCCATGGGTTTTGACGATTCGCCAACAGATGTGAATAATTTTTTCCAGAACGCAGGCTACCCATTGAATAAATATTGGTATGAAATTGGCGTTGCGGCTGGACTTGTCTGGAGCAAAACAGAACAGGACTGGACTAGAGAAGCCATCAAGGCGCGTGATGCTGGTCTAGGTCCGAAAGTAGTGATTTGGACTTTTGAAAATAAGAGCACCGTAAATTACTGGCTCGAACAAGGTGTCGATGGAATTTTGGTCAACTCCAGCCAGTGTTTTGGACTTGCTGGTACTGGTTCCGATGCTGATGTGCATGTGGCAAGTGCTAAGAAGCTAACTAACGCAGAATACGGCACGCGCAGCAATGCGTTTGGCATCACAACAGGTAGTGGCGCAACAGTATCAGATAACAGAATGAGTTACGATGTTACTATTAAAACTGGCGACAAAACAGGAGCTGGAACTGACTCAAACATCTACCTGACCTTAGATGGAGTACTCGGCAGAACAAGAGAAATCCAAATCAATCAATTCATTTCGGGAAATGCCTTCGAGAGAAATCAAACCGATCGATTTACATTGAAAAACATTAAGACCATCGGCGAGTTCCCTAGGTCTATAAAAATTCGCAGCGATGGCAAGTTTGCCGGAGCTGCATGGTATTTAGAGAGTATCACGATTAACGGGAAGACAGCACGATTCGATCGATGGATTGAGTCTGGTAAATTGGAAGTATCAGCACCAATGAACTAATCGCTCGTCCCGCAACCCTCGCATCCCAATCATGGGAGCAGAGGGTTAAGATTGGCTCATCTCTCCCAAATTTATGTATGCAAAAATACACTTCCCAGGTAACAAGTATTGTATTGGTATCGATCGATATTATTAGTCTGGGCTATTCACCATTGGTAATGGCTCAGCAAAATTTTAGAGATGTTCCTAATCGGGATATTCAGATTGCACTAGTTGCCAATAAATCTACTTGTCAAAATACCTTGGGGATGATTAGATCCCAATTGGGTCTGGTCAAATCGGTTAAAATCAACCGAATTACTGCTGCTTCTGGTAAATACCCGCGTGGTCGATCCATGGTAGCTGACTTGACGATTGTTAATAACAATCCTCGATCGGAACAACTGATTAACTCTTCTTCCAAGCTATTAGCCGCTAGTCAAAAAATTGCTAAAAACTGTGCGAATGTGGGCATGGTTCAATTTTATATCGATCAAACCGATAATGGGGTTGTCTATGGGCTGATTAACAGGCGGATGAAACAGTTTACTTGTAATAATGAAACGCCGATTAAATGGGGCGAAGTTATGTGCCCTTAGCCATAATATTTTTATTGATTGTCACTCAATTAACATTATCACTCCGAGCAAAATTCTGCTACATCTCTAATCTGCTAACCATAAATCGGCGTTGCTGATTCCATGTATGATTAACCGATTATGCAACCCATGAAACCCTCGGTAGGGGTAATTCATGAATTACCCCTACCGAGGGTTTCATACATCAATTCAGCAATGCCCATAAATCTAGCGATCGGGCCAGAGATTGGATAACCTAAGCGGCTTCTTTCCCTCCCTAATGGTTCGATGTACTGTTAATAATTATCTAGCTAGTACATGCCATCCCTGCGACTTGTTTAACGCAGTTTAAATTGGATGCGTTCTGGTTATAATCTGCCCGTCTTTGCCACTACCAGCGAAATTTCAATCCAAGTGCATTCTGTGCCCGCATTAATAGTATCGTTTCCAATGTTTTATTAGCTCTACACCTTATGCAAACTTTCTCAGCAACCTCTAAAACTGATTGGCAACCAGTACTCGCAATGGCACTGATGCAAGGCGCAATCGTACTCTGTTGGATTGTGTATCGGATGTACATTCCTGATTTGTTGGGACAGTATGGTTTTCCGAAAGATTCGTCAGTTGTAATTTTGGCGATCGAAGGTTTTTTGGCAGTCTTAATCGAACCGATGTTTGGCAGCTTGTCCGATCGTCAAAAGACATTATGGGGGTTAAAAGGACCATTTGTGACGATCGGGGTGTTGCTCTCCGCCGGATTGTTGGTAATATTGCCATCGATCGTGTTTTTGGGTAATCCTGATAGCTTTATCCGGTGGTTATTTGTGGCTCTGGTAATTCTGTGGGCGATGGCGATGGCGATGTTTCGATCGCCGATGTTAGCTCGCCTGGGCGAATTTGCCTGTCAGCGCGACTGGCCCTATGCTGCGAGCGTCTTGACATTAGTCGGTACACTGGCTGGCACCCTAGCTTTGCCTGCTTCCAAGCAAATCGTCAAAGGACTAGGAGCAGGGCCAGCATTTGCGATTAGTTCAATTATTTTGCTACTCTCAGCCACCTTGCTCAACCGTTCTCAAACTACCCAAGTGCGATTGCCAGCAGTTACAGCAGATGAGCAACAACCCGCTACCCGAAACCTGCTCTTGGTCGCGCTAACTGGCTGCACCATTACTATGGGCGTTATTTTAACTCAACAGTTGATTGGTTTGGTGGGAAAAGCGCAAACGCCAATGTTAATGACCTTGTTTCTAGCCGTTCAACTAGTAACCGTACTGCCGATTGGTTTGGCGGCAAAGCGTTGGGGCAATTTACAAACTATGCTCGGTGGCTTAATCATGTTAGCGATCGGGTTCTCGATGCTGATATTACCTGGTCTTCAGGCCGTAGCCGTGCTGTTGTTGGGTGTAGGGATGAGCTGCGTCGGTGTGGGGACGATTCCCTTTGCTTTGAGTATGGTGCCTCTGTCTAGAGGCGGTTTGGGCATCGGATTCTATTTTGGGGGTGCTTCTCTGGCTGGAGCGTTATTTAATGTATTTATTTCTGTGGCCCGTCAATTACCCTTATTCCCTGGCTGGGCGGTGGGTTTAGTCTCACTGGCGATCGCGATGGTGGCATTATGGATCGGTCGATCGATGGTCGTCAAACAAGATACACTCATCCCAAATCCTTAGCTCGACTTTATCCATCTTTGATCGCTTTGAATCTAAGAGGGCGTTTGAAAAGGGGGGTATGAGGTAGAAAAGCTTTCAGGGGATAAGCTGAAGATACTTAGTCACAGCAACCCTGAAAGAGATATGAGCTTGGAGGGTGACAGCTACGCTGTCACCCTCCAAGGCGAGTTACTTAACTTTCAGGTTACACCTGGTAATACGGACGACCGCAAACCTGTCCCTGATTTGCTCCAACATCTTTTTGGTCAAGTGTTTGCAGACAAGGGTTATATCTCCCAAAAAATGTTTGAGGAATTGATGGATAGCGTTGGTGTCCGAGTGGTTACTAAACTCAAACGCAACATGAAACAACGTTTGATGTCTTTAAGCGATCGCTTACTATTGCGCAAACGCGCTGTTGTTGAGACAGTCATTGACCAGTTGAAGAATATTTCTCAGATTGTTGGCGAAGCCTACCGTAGGTGTGCACTCCCGACATCGCTCTCCCGTTAACTGCTTTGTTAACATTCTCTGTGGGTTGATTGCTTATTGCCATCAACCCAAGAAGCCAGGAATCGCGATGGAACGCAATTTGCTCCGTTCTGCTTAACCCGAACTCACGTTATTTAAAGTAAATCCTCCTTGAGCAAGGAATTTTGATTTATCATCACGTGGTCTAAGCACTAGTAAATACTGCGTTAACTTAGGCTCAGGAATGATGGCATTTGCAGGTATTTTCACACAGTAACTTAATTAGACTCAACAATATGCTGCTGGCTATTAGAAATGATAACATTACTGTTGTTCGGGCATAATTTAAACCTTTGCCGCTGCTGAATGTTGCTTCAATACTTGCTTGAGATATTTCCCCGTATGCGACTTAGGATTTTTCGCCACCTGTTCTGGTGTCCCGACAGCGACTAATTCTCCACCCTTATTCCCACCTTCTGGCCCCAGATCGATCGTCCAGTCGGAGCAGCGAATCACGTCGAGGTTGTGTTCGATGACGATGATGGAGTTCCCCTTGTCTACTAGTCTTTGCAGCACGTCTAGGAGCTTGTGGACATCGTAGAATGACAGTCCGGTGGTAGGTTCGTCAATTAGATACAGGGTTTTGCCAGTGGCGCGTTTGGAGAGTTCGGTGGCGAGCTTGACGCGTTGGGCTTCGCCGCCGGAGAGGGTGGGAGCGGTTTGTCCGAGTTTGACGTAGCCCAAGCCGACATCGACGAGGGTTTGGAGGCGGGTGGCGGCGCGGGGGATATTTTCAAAGAAGCCTAAACCTTCTTCGACGGTCATATTGAGGATATCAGCGATCGATTTACCTTTATATTTGACTTGGAGGGTTTCGCGATTGTAACGTTCGCCCTTACAGACATCACATTGGACGTAGACATCGGGGAGGAAATTCATCTCGATGATATTTACGCCTTGTCCGCTACAGGCTTCACAGCGTCCACCTTTGACGTTGAAGGAAAATTGTCCAGCTTTATAGCCGCGTGTTTTGGCTTCGATGGTGTGGGTGAAGACTTCGCGGATGGTGTCGAATACGCCTGTGTAAGTGACGGGATTCGATCGCGGGGTGCGACCGATCGGGGATTGATCGATGATAATAACTTTATCGATCGCATTGATTCCTTTGAGTTCATCTACATCTTTGGGGAATGGTACCCGTTTGGTGAGATGGTGCTGGAGGGCGGGGTGGAGGAGTTCGTTAATTAAGGTGGATTTGCCTGAGCCAGATACGCCTGTGATGGCGACAAGTTTGCCCAGTGGGAATTCGACGTCGAGATGTTTGAGGTTATTGCGGTTGGCGTTTTTAAGTACCAAACTACGTCCATTTCCTTCTCTTCTGGCTACTGGTGTTTCAATGCCTACGCGTCCCGATAAGTACGCACCTGTAATCGAATCTTTGGAAGTGAGGAGGGCATTGAGATCGCCTTCGACGACGATATTACCACCATGTACGCCCGCACCTGGGCCGATATCGACGAGATGATCGGCGGCGCGAATGGTATCTTCGTCGTGTTCGACGACGATGAGAGTATTCCCCAAGTCGCGGAGTTTGGTGAGGGTGTCGAGTAGTCGTCCATTGTCTCGTTGATGCAAACCGATACTCGGTTCGTCGAGAACGTATAATACGCCTGTCAAGCCGGAACCGATTTGGGTAGCGAGTCTGATTCGTTGCGCTTCGCCACCGGAGAGAGTCATCGCCGCGCGATCGAGTGTGAGATAATCTAACCCAACGTTGAGTAAAAATTGCAGTCGGGCGGTAATTTCTTTGAGGACTAATTCGCCGATTTTAAGTTGCTTTTCGGTTAATTCTAACCGATCGAGTCGCGCCAGACATTCATCGATCGCCGCACTAGTAAAATCAAGAATACCGTACTGTCCCAATTTTACCGATTGAGCTTCGGCTTTAAGCCGATTGCCGCCGCAAGCTTCACAGGGGCGATTGGTGAGGTATTGTTCGAGTTTTTGCTTTTGCAGTTCTGAGGCATCATTATATTGCCTGTCGAGTGTTTTTAATACTCCTTTGAACCGCCGATGGTCGTCGAGATCTTCCATCCAAATCGGCTCGATTCTACCCTCCAAAATTAATGATTGTTGAGCGGGTGTGAGTTGATTCCACGGTGTATCGAGGGCAAATCCAGCAGCTTGACCCAAGCTATATAATAGTGATAAATAATAGGAATTGTCTTTGTCGGACCACGGCGCGATCGCGTGGTAAACAGCCGCCGATGGATCGGGAATAATCAGTTCGGGATCGAAGGTGCGGGAGCTACCGATGCCATGACAAGCCGGACAGGCACCATAGGGCGAATTAAATGAGAACAATCGCGGCGATAATTCTTCCATAACTGCGCCATGTTCGGGACAGGCAAATTTCTCAGAAAAGACTAATTCTGTGGGTACATCGGGACTGATTTCGGCACCTTCATCGGCAAGGAGGGAAATGATTGCAATCCCTTCGCCATGCCGAAGACAAGTAGTCAAAGAATCAGATAACCGCGATTCGATTCCGGCTTTATTTACCAAGCGATCGACTACTATTTCGATTGTATGACTTTGATTTTTATCGAGGACAATGCGATCGGCCAATTCGCGAATTTCGCCATTTACTCGGACTCGGACAAAGCCTTCAGATGCCAGACTGGATAATATTTTCTGGTGTGTTCCTTTTTTGCCCCTGACGATCGGTGCTAAGATCTGAAACTTAGTTCGTTCCGGCAGATCGCGAATCCTGTCGCTCATTTCATCGATTGTTTGGGGGGCAATCGATCGATCGCACTGTGGACAGTGCGGCGTCCCCGCGCGACCATACAATAATCGAAAATAGTCGTAAATTTCGGTAACTGTGCCGACAGTCGATCGGGGATTATTAGAAGTAGACTTTTGATCGATCGAGATCGCCGGACTCAGACCTTCGATCGCATCTACATCTGGCTTATCTAGTTGTCCCAGGAATTGCCGCGCGTAGGCACTGAGTGACTCCACATACCGCCGTTGTCCCTCGGCAAAGATCGTATCGAATGCCAGGGAAGATTTGCCCGAACCGGATACACCTGTAAACACAATCAAGCGATCGCGTGGTAGTTCCAAACTGACATTTTTGAGGTTGTGCTGTTTGGCACCACGGATGCGGATCGTGTCTCGGTCGTTTGAAGCCATAAGAATCGAGCTGGTAGTTCACAATAGGGCAAACCTCAGTTTTAACACATCGAGACAGCCCATAAATAACTTTTAACTCGCCCTTGCAGTCGGAAGCCCATACCTCGTGAACGAGTGCGTAATCAAGAAGTCACAGGTATGGGTAGTTCACCTACCTATCGCATCGTCACAAATTCTTCAGCAGAACTAGGATGAATCCCGACAGTAGCATCGAAATCTGCTTTGGTCGCGCCCATCTTCACCGCAATCGCCACGCCTTGAATGATTTCCGCCGCGTGATCTCCGACCATGTGGGCACCCAAAACTCGATCGGTTTTAGCATTTACCACTAGTTTCATCAGGGTACGATCCTGTTTATTGGGTAAGACATAGTACATCGGTCGGAAATTGCTGCGATAGACTTTGATATCATCGCCGTGCATTTCGCGGGCTTCTTCTTCGGTTAAACCGACGGTTGCAGCTTCGGGAGTAGTAAAGATCGCAGTGGGGATGTCTGCGTAGTTCATAATGCGGGGTTTATTCCCGAACACCGTATCCGCAAATGCGCGCCCTTCATTGACAGCGACAGGCGTGAGCTGGATCTCATCCGTACAGTCGCCAACGGCGTAAATATTTTCTACATTCGTCTGGCTATTTGCATCTACTAAGATGGCACCTTCGCGAGTTTTGACATTGACATTTTCTAATCCCAAATCGGCTGTATTTGGTTTGCGTCCCAATGCAGCTAAACTGACGGCATCAGCGAGGATCGTCTGCTGTCCATCTTTGGTAGTAACGGTTACACTGACGCCATTATCGGTCTTCTCGATCGAGATGTCGCAAGCATTATTGATTATCTTCACCCCATGATGCATCATCCCTTCTTGTACCGCCGATCGCAAGTCGCGATCGAAACTCCGTAAAATCAGATCGGGACGAATAATCTGGATTACTTCTGTCCCCAAGCCATTCATAATACAAGCAAACTCACACCCGATATAACCAGCACCCAAAATTACCATCTTCTTGGGTTGGGTGGGTAAGTCAAACATATTGTCAGAAACGATCGCATGTTCGATCCCGGGAATATCTGGACGCACGGGATGTCCCCCCACTGCAATCAAGATTTTGTCCGCAGTAATGGTGCGCTCGCCCACTTGCAGCGTATGATGGTCGATAAATTTGGCACGTTCTGTGATGACTTCTACTTTGGATTTATCCAGCATCGTCTGATAAATCCCATTGAGCCGAGTTAATTCATTATCGATCCCCGCCACCATTTTCGACCAGTCCAACTGACTCTCAACCGCACTCCACCCATAACCTTCCGCATCGGTGAATAGTTCGGGAAAGTGGGACGCATACACCATCAATTTCTTGGGTATGCAGCCGCGATTGACGCAGGTACCGCCGAGTCTACTATATTCAGCAACACCGACCCTCGCACCATATTCTGCGGCGCGTCGGGCTGTGGCAATCCCACCGGAACCGCCACCAATGACGAATAGGTCAAAATCATAGCTCATGTTTTTCTGTATTTCCTTAACTTGCCCAAAATTTGGAGACGTTGCTTACATACAAGTTTAATGACTTCGGCTGAGATAGTGTTACCCCCCCAAACCCCCTCGATCGGGGGGAGCTTCTTTGCCCCCTCCCCCGATCGAGGGGAGGGCTGGGTTGGGGTAAAGATCTCCGCGCTCACCCCAAAAGTTGGGTTTCGCTCTGCTCTGCTTGTCTTGACGCGCTAAACCCTCGGGGAACCCTACGTATCGCGCGTTGCTGGTGCGCTTCATGGTCGGGGAACCCGACCGGAGCGCATCCACTACCCAACCTAAGTATTTAACCTTTGGCACCCTTCAAATAAGTCAACATCGTATTAACATCAGAAACTTCAAAAGGATCGGTTTCACAGTTATCGCTATAACCATCTTCGATGAATGCTTGCTCGACTTTGCCATCATTGACAACCATCGAATACCGCCAAGACCGCATTCCAAAGCCGAGGTTGGTTTTTTCGACCAACATCCCGATTTTACGACTGAACTCACCATTACCATCGGGTAAGAGCTTGACGTTTTTGACTTCCATGTTTTTGCCCCATTGGAACATCACGAACGCATCATTGACGGAGACGCAGTATATTTCGTCAATACCCAGTGATTTGATTTCATCATATGCAGCATCGTAGCCAGGAAGGTGACTAGTGGAGCACGTAGGTGTAAAGGCACCAGGTAAGGAGAAGACAACTACTCTTTTACCAGCGAAGATGTCTTGTGTAGTCGTATCCTGCCATTTGAATGGGTTTGGACCTTCGACCGATTCGTCGCGAACGCGAGTCTTAAATACGACGTCGGGCACTTGTTGGTTGACTACAGCCATGATTTACTCCTAAATTTAATTAATTGTGGTCAGCACACAGTCGATCGCGACAATTGGCTAGCGATCGCATCGCACACATCTCAGAATAATTCTAATTTAGGAATAAGTCAAGTCCAATAAGTAAACTTAGTTAAGAATATTTAAATTTTAATGCTCATTCTGGAAATTTGGGCATTATAATTGGAGATTACAGTATCTCTCTACTAGTAACTAGCTGATAGTGCCTAGTCATCCCTCGCAATGAGCCAGACATCAACAGACGCGATCGTCCAAACACTCAAAGCCAAAGGCTTGCGGGTGACGCCGCAACGATTCGCCGTGTATGCCAATTTACTCTCACGCAACGATCATCCCACGGTCGAACAGCTCCTAGTGGATTTGAATCAATCTTGTCCCGTCTCCTCCCAAGCGACGATTTATAGCTCCTTGCAAGCTCTTCGCACGGCGGGATTGATCCGTGAGGTGCTGCTCGAAGCCGGAGTATCGCGCTACGATGCAGTAGTCTTACCCCACCATCACTTCCATTGTCAACAATGCGGCGCGATCGAGGATATCGGCTGGGATGAGCTACCGATAGTAGAATTCGATCGATTGAGATCGGGTTTACAAGCAGTCACCTATGAAACCACCGTGCGCGGTTATTGCGATCGATGTAGTCAAGCAGAGTAGTTTGTGATTTTTAAAGTCGATCGTTGCCTTCTCTTGTTTGAGCCAGTAGAGTACTTGAAGCTTTGCCAAGTTGCTTCAACTCTAGGCGCAAATTGGGGGAAGAGGATCGTAAATATTTTGAGTCGATCTTGAGACTTTAATTCACCTAAAGCTTTGATGTTAGACTCGATCGATTTAGCAGAGTCATCGCGTTTAAATGGTTTGCCGTTGTCATCACGATCGAAAATACCACACCCGATCGATCCGCTAAATGCGCCGATCTCCGATCTGACAATCTGAGCTAACAACTCCCTTAGCATCTGGGATCGCTAATTGCACACACTCGATCGGACAAAATCGGGTACCCATGCAGATTGTCCGATCGGCTGGGCGAGTAGGATTTTCCGGCGTGAGTACCCTAAATCTAAGTTATTAGTAATTTCGTCGGATCGTCATCGATCTAGCCAAACTGACCGCTCATTGGCGTTTTGACGATCGGGCGATAATCCTCTTCAGCGGCTTCTTCATAATCGATCGTCATTTGTGCTGGTTTACAGCGTTTGATAACCACCTGAATACCTTGAGCGGATTCACCTTCTAAGTCTTCAATATAACCAGCCTTAGCCCCATCAGCTTCTACTGCGGTCGCAAATGGTCCAAAATAATAGGTACAATGCGGTCGCTCTGTGTTGATTTCAACCCACCAAGCTTGCCCGATCAGATGGAGCGCACTGCTCCAGATATCTTGAATACTCATTGGCTTAGATTCCGCTGATTCAAAGGAGGTGAATAAGTTGCTGGACTTGAAGAATGTTAGGGCTTCGATCTTAAATAATCCCAAAATACCTGCTTAACGCTCAGAAAGCCGTAACATATTTGACAAACGCTGACGGGATATTTCATACAAGCACATCGCTGCGGCATTGGCGGCATTCAAGCTGGGAGTTTTGCCCGTCAGTGGAATTGACACCAGATGGTCGCAACCCTTTTGAGTGAGCAAACTCAGTCCGTCGCCTTCCCCACCGATCGCGAGTACTACAGGGCGTCGATCGGTAAAATCAACGGTATAGATGGCTTGCTCGGCATCAGCAGTGGTGCCATAGATCCAAAATCCAGCTTCCTTGAGTTGACCCAAGGCGCGGCTGAGATTGACCACGCGGGCGACGGGGATATGCTCCAAGGCTCCCGCCGCTACTTTCAAGACGGTGGAAGTGATGCCCACGGCGCGGCGTTGGGGGATGATGACACCCTGAACGCCCATTGCTTCAGCCGTCCGCAGGATCGAGCCGAGATTTTGGGGATCGACGATCCCATCAGCGACGACGATAATCGGATGGTCGGAAGTTGCTAGCGCACGGCTAATCAACTCTTCGATTTCCAGGTAGTCATGGGGTGCCACTTGAGCGACGATCCCCTGATGGTTGCCGCCATTGGCAAGGTATCCCAATCGCTGCACATCTACTTCATCAACGACGGTACCATTGGCTTTGGCTTGGTCGATGAGGGTAAAGAAGGCGGGATGGTGGCGGAGTTTGGATAGTACCCAGATCCGATTGATTTGGCGTTCTTTTTCGATCGCGGTGAAGACGGAGTGCTTGCCGTACAGATAGTCGGTGACCTCTTCTTCGGCGATCTCTGGGGCGGGGGGATCTTGCCAGCCACCGCGATTGTGGCGATTGTTGGCTGGACGATCGCGCCACTCTTTGGGTTTGCTAAATGAATCGTTGCGATTGTCGCCAAAGCGGCGATCTCCAGAGCTGGGCTGACGATCGTCCCGATTGTAGCTAGGACGATCGCTGCGTCCGCGCTCTACATTATTGCTACTGCGTCGATCGCCTGTGGAGTCATCCCGACGGGGCTTAAAACCTTCCAGACGGGGGGTAAAATCTCGCGACTGGCTCGGACGCGGTACGCCCCAATCCTTGCGCTCCTCGCGGGGTTTGTCCTGGCGATTGAAGCCGCTGGGCTTGGGCCTGTCGAAACTCGATCCGCCTTCAGTAGGGCGGGGACGGTAGCTGCGATCGCGATCGAAGTTATTTGCGCCGTCAGTCTTGCGAGGACGTCGATCTGTACCGTCATTTTTGCTCCGATAACCGGAGTCGGTGCCTTCGCTACGACGTGCGTCACCATTGGGACGATATCTGTCGGCACTATTGGGTCTACTATCCGAACTACGGCTGGGGCGAAAATCGCGATCCCCACTTCCCGAACCGTCGCGATCTCCCTGACGGAGGGAAGGTTTGCCGCCAGTGGAGCGACGAGGTTTAAATACCATGTGATGTTAGCTTAAAAACTAGAGGGCTGGAGTCGAATCAAACTGGAGCAAGCCAAGTAACTCCGAGAGCCGTTGAGGATCTGTGATGTAAAGATAACCGATTAAAGTCTCAAAACTGGTAGCTTGCTGATAAACTTCGGGATCGAGGCGACGCGGACGACCATTCGCCGCATTCCGCCCGCGCCGGATTGCATCCAATTCCACGGATGTCAGATGAGGTAGAAGCAGTTGCAGATGACTAGACTGCGCTTCAGCACGTACTTGCGCGACAACTTGTTGATGATAAGCGTGCGAACGCTTGGGTGGAAACAAAAATCTAGTGCGAACGTGGAGTTCGTACACAGCATCGCCCAAATATGCTAGAGCTGCTGGTGACAGTTGCGGCACTTGGTTGGGGTGGATGGCAGTATTGAGCTGTTGCCAGCTTGGTGGTAGCTCAGTTTCACCCACAGCGATCTTTAGACAGCTAGAAAATTTTGACTTGCGTTTCTTATTTTATCAAGGTTTCCGAAAACTGGTGCAAATCTGGGCATTTTGACATCAAACTTAGCAGCGGTTACTACCTCGATCTTGACAAATTAGATGGTGGATGGTGGGTGGATACGCTCACTGGCAGCCATCCACCATTCACCCCTACCCCAATATCTAAATTTGACACTAGGGGAGTAGCTACTTTTCGCCGACGGCAATCTTTGCGAGTGCGGCATCGACAGATGTCTGGAGCGATAGGAACTGCTCTAACCTCACGAGTTTGACAGTTTGGGTGACCCGTGCATTCGTGACGAGTTGAACGGTGCCTTCGACGCTAGTAGACTTTTTGACCAGTTGGACTAGCGCACCTAGTCCAGAGCTATCGACAAAATCGATTTTGGATAGATCCAAGATCAGATTTTTGGGACCTTCTTCAATACATTTGTCCATCACCTTTCTAAAAGTCGGTTCGGAGAATGCGTCGAGCAATCCCGTGAGGCGGAATAGTTGATAGTTATCTTTAACTTCGCGAGTGCCTCGAAGACTCACGGTCAGACTTAGTGGTTCAGCGATAATAGCCTCCTGATATTTTTACTCAAGTAAATGATTAATCGGCGATCGATTCTCAACAATACTCTGGATTCATGACAAATTACGGTGAGTTATTGACGATCGATCGCGATGTGCAGCGCACACTACAGATTTAAGACACTATTTTAGCAACTCTGCTCCGGTTCTACCCTCTATCTCCTGACGTAACAAAAATCAAGGGTTTAAATCGGGCGGGAGCTTCCGTACCGCAACTGTCAACTGTTTAACTTCCCGCATCTGCTTGACAAATTTGGCAAATAGATAGTCGGCATCGTGAGGGCCAGGACTCGCTTCGGGGTGATATTGCACTGAGAAACATGGTAGGGTCTTGTGCTGTAGTCCGGCGATGGTGCGATCGTTCAGGTTGAGATGAGTGATTTCGATCTCTGCACTCAGCGACTCAGCCGCGAGCGCAAAGCCATGATTTTGGCTGGTGATCTCTACCGTTTGGGTGAGTCCGGCTGGTTGATTGAGTCCCCGATGTCCGAATTTGAGTTTGAAGGTTTCCGCGCCCAAGGACAATCCCAGAATCTGATGACCCATACAGATGCCGAAAATCGGCTTGTCAGCACCCAATAACTCTGTCGTTGTCGCAATCCCTTCGGTGACGGCGGCGGGGTCTCCTGGGCCATTGGAGAGGAAGATCCCGTCAGGCTCGTACTGGAGGATGGCAGCAGCGGAAGTATCGGCAGGAACCACAATTACCCGACAACCATAGCTAGCCAACCGTTTGAGAATATTTCGCTTCACCCCAAAATCGAGGGCAACGACAGTCAATGTCTCGCCGTCGTCGCTCGATGCAGGCTTAAATTCCCACATCGGTTCGCTCGGCGACGACCACTCGTAGACTGCCTTGGTGGTGACATTGTTGACGAGGTTCAATCCGCTCATACTGGGCGCAGATTTAACCAAATTGAGTAGTTCCGCTGGATCGAGAATCTCCGTAGAGATCCCACCATTGATGGCTCCAACCGATCGCAATCTGCGAGTCAATGCGCGGGTATCGATCCCGTAGATCCCAGGGATATTGTGGTGTTCGAGATATTTGGGTAAAGATGCTGTCGATCGCCAGTTACTCGGACGATAGCAGACATTGCGGGCGATCGCGCCCCGAACGTGCGGCGCGTGGGATTCTTCATCGTCGGGGTTGACACCTGTATTTCCCAATTCGGGATAGGTGAACGCTACGATCTGACCGCTATAGCTAGGATCGGTCAGCACTTCCTGATAGCCAGTCATCCCCGTATTGAAGACAACTTCACCAATGGTCGTACCCATCGCTCCAAATGACCAACCTTCATAAGTTGTGCCATCGGCTAACACCAATAATGCTGGCAATACCGCAGAAATGGGCATAGTATAGTATTTACAATCGGGTTATTATAGCGGATGCCATTATACCACTCCTGAACCAATTTTTTCAGCACCAATGCTACCTATTCAAAAATACCTGCAAATCTGGGCGATCGTACTTGCGATGCTGGGCACGATAATCGAGCGACCTGCATGGAGTGATGTACCAGCAGATAACCCCATGCTATCGGAGTCTCTATGCCAAGAATTAGTTTCAGAATCGATTGTGAGAGCAAGAGGTGGAAATTGGCAAGTTTCAGCACAAAATTCACGGCTGATAAAGCAGTGTCGTGACAAATTTTATCCAACCAGTCCTCATACTGCTTTACCAACAGCAGCCCAATGTACTTCTTTTTACAAAAAAATATTGGAAGAAAGTTTAGAGCGGCTAAATAAAACTGATTTTCCAGCAGCACAGATGGCACCACTTGCTAGATGTAACGAAATTGTAATTTCTTACAATATGTCATCAGGTTCGATGTTACCGACCCTGAAAATTAACGATCGGATTATCATCGATAAAACAGCTTATAAAGTCCGTTTGCCAAGCCGTGGTGACGTTATTATTTTCAGTCCCACAGATCGACTCAGACGCGAAAAATTCCAAGACAAATTTCTCAAAAGAATTATTGGATTACCTGGCGAAACAGTGAAGATTCAAAGTGGCAAGGTATACATCAATGGCAAGCCCTTAAAAGAAAAATATCTGCTCGAACCGCCTCGATATACTCATGACTTAATTATGGTTCCTGCTAATAGCTATTTCGTCCTAGGCGATAATCGCAATAATTCTTATGATAGTCACTATTGGGGCTTCGTGAATCGCGTTCTAATTGTTGGCAAAATGATTGGGAAAATCGATCTTAAATAATCGATGTCAACATTTACGCTACGCTCGGTGCAAGCTATCAACTGTTACCGTCCCCAGGTCGAGATAAACCAGCCGATCGCGATCCCCAATCCTCCAAATCGGACAGCTTGCCAAAATGGCTCCCACATCAACTTCCACTCGTTCAGGAGTCGAGATTCTAGCGTCAGTTCCAATTGCTCCAATCGCGATCGAATTTGGGCGAGTTCCTGCCGGACTTCGGGACGCTTGCTACCTTTATGTTTCAATTCATTGCGCTGACGCTCCAAGACGATCTGTTCCTGCTGAGCCAACTCGATCTCGGCTTGACGTTGCTTGAGATCCGACAGCGTTTGTTCTAACTCGGCAACTTCGCGATCGAATTCAATCTTCTCATCAACTGGGGTCGGATTCTGAGTCATGGTCGCAAGATACAATTTGGATAGCGTTATGATTAATATGCCTAAATTCAGGTCATAAATCCCATGTCTCCCACTCTCGACGATCTTACCACCCTCGAACTAGCCCAAGCCCTCGCCGAGCGGCTGCGAATTGCCGAAACGGACTGGCACAGGCTCAAGTCCAATCGTCCCGCCCGCGCCCAGGAACAGGCGGCTGCTGCACTGGTATTTTTGCTCAAGCATAATTCCGATGAGGCATTGGCGCGATTTTCCCAGGCTGTCGGCTGGTTGGACAAATCGATTTCGGCACCACCTTGCCCATCACATGGCGATCGCGCCAACATTAACACCACCGCCGCTCCTCACCCCAGCCTTGATATAGCTCAAACTTAGGTTCTGAGCGAGGGATGACACCATTGACGGGGACGATGGGATCGCTGCCCCCCACCTTTAGGAATACCTCAATTTTTCAAACATAGTACTTACGACAGAGTTCTTCAACAACTAGCTCGGGTAAATTGGTAAGCAATCAAGCGAGTGATTTGAATCAGTCTCACTCAGTTTTTCGCAGATGTCAGCGAAAAATCCCATACCTAGTAATCAATGGAGTTCAAACCCGTGAAAAAATCATCTTCGATCGCCCTCATCAGTGCTGGTCTTCTTGCTACCATCGTTTCAGTTGTGCCGATGACACCCGCTACTGCTCAAGTAACTTCTCCTGGGACAGGTACAACAGGTACAACAGGTACAACAGATACAACAGGTACCACAACTACTTCCGAACGCACTAACGATGACAATTCAGGTCTATGGGGACTCAGTGGCTTAGTGGGTCTATTTGGACTCTTAGGACGTCGGAAAGAAGAAGACCGCACTACCCGTCGTGATGACACGCCTGTCTACCGCGATCCTAGCATCCGCTAATTCTAGCTACTCATTCATGTCAAGACAGGATCTGTATTAACTTGGCGCAAAGCCATCTCTGTCTGATGAATATCACAGCAAGAAACCATCCGATCGATCGAGTGAGTGTAAATGTGTACTCACTCTTTGGCGATCTTTAATTGCTGAGATGCTATAGCAGTCGCCACATCGGTTAAGACACTCTAGATCTCAGTCCGCGTAGCGATGCGCGATACGTAGGCTTTGCCGAGGGTTTAGCGACCCAAATCACGCGGAGGTTCCCTCCGCATGTGTTTGGGTCAAGACAGCGCATC
>NZ_JBGSPA010000015.1:0-25270 GCF_041738855.1 Chamaesiphon sp. | reverse complement strand
GATTGTGGGTTGGTTGCAATTAATCTGGGTTCAGTTGCAGTTAATGTGGGTTTGAGTCGTCGGATAGTTGCAATTAATCTGGGTTCAATTTTGCGATGATTGCGGGTTTGATGATTTATGATTGCGGGTCGCTACATTTATGGTTGATTTTTGAGGAAGACGCTCTTTGCGTGAGTTTAAGGCTCTGTATCGGGTATGACAACGATTCGTGCAAAACTGTATCGCGACAGGCTTAAAACCTTTGTATGACAGTACTTTCAGAGATCGATACTTCAAATGATCGTGAACCGTTTTACTGTTAAGGCTCAGTTTGCATAAGCAGAGTATTCTCAATACTCTGCTTTAGATAAAATGCAATCTTAAAATAAACAATTAGTCTAGCCAAAATATACTTATTAAACACCAGCCTGAAGCAGCATAAAAGCATTTTGTGCTGCTGCCTCTGCCCGCGCAGAAGTAACCTTTTGATAGCGTAAAGTAGTTTGAATATTTTCGTGCCCCATCAGTGCCCGTAACTCTTCAATCCCCATTAACCCAACCCGCTCGGTGGCAAAGGTATGGCGCAGATCGTGAATCCGCACACCTTGAAGTAAGGGTTCTGTCTGAGTAAACTTGTGCCAATAAGTATATACAGTCCGATAGTTCCAACGAGATACTTGTCCAGTTAAAGGACGTTGAGCTGTAAATAATGCAGGACAGTCCTGATGGCGATAGTGTCGAAGATATTTGTCCAGTGCTTGTTGTGCGTCTTCACTATAAAAACACCATCGTTGTTTGTTGCCTTTACCAATGACTTGAAATCGGCGATGGGCTGAGTCAATATCAACTAGATCCAACGCCAAAATTTCTGCAATTCTGGCTCCACTGCGATGGAGTAACAATACCAAAGCATTCAAACGAACATCTGGAGCGACGTCTTTGGGGCTAATCCCTGACGATCTAGAAACTGTGTTGCAATGGTAGCCAAAGATATCAAGCAGATAATATTTGTTTGGAAAAATGAATATTAGGCAATGGCAACAGTATATCTTTAATTGCATATCGGTTTTTAGCATTTTATGGATACTTTAGAAGTAAATCTTGCGCCACAGCCCCAAGAATCCCTCGCGGAGTATATTCGGCGAGTTCGGAGCGGACTGGGTTTGAGCCAACGAGAACTGGCAGAAGGAGCTGGAATTCATCTGCAAAGTGTTGGCAAGTTGGAACGAGGCAAAACGTCCAAACTGAACCGCAAAACCCAAAGTGGTTTAGCATATGCCCTCCAAATTCCGCCAGAGTACTTCACCGCGATCGGTCGCGGCGTGGCAATTGAGTCTTCACCCGTCGTCAAATTCTGTCCGAGCTGTTGGATACCAGGTACAGCACCAGATCCAATTTGGTTGGACTATCGGGCAAAGTACTGTTTTTTATGTGGCAACTCACTCCGCCATCAGTGTAGTAAATGCACCGAACCGATTGTTTCGCTCAAGCATCGCTTCTGTCCGTATTGCGGCACTGGGTATAAGTCCGAGCAATCCTAACTCGTTTTAGCCAAGCGTTACAATTATGCCCAGCGTTCAAGAAACTGCTTATCCCCGGCTCAAGAGCAATATTACACTCAAAGAATTGACAGCGATCTACACGCCAACGACAGAGGAGATCGGATTCGCTCAACAGTCAACAGCCACTGGGAGTAGCACCCGATTAGGATTTCTCATCTTGCTAAAAACGTTTCAGCGACTGGGTTATGCCGTACCAACTCAGGCTGTGCCAGCTAGCATTGTCCGGCATATTGCCACGGCTGCAAGTCTGACTGTCTCCCAGCGAGAATTAGCACACTATGATGCTGCGGTGACTCGCCGCCGACACCTCAGTCTGATTCGGGACTATTTACATCTACATGCCTACAGTCCAACAGCCAAGACAGTGATGGAGGAAGCGATTCGCACGGCGGCAGCGACTAAACAAGATTTGGCAGATTTGATTAATGTGGCGATTGAAGAGTTGGTACGGCAACGGTTTGAACTACCTGCCTTTAGCACCCTCACTCGCACGGCGCAACAGATCCGCGCTCAGGTTACGACTACCTTTTATCGACAGGTTCACCACCGTCTAAACCTGGCCAGCCGCCAACAACTCGATGCTCTGTTAACGATCGGGAAAGATGCCACTTTAACCAGTTGGCACGATCTCAAACAAGATGCTGGCAGACCGACGCTGACACATTTGCAAGCTTGGATCGATCGGTTGCAGCAATTGAGCCAATTGCAGGCAAACAAGACCGCCTTGACGGGAATTCCCGAACTAAAAGTCAAGCACTTTGCTGAGGAAGCGATGACGCTAGATGCGGCGAGAATGAAGCAGATGGAGTCAGCCAAGCGATATCCACTGGTGCTGGCATTGCTGGGGGTTCGGTATGCCCGCACTCTGGATGACTTGGCAGAGATGTTCATCAAGCTCATGCAGCAAATGCACCAGAAAGGAAAAACTGCATTGGCGGAATACCGAGTCCAGACGCAATCTAATACTGATGAACTGATTGCTACCTTGCGCGACATGGTGCTGGCATACCAGCAGGAAGGAGACAGAGAGCAGCGGTTTGCTGCGATTGAATCGGTAGTTGGAACGCAGGGCGATACCATCGTTGAGCAGTGTGATGCTCATCTCAACCATGCGGGCAACAATTACTTCTCGTTGATTCAGAACTTCTACAAAAGCCACCGAGCTACCCTCTTCCGGTTACTGGAAGTGCTACCTCTGCGCTTTAGTTCGCAGGATAAGACGCTGGAAACAGCGATCCAGTTTTTGTGGGAACATCGAAATAATCGAGGGATAAATTTATCGACGATCTCGATTGAGAATGCGGGAACTGAGTCAGAAACACGGGTACAACGTCTCGACCTGAGTTGGATTCCAGCTAAGTGGTGGCACCTGGTCATGGGACAACGCGCCCGCGTCCCCATGCCAGAATCTGTCAACCGTCGTCATTTTGAAGTGTGTATTTTCTCCCACATCTTACTGGAGCTGATCGATCGGTACTTGGCGACGACGTTTTGCTATGGCTGTAATTTAGGCCCCGCTCAAACGGCTGTCTCGCTTCAGGATTTTGACCGACGACAAGTTTCTCATGTGCATCAACGGCATATCGATTTAGACAAACTGCAAGCTGCGATTACAATAGTAATCGATTCTTACAACCGCTTCAACTTGCCGAAATATTGGGGTACAGGGGATCGAGCATCGGTCGATGGTACCAAGTGGGATATCTATGAGAATAATTTACTGGCAGAGTATCACATTCGTTACGGTGGCTACGGAGGGATTGCCTATTACCATGTCTCAGATACTTACATTGCTCTGTTCAGTCATTTCATTCCCTGTGGTGTTTGGGAAGCTGTTTATATTCTCGATGGATTGCTACACAACCAGTCTGAGATTCAGCCCGATACCATTCATGGCGATACACAAGCTCAAAGTGCCACGGTGTTTGCGTTAGCTTATCTATTGGGCATCACGCTGATGCCACGCATTCGTAACTGGAAAGATTTGACGTTCTATCGTCCGACGAAAGCTGTGCGCTACAAACATGTCGATTCTCTGTTCACCGATACGGTTAATTGGGAACTGATTGAAACCCATCTGCCAGATATGTTGCGGGTTGCCCTCTCGGTCAAGGCTGGCAAGATTAATGCTTCGACCGTGTTGCGGAAGTTAGGCACTAATAGTACTAAAAATAAGCTCTATCAAGCGTTTCACTCTTTGGGCTGTGCGGTGAGAACCGGATTTCTACTTCAGTACCTTAATGACGCGCAGTTACGATCTACGATCCAGGGGGCAACGAATAAGAGTGAGTCTTTTAACCACTTTGTCCAGTGGTTGTCGTTTGGCGGCGAGGGTGTAATTACTTCCAACAATCGGGAGGAGCAACGGAAAATGATCCGTTACAACCACCTGGTGGCAAATTGCTTAATTTTCTACAATGTCTTTGAAATTAGTCGGATTCTGAATGAGTTGAGACAGGAGGGCTATCCGTTGGATACTGATGCTGTGGCTACTCTTAGTCCTTACTGGACGCAGCATGTGAATCGGTTTGGGGTCTATGACCTCAATCTCGATCGTTGCCCACCACCGATCGATTACGATCTGCAAGTAATCCCAGATATTGAACCGGAGATTCCAGTGCCGGAAAACGGTTCATGACTCTTTGAAATATGGATCGTTAAAAGTACTGCCGTACAAAGGTTTTAAGCCTGTCGTGATACAGTTTTGCACGAATCGTTGTCATACCCGAATATTACCGTCGCTGGCATCGAGATATGCGGTGATGGCACTGTGCCTAATCCGGTGGGGAGAAACTACCTTATCGATCCCTGCTGCTGCGCTAAACTCTCGCACCAAACGATAAATGGTGCTACCGTCCAGCCGATGTCCCTTACTGCGGCGATCTAGGCTGGAGAATAGAGGATCGGACGCTTGATAGTTGTCTCTGGCAGTCAACCATTGTGAGATCGCGATTGTCGTTGCTGGCGATAGATCGATCTGGCTTTTTTGGATCTTTCCCTTCCCTAAAATCGATAATCGCCCAGATTTGTCGAAATCACCCACATCAAGGCTACAGATTTCATTACGGCGTAAGGCATTGTCCCAAAGTAATCTCAGAATCGCATAATCTCTGATCCCTTTGATGGTGCTGCGGTCTGGAATTTGCAGCATTTCTTTAAACCCAGCCACAGCAATCCCTGTGGTGTCGCCATAACTCTCTACTTTTAGGCAGCTAACATCAGCAAGATTGAAGCTACACTGCTGTGCTTGACGGGCGTAATCGACGAAGGATTTTAGAGCTGAAAGCCGGACGTTAATCGTACTGGGGGCTAATTTAGCTTCGATGAGTTGTTGTCGGTATTGTAGGGCTTGATAAACTGCTTCGGGCTGAGATAAGCCGAGAAACTTAGTCAGCAGACTAATGGATACGTCACTGTTGTAGATGCGCTGACAAAAATCGGTAATTGCTTTACCGTAGTTTCGTTTGGTGTTGGCGGAGATTTTCAGGCGCAGGAAGTCGGCTAATATATCTATCGATGGAGACGATGTAGTCGAGGCTAGAGAACTTTCTTCCACAGGCTGTAGAGCGGCATTGACACTAACGACCATTTTTGTGACGCTCCAGAGATTAGGCTACTGCAAATCCAGTGTAGGGACGGATTTCCGGTTCGTGAAAACCGAGGACGATATCTTGCTTGGGAATGCCTGCGGTGATTAATTCTTCAGCAATCCCATCTTCAGTATTGTCTAATTGAATCCAGACTCGTTCGTTGATAATCTCGACGTGAATCAAACAACTATGAAGATGAGTTTGACGTTCCCAACCCTCCGAAAGGATTAAGTATCGATCGGTTTCGGGATCGAAGATTTGGTGATTTTTGACATTGACGTTGGCGTAAGTAATATCGACATAAGGTTTAAGCACCTTGCGGATAATTTGACGGTAAGTATCTAACCGATCCATCGAGCGATCTCCTCTGTTTCAGGGTGAAATGTTAAAAGTTTGAGAACTTGATTTTCGAGTAAGATTTGTCCAATCTCTTGCTCGAACAGTTTTAGAAAACTCGATTCGCGAATAGCTAAATAAAGTGTGCGTTCTGGTTCGATTCGGGCTAGGACATTTTGATAGAGAACGTACTGACCGAGGGCGACTTCGAGATCTCTAATTTCCGAAGGGCTGACAAAGCTTTTAATTTCAACTGCAATTTTCTGAGATCCTTTATTCGCAGCCAGTAACTTTTCAGCTCCCAAGTCGATGAAGAGATCTTTTTTACCAACCTTCAGGTTGTAAGGATCGTGACTGATGTGCCAGCCATCTTTGATGAGGGCTGTTTTGAAGCAATCGTGGAAGATGTCTTTTGCTGGCATCAGATACTTGGTGGGCGGAGATTGCTAGCGATAGTGCGATCTTAACATAAATTAAGCGCACAACAATGAATTTTATCTCTCCCATTTCAATGAGCCTTATTCTCTTGAAGAGAAGCTTCAGCGTATCGTAACGATCGCGCAGGCAACCGCAACCATGGCATCACATCTACTGCGGGGTAGCAGCACCAAATTTGCCACAGCGATCGAAATTACCGATCGCTGTAATGCAGGGTGTCACTATTGCTATGTTTACCCACCAGAATGGACGCAACACCAGCGGGTACAGGGGTATTTACAGCTATCAAAACCAGACCACGAACGTAAAGAAGTGTAAGTATTTGAAACTTTAGAGCGGCTGCACCGACAAGGCATCGTCCACGTCACGCTCGTGAGCAGAGAACCTGCACTCGCACCTAAAGCCATCGAGCAAGCTGGGGCGTTATTTCCGGTAGTCTGGGTGGTAACTAACGGATCGATTAAGCTGCCATCCCTACCGCGATCGGTCAGTGTCTTTGTAAGGCTGGATGGATTGCCAGAGGCTCATAATCAGGTGCGAGATCCGCTGGGCTTCTTTGCCAACCATCGCTACAAAGAATTAACCGGAATGACCGCCGCGATCGCCCGCAATATCGATCGCTCCGAACGCGGTGCTTATGTGCATCTGACCCTCACTAGATCGGCGATCGCCCAATTTTCAGAAACCGTAGACTGGCTGGTTGCCAACATCGAAAAGCTGCGTGGAATCGTGGTTTCTGGCACTAGAATGCTGATACTCGCAATACTCGTGGGCTAGGCTTTTACGATAGATTGGGTGCGGAAATTACGGAAAGGTATGAAGATATGGTTGGCAACAAGCAAATAACGATCGAGAAAACCCTTAACTTAGAAAAAATAGATTGAATGGAGATTTGGGGCATTCACGAATGGCTTAATGGGACTGGCTAGTGTCGGTTATGCTGCTCCACTGGAGAATCGACTGCGCCTAAAGCCTTCAGTGTTGCCTTCTGTGCCTCCGTAATGCCTGTAACACTAGCAATATTCATCCCTTCATAGGGTCGCGGCGATCGGAGGATTTTGACGCATTCCCCTGTGGCGATATCCCAAATGCGAATGGTGGCATCGGCACTAGAGCTGGCTAGCAACTGACGGTCGGGGCTATCAGTGCCATGTTGGGGGATGAAAGCCACTGCAAATACTCCACTTTCATGACCCTCTAATACTTGCAGACATTGACCCGTATGGAGATCCCAAAGTCGGATGGTGCGATCGAAGCTGCCACTGGCAAGCAATCGACCATCGGGACTAAAAGCTACAGACCAAACAAAATGGGTATGACCGAGTAAAGTTTGCAAACAGGCACCTGTAGCCACGTCCCACAGTCCGACCGTGCGCTCGATACTACCACTAGCTAAAATATCGCCACTGGGATTAAACGCGATCGTACAAATTGATTGCCCCATCTGCCAAGTCCGCAGACATTCACCTGTGTAGATATTCCAAAAATTAATCGTCCGGTCGAAACCAGCACTAACCAGGATATCTGGCTGGGAGCCAAAAACTACAGACATCAGCCAGTGCATGTGCCCTGTCAAAGTTTGAAGACATTCACCCGTCTGGGTATTCCAAATTCTAACCGTATGGTCGCTACTCCCACTGGCAAGCATTCGACCATCCGCGCTGAAGGCCACCGACCAGACTTCGTTAGTGTGACCGGATAAGTTGCCGTGACATCGACCATCCTGGACGCTCCAGAGTTTAATCGTCGGGTCGGTACTGCCACCGCCGCCAGCTAGGAATCGGCCATCTGGACTGACGGCGATGGCTCTAATCGCATCAGTGTGACCTTTAAAGCTGGTAAATTCACCAGTCTCGATTTGCCAAAGTCTCACTAGTCGATCGAAGTAACCGCCAGCTACCAATACGGGCGAATTAGCAAGATTTGATGCGGGCGCGGGCACTAAGGCGATCGAAAACAGGGTATTGGAGTACCCCTGGATAACTTTGAGACACTGACCGAACTCTAGGCTCCAGAGTCGGAGCGTCCGGTCTTCACCACCGCTGGCAATGACTTGATGGCGGGGATCGAAAGCCATCGCCGAGATCCAATTCTGATGACCGATTAGTGTCTTGACACGTCTCCCAGATGGGATATCCCACAACCCGATCGTCCGATCTTTGCTGCTGCTGATGAGCATTCGACCATCGTGACAAAAGGCGACGGATCTCAATTCATCATTGTGCCCGACAAAAGTGTGCAAACACTCACCAGTGGCTAGATCCCAGAGTTTAACTGTAGTATCATCGCTGCCGCTAGCGAGCAGGCGACCATCGGTGCTAAATGCCACAGCCCAAATCCAGCTTTGATGACCCGTCAGGGTTTGCCAGTAGGTAGCATGGCTGCCGTCCTGGAGGTGCCAGAGTTGAATCGTGCCATCGGCACCACCACTAGCAATGATGCGACCGTCAGGACTTAATGCTACAGACTTGACATCATGAGCTGGGTTAGCTTCATGCTGAAGACTAGTCAAACACTCTCCGCTATTGACATCCCACAGTTTGACAGTGCAATCGTCGCTGCCACTAACCAAGATCTGGCCATCTGGACTAAATGCTACTGAATAGACCCCCTGAGTATGTTCGGCGAGCGTCTTTAAGCATTCACCCGTACTCAGATCCCACAGCTTGATGGTGTAGTCAAAACTACCACTAGCCAGCAGTGGCCGAATGGGATGATAAGTAACCGCTTGCACCCAGTTGGTATGACCCTTCAAGATCGACTGGAGTTGGTGAGTACGCGCATCCCACAACCGAATATCGCCATTGAAATCCCCACAAGCGAGACAGTCGCCATCGGGACTAAAGGCTAATGAGTGAATACTGCCAAAAGTTTCGGTGAAGACTGACTTTGCCACATTGGTATCGGCAAAATTAATGTCATGTAAATCCACATTCAGTAGATAGGCTTGCCAAATACACAAACCGGAAAAATCATAGCCACTCAGATCGATCGCCAAATGACGATAAAGGTTAATCAGATTGCCACCTGCATAACCAAAAGTGTCGGTAAATTCCGATCGCAGTTTAACAAGTAATCGATCGAGTTGGTTTTTAATGTCTAGTTTCGATCGCAATTTACCTAGTAATCGATCGACCAGTGGGACTAAAATCATTCGCACTTGGCTCTCGCGAATATAATCTCTAGTCTGAGCCTGCATCAGCGCGTGGCTATTCAAGATATCTACATCTAAAGTCGTAATTTCTTCACATACTCGATCGATGAATACTGCGGTGACATACTCCATTACCACGGGTTGTAGGGTAAAGCAGCCAGCACTTTTTTCAATCAAACTTTGCCGATCTAATGATTGTAATGCGCCTAAAACTTGCGATCGAAATCCGCTAGGAATGAAGTCTGCTATTAATTGTGAGATCGATACGGCTTCGAGATCGATCGCTAGCCAGTATAATACTTGCTGCTCGATCTGGGACAATCGATCGAAGTGCTGGCTTAATAAAGCCTCGATTTCATCACCAAGAATGATGCCCTGTGCTAAAAACGCGCTTACACTGCCGTCAAATAAATCCCGAATCGTGGTTGCCGCAATCTTAATCGCTAACGGGTTGCCGGAGTAAAATTGCTGGAAGTGCTGCCAATCGATGGAATCGTCTGTATGACAATCATTGCTAGTCCCGATTGCGGCTACTTCGATCGCACTCAAACCATGTAAATCCAGCGTGCAAACTGCCGTAGATTCGCCTTCTAATGGCATTAAGATATTGGGCTTTTCCCGACTGGTTAATAATAAACAACTAGCATGATGTTCGCTGGCAATCCGTCTGAGCAGTTCGCTATAGCCAACATAACCCTCCCGATAGTTGCCATGCTGATAGCTAGCCGCCGATCGAGCTGGCTGCTGGGCAAGGATTGATTCAAAGTTGTCAAAAACGAGCAGACAGCGCGTAGCGCGCAGATATGCCATCAATTGAGAGATCTGGGCATCCACAGTATCCGCAGGTTCGGTCTGCTGTTGGCGGGAGAGAATCGCCATCAGTTGCCAGAGAATTTTATCTACAGGCGGGGCATTGCGCAGCGATTGCCAGATAATCCACTCGAAAGCCTGAGTTAAAGTTGCTAACTTTTGAGTGAGTTTGGCCGCTAATGAGGTTTTGCCCATGCCGCCCATCCCCACGATCGAAATCAGCCGACAAGACATCCCGATTCTATCGCCTTCACCATTTACACCCAGCCACCGTTCCAACTGCTGGAGTTCGGTTTCGCGGCCTTTGAAGGTAGAAACATCAATCCGATCGCCCCAGTAAAGCTCTCGATTTGGGGGTGAAGCTGGAGTAACTGCGGGCACCGCTAATTTCGGCATTCGATCTCGACGGCGGCGGAGGACTGCTTGCAAATTACTTTTAGTGATTGGTTCGCCACAGGCGATCGTCAACTGTCGCCACAGTTCGTAACCGACATCGCGGACATACCCAGTGTCGTAACCGACTTGCTCGGCAATGCGGGGATAAGTCCAACCTTCCCAGGAATAGCGAAATACTTGCTCTTGCAGATCGCGCAGACTTTGGGCTTGGAGCAGTGTGTCTAGTAATGCTAAGGCTTCATCTGCTGTCATCTATAAAGACCCTGCCAGAATCTAGCTTAATTTTAGCCCTAATCTTTCAACAATTACATATAGAGATCCGATCTTTTCCGATCGGCAACAGCGGACTTTTGCCGATCTTTTCTGGCTGTCAATCTGTCTGAGGGCGCATATTCTGGGGATATGGAAAGAAATCAAACCTTCCATCCGATTCGGAGTAATGACAAGTTGATGAGTTAGTCGCTCGTTAATTTTGTCAGATCTCCACAAATAAACCCATCATTTACCAGAAAAAAACATCATGACTTTCTCTAAATCTAACCTCAATCTTCTCTCAGAATCGCTGTTTACGGAATTGACAGCAGACCAAGCTCAAATGCTCGAAGGCGGCAAGCGGATTAATATTCTGCTCGTTCGCTGTATTAAGGCTGGCAATGGTTCTGACAAGCTGTTTTTCACCATTAATGGTGAGAATGTTATGTTCGGTCGCACGCTAAGTATGCAGGCTGGCAGTGTCGCCAATGTTGGTGTGGGTGCGAACTTCGACGGGAAAGCGTTTGTTGGCCTATTCGATAAGAATAGCTCATCTAGCTCTGTTGGCAGTTTTGGTAGCACTAACAATAATGGTACTCGAACTCGACAAGTTAGTGGTGGTGGCTCGCTCTACGAAGTGACTTACCAGGTTACTAATTAACGTTCGATCGTAACTCTGGCAATCGACCCTCAACGGATCGATCTGTCAAAAATATCTACTGGCGGGGAGTTTTACCGTTGTGTCCCCTTGCTGCATCTCGAAGGAGAGCGATGTCACAGATGCAGACAGTATCAAACCCGACCGATTGCTATTTACGACAAGATGTGGAGTTTCTATCGCTTCCTCCACTTTATTGCTACCAAAGGCAGGCTAAACCCTGCATCAGAGCGGACAGAGGTGGCAATCTTCTACTCGATTCGGCAAAGCCGACGCTGTGCCTGTCTTGTCGCGCTGCTTGGTGCAACACATGCGGAGGAAACCTCCGCGTGGTTGCATCCGCTTTTTACGGCGGGACACCCTCCGTTGGCGAAGCCTCTGCGTCAGCAGATACGCGCGCCGCTACGGCAGGCTAAACGCCAACGCGAACGGAGCAATGACAAGTTTACGAGTTAGTAGCTCGGTAATTTTGTCAGATCTCTACAAATTAACCCATCATTTACTAGGAAAAAACATCATGACTTTCTCTAAATCTAACCTCAATCTTCTACCAGAATCTCTGTTTACAGAATTGACAACAGACCAGGCTCAAATGCTCGAAGGCGGCAAGCGGATTACGATTCTGTCCGTTCGCTGTATTCAGGCTAGCAATGGTTCTGACAAGCTGTTTTTCAGAATTAATGGTCAGGAGGTTATGCGTCGCAAGATCGGTATGCAGAC
The DNA here is from genome assembly GCF_041738855.1 of Chamaesiphon sp. Taxonomy (GTDB): domain Bacteria; phylum Cyanobacteriota; class Cyanobacteriia; order Cyanobacteriales; family Chamaesiphonaceae; genus Chamaesiphon. The sequence continues at coordinate 13,375 of NZ_JBGSPA010000015.1, read as the reverse complement.
TGGCGGTGTCGCCAATGTTGGTGTAGCTGAGAACTTCGACGGGACAGCAACTGTTCGCTTCTACGATAATTCTGTTGCTCACCTTGTGGGCGGTTTTGATGTCTCCAGTAATAGTAATGGTCAAAAGACCCAGCGGATTAGCGGTAGTGGCTCGATCTACGATGTGACGTACCAAGTTACTAATTAACGTGCGATCGTAACTCTGGCAATCGACCCTCAACGGATCGAACAGTCTAAAATATCTGCTGGCGGGGAGTTTTACCGTTGTGTCCCCTTGCTGCATCTCGAAGGAGAGCGATGTCACAGATGCAGACAGTATCAACCTCGACCGATCGCTATTTACGACAAGATGTGGAGTTTCTATCGCTTCCTCCACTTTATTGCTACCAAAGGCAGGCTAAACCCTGCATCAGAGCGGACAGAGGTGGTAATCTTCCGATCGATTCGGCAAAGCCGACGCTGTGCCTGTCTTGTCGCGCTTTTTACGGCGGGACACCCGCCGAGCGTGCGCCGCTACGGCAGACTAAACGCCAACGCGAACGGAGTAATGACAAGTTTACGAGTTAGTCGCTCGTTAATTTTGTCCGATCTCCACAAATAAACCCATCATTTACCAAGAAAAAACATCATGACTTTCTCTAAATCTAACCTCAATCTTCTCCCCGAATCTCTATTTACAGAATTGACCGCAGACCAAGCTCAAATGCTCGAAGGCGGCAAGCGGATTAATATTCTGCTAGTTCGCTGTATTCAGGCTGGTGGTGGTTCTGACAACCTGTCTTTCGACATTAATCGTGAGCGTCAGAATTTCCGTCGCTTTATGCGGACTGACAGTGTTGCCAATGTTGGTATTGGTGTGAACTTCAATGGGACAGCGAACGTTGTCTTGTTCGACAATCATAGTCTTGTTCGCCGCCCTGTTGGCAGTTTTAGTGCCTCTAGCAACGGTCAACAGACCCAGCGTGTTAGCGCTGGTGGCTCTACCTACGATGTGACGTACCAGGTTACTAATTAACCTGCGATCGTCACGCTGGCAATATCCCCTAAATCCCTGAAAAATAGGGATTTATGGAGAGCGCAACTTTGTCATTATGCCCTTCATTTCCACCACATTCCCATGCGCTATCCACTCATTCTCCAACAATCCGAAGAAGACTGCGGTGCCGCCTGCCTCGCCACCATTGCAAAATTTCACGGTCGCAACTTCAGCATCGGTCGCATTCGCGAACTAGCAGGCACCCGATCGCGCGGCACCACTCTGCTCGGACTCGGTAGAGGTGCCGAATCCCTCGGTTTCCAAACGCGCCACGTCAAAGCCTCGCCCCAACTTTTAGCTAATCTGACGCAGGTGCCAATGCCTGCGATCGTCCATTGGAAGGGCTATCACTGGGTCGTTATCTACGGCAAAAATCGCCGCAATCGATATATTGTCGCCGACCCCAGTATTGGATTGCGCTATCTCAGTGAGGCGGAATTGATGTCTGGCTGGACGAATGGGGTGATGCTGTTACTCTCACCGACAGAGGTGTTATACCAACAGACGGAGGACAAGCAAACGGGGTTTGGCAAATTTGTCAAACGCGTATGGCCCGATCGAGGTTTGTTGGTGCAAGCGATCGGTTTAAACGTCGTAATCGGTTTACTGGCATTGGCTTCGCCGTTGATGATGCAGTTGTTGACGGATGATGTATTGGTGCGGGGCGATACAGAATTGCTGCTGATAGTGGCTGTGGGTGTGGTGGTGATGACGCTGATTCGGAGTGTTGTTAATCTGATTCAGGCGCAGTTAATTGGCTATTTTGGGCAACGATTGCAGATGGGATTGGTGCTGGAATATGGACAGAAGCTATTGCATTTACCGCTGTCCTATTTTGAAGGGCGACGCAGTGGTGAGGTAGTCAGCCGGATTGCAGACGTGTCGGCGGTGCATTCATTAGTGGCACAGTTAGTATTAGGTTTGCCCAGTCAGTTTTTTATTGCCGTAGTCTCGTTAGCATTGATGCTGTTTTATAGTTGGGAGTTAACGATTGCCTCGACAGCGATGTTTGCGGTGCTGGTTGGCGTTAATTTTCTCTTCTTACCAGCGATTCGCCAGAAAACTCGCGATCTGATTATTCAAGGCACCGAGAATCAAGGCTTTCTCGTCGAAACCGTGCAAGGCGTTCAGGTGCTAAAAACCACCCAGGCGACCCCTCAAGCTTGGCAGGAATATCAAGCGAATTTCAGTCGGTTGGCGCATTTGGGTTGGGGGACGATGAAGTTGGAACTGTATAGCGGCACAGTGACGGGCATTTTATCGAGTTTGGTGAGTATCGGGCTGTTGTGGTTGGGCAGTTATTTGGTGATTAGTCAGCGGTTGAGTGTGGGGCAGTTGTTGGCTTATAGCGGCATGAGTGGGAATTTCTTTGGGTTCTTGTTAGCCGCGATCGGGATTGTGGATGAATTCATTCGCGCTCAAGTGATTTTGCAACGCTTGGGTGAGGTGATGGATGCGTCTCCAGAAGACGCGCCAGATGCCCACAAACCTTGGATAGAGCTATCAGCAACGGCGGATATTTACTGCGATCGATTGCGATTTCATCATTCGGGGCGAGTGGATTTGTTACAGGATTTGGATTTGACGATTCCTGGTGGATGTATGACGGCGTTAATCGGTCGATCGGGTTGCGGCAAAAGTACGTTAGCGAAATTGCTATCGGGCTTGTACCAACCGCAATCCGGCAATATTCGCTATGGGATTTACGATCGCGAAGCGTCTCGGCACGAGAATCGAGGCGATCTGGCATTAGATTGTTTGCGGCAGCAGGTGGTATTGGTGCCCCAAGATGCCCATTTTTGGAGTCGATCGATCGTCGATAATTTCCGCTTTAGCTATCCCCAGGTGAGTTTCGAGCAAATCGTGAGGGCTTGTGAGATGGTCGGGGCAGATGAGTTTATCGAGCAATTGCCAGACAAGTATCAAACGGTGTTAGGTGAGTTTGGGGCGAATCTATCGGGGGGGCAACGGCAACGATTAGCGATCGTGCGGGCATTGTTAGCCAATCCAGCAATTTTGATTTTGGATGAATCCACGTCAGCACTCGATCCGGTGAGTGAGGCAATGTTATTGGAACGATTGCAGCAGCATCGACGGGGGCAAACGACAATATTAATCAGCCATCGTCCCCAGGTAATTGGGGCTTGCGATTGGGTGGTGATGCTAGAGCAAGGGCAGGTGGTGAGTCAAGGTACGCCAGCTCAATTGCGGCGGCGAGAAGGATTGCATCGATCGTTTTTGACACCAGAATTGGCCTTGACACCGTAGGGGCGATTTATCAAATTATCCCAAATCCGATTTACAAGCACAGGTTATTTGCCCTCACCCCCAACCCCTCTCCCAAGCTTGGGAGAGGGGAGCAGGAGCCGGAGGTGACTGCGGGGTGAGGGCAACGGGTTTGTGCTAGCAAAAGAAGTCTTTGTAGGTATTAGAGGTTAATTCAATGACATATAATTTATTGCCCAATTTAAACGATCTTCTACCCCCACTCAGCCCGTGGGCGCGGTTTGGCAGCCTTGGTGTAGTGGCTTTGCTCGGAGGTGTACTCGCCCTTACGATCGAAATCCCCTATCGCAGCACCACACAGACAAACGCGATCGTCACTCCCGATCGCACCATTCAAGCACTCGTTCCTGCGGACGAGATCGATCGAATCGCACCACAGCAAATTGCTCAAATGCGCGTTACAGCTTGTCCTGCTGGTGAGTTTGGGACGTTAAAAGGGCAAGTAACCACGATCGCCACCCAGCCTGTAATGATGACTGATTCGATTCCGCACGGCGGACGCTACGCGAACGTCACACAGTTGAGCCAACCGACGTTATATGCCGTGACGATTCAACCCCAAACTTTAGCCCTAAAGCAAGCAACAAAATCCTGTTCCGTGAGGGTGGGGATGCAGGGTAAATTAGATATTGTGTTACGAGAAGAGTCGCTCGCGCGATCGTTGCTACGTCGGATGCGGATAGGTGAGTAAGTAATGAAAGTTAGAATTGCTAATCCTGATGATGTATCGCTCATTTTCTCATTCATCCAAAAGAAAGCAGAATTCGATCGCAATATTGGCGCATTTTCTGGAATTTTGCAGACAACTGAAGAAAAAACACGCAAAACACTTTTCGGTAAAATCCCATTTTCTTACGTTTTGCTTGCAGAAGATTCAGGACGTGCGATCGGGTTCGCGTTGTATGGATTTAGGTGTTCTTCATTTGTCGGTCAGCCAAGTATTTGGCTCGACGATCTTTATGTAGATGAAGATCGCCGAAGTCAAGGCGCAGGAGCGGCATTAATGGAGCGGCTCGCTGGAATTGCCAGAGAAAATGATTGCACCCATATTGCCTGGAATGCCGATGCTCGCAATCTTCGCGGACTTGCTTTCTATCATTGCTTGGGCGCAGAAATTACCGAGCGGCACGAAAATCGATGTTTTTTAAGATGGATACCTCAACCGTTGGCGTAGCCTCTGGAGCAAGATTTCTTAACGACCTTAGCAGTTGCCATACATTCAACTTTTCCGATCTTTTCCGTTGGCGTAGCCTCTCGTAGAGAATCGTTGATAGCAAATTTTCTCCGATCTTTTCTGGCTGTCAAACTAGCTGGGAGCAGATATTCTAAAAGACATGGAGCAAGTTGATACCGACATCAACCCAACCGATAACTGACAGATGACCATTCATGATTCGAGCAAATTAACCAATCTTTTACCAGACAAAAATTATGCCACACACACGCAAAAACAGATCGCTCTCCGATATCGAAACCGACTTAATGAATTGTCTGCTGAGATCGCCCACGATCGATTACCCCTGGAATCCCGCAGACCCCGACACCACGGACTATTATGCCAAAGCAGATCGTCACTTTTGCTTGGAAAATTGGTCGGATACCGAAATCTACAATCGATCTCAATCTTTCTCAATTTGGGAGCAATCTTTGTGAATCGATTTCCACCCAAACTTTAACTAACCATTTCCACTATTCCAAGCCAATTATTAATATACGAGGTGACTCAATGAACTTCGATCGAGACATTATTACTGTCAGACCTTCAGAAACAATCGACACGATTCAAAAATTGCCGAACTATGTTGGTATTTCTGGCAAAACGGCTGGTGCAAGCGGGATCTCGATGAATATTGTGGTTATCCCACCTGCCGCAAAAGCCGAGCCTCATTTTCATCATGGATTTGAAACAGCGATTTATCTATTGAAAGGCAACGTGAAAACTTTTTATGGCGAAAACCTATCTAAATCTGTAATCAATAAAGAGGGTGATTTTATCTTTATTCCTGAAGGTGTACCGCATCAACCTGTCAACTTGAGCAGTACCGAAGCGGCGATCGCCTTAGTCTCGCGCAATGACCCAAACGAACAGGAGAGTGTAAGGGTTTACAGGTTAGATTAAGCACACCCAAAGAAAGGATAAAAAACCAGTGCTAGATGGTTAGGCTAACCTACCTCGATCGAGGAAATACAGACAATCTCCAACTTCAAAAACCTCGATTCGTTCGTTGGCGCTATTCGATTAATTGGTGTTGGTAATCTCGGCTAATGAAATAGTTTTAATCGCGATCGCTTACTATCTCTTGACTAAAAAATACATTGATTATGTACGATGACATTGCCAGTCTTTATCACCTCATTTATCCCAACTGGGACGAAGCCATTAAACAGCAAGCAGACGCATTGAACGATGTCGTCACTACTTTAATGGGTTCGGCACCCCGATCGATTCTGGATGTTTCTTGCGGTATTGGCACGCAAGCACTGGGACTCGCAGCCCTGGGACATACCGTGACGGCATCCGATCTATCGGCAGCAGCAGTCGATCGGGCACGCACAGAAGCGATCTCACGCGGACTCGAAATGACCTTCAAAGTGGCAGATATGCGACAGTGTACCGAAGTTCATGGTTCCGGCTTTGATGTGGTGTTAAGTGCCGACAACTCGCTGCCACACCTCCCTGGAGAAGATGAAGTCCGGATCGCACTCCAAGGTTTATACAACTGCTTGCGGACGGATGGAATCGCGATCGTCAACCTGCGCGACTACCGTGAGGATGAGGATCGATCGTCCCCACAGATGTTGCCCTATGGATTCCGAGATCGCGGCAGCGATCGTTACTTCGTGTTTCAAACTCGCGATTGGAGCGATGATGTTTATGATGTTGCAATGTATTTTGTGCGTGAGGCGAGGGCGGGGAATCCCGCTGGCGTTACTGCTGGCTTAGATCGCTACTATGCGATTACCGTCGAGCGGCTGATGTCTCTTTTTCAGCAGGTCGGCTTCACAAATATCCAAAGGTTAGACGGAATTCTTCACCAGCCAATTGTTGTGGGTCGTCGTGGAGCCGGATAAATATCATCTCTAGCTAAATTGAGAGGTAAATTATGACGATCGATCTCGGCCTAACTCATATCGCACTCCCTGTTACAGATCTCGATCGCAGTATTCAGTTTTACGCTGTCTACGCCCAAATGCAAGTAATTCATCGTCGCATCGATACAGAAACAGGTGTTGCGGTGGTATGGCTGTCAGACCGCACTCGTCCTTTTGTTATCGTGCTGATTCAGACAAGTTCGGTGCAGTCGGTTCTTTCTCCCCTCGCACATCTGGGAGTTGGGTGTCAAAGTCGGGAATTTATCGATGCTCTGTGCGACAAAGCCAAACAGGAAGGGGTGCTGCTACAAGAACCCAAAGATTCTGGATATCCAATTGGCTACTGGGCTTTTTTAAGAGATCCAGACGGTCATACGCTCGAACTATCTTACGGACAAGAAATCGGATTGACCGTAGAACAGACTCCATAAAATAGTATGGGAGATAGATAAAATGTCTAGTACAAATCTAATTCGATTAGGCGGACTTGCCGCGATCGTTGCCGGAATTTTACGCGGCATAAATTCGTTTTTGTCCAGTAGTAATCCTAATATAACGACCTCTATCCTGTACCTGTTGACCGATATTTCCCTCTTATTTGGAATTATGGGTATTTATAGTTTTCAGCATCAGGAATCTCGATTGTGGGGGGTCTATGGATTTATCTTTGCGATCGTTGGTATTGCCATCATTCGGACTGGATCGATATCTGGAACTAATCTATATCCGATCGGTGCATCAATATTTACAGTAGGTATGAGCTTGTTTGCCGTTGGCTCTTGGATTGCTAGAAAACTCCCCCATTGGGTATCGGTCTTGTGGGTACTTTCGACGCTCGTTGGATTCATGGGTTATTTTATCCCAGGTCTGAATCTATTGTTTGTCCTATCTGGAGTAATCTTCGGCATTGGTTTTGCTGGCGCAGGTATGAAGATCTGGTCGGCAACAAGCAAATAAATTGAATGCCGATCCGATCGATCTCAATCTTGCGGCAATCTTTGTAAATCGATTTGTAGTTACTAATTTCAACTAGCTATTCCCATTATTCCAAACACCATGAAAAACCATTCATTTATGGAATCCAATGTCACCCTAACCCGCTTCTCCAGCACTGATGTCGAGCTACTGAGACATTGGATGACTGCTCCTCATGTCGCAATGTGGTATCCCGAACCTGAAGACCATATTGCCTGGGCAGCCAATCCACCGCCAAGTGGCAATCGATCGCTAATCGCCGTTGATGGTCGATCTGTTGGCTATATTCGGTGGCAGTCTGTGTCGCGTGAAGTTCTAGATTCAGTCGGTCTGTACGAGATCCCAGCCGGATCTGTTGATGTCGATCTGCTAATTGGCGATCGAGCGTTTGTGGGTCGAGGAATTGGCCCAAAAGCACTGCTGCTATTGGTGTCACAGCTTCGCCACAGAGGAGATGTGCCGTTGGTGGGCTTAAGTTCTAGCGTCCAGAATCTATTTGCACAGCGAGCCTATGCCAAGGCTGGCTTTCACATCTTACGAGAGTATCACGTACCAGTATACGGACAGCTTTGTCTGATGGTCTGTAATCTCAATGAAACTGTTTAACAATGCCCATCACCGATCGTCGCCCTAAAAGATCGCCAGTGGATTCTATAGAACCCATTTGAAATCTCTTTAGTAGAAATCGATCGATATTAGTGAGGATAATCTGTATGTCCGAGTCCAGCATTGAAGTAACACTGCGCGAGATAACTAAGGACAACTGGCGCGATCTCCTCCGCTTAAAGGTAGCCCCACACCAAGAGCAATTCGTAGCATCCAACGCCATGTCTATTGCAGAAGCACATTTTAATCCAGACGTTGCTTGGTTCCGCGCAATCTACGCTGGTGATGTGCCAGTCGGTTTTTTGATGTTGGAAGACGACGTAGTTCGGCAAGAGTACTTTCTTTGGCGTTTTATGCTCGACGAGCAATACCAGGGACGTGGTTACGGGCGAAAGGCGTTAGATTTGTTCTTCGCACACGTCAAGACGCGCCCTGGAGCGGATGCTGTTGAAACAAGTTGTGTGCCAGCCAAAGGTGGTCCTGGTTCGTTCTACGAAAAGATGGGTTTTGTTTATACCGGACAAGAAGAGAACGGCGAACTTGTGATGCGACGTGAATTGCGATCTAGAAAAGGAGTACAATTATGATTGAGATCCGGTTGTTTGAAACACAGGATGCCGAACAAATAGCGCGACTGTTCCATGAAACAGTTCGTGAAATTAATGTCCGCGATTACTCAAGCAGTCAGGTTAAGGCGTGGGCACCTGAAGATATCTACTTTAGAAACTGGGTAGAGGTGTGTTCGAGCCGATTCACCTATGTTGCTGATGACGAGGGTGCGATCGCTGGGTTTGGAGAGCTAGAACCGAATGGTCATATCGACTGCTTTTACTGCCACAAAAACTATCAACGTTGCGGCGTAGGCAGACAAATCTATCAGGCAATTGAAGCAAAAGCAGTGGAGTTGTCAGTGAGCCGATTATTTACTGAGGCAAGCATTACTGCCAAGTCGTTTTTCCAGCGCATGGGTTTTTCAGTGGTTAAAGAGCAAGAGGTGACTCATCGGGGGGAAAGTTTTGTTAATTACGTAATGGAAAAGTCTCTTTAAATTTATAATTACAGCATTTCCGTCAGCTATCAGGTACAGCCTAATTCCTGAAAGTTAGTCAGCAAGTAGGCTAAGGATAAAAAAATGTACCTCATGACAGCCGGAAGTGCTGTAAATAGCCCTAAAGGGTACTGTTAAAATTCTTAAGATTTCCAATTGTAATTTCAACGCTCAATACTCAATCGAGGTAAAGCTAATTATGAATCAGCAATTACCTGACTTTATTCATGATGTAGTCGAACATTTGCAGTCAATTGAGGGGATTGCATCTGTAGCACTCGGAGGTTCTCGCGCAAGAGGGAATCACACCCCGAAGTCAGATGTGGATTTAGGAATTTATTACCTACCAGACAATCCCATCGATGTAATTGCTCTCAATCAACTTGCTTGCGAACTTGATGATAATCATCGTCCCAATCTGATTACACCAATTGGTGGATGGGGAAAATGGATTAATGGTGGTGGTTGGCTCAAGATTAAAGATATGCCCGTGGATTTTCTCTATCGTGATGTCGATCGGGTTAGCTGTGTCATTGACGAATGCCATGCTGGACAAATCACGATTGATTACCAGCCCGGTCATCCCCACGGCTTTGTATCCTCTATTTATATGGGTGAAGTCGCCATTTGTCTGCCACTTCACGATCCGTGTAGTGTTTTAGACGGTTTAAAAGTTAGGACAACTCCCTATCCAAGTCAGCTTAAACAAGCAACAATTAATAAGTTTGCATGGGAAATTAGTTTTTCGCTGTTCATTGCGGGAAAGGCTGTTGCACGCGAGGATGTTGCCTATGCAGCAGGTTGTTGTTTCCGCAGCGTGGCTTGTATGAATCAGGTATTATTTGCACTCAATGAAGAGTACTTATTGAATGAGAAAGGCGCAGTGGCGGTTGCCAACAGTTTTAGGCTGTGTCCACGAGACTATCAACAGCGGGTTGAGTTGGTGTTTGCTTCGTTGGCAAGTGAGGCAAAATCAATCATGGATGCGATCTCCATCCTGGATGAAATTGAACAGGATTTGAGTCAATGGTATGGCGATCGTCGGTTGGTCATGTAAAGTAGTCTACAGGGGTTGGCAATGCAGCACAACAACGCCCATGCACACTGACCGCCGAGAGGTTGTCTGTTAAGCGTTCGATGTTATTCCTGCAAATCGATTGCCCTAAACGATCCCCTTCAACTTTGTATTGGAGTAATCATAATTTTAAATCTACAGAGACTTCAAATGGATTCTATAGGGTCGCTCCCAAAGCTGTTAAATTCTCCTGCTGGGCAGTAGTCAATCCTTGGATGCCCCGAATATTCATCCCTCATAGGGTCGCGGCGATCGAATGATTTTGACGCATTCACCTGTGGCAACATCCCAGAATCTAATAGTGGCATCAGTACCAGTACTAGCAAGCAACTGCCGATTAGCAAAATCCTTGTTGTAGTGTGGCACAAACGCCACTGCGAAAACACCATGCGTATGCCCCTGTAAGATCCTTAGACATTTCTCGCTATGTACATCCCAGAGCCTGACGGTACCGTCATAGCTACCACTGGCTAACCATCTTCCATCGGTGCTCAAAGCCACCGACCAAACGAACGCTTGATGACCGGGCAAAACTTGGAAACATTCACCAGTATTAATATTCCAAAGAGCCACGGTACGATCGACACTACCACTGGCCAAAATATCTCCATTAGGACTCACCGCGATCGAGACAAGCCCTAGCTGCTGCCCCTGTAAAGTACGCATACATTCACCCGTCTGGATATCCCAAATTCTAATCGTGCGATCTCTACTCCCACTCACCAGCATCGGTGGTGAGGCAATAAAGGCGACCGATGTGACCCAATCTGTATGCCCTGCTAAAATCTGGAGACACTCACCAGTCAAAGTACTCCACAGTCTAATCGTATGGTCTGGGCTACTACTGGCCAGGATTCGACCGTCGGGGCTAAATGCCACCGACCACAAGCCATCGGTATGTCCGGTTAAAATGTGACAGCACTGGCCATCCCGGACGCGCCAAAGTTTGATAATTGGGTTGTCACTGTTCCCCCCACTAGCAAGGAGTTGACCATCTGGACTGAAGGCTACCGTTCTGATGGAACTATTATGACCGCTCAAACTCGTAGATCGATTCCCCGAAGGGGAGGCTACGCCAACGTCCTGGATATTCCAGAGTCGTAATGCTCCGCCAAAGTATCCAGTGGCTAGCACCGCTTGAGGAGCGGCAATATCTGGTAGAGGTGGGGGGACAAAAGCCATCGCATAGATCGTATTTGCATAGCCCTGGAAAACTCTCAGACACTTGCCAGTAATCAGACTCCAGAGTCTAACCGTGCGATCTTCACTACCACTAGCCACGATCTGATGAGTCGAATCACAAGCGATCGACCAGATCCAATCCTCATGCCCAACCAGCGTCTTTAAACACCGTCCCGTCCCAACATCCCACAGCTTGATGTTGCGATCCTTGCCACCGCTGATGAGCGTTTGACCATCTTGACTAAAGATTACCGACTTCAATCCGTCGCTATGTCCCAAACAAGTTCTCAAACACTCGCCAGTACTGGCATTATAGAGTTTGACGGTAGCATCATCCCCCCCGCTGGCAATGGTTCGACCATCTGGACTAAATGCTACTGCAAAGACTTTGCCTTGATGAGTCTCCCATGTTCCAACGCATCGTTCTTTGTGGATATTCCAAAACCGAATACTTGAATTGGCATCGCCACTGGCAATGGTTCGACCGTCAGGACTGAACGCTACTGAGTAGATTGCTTCGGTAGAGTCGGCGAATTTCTGTAAGCATTCACCAGTATTCACATCCCAGAGTCTCACGGTGCAGTTATTGCTACCGCTGGCTAACATATCGTCACTGCCACTGACTAAGATGTTGCCGTCGGGACTGAATGCCAGCGATCGGATCGCCTGTGTCCGATCGGCAAATGTCCGCAAGCACTCACTAGTATTAACATCCCAGAGACGGATGGTGCAGTCAAAACCACCGCTGGCTAGCGTTCGACTATCGGGGCTGAAAGTCAACGCTCGTAACCAATTGGTGTGACCGCGCAAGATCGATCGCAGTTGATGTGTGCGGGCATCCCACAACCGAATATCGCCGTTAAAATCACCGCTAGCCAACCAGCGACCGTCTGGACTAAAGGCGACAGAGTGAATACTGCCGAAGGTTTCGGTAAAAACTGAGTTGGCCCAATCGGTGTTTGCAAAATTAGTATCGTGTAAATTCATGCCGAGCAGATAGGCTTGCCGAATACACAACTCGGAAAAATCGTAGCCAGTCGAGTCGATGTGCAAGTGCCGCAACAGGTTAATTAAATTGCCACCTGCATAGCCGTCGGTACCAGCAAATTCCGATCGCAGTTTCACTAATAATCGATCTAATTGATTTTTAATCTCTAATTTCGATCGCAATTTACCCATGAGTCTTTCGACCAGCGGAACTAAAATCATCCGCACTTGGCTCTCGCGCACATAGTCTTTTGCCTGAGCCTGAATCAGTGCATGACTATTGAAGATTGTCACATCTAAAGTCGTAATTTCTGCACAGATTTTATCGATAAATACGGCTGTGACATATTCCATCACCACTGGTTGCAAGGTAAAGCAACCAAAACTTTTTTCGATTAAACTTTGCCGATCTAATGATTGTAACGCGGCTAATAGTTGCGATCGATAACCGATAGGAATGAAGTCGGCTAACAATTCGGCGATCGATACGGCTTCACGCCCGATCGTTAACCAGTACAATACCTGTTGCTCGATCTCTGACAATCGATCGAATTGTTGGCTCAATAAAGCATCGATCCCATTGCAGAGAATTACCCCCTGTGCTAAAAACGCGCTCACGCTACCATCAAATAAATCCCGAATTGTCGTCGCCGCAATTTTAATCGCTAACGGGTTGCCAGAATAAGATTGTTGTAATTGATGCCAATCGATCGAGACATTAGCATGGCAACTATTAGCAGTACCGATCTCTTGCACCTCGCGATCGCTCAAACCAAGTAAATCCAACGTGCAAACTGCCCCAGATTCTCCTTCTAAATGAATCAAAGTTTTGGGCTTTTCCCGACTGGTTAATATTAAACAACTAGCATGATGTTCGGTCGCAATCCGGCGCAGGAGTTCGCTATACCCAGCATAACCCTCACGATAACCGCCATGCGCGAGTATAGATTCAAAATTATCGAAGACAATCAAACAGCGAGTAGTGCGTAAATATGCCATCAATTGGGAGATCTGAGCATCCACCGTATCCGCAGGTTCGGTTTGCTGTTGGTTGGAGACAAAGGCAATAAGTTGAAAGAGAATCTTA
>NZ_JBGSPA010000138.1:0-35403 GCF_041738855.1 Chamaesiphon sp. | reverse complement strand
ATAATACTACTCACCAATAAGGTTATATAGTTGTCATCTGCTGGGGATTAAAGTGCGAACTCAATCCTTAATGGATTACCCAAGCAAATGCCGCTTGTCCTCCTTTGTAGGTTTAAAGCGAACGAATCGCACTCGTTAGATCTGATTACGCACCGTGCTAATTTCACAGCATGGTCTTTACGTTGCCGACTTATTTTAAGATGGATTCTACCTAGCTTAATTCGAGATTTCTTACGGTTGTTCTTGCCCTTTTCCTTGCGAGAAACCAAGCGTTGTGCCCGTTTCATCTTCACTTCACCAGCTCGGTAAAACTTGGGATTTTCAACCTCCAAGCCGTTTGAGTCAGTATAGAAACTAGCAATTCCTACATCTAATCCAATCGTGTTACCAGTGGCTGGTAAAATCTCTGTCCGATCTACAGAAATGCAGAATTGAACATAGTACCCATCTGCTCTTTTTACCAGTCTGACCCGTTTGATTTGGTCGGGTTGGTAGAAGTTTAGATCTCTGGTTCCTTTGAGTTTTAACTTGCCGATTCCTTTCTTGTCAGTGAAAGTAATCGATTTGCGGTCATCACTTAACGCCCATCCCGACGTTTTATATTCAACCGAACGGCAATCTTTCTGAAATTGAGGAAACCCTTTCTTACCAGAAACCTTTGCTTTACAGTTGTCATAGAAACGTTGAATTGATGCCCAAGCACGTTCAGCCGCTGCCTGACGTGCCATCGAATTGAGTTGGTTGGCAAACGGAAACTCTTTAGCCAGCACAGCACAGTATTTATTGAGATCGTAACAAGACTTTGCACCGCCATCCATCCAAAGCCGAATCGCTTTGTTGCGGATGAACTGGACTGTCCGAATCGCCTCTTCAACTGCGCTGAACTGACTAGATTTGCCGGATGCTTTGTACTCAAATACGAGCATTGGGGATGTCTGATTGACTGCATTTATGACGAGTATCATATCATAAGATAAGTAACTTGGCAACACTAGTACTATTCTTGAGCGCATCCTGCGGCTAAAGCCGTGGCATCGTTTCTAGGCGGCTAAAGCCGCGACCGCTTACATCCCCACGCTTGAAAGCGGGGGTTTTAGCTCGTTTCCCGATAAGGGTCAAGTTAAGGAATGTATGGGCTGATTCTACGATTATTTAGCACAATGACTGCCTAAGTACCTACCCGATCGGTGTTTATAGCGAACACTCCAAATGTAAACAGTAACGATCGAAAAAAAGCTATCTATCCTTAGAAGTATCTTGGTAGTACCCGATCCCCTCCCCCCCAACAATGGTAGTTATTACCGAACCCAATCGCCAAAATAAGTATTCCCAATCGGCAAAATTACTGTGTTAAGATTTAATGACACAGGACAAAGCAGGGGATGGAAAACAGCCATGTTTGAACGCTTTACAGAAAAAGCCATTAAAGTAATCATGCTGGCCCAGGAAGAAGCACGTCGCCTGGGGCACAATTTCGTCGGTACAGAGCAAATCCTCTTAGGATTGATTGGCGAAGGTACTGGCGTAGCAGCAAAGGTCTTGAAGTCGATGGGCATCAACCTCAAAGACGCAAGAATCGAAGTTGAGAAAATTATCGGACGTGGTTCGGGTTTTGTAGCCGTTGAAATCCCCTTCACCCCCAGAGCGAAGCGTGTTTTAGAGCTATCTCTAGAAGAAGCCCGCCAACTGGGACACAACTATATCGGCACAGAACACCTACTACTCGGCTTGATCCGCGAAGGTGAAGGCGTTGCAGCACGCGTCCTCGAAAACCTGGGTGTGGACTTAACCAAAGTTCGGACTCAAGTAATTCGGATGCTCGGCGAAACCTCGGAAACTGCTACAGCAACCGCTGGCGGTCGATCGGGTGGTAGCAACAAAACTCCAACACTAGATGAGTTTGGTTCCAACCTCACTCAAATGGCACACGACGGTAAATTGGACCCCGTAGTCGGTCGAGCTAAGGAAATCGAACGCGTGATCCAAATCCTCGGACGCCGGACTAAAAACAACCCCGTCTTAATTGGCGAACCAGGTGTTGGTAAAACAGCCATCGCTGAAGGTTTAGCCCAACGCATCGCCAATCAAGATATCCCCGATATCCTTGAAGATAAGCGCGTTGTCACCCTCGATATTGGATTATTAGTCGCTGGTACTAAATATCGTGGTGAATTTGAAGAACGCCTCAAGAAAATCATGGATGAAATCCGCCAAGCCGGAAACGTCATCCTAGTGATCGATGAAGTCCACACCTTGATCGGTGCTGGTGCGGCTGAAGGCGCGATCGATGCGGCAAATATCCTCAAACCTGCGCTAGCACGGGGCGAACTGCAATGTATCGGTGCGACCACTCTCGACGAGTACCGCAAGCACATCGAACGGGATGCAGCACTAGAGCGTCGCTTCCAACCAGTAATGGTCGGCGAACCTAGTGTAGACGAAACGATCGAAATCTTGCACGGTCTGCGCGAACGCTACGAACAGCACCACAAGCTCAAGATCACCGATCTCGCGCTCGAAGCTGCCGCAAAACTAGCCGATCGTTATATCGCCGATCGCTTCTTGCCTGACAAAGCGATCGATCTAATGGACGAAGCTGGCTCCCGCGTTCGCTTGCTCAATTCCCAACTCCCCGCAGCAGCAAAAGAGTTGGACAAAGAGTTACGCAAAGTGCTCAAAGAGAAAGACGAAGCCGTCCGCTCTCAAGATTTTGATAAAGCAGGTGCTCTCAAAGACCGCGAAATCGAAATCAAAGCCGAGATCAAAACGATCGCGCAAACCAAAAAAGCTGCCGATGAAACCGAAGATCGCGTGATGCCCGAAGTCACCGAAGAAGACATCGCGCACATCGTCGCTTCTTGGACAGGCGTACCTGTGAGCAAGCTCACCGAATCTGAGTCCGTCAAACTGCTCAATATGGAAGAAACTCTCCATCAGCGGTTGATCGGTCAAGAAGAGGCTGTCAAAGCTGTCTCCCGCGCCATCCGTCGCGCTCGGGTGGGCTTGAAAAATCCCAACCGTCCGATCGCCAGTTTCATCTTCTCAGGCCCGACTGGAGTTGGGAAAACCGAGCTAACCAAAGCTCTGGCAAACTACTTCTTCGGTTCCGAAGACTCGATGATCCGCTTGGATATGTCCGAGTACATGGAGCGTCACACCGTCTCCAAACTGATCGGTTCGCCTCCAGGCTATGTCGGCTACAGCGAAGGAGGTCAACTGACCGAAGCCGTTCGTCGTCGTCCTTACACCGTCGTCTTATTCGATGAAATCGAGAAAGCGCACCCCGACATCTTCAATATGCTCCTGCAAATTTTAGAAGATGGTCGCCTCACCGATGCCAAAGGACGCACTGTAGACTTCAAGAACACCATGATCATCCTCACCTCGAACGTGGGTTCCAAAGTGATCGAAAAAGGTGGTGGTGGTCTCGGATTCGAGTTCTCGGACAACAAAACCGAAGCAACTTACAACCGGATCCGCAGCTTGGTCAACGAAGAACTCAAAAACTACTTCCGTCCAGAGTTCCTCAACCGTTTGGATGAAATCATCGTCTTCCAACAGCTCACCAAGCCAGAAGTCAAAGAGATCGCCGACATTATGCTCAAGGATCTATTCGGTCGCCTGACCGAGCAGGGAATCAAGCTCGAAGTCACAGATCGCTTCAAGGATCGACTCATCGACGAAGGTTACAACCCTGCATACGGTGCGCGTCCACTCCGTCGGGCAATTATGCGCTTACTAGAAGACATCCTCGCCGAGGAAATGCTCTCCGGTCGTCTCAAAGATGGTGATACCTCGATCGTCGATATCGGCGAAGATGGTAAAGCGATCGTCACTCCCAAGCAGGACATTCTCGCTAAAGCAACACCCGATTTACTAGCCCCAGTCGGCGAGTAGATAATTAGTTAACATCGAAATTTCGATAATTAGCTATTAGCAAAAACAGGCAGACTCGATCGAGTCTGCCTGTTTTTGTAATTAAATTTGATTGTTTCGGAATTCTCGATCGATCGCTGCCCTAATCGCCTTTGCGGTTGCTATATTAGCGTATTAATTAACTCATCTATTTGTAAAAGTCCTTGAGTAATTTGCTGTACTCTATTTAATTTTAGGATAAGCTAACACTCTAGACGAGCCGCGAATTTCGTTGACGCTGCGCTACATTGGCACATATTACGATCCCAATAATGGAGCCGTCTGGGGGATTGGTGCCCCCAGCAAAACCAGAGCAGCGGCTAATGCCAGAGTTGAGTGGCTAAATGCGATTGCGCCTGAAGAACGAATCGCGACGCAAAAAGCCCAAGCCAATCGAATGCTGAGACTTTTTCGGGAGGAGAATATTAATGACAGTTTTGATGCCAATTCTTATCAGCCTGGATTCGATATTTTAGATTTTCAGGGAGTTGTCGATTGATGATGTTACTGTCAGAACTTACCCGCCAAAGCATCGACACAGCGATCGCAGATTAATGGCTGTTCGCTATTTTGACCGACAGTCGGTGAATAGTTCCAACAGCGATCGCATTTGGTACCATCGGCATTTACTACGCCGATTTTGCCACCCTCAACAGTGCTTTGATGTGGTAATCCTTGGAGTTGACTCGCATCATCGATTAGTTCGACTTGAGAGGCGAGGAAGAGATATCGCAACTCGTCAATGCCGTTGGATAGCTGCGGTGGTTGGGATGTTGTCGCAGGGACATGTTGTGGCGCAGGTGCCAACTCACCAGTAGGTTGTTCGAGCGATACTGTCCGCACGGGCTGATATTGTGCGCCGATGATTCGATCTTTGTAAGCGATCGCCCGATCGAGTGTTTGTTGGCGTTTTTCAGTATTCAATAAGTTACGCGCCACAAAGATGCTACTCATCACCAACCCGATCGCTTTGAGGGTGATTTCTACAAAGGGAATGCGATTGACGACATCAATCAAACCGATCGCGATGTACAGCCCAAATAATCCAGTCAACACCAATAAAGTATTCCCAATCAATCGCCAACCGCGATTGTAAGCCTCGATCGCTGTGGCAATTGAAGCCCCGATCGCATTACTACCACTTACCAATGTTGCTTGTAATTCTGGCAACGGTGAAGCGTTGATTAAGCGATCGATCGCTGGCGTCCGCGAATTACTTGCATTAACTACCGCGCCTCCCCTCATATTCCCCTCCTGGGACGGGTCGGGGATAGGTTCCGTAAACGACATCGCGCCCAATTTCGCTCTGAGGGTCGGATCGTTCACCTGCAGTAATACCTTCGCCTCTAGGCTCGAACCGATCGCTTTATCTGTCCGCGCTTGTTCCATCACCTTATTTACATCTGTTCGCAGGTCGCGAATCTTGTCCCAGGTGAGGGCTAGATCGGGCTGTAACCACTGAGAATCGAGTTTGACCCAACCAGACTCAAACACCGACTTGTAAGGGGTTGGATAGGGCAAATACTGCCAGATATCTTCTGCCATGTGACAGAGGACAGGTGCGATCGCGCGGGTGAGGTTTTCGAGGACAATGGCGAGGACTGTCTGACAACTACGGCGACGAAAGGAGTCGGGCGCGCTGATGTAGAGCCGATCTTTGGCAATATCTAGGTAGAAGTTGGACAGATCGACGATGCAGAAATTCTGGACGGTTTGGAAGAATTTAAAGAACTGATAGCGATCGAATGATTCGGTAATTTCGCTAAATACCACACTCATCCGATGCAGCATATAGCGATCGAGTTCGGCTAATTTGGCGTAGGGAATCGCATCTTTCGCCGGATCGAAGTCGTGGAGATTTCCGAGCAAGAACCTGGCTGTATTCCGAATTTTGCGGGAAGCATCGGATAGTTGCTTGAGGACATTTGGGCCGATTCTCACTTCGTTGGAATAATCTACCGAAGAAACCCACAATCGCACGATATCGGCTCCATAAGCTGGATCTTTCTGCGGATTTTTTCCACCATCCATCACCACCATCGGATCGATAATATTACCCAATGATTTGCTCATTTTCTCGCCTTTTTCATCCAGCACGAAGCCGTGAGTGAGAACGGTTTTAAATGGTGCGATGCCGTTGTTGGCGACACTTGTTAATAAACTCGATTGGAACCAACCCCGATGTTGATCGGAGCCTTCGAGATACATATCGGCTGGATAAGCTAGATTGTCCCGCTGTCTGGCTACCGCCGCCCATGAGGAGCCGGAGTCAAACCAAACATCCATCGTGTCGGTACCTAGCCGATAGCTGCATCCATTATGGCGATGAGATTCGGGTAATAATTGCTCGACAGACATTGAATACCACGCATCTGAACCATGTTCGCGGAAGATATTTTGAACGTGACTAATCGACTCTTCCGTAAGTAATGGCTCGTTAGTTTCATTATCATAAAAAACTGGAATCGGTACGCCCCAATTGCGCTGACGGGAGATACACCAATCCGATCTTTCCGCCACCATTGGCGTAATCCGATTTTCACCTTGAGCGGGAATCCATTCTACTTCCGAAATTGCTTTAAGAGCTGCCTCTTTAAATCCCTTGACCGATGCAAACCATTGTTCGGTCGCGCGGAAGATGGTTGGCTTCTTAGTCCGCCAATCGTAGGGATACTTGTGTGGGTATGCTTCTTCTTTGATTAAAGAATGCTCTCTAATTAACGCCTGAATTACTAATTCATTCCCATCGCCGAGGACATTACTACCTGCAAATTCGCCAGCTTCATCGGTAAAATTGCCATTACCATCTACAGGTGCCAGAATTGCTAGACCGTATTTTTGCCCGACGATATAGTCTTCTTGCCCGTGCCCTGGTGCGGTGTGAACCAAGCCTGTTCCCGATTCAGTCGTGATGTAGTCACCACCGATAATTACTGGACTGTTGCGATCGTATAGTGGATGCTTATAGGTAACGTGTTCTAAATCTGCGCCTTTAATTACGGCTTGCTGCGTCAGGTTGAGATTTAGTTTGGTCGCTAAACCATCGACCATATCGGCAGCGACGATCGCGTACTTGCTGCCCGTATAATGATTATGTTCGCGTCCGGTAACTTCGACGATCGCGTAATTAAGATCGGGATTTACCGCCACTGCTAGATTTGCCGGAATTGTCCACGGCGTTGTCGTCCAGATCGCAACAGCCAAATCGTCTTGATATGGCTCTAGAATCGCCCTAGAGGCATCTGTAATCTGCGCGACCTTAAATGCCGCAAAAATGCTCCGCGAGACGTGTCCTTCGGGATATTCTAGCTCCGCTTCAGCCAGCGCAGTCTTGGAACTGGGACTCCAATGTACGGGTTTCAAACCACGATAGATATAACCCTTCAACACCATTTGCCCGAAGACACCGATTTGGGCGGCTTCGTATTCCGGTTGGAGGGTGAGATAGGGTTTGTCCCACTCAGCCCAGACACCCAGCCGTTTGAAGCCGATCTTTTGGGCTTCCACTGTCTTGAGCGCGAAGGCTGCTGCCTTCTGACGTAGTTCCAACGGCGTGAGACGCTGACGCTCCGGTGGCTTCATGTCTTGGATCACTTTCAGCTCGATGGGTAGTCCGTGGCAATCCCAACCCGGCACATATCTGACTTTGCGTCCCTTGAGCAGTTGATAACGGTTGATGATGTCCTTGAGCGTTTTATTGAGCGCGTGACCCATGTGGAGCGTACCATTGGCGTATGGGGGGCCATCATGCAGCACAAAAATATCGCCAGGATTGGACTGTGACAGTCGTTCAAAAATTTGCTCGTCTGCCCAGAATTTTTGCAGTTCGGGTTCGCGAATGACAGCATTGGCACGCATGTCAAACTTAGTCTGGGGTAGATTTACGGTATTTTTGTAACTTCCTGGTGCTGTCACAGTGATAAATGCTGATTGGTTTGTATCCGTATATTATATGCACACGGGTGCAGGGATGGCGAAATGTTGAATCATGTATTGTCGCGATCGAGCCGAATTTCTGAGGCTACAGCCGTAACTAGAATAACTGACACCATCAGCATCTGGGACTCAAGCGCAAATCTTTAAGAGCTTGAATTCTCCAGCTATGTCAGTTACCATCCGAGACTTATGCTCAAAATTTCCCCGTCCTAACTTATGTCGATCGCGATCGCTGGAGAACGGAGTGGTGTTGGTAAAACCACCATCACCCTAGCCTTACTTACCGCACTCCGCCGCCGACAGCAGACGGTACAATCTTTTAAAGTGGGGCCAGACTATATCGATCCGATGTTTCACACGTATGTGACGGGGAGAGCGTGTCGCAATCTCGATCCGATTTTGACCTCAGATGCTTACGTGCGGCAATGTTTCGATCGCCACAGTCGGACAGCCGACTGCGCGATCGTCGAGGGGGTGATGGGGTTATTTGACGGGGCTTCGGGGACGACTGATGCAGGGAGTACGGCGCAAGTTGCCAAGCTCTTGGATGTGCCTGTAGTCTTGATTCTCAATTGCAGTAGCACGTCGCGATCGATCGCCGCGATCGCGCATGGTTATCGGACTTTCGATCCACAGGTGCAGATCGCGGGCGTCATCCTCAATCGGGTGGGTAGCGATCGGCATCTCGAATTGCTCACGGCTGCCCTCTTACCGCTTCAGCTACCCATCTTGGGCGTACTCAGACGCCGCGATGATATTATGTTGCCCGATCGTCATTTGGGGCTGATTCCAGCCGGAGAACTGACAGAGCTGGATACGACACTCGATCGCTTAGCTACAATTGGTGAAACTTGCTTCGATTGGGAACGGTTGATGCCATTACTAAACACCAAACCCTCGCTCATACTCCCCTCCGTTCGCGAAGCGTCTGCCTCCGCCGAGGGGGGGCTGTCTTGTTGCGCCTTCATGGTCAACTGGGCGGGTGACCCGACCAGTGGGGAACCCGACCGTTGGCGAAGCCTTACCGAAGGGATTAGCGCACCGCTGGGGGTGGGTAGGATGATAACAACTGCCGCACCACCGCGCCCGATCCGATTAGCTGTTGCTAGGGATGCCGCATTCAACTTTTACTATGCGGACAATTTAGACATCCTCAGCGATCTGGGTGCCCAACTAATCGAATGGAGTCCACTACACGATCGCCAGCTCCCGCCAGATATTCAGGGCTTATATTTTGGTGGGGGATTTCCTGAAGTATTTGCCGAAACATTGGCGGACAATCAACCTGTCATTCGAGCGGTAAGAGCAGCAATTACCGCCGGAATGCCAACGTATGCTGAGTGTGGTGGTTTGATGTATTTGTGCGATCGAATTGTTGATTTCAGTGGACAGTCTTATGAAATGGTCGGGATTTTTCCCACCACGGCGGTGATGGGTAACCGCTTAACGCTCGGCTATCGAAAACTCACAGCCAACAGCGATAGTTTACTTTTTAATGTCGGCGATCGAGTCTGGGGGCACGAATTTCATCGTTCTACGCTCACAACATCACCCACACCACCATTGTGCGATCTTGCAGGTTATGAATCAAGTTTAAGCTTCGCATCTGAAGGCTGGAATCTTTATCAGGTGCAGGCTGCTTATACTCATTTGCATTTTGGAGCTAGACTAGAATTACCCGATCGATTTCTAAATCATTGCCGGAGATTCGATCGTCGATTTCCAGTCTCTAGCCGACCTTGGCGATCGCGCTTTCGACTGTGATGATGCGATCCTGCCTAGTACACTACATTTTTTGATGCTAAGATCGAGCTGTGTCAAGTTAGATAGCTTGACAGATGTCTAGGTAGGATATTTACAAACCCATAAGTTTTCATGAATAATATCACTCAAACGATCGCTCTAACTGCTGTAGTCTTTGCGCCAGTGAGCTTGATTAGCTCGATCGACTCCGCCGCTGCCCATCATACTCCCAGCCATGTTTCTACCGTGGCAGGCGATCGCCTGCGAGCCACTCAGAAAAAAACCACTCCAGCTTCAATGACTGTTCAGCAGCAGATGAGTGGCAAGAAGACGCCCGCTAGAATGATGACCAATTTCGGTGCTAGCTCCGCACCTGGTGCTAGCACTGCCCCTAGCATCCCCGTCGATAACGGTACCGATACTCCTGCCACACTTAAATAAACAGCGCAGATGCGGCGATCTGGGCTGTTTCGATGCTATCTAAATCTAACTTGGGATTCCACACCCAGTGTCTCAGTGATGGCGACTGGGGCACTTTTTGAGTGGATAGCAGCAGATAGCCTACCTCACATTGCGATGTGGGAATCGATGTTCCTAGACAGGGGTGATGCCAAGACCTCGATCTGTGGCGATAGAAGCGTCATAATAAAGATCGCTCGAAGTATATTGACCATCCTGATTATTTAGATATTTGTTATGCCACGTCTTGATGCTTTTTCGGCTCCGGTAGCGGCTGTGCCTGCTGGGGAGCTACCAACACCCGCGCTACTGTCCCCAGCAGGAATAGAACTACACGATCGTCAGAGTCAGATCGAGACAGGCGCGATCGAATTAGACTACGATCTGGCGATCGTCGGTGGTGGCATCATCGGCAATACCCTCGCCGTCGCCCTCCAAAATTCTGGATTGCGAGTAGTGTCGATCGAAGCGCAAGCACAATCGATATCGATAACCAAGAACAGAGCTTACGTGCTATCGATGCTCTCAGGACAGATCTTTGAGGGACTGGGCATCTGGCAACAAGTTTTACCCCAAGTTACTCAATTTAGCCAAATTCAAATCTCTGACGCCGATTATGCGGGGGTAGTGAAGATGTATCCCCAGGACTTGGGTACGGATACACTCGGTTATGCTGCCACTCATGAAGTGCTACTTACCGCCCTGCAAGCCAAATTGCAGACAGCTCCGAATGTTACTACCATGTGTCCAGCCCAGGTAGTGGTAGTAGATTACACCGCTACTGGTGCCGAAATGACGATCGAGACACCAGACACCAACAGCCCTACCAAAATTCGTGCCAGTCTAGTCATCGCCGCCGATGGTGCCAAATCGGCACTGCGATCGCAAGCGGGCATCGATACAACTGGCTTCAATTACTGGCAATCCTGTATTACCGCGACCGTCAAGCCAGCAATACATCATCACAATATTGCTTACGAGCGGTTTTGGTACGATGGGCCGATCGGCGTGTTACCATTGGCTGACGGTCGCTGTCAGGTCGTCTGGACATTACCTCATCAACAAGCTGAAGAATTACGAGATCTACCTGCGAGTGAATTTCTCCATCAACTCGAACATTGTACGGGTGGTTTATTGGGCACACTAGAGCTTGACTCCCAACGGTGGTTATTTCCCGTCAAGCTGATGCAAAGCGATCGCTACACCGCCCCCAGACTCGCCCTAGTTGGCGATGCCGCTCACTGTTGTCATCCCGTCGCCGGACAAGGGATGAACCTCGGCATTCGCGATGCAGCAGCTCTAGCAGAGATTTTAGTCGCCGCGCATCAAGCTGGCGTAGATATCGGGAGCGATGCCGTCCTCCAGCAATATGCCAACTGGCGCAAACCAGAAAACTGGGTAATTTTAGCCTTTACCGATTTACTCGATCGGATGTTCTCAACTAGTATCCTCCCGATCGTCATTATCCGCCGATTGGGACTCTTTTTGCTCGATCGCCTCCCAGGATGCAAATACCTTGCGCTGCGATTGATGACGGGATTGGCTGGCAAGATTCCCCAGGTAGCAAAACTGACTCCCAATTGAGCCAGCTCGCTATTGGGGAGATCGACTCTCGCTCAAATTTACAGGTCAAAGTAGGGGTAATCGATCGATTGCCCCTACTTTACTGTGCGATTGCGATCGATTCCAAGCTGAAATTCTCTCCAAGTCAGGTAATGTTTTAAAAATCAAAATGTTCATTGCAGAACATTTTTTTGTGCTCCAGCTCCGAGAATATCCGCTCAGAGCGCGTAAATTTGGACAGGAACAAACCATCTCTAGCTCGAACGATCTAAAACCGAAAATATCAGGTTTGGTGCGTTATGGTCGATCGCGTCAAACAGCTAAGATTTGCGCTCCCACTCCTCATCGCGTGGTAGCAAGTAGTTGGCAGAAATCGATCGCCGCTTTGAGCGCAGTCGAACTAGAGCAATCCTAAATCAGATCCTTTGCATCAAATACTGGTGCGTTACGGCTCTCGCCTAACACACTCTACATCAAGCGATCTTTTCAGTTATTTTCGACGCTGAGAGCCATCCCGAGTCGAGCGATGAGAACCATATTTGCGTGTATATACCTGCGTGAATTCTGCCCCAAAGAGCATAATTTGAACAGAATAATAAATCCAAGCCAACACAGTAACTAAAGATCCCGCCGCACCATAAGTCGATCCAAACGTACCATTACCTAAATAAAAGCCGAGTAACTCCTTCCCAATACTAAATAGTAACGAAGTAAAAAATGCACCGACGAGAACATCCCGCCAAGCAATCCGAATATCGGGTAGATACTTGTAGATCGTCGCAAACAGTAACGTAAAGACTCCCAAGGAAACACCCAGATTGAATAATTTCCAAAAAGCTTCTAGCGCGGGAAAAAGATTATTGGTAAACGTCGTCAATGCAGCTAAACCCGCACTGACGACCAATGACACCATCAAAATAAAGCCAATCGTCACCACCATCGCAAACGAGAAAATCCGCTTGCGAACTACCGCTTTGACTCCAGCTTGCGGCGATGGCTCCACATTCCAGACTGTATTCAGTGCATCCTGAAGTTGGACAAAAACGCCAGAAGCACCAAAAATCAGGACGAGGGTACTGATAATCGTCGGCACGATCCCATTTCCCGCTTGGGGATTTTGAGTATTGGCTAGAGCCGTCTGGACGACCTCTGCGCCTGCTTTGCCCAGCAATCCTTGGATTTGGGTGACGATCTCACCCCTAGCCGCTTCTTGCCCAAAGACAGACCCAGCCACAGCCACTGCAATCACTAGCAGCGGCGCGATCGAAAACAATGTGTAATATGCCAATGCCGCCGCCATTTGGTCTACTTTATCTCGTTGCCACTCATCGACGGTTTCTTTCAACAGGCTCCAGATACTTCTTAGACTCATTTGCTGCTTGACCATAATTTATCTTTTCTTTTTAGCAGATGGCGATCGATTTACCATCTATCTAAAGAATGAAAATATGTGAATGGTGAATGGTGGCGATCGCTCTGCCGATCTTGAATGCCGCCCGATCGGGCACGAACTATTTCACTAGGCAATTTATAATAGTGACTACACCAGTTCTCGATCGCCCTACCGTCATCAAAAGTCCTGTATTTATGCGTTCTGGTTATACCCTGCCTGTCTTTGCCACTGCTAGTGCGATCGCCGCCTTGCAATGCTTGCAAAAGCATCCGCATGTGGCTCAGTCGAGTGTCAGCGTCAACTCGATCGATCCGCCGCAGCAACTAGAGATCCCGATCGAGCAAGTCGCTTTGATTCAGGCTGGCATGGCTCTGGGCATCACCCGCAGCGATCCTGGGGACAACTTAGATCTGACTCGCGATACGCCGATTTGGGCAGTAGTCGAGTGGGCAGATCCAGTTCAGGTCGAAACGATCGCGCTAGTAGGGGGTGAAGGGGTCGGCAAGCAGTCGAATTTAGACAATCTCCCTGCAATTTATGATTACGCGCGACGGCTCCTACAGATGAATTTAGCCCCATTGCTGGCACCAGCCCAAAAAATTCGGGTCACGATTATTTTACCGGAGGGGAGAGTCCTCGCTACCCGCACCTCGAATGCTGCTTTTGGCGTCGTTGAAGGCTTATCACTACTGGGCACGACTAGTATTTCCCGACCCTTGAGCGCGCCAGGACAGTTGGAGGCTTGCTTGGCGGAGTTGCGCTCCAAATGGGAGGGACGGGCGGAAGGGGAGGATGCGCCGTTGGTATTTTGTATTGGTGAAAATGGGCTGGATCTGGCTCAGAAAATGGGAATCGATCGCGATCGAATTATCAAGACAGCTAACTGGCTGGGGCCATTATTAGCGGCGGCAGGAGCGTTGGAAGTACCTAAGCTGTTATTGTTTGGTTATCATGGTAAACTGATCAAGTTAGCAGGTGGAATTTTTCATACCCATCATCATTTAGCTGATGGGAGGTTGGAAATTTTGGTAGCAGCAGCCGCTCGATCTGGTTTACCCCCAGCGCAGTTAGCAGGGTTGTTCGAGCTAGAGACAGCCGAAGCCGCGCTCACATATCTCCGTGCGATCGATCTTACTGACGGGAGTAACTGGGTAGCCCAGATCTATGGATATCTAACTGAACGGATCGACGCGAGATCCCAGACGTATATTTATAGTCAAAGTCAACAATCGGTAAGTGTCGGTTCGGTATTATTTGACAGGCATCGTCAATTTATTGCAACTAGTGCCACTGGGAGTACATTTTTGACCCAATTGTGCTAGAGTCGATCGAACATAAATTTTTTAATTTAGTACTATAAATCTTGCCCGATCTCACTCTTGAAATCCAAGAGTCGATCGTCTCAAACCCAGACGGTCATAGCTCTGAGCAGCTACACATATCAACTTCAAGGGAGTCCGCAGTGACCACACAAACCGAAACTAGTTCAACAGATCTTCAGCTTACAGATGGGGGATTGGCAGCAGTCAGCTTAAACCATCAAATGGTCGTTATTCTGGATTTCGGCTCCCAGTATTCCGAACTAATTGCCCGTAGAATTCGTGAGACTCAAGTTTATTCCGAAGTCATTTCCTACCGGACTACTGCCGCCCAACTGAGGTTATTAAATCCCAAAGGTATCATCCTTTCTGGGGGACCTAGCTCAGTCTACGCCGAGCGTGCGCCCCAGTGCGACCCCGAAATCTGGAATCTCGGTATTCCCGTGCTAGGTGTCTGCTATGGGATGCAGTTGATGGTGCAGCAACTAGGTGGCGAAGTCGTCAAAGCCAAAAAAGCTGAGTATGGTAAAGCCGAACTCGCGATCGACGATCCGATCGACCTGCTGACAAATGTCGAACAGGGGACTACGATGTGGATGAGTCATGGCGACTCCTGCGAACGGTTACCTGTCGGCTTCGCGCTCATCGCCCATACTGAGAATACCCCATGTGCGGCGATCGCCGACCATCAGCGCAAACTCTATGGGGTGCAGTTTCACCCCGAAGTCGTGCATTCGATCGGCGGCATTGCCCTGATTCGTAACTTTGTCTATCATATTTGTGGCTGTCAACCGACTTGGACGACTGAAGCCTTTGTCGAAGAAGCCATTCAGAGCGTGCGCGCTAGAGTAGGTGATAAAAAAGTATTACTGGCTTTATCTGGCGGTGTTGATTCTTCGACTTTAGCATTCTTATTGCACCGCGCGATCGGCGACCAATTGACCTGTATGTTCATCGATCAAGGGTTCATGCGGAAGCTCGAACCAGAACGTCTAGTTGCTCTATTTAATGACCAGTTTCATATCAAAGTTGAATATGTAATGGCGCGGGAACGGTTTATCAATGCGATCGCTGGTGTCACCGATCCTGAAGTCAAACGCAAAATAATTGGTACGGAATTTATTCGCGTATTTGAGTCAGAATCAAAACGTTTGGGGCCATTTGATTATCTCGCGCAAGGAACACTATATCCAGATGTAATTGAGTCCGCAGATACCAATGTCGATCCGCAAAGTGGCGAACGCGTCGCTGTCAAAATCAAGAGTCACCACAATGTCGGTGGCTTACCCAAAGACTTGCAATTTAAACTCGTCGAACCCTTACGCAAATTATTTAAAGATGAAGTGCGAAAAGTGGGACGGTCGATCGGATTACCAGAAGAAATCGTCAAACGTCAACCATTTCCTGGCCCAGGCTTGGCAATTCGAGTGATCGGGGAAGTCACCGCCGAGCGGTTAAATATCCTTCGTGATGCCGATCTGATCGTCCGTCAGGAAGTTAATAAACAAGGTCTTTATGACAAGCTCTGGCAAGCATTTGCCGTACTCCTGGCTGATGTCAATAGTGTCGGTGTCATGGGCGACCAACGTACTTATGCACATCCGATCGTCCTGCGGTGTGTATCTAGTGAAGATGGGATGACGGCTGATTGGTCGAAGGTGCCGTATGAGTTTCTAGAGATAGTTTCCAACCGGATTGTGAATGAAGTCAAAGGTGTCAATCGGGTAGTATATGATATCACTTCCAAGCCACCTGGCACGATCGAGTGGGAATAATTTTCGATTGGTTTAAATGTTTGGAAGGTGGGTACTGCTCACCTTTTTTATTCAGGCGATCGAGTCAAAAATATTTTTTAATAAATTGAATAAGATCGATCGAGAAAAGTTTATTTTTACGCCACTGAAATTGAGATCGTAGCTACTCACTCTAACGAGAATGATACAAAAAATCGTCCGCCTCAATCCCTGTTTGTTTGAGGATTTGGCGGAGCGTACCTTCGGGCATATCACCATTGTGGTTGGGCACGGTAGTATATTTACCAGTACCATCGTTGAACCAGATTTCGTGGGAGCCACACGCTTGACGATCGAGTGCAAATCCATAGACTCGCAATACTTTAGCTACTTCTCGATATCTAAATCCCGCTAGCCTACCCATCAAGTTTATCTCGTCAGGATGAGAGGGCAGTCAAATTCATCGGCAATTGCGGGGAAAGACTCGACAATTTGGTTTCGCTCTGCCATTGCGGATAGTAGTTGCTTGGCAACATCCTGGGCAATTTCGAGAGTTTCAGTCAGACTTGGAGCTTGCGCGATCAGTCCTGGGAGCGCATCAGAGGTAGCTAGATAGTAACCTTCAGGCAGTTTCTCGATGTGTACGTTGATTAGTCTTTCCACTGAGTTACAGTCTTGCAATGTTAAAATTTCAGTAAATTTTTTGATTTAAGTCCGGTCTTGCTACTGGAGCGATCCAAATTATTGCGGTTCTTATTGTTATTATCGCATATCTATTTCAACAGTACTAAGTCCCAAGTCTGAAAGTTCCTGTTATTTCAGTATCTTGGCGTACACATTTTGATGATGAGTATCCGATTTTGCGCCTGACTCGGTTGCTACGGAGGTCGAACTTGCAAGTGTCGCTAGTTCTTGGAGGAGGATGTCTTGTTCTTGGCGCAGGCACTGGAGTCGATCGAGAATCCGATCGATCCGCTCCGCTGAGGGAGTTGGTATCGCTGGCGAGATTAGTCGATCGTCACTAACATTATTCTGCCCAAATACCCGCCGGATCGATCTCCAGATTAGCCCAAAAATCGGCTGGAGCAGTCGAAAGGGGGTGGTGAGCAAAAATAACCATACCTGCTCGATCGCCCGTCCGATCGCCTTAATTAGCCCCCACAGAGAGAAGATGAGCAGTAGCAACAATCCCAGTCCTAGCAGCGGATGCGCGATCGTCCAAGCCAAGTAGGGATGGGCAAATAACCACTGAGCAAAGTAAGCACTAATAGCACGTTCGATCGATTCCGAAATATCCATAATTGGTGGTCAGCGACTTGTAGGTAAATAAACTCTCACTTAACCGTCGATTTAAATTTTCGCTCTTGCCGATCTTGGTAACTCGATCTTACCTGCTCAAATCCTTCAAAGTCGGGAATTTGGTGCTAGTTTTCACAAATTGCCCGAGCACATGGAGGTAGCATCGAGACTTTACAATAATTTTGCGAAATAATTAATCTAAATCTAATTCATCTCAAATTATGCTTAAAATTTTAGCCTTAGTCAGTGGAGCGATCTGCTTATGTTCGGTCTCGATCGCAGCAGCGGCACCCCCAACCGCAAAACCTCGAAGCTTTGCCCAATGGTGCCTTCAGAAAAAGTCGTTACCTGCGGAGACTAGGCAGACGATCGATGTGTTATTAACACAAGCTGGTACCAAAGACTGTAAACGAGCCGATCGTCAACTTAAAACCCTTACCACTCTCACTCTCAAAAATAATCAAATCAGCGACGTGAAGCCGCTGGCGGGATTGACTAATTTGACCAGTCTCAATCTCTCTTATAATCATGAAATCAGCAATATTCAGCCACTGGCGGGGTTGACTAAGTTGACTAGTCTCTATCTCCATAGGAATAAAATCAGCGGTGTGAAGACGCTGGCGGGGTTGACTAATTTGACTATTCTCTGGCTCTATGAGAGTGAAATCAGCGACGTGAAGCCACTGGTGGGGTTGACTAATTTGAATAGTCTCTGGCTCAGTAGGAATAAAATTAGTGACGTGAAGCCACTGGCGGGGTTGATTAAGTTGACCGATCTCAACCTCAATGAGAATAAAATCAGTGACGTGAAGCCGCTGGCGGGGTTGACTAATTTAACTAAACTCTGGCTCGAAGACAATCAACTCAGCGATATTCAGCCACTGGCGGGGTTGATTAAGTTGACGAGGCTCCGTCTCTCTGGGAATAAAATTGATATCAAAGCTTGCCCCCTAAAACCATATATCTGTGAATTTTAGGCTCGATTGCCTCTGGTAGGGTGCGGTAGCAATCGATCTCAATCTAACTACGATCGCACATATCCGATCTTAGTAGCTCGATCGATCGAGAGTTCACTTATTCACCTAGTCGCAAATGCGATCGATCGACGATCGCCACAAACATTGAAGTTGGTGAGAATCGATCGATACATTTAATACTAGATTAAGTTTAACCAGCCAAACAGGCGATCGACTGTCAGATCGATCGATCGAGCAAACTCTGGCACTGGTAAAATAGCATCAAGCTCATCAATAACTTCCAGATTGCGATCCATCCGACTAATAACTACCGATCGATCTTCAGGGTCGATGAGCCATCCCATTTGCGCTCCATGTAGCAGACAGTGATTGATATTCTTCAACACTTTATTCGCACTTTGTCCTGGTGACAGGATCTCAATCGTCCAATCAGGAGCAATTTCAAAAACATTTTCGATCTGCCCTTCATTGGTAGGAATGCGAGAGTTTTCAAAAACCGCCAGATCGGGTACTATCGATCTGCCTCCAAAGGTACAGCGCAGTTCGGGAAAGGCTGTAGCAACTCCTGTTCTTCTCAAAGCCAGACTAATCTCGATCCCCAGCTCACTCTGAATAATGCTGTGATGACCTTGAGGCATAGGTTTCTGAGTAATTTGACCGTCAATGTATTCACTAGCTGGTTTCGTCTCAGCCAGCTTTAGGAACTCCTCAAGGGAGATCTGCTTATTTGGGGTTTGAACCATTGACGATCTTCTCCACAAAATTCTACTTATGTTATGTCTTAGTGAACGATTTAATCGCTCTTCGAGCAAATCTCAAGCTCAAAGCCTAGACATTAGAATTCACGCCGAGTTGTTCGCTGTCTAGGTTGAAGAGAACCTGGAGCGTGTGCATAGCTTTGCGGCGAGTATCGGTATCCTCTTGAGCGCGGAGCTGTACCATCGGATCTTGGAGGATCTTGTTGACGATGCCTTTTGTTAATGCTTCGATCGCTTCTTGGTGGCGTTCGCCAAATTCGGCACCCAGTCTGGATAGAGCTTTTTCGAGTTCTTGAAGGCGAATCGTTTCCATTTTATCGCGCAAACAGTTGATAGTGGGTACGGTTTCGAGGAGTTGCCACCAGCTATTGAAGTTCTCGACTTCTTCGTCGAGGATACCTTCAGCTTCTTGCGCCATTTTGAGGCGGCGTTCTTGATTTTGGGCGACGACGGCTTTGAGATCGTCTACGTTGAAGGCTTGGATATTGACGAGATCGTTGACATCGCTATGGACGTTGCGCGGTACGGAAATGTCAAAAATCATCAGCGAGTGATGCGGATCGAGGACTGCTGCCAATTTGGACGCATTTAATAATGGTTCGGTGGCGGAGGTGCTGGTAAATACGAGCGTGGAGGTGGAGATCGCACTCATCATTTCCGTCATCGGTTGGAGCTGAAGATCGATCGCGGTAAATAATAACTTGAGATCTTCGGCACGTTTGGGCGATCGATTGAGGATCGTAATGTCTGTCGCACCTTTGGAGATCAGATGTTGGACTAGGAGTCTGGACATTTTACCCGCACCGAGGATCGCCACGCGATGGTTGGCAAAGTTGCCGACTTTCATGTGCGCCAATTCTACCGCCGCCGAACTAATCGATACCGCGCCAGTACCGATACTTGTCTCCGTACGCACTCTCTTTCCCGCAGTGAGAGCCTGTCTAAATAAGCGATTGAGAATCGCCCCCATCCCTTGATATTGTTGCCCGATTTTGTGGGTTTGCTTGACTTGAGCCAGGATTTGCCCTTCACCCAAAACCAGGCTATCCAAACCGCCAGCGACGCGCATCAAGTGCATCACCGCATCTTTGTGGAGGAGGATAAATAGGTGTTGCTTGAGATCTTTGAGTGGTAGCTTACTAAATTCTGCCAGAAACTGGATCGCATCCTGGACACCGCGATCGGCTGTCGGCGTCACAATATAAATTTCGAGGCGATTGCAAGTACTGAGAATGGTTGCTTCTTTGATATGCGGATAATTGCAGAGGGATTGAATCGCTGCTTCCATCTGCGTGTCAGGAACGCTGAGTTTTTCACGGATGTCTACAGGTGCGGTTTTGTGACTCAAACCGATAACAGCAATATTCATGTCTACTCCGCGTTCAAAAGATGAAGATTTTTAAAGTTTTGTTATTTAAGTTACGGACATTTAACCGTTGACAACGCAAAATACATAGAAGTGATGTGTTGTCCTAGCGATCGGCTCGTTTAGTTATTGTATATAATCGCTGCTTATATTGCGCTAATTATAGAAGACTTGTAAATGCTTTGTGATGCTTCTGGGCTAGGCTTTAGGTTTTAGGCTTTAGGCTTTAGGAATCGGGAAGTAGGTTTTAGGTGTTAGGAAGTAGGCTTTAGGAATCGTGAAGTGGTAGGATGCCTGCATCCTGCTAATTCTGACTAATGTTCAAAGCCCAAAACCCAAAGCCTAATACCTAAATCCTAAAGCCTAAACCCTAGTGCAGGCTGACTGTCTGCGGTTTACCAACCATGTGAATGGTATCGACAAACCGAGCAGTTTTGGACTGACTGGAGATCACCAGGGTGTGAGTACGCGCACCACCTTTAAAGAAGTTCACGCCATTCATGATGTTCCCAGAAGTAATTCCAGTACCAGCAAACAGGACGTTCTCGCCACAAGCGAGTTCTTCAGCGGTGTAGACTTTATCAGGATCGGTGATGCCCATGGATTTGAGTCGATCGATATTGGCTTCCTTGCTTTCACCGATCAAGCCAGTCTTGACGACGGCTGGATCGTAGATGAGTTGTCCCTGGAAGTGAGCACCCAAGCAACGGAGAGCCGCCGCAGAGATAACGCCTTCAGGAGCTGCACCGATGCCCATCAGCGCGTGAATATTGGTACCAGCAAAACCGCAGTTGATCGCTGCACCGACATCACCGTCGCTAATCAAGGCAACCCGCGCACCAGCCGCCCGAATTTCGGCAATCAGATCGGTGTGACGTTCGCGTTTCATCACAACGACAACCAATTCATCGATCGGCAGATCGAGACATTCGGATAAAATTTTGAGGTTTTCGGTAGCAGACTTGTTGATGTCTACTTTGCCTTTGGCGGCTGGAGGTGCAGCGAGTTTCTTCATGTAGAAGTCAGGCGCGGCGAATAAACCACCTTTTTCGGAGATCGCCAATACAGCCATCGAGCCAGGTTGTCCGTATGCACAAAGATTGGTACCTTCACAAGGATCGACAGCGATGTCGATTTCGAGGAGTTCGTCAATAGTACATACATCAGCAGCATTAGGTTGAGAACAAATCCCGACTTCTTCACCAATGTAGAGCATGGGCGCATCATCCCGTTCGCCTTCACCGATGACGATCCGTCCGCGCATGTGGATTTTGTTCATCCGTTCGCGCATGGCTTCGACTGCAACACGATCGGCTTCATTTTTGTCGCCCTTACCCATCAACCGTGCTGAGGCGATCGCTGCTTGCTCAACTACTTCTATAATTTCTAAACCTAAACTATTTTCCACTGCTATTTGCTCCTAAAAAGCTCTATTTATAGGGATTTGAGTCGCTTACAAGTCTACCAGAGCGTGGGGACGCGCGATCGCCCTTGGCACTTTTGCGCTATTTGTCCCGCTGGTGGGGATCGCTTGGGGTGTGAGGTGCGATCCCGTTGGATTAGAGTACCTAATTGACGATTGAGAATTTTTTAACGCAGCGATGCGCTAAGGTTTTGGGTGTTTGAGTGAGGTTGTTAGTGGCTACCGCAAAGAACGCGAAGGGGATACTATGAACAAAAAGAAGACGATCGAGGACAATTCCCAAACATGCTGATTAGCGATCTGGGCGAAGGCGGATTATTGAAATTAATTCAGCCTTATTGTCTGCCAAATACGATCGGCGATGATGGCGCGATCGTGCATCCACCAGCAGGTTATGAGTTAATAATCACCACGGATGTGCTGGTGGATGGCGTGCATTTTAGCGATCGCACTACCACCGCATTTGATGTGGGTTGGAGATCGGTTGCTGCCAATTTATCAGATCTAGCGGCAATGGGTGCTACACCCCTGGGAATTACTGTGGGGTTAAGTTTGCCCCCGACGTTGCCTGTCGTCTGGCTGGAGGGGTTGTATCAGGGGATGCAGGCTTGTTTGGAGCGATACGAGACGGGGATTATTGGTGGCGATTTGACGCGATCGAGTGTAGCGACGGTGGCGATTACCGCTCTGGGTGCGGTGCGAAGGGATCGAGTTATTGCGCGATCGACTGCCCAAGTTGGCGAGGCGATCGTGGTGACAGGCTATCATGGTGACTCTCATGCGGGGTTACAATTACTGCTCGATCCCGAGCTGGGAAAAGCAGATCTTCAGGGACACCAACAAGCATTAATTACTGCTCATCAACGACCGCAACCTCGGCTGGATATATTGCCGATCCTCGATCGATTGAGATCGGCTACGAGTCGAGCGTTGACGATTAGTGGAATGGATAGTAGCGATGGATTGGCAGATGCGATCGTCCAGATTTGTCAAGCGAGTAAGGTGGGGGCGAGGTTGGATCGATCGACTATTCCGATCTCGCCATCACTATCCCAAATCTTTCCAGCTACCGCGCTAGCATCGGCTCTGTATGGTGGCGAAGACTTTGAACTAGTATTGTGTCTGCCAGCATCGAGCGCGCTAGAATTGGTCGAGAACATCGGTCGAGGTGCCGCAATTATCGGTAATATTGGGCGATCGCCAGATATCATCTTAATCGACGATCTCACCGACGAGCCGCCCATTCAACTCGATCGCCAGTCAGGATTTCAGCATTTCTAGATTGGGTTGTTGGGTTTCGCTCTGCTCTACCCAACCTACATCCATACCAAACTATCAATTAATTTAATGCCCTTTTATCAGTCCCATTCCCAGCTCACAGCCCTCGCAGAGCAAGCTCTCACAGATACTTGGGCAGAATTTCCCGACCTAACACCAGACCAAATCGCCCTTACTTGGCTCGTTTACGATCGACCCATCCCCGTCAATACAGGTGGAGCCATTACCGCCGAAGAACTGTGGAAATATCCAGTTAGAGGATTCAACCATCGTGGCGGCGAACGGATCTATCCAGCTAGTATCGCCAAACTATTTTACTTATTAGCAATCCACGAATGGCTCGAGCAAGGCATGGCAACACCATCAGCCGAACTCGATCGCGCTATTGGCGATATGATAATCGACTCCAGCAACGATGCTACCAGCCTCGTCGTCGATATCCTCACAGGTACCACCAGCGGCCCCGAACTCTCCACAGGGCCATTCACAACTTGGCAAGCACAACGCAACCTGATCAATCGCTACTATCAATCCCTCGGCTGGGCAGAATTGGAGCCGATTAATATCAATCAAAAAACTTGGAGTGAAGGCCCCTACGGACGGGAACGGACATTTGTCGGCGAAATGCGGGAAAATCGCAATATGGCTACCACCGATGCCGTTGCTAGAATTATGCACAGCATCGTGGGTGGTGCCGCCGTCAGTGGCGATCGATCGAGTCAAATGATGCAGCTCCTCCACCGCGATCTCAACTTGGCTCAAACCATCCCCGATCCAGGCGATGAGAATCAGGTATATGGCTTTCTAGGGGCAGGTTTACCGCCTGAGAGTCAAATCTGGTCCAAAGCGGGTTGGACATCCCAGGTGCGCCACGATGCAGCGTATATCGAACTGAGCGATCGATCGCCCTACCTACTGATCGTCTTTACCGAAGGGACAGCCATCAGTCAAAATCGCCACTTATTGCCATTTATTGCCGATCGATTTGCTACTGCCATGTCTCAAATCGACGCATAAATAAGCACAAGTTCGATCGCCAGCTACCGCTCTCAATTCAATCGATTGAAGTTAGTCTGAGAAATCTTTTTAGCGGCTGGCAGAATGGGCAAACTGCTAGATACCAACATATAATATAGCAGTCCTATTTGATTTGTAAGAATATTGTATGGTGTGTCAGGCGACAGCCGTAACGCACCAAAGATAATAGCTCGCTCGAATCTATCTCATGAATCATTTAGGATTGCTATATCTGTTGGCATCTAGTTAGTAAAACAAGCAACATGGGATCGTTTAATTAGCCAAGATCTGAAGATCGAGTGGCGATCGAAACCTGCTCGCCCACCAATATTTCCATCCCCTCTCGCGCGACGATCGATCCTGCAAAAGTTTGTTGCGATTGTAACTCGATCGCATCCATAAATCGATCGTCATGACTGGGATCGTGATGAAAAATTACCAGCTTTTTGACTCGTGCAGCCTCAGCAATTTTGACACCCTCTTGCCAAGTTGAATGCCCCCAACCAATCTTGTTGCTCTGGGGATGATAATACTCCTCATCGGTATAAGTAGCATCATAAATCAACACGTCAGCGCGCTCTGCCAATGCCAACACATTGCGATCGAGCTTGTCTGGAAAATGTTCGGTATCAGTAATATATGCAACGGCATAATCCTGCCAGCTCACCCGATA
The DNA here is from genome assembly GCF_041738855.1 of Chamaesiphon sp. Lineage (GTDB taxonomy): Bacteria > Cyanobacteriota > Cyanobacteriia > Cyanobacteriales > Chamaesiphonaceae > Chamaesiphon. The sequence continues at coordinate 10,551 of NZ_JBGSPA010000138.1, read as the reverse complement.
GCCCATCGCTCCACCAGGATGATTTAAGGCACCTGTGGCGATCGTCACATCCCCCAATTTCACCTCATCATTGTAGTCAAGATTATGAAACCGTAAATTTGCACCCATCACTTGCAATGGTACGGGAAAATTGGGTTGATTCATCTGATCGTGAAGACGGTGTTCGATCGTCACACCATGTGGAATTACCCCGCCGTAAATATCAAATTCATTTCCCTCCATAAATGCAGGCGAAAAGAACGGAAAGCCCTGGATATGATCCCAATGTGAATGTGAGAAAAATAAATGTCCGCTGACGGGAAGATGACTGAGCAACGACTGCCCCAATACATGAATGCCCGTTCCCGCATCAAAAATCAGCCGATAACCACCCACTAACATTTCCACGCAGGGCGTATTTCCACCATACCGAACGGTAGCGGCTCCAGGACAAGCAATACTCCCACGCACACCCCAGAAATGAATTGTGAATCGGTCTTCGAGTGTGGACATGAAGGTAGTTGACAGTTGACAGTTGACAGTTGATAGCTTGCACTAAAGTCCGCAGAAGTATTGACAGCAGCTTGCGCGTCGCAGAGGTTCTCTCCAGATTGAGCGAAAGACAAGAGAGCGATTCGCCAAAAGTGGCAAACTTCAATCCTTGAATTTTGGTACAAATCAGTCTGATATCAGTTATTATGCCCAAAAAATTGGTAATTGAGACGCGATCGCACATCTCGATCGCTAGCAAATAGATATCAAAGCGTATAGGTAAAATCTTCAATCAATAATCCTGGCGTCCAGCTCCCGCCGAGCTGGCGACTGCCATAGGTATCGACATCGGGAATAAATTCTACCGTAGTTGTCAATGCCAACAGATTGTCACCCCAACAACGGTAGAGACTCTCATCAAAGCGCAAATTGGCGATCGGTGCCACGATCTCGCCGCCTTCGACCCAGAAACAGGCATAGCGAGTCATCCCCGTGATGCGACCCGTCGGTCGATCGCTCCAATTGAGATAATGGAGATTGGATAAATATAATCCCGTATCTAAAGTTGCCAAAATCCGCTCGGGTGTGAGATCCCCCGTGCTGATTTCTGCCGAGCGGAGGGACTCGCCGCGATTGGCACCATTGGCGGGTTTTTGATACTCCTTGGCGGTACGAGCATTGACCAGGGTATTTGCCAACTTGCCGCGATCGATCAGAGTCAGATGAGCTGGCGCAATCTCGCCAAGTTCATTAAATCTCGGTACCAGCCCCCGCTGGAAATTTTCGGAGATCGTTAACTGTGGTGAGAGCGATTGTTCGCCGCGCTGGAGTGCCCCAAAACAGCTCCGCCCTTGCTGCAAAGCTGCCTCACTAATCCCCCCCCAGGACAACATGCCCAACAGGTCGGCAGTAGCCGCTGGAGCCAAGTAGGTGCGATATTTGCCGCGCTCGATCGTCTTCAAAGGCTGCTCCAATCGGGTGAGTTGCGTCTTCGACTCACTTATCTTGGCTTGATACGCAGCTTCATCCCAATGACTACCAGCGAGAGTCCCTTTGACAGCTTGCCCCGTACTCGTAAACAGCGAGTAATCGAGAGTATGAGACTCAGTGGCGAACCAATGCTTTTGACCGCAGCTATCGGCATATCCTCGGACGATCGTGCCACCAGCATACAACCCTGTAAAGTCCAGGTTTTTCACCACTGGTAATAAGCTACCGACTACATCTGCATTGGGTAACAATGCGCCTGTGTGTACCTCATGACTGGTTGCAGTCCCCGTCGGTAGTACCAAATATGGATCGATCGGTAGTTGGGGCACTTCTAACCGGAGGGAGGCTAGCGCGGCGTGTGCTTGCGGTAGATCGAGATCGAGGTCGCCTGTAAATGGAAACTCGATCGAACTGCTCCGCTGTTGGGAAATCAGTTTCAGTTGGAGCCGACTATCTTGGACGATACCTGTCTGGCGCACTTTGGCATGATTGAAACGTGTAAACTGACTGACTTCACCCTGCAACCGTAAGGTGAACTGTTCGTCAGTCTGGAGACTTTGGTTCAAATCAGCCAATACTCGATCGAAACTAGCTGCTAATTGGTCTATCACGGGGATTAGGCTTTAGGTTTTAGGTGTTAGGCTTTAGGGGAAGAAAAGGCTTTAGGGAGCAGAGGGCGGTAGGGTGTGTTAGGCTCAGCGATGCGCGCTCCATCTGTGCCTACGGCAGGCTTACGCCAACGACACGCCTCGCTTCGTATGCCTACGGCAGGCTGTGCCAACGTCTACGGGTTCCCCGAGGGTTTAGCGACCCAAACACATGCGGAGGTTCCCTCCGCATGTGTTTGGGTCAAGACAGCGCATCAAGACAGCCGTAACGCACCAGGATCGGGGAGCTGATTGAGTGGGATTAATATATTCACCATTCACTATCCACCATCCACCTGCTAATTAACAATTTGAGTGTGCATTTTATCAGCGATCGTTCGGGCTTCCTGTTGTAAAAAAGTAAAGAAGGTATTTGCCAAGATCGAAAGTTGTTTGTCGGCTGGATAAATCGCATACCAATGACGCTCGATCGGAAAATGTTGGACGTCCAAAATCGTCAATCCTGACATAGCTGCTTCTGGGGTAAAAGTGTGTTTAGAAAGGACAGAAATCCCTAAACCGACACCAATTGCTTGCTTGATTGCTTCATTTCCTCCCAATTCTAACCTGACTTTTACCACTACGCCATGCTTGGCAAATAATTGTTCGACTGCTGCCCGAGTACCCGACCCGCGTTCGCGCATGATAAATTGTTCGTTGTGTAATCTGGCGATCGGAATATCACGTTCTTGGGCGAGGGGATGATGTTTAGGTGCGATGACAACTAGGGGATTTTCTAAAAATGGGTGTAGGGTCACATCCAACCTGTCGGGGATTTTACTAATGATATATAGATCGTCGAGATTTTCATTGAGTCGTTCCAAAACGCGCTCATGATTGGTGATTTCGAGGGCGACATCTATACCTGGATATAGTTGACAAAATGGCGCGATCGCCCGAGGCATAAAGTATTTGGTCGTAGTAATTGTCGCAATCTTGAGTTTTCCTTGCTTGAGTCCTTGTAAATCGGTAATCTTCATCTCAAAGCGAGACAATTGTTCAAAAATATCCCGACAAGTAATTAATAATTCTTGTCCCGCTTGCGTGAGATACAACTTTTTACCAATTTGTTCAAATAGCGGTACGCCGATATTTTGGGTGAGCTGTTTGATCTGCATCGAAACTGTTGGCTGTGTCAATGACAACTCTTCGGCGGCACGAGTGATACTAGTTAATCTCGCAACAGTTTCAAACACTTTGAGTTGATGAAGTGTGGATTGACGCATTTAAATTAATTGATAATCGATCGCCGTAATTTGGGCTGAAAATACTCGACCGCGACCTCAGCAGCACTCGTCCCGATCGTCGGTGGGCTGCTAGTTACCACCGAAAACACAATACCGATTTGATTCATATCATATATCATTATTGTATATTCGGATGGTCGCCGATCGAGCCATCAGTTGCGCCCAAGATGCCGCAGGTAGGGCAATTTATGAAGTGGCTCCCGATCCGGAGGCACAGCCTCCGGTTTAGCAAATCAAGACAGCCAGACAAGACATTGCCCCTACCTGCAACCGGATCGCATCCTCATCCCTGGGCTTATTTGAGCACACCATGTTGGGAGAGAATTTGTTCGACCTTAGCTTCTTCGATTTTTGAAGTCAATTTGGTAGATTCATGGAGATCGCGTTGGGTTTTTGCCAAAGTAAAAGTCGAAGCTACTGAAAATCCCAACCCCATACCCATAAAACCTTTGACCCACAAATCTACAGGTAGATAAACAATACCAGTAGTTGTCATCCCGATCGAGAGCATGAAGGATGCCCAAGTTTGAAAAATCCACGCGTTACTATCTTTTTGAGTGCCGATCTGCTGCATATTATTTACTCCTAAATATTGGCTTGACTGCCAAGCTGTTGATGTCGATATGTCAATCTTAGAGTGACTAAATAGCGATCGGGAGTCAAAATAGACAGTTTGTCAACTGGCTCGGTGTTGACAGTTGACAGTTGACAGCGAATCGAGACAGCGACGTGATGAGAACGGCATTTATACCCCTTCCGATCGCCCGGGAAGCTCTAAACTCCTGCTTTTGGTTTACCATAAAGATCTCTTCCTCCTCACGACCGTTTCATGACAAATCCATCTTCTAAGTCTACGCCTGAAATTGCCATCGCGAAAGCTCCGCTAGAGCCACCTGCTGGCTGGATGGAGATTGGTTCGATCGTCGGCGCACAGGGGATTAAGGGCGAAGTGAAAGTTTATCCCAATTCGGATTTTCCCGAACGATTTGAACGAGCGGGCGAACGGTGGTTGTGGGGCACTCAGGATGTGGAGCCGCGATCGATTCAACTGATTAAAGGGTATGAAATTCCCGGGCGAAACTTGTATGTAGTGCAACTAGCAGGGATAAATAATCGATCGCAAGCTGAGAATTTGCGAGGACAGATGTTGTTACTACCCAATACCGATCGCCCAAAATTGGCAACGGGGGAGTATCATAGTCAAGATTTGCTGGGTTTGCCTGTGTTTCATCAGATTGGTGGTGTCGAGATCGGGATTGTCACCGATATCTTTACGGCTGGACATGAGGTGCTCGTAGTCAGCGTAGCCGACAGCGAGGGCAAAACAGCCGAGGCGATGATCCCCTTTGTCACAGAGATCGTGCCCTTGGTCGATCTTGCCAATCGGCGGATTGAAATCCTCCCCCCACCTGGATTATTGGAATTATATCTACCCAATTTTACAGTCGATCGGGCGCAGGATTGAGATCGTTACCCGATCGATCTGTTTAAAAAGTTGACAGTTGACAGTTGACAGTTGACAGCGAAGTTTTTAGGATGGGGATTTAGAAATGACCCTAAAAACAATCCACCTAAAAGGTGGGGGATTTTCACCCCTGTTCTTTGTTAATTATTAGGAGGATAAATCTGATGCCAACCAACTTTCGACTGATTACCATCCCAGTAAGTCATTACAGCGAGAAAGCTCGGTGGGCACTAGAATACCTCCAAGTCCCTTTTCAAGAGCTGGCGCACATGCCCCCATTTCATCGCAATGCGACCAAAAAATATGGGGGGACGAGCGTCCCTGTCTTGATTACCGATACGGGTGCAGCGACAGATTCTACCGATATTTTGAGATATTTGGATCGACTGTATCCCGAAAAGTTATATCCGAGCGACCCCCGATTACAGTTACTCGGCACCGAATTAGAAATCTTATTTAATGGCACTTTGGGGATACATACGCGGCGGTGGGGATATTCATATATTCTTACGCCCAAATTCTTGTATCCGCGTTGGACTCTGGGCGTGCCATTTTGGGAAAAGTTACTATTTCCCATTATCTTTCCTAGAGTCGGGAAGATCGTCCGATCGAGTTTCGATATTACTGATACATCCGCTGCCGAGTCTGCTCATGCCGTCAAGGTTGTATTCGATCGAGTGAATCGATTGCTAGCCGATGGACGCAAATACTTATTAGGCGATCGATTTTCTGCGATCGATATTACCTTTGCCGCACTCGCCGCACCGATCTTGCAGCCGCCGGAGCATCGAATTAAACCCGCGCCGCTAGACTCACTACCTACCCAGATGCAGGCGGACATTCTCACCGCCCAAGCCACGCCAGCGGGCAAATTTGGACTGTCTCTCTATCGCGAACATCGGTACCCATCTTCATAGCGTTGTCATCATCCCTACCTACCTTCTAATGGCTCCTAGTTTGAGCCATTAGTATAAATAGGTCGCTCGGCTAAAATTGGCGCAGAAAGCGCAAGTCACTCCCATAGAGCTTGCGGATATCATCGATTTGATGCAGTACCATTGCCAACCGTTCGACCCCAAACCCAGCCGCAAAGCCACTATATACTTCTGGATCGTGACCGACTTTGGTGAGGACATTGGGATCGACCATCCCACAGCCCATAATTTCCAGCCAGCGACCTTGCCATTGGACATCGACTTCGGCTGAAGGCTCAGTGAAGGGAAAATAACTAGCACGAAACCGAATCGGTAGCTCCATCCCAAATGCCTGGGTCAAGAATTCTTTGATGGTACCTTTGAGATCGGTGAAAGTGAGATCGGGTGCGACTGCGAGGATTTCGATCTGATGGAAAACAGCGGAGTGCGTAGCATCGACCGTATCCCGGCGGTAACAACGCCCAGGTGAAATAATTCGCAACGGCGGCTCGTTTTCCTCCAGATAGTGGATTTGCACGGATGAAGTATGCGTGCGGAGGAGATTGCCATCGGGAAGATAGAAGGTGTCCTGCATGTCACGGGCGGGATGATCTGGCGGCGTATTGAGAGCTTCAAAATTGTAGTAATCCGTCTCCATCTCTGGCCCAGTCGCAACCGTATAGCCCATGCCGACAAAAATATCGACCATCCGATCGATGGTTGAATTGATCGGGTGAATCCGTCCCTGGGGATAATACACTCCAGGCATCGTCACATCGAGCGTCTCAGCGGCAAGCTGTGCCTGGATTTGCGCGGCTTGGAGATCGGTTTTGGTCCGATCGAGCTGTGCCTGAATCACATCCTTAACCACGTTTGCTGCTGCCCCAATCGCTGGACGTTCCGCTGCTGAAAGTTTGCCCATCCCGCCCAATATTTGGGACAATTCACCCTTTTTGCCGAAATAATTGACTCGGAGCTGCTCTAATGCGTCCAATGTTGGAGTTTGAGCGATCGCTGCTAGTGCTGTCGCTTGAAGTGTTGCTAGTTGTTGTTCGAGATCGCTCATGAGTATCGCCGTGCCAGATGTTCGCAGTTGACAGTTATCCGGCTCGGTTGTCGCCATCACTGTTCGCCAATCTAGATTTTAACCTAAGCAGGTAGATCTGGGCTGACTTGCCTAGTTACTGTCAAAACAGATCGTCAGGGATCTGGTATGTCCTAACTTGAAGTACCTAAGGCTGACAATAGCGATCGAATAATGCTTGGTAGCGATCTTGATGTTTGGCATCTTTGAGGACGATCTCAATGCGGACGGTTTCCCAATCAGCAGCAGGTAAATCGGCAATCTCATTTAAGAGGTTGCTAGCCGCCGTCAGCGAACCGATTTGACCCGAAACAGTAGGTTGGGAGCGGCGATTGACTAATGTAGTGGGGGTCGATGCGTTGCCATTGCCGAGCGAGCTGGGCACATCAGCGATCGCCAGATCGGCAAGCGATGCAGCCCCCAAATCGATTTGAGCGAGGAGCTTGTATTCGGGACTGACTTGTTCGACGATCAACTTTTCGCGGCGCACAGGTAGTTCAACCTGAATTGTCTGGGTTTCAATCTCTTTGCGAACGACGATCTCACCGCTCTTACGCTTGTTGAGATTGACGATCAGTCTTTCTTCGAGGAGTGAAAACACTTCGTCGGTGAGGATCTCCGTACCAGCAGCTTGTTGTTGCAAATGAATGGGCGGCTCCGAGAGCGGATCGAGATTGCGAGGCTGAGGTTGGCGATCTGGAGATTGTTCGTAAATCATGTTCTTTTTAGCAAAGATGTTATTATCCAGTTCGACTCGCACTACGCTTTTTGTTAGTCAGCGACTGAAGTCGCCGCTAGTGATGCGTAATGTCCGCCTGCGCGGACTAATCCAATCTAAGAAATTAGGTTAACCGAACCGTATTGGTTCGACTCGGACATCGGACACGATCGCATCAATTGCAGCCATGTTTAGACTGAACATGTCTGCAATTGATGCGCGACGGGAGCACATGCTACCGATCTGATGCCAAACTTACTCTGAGCATCAAGATCTAGCTAGTCACCAGCGACTGGTTAGGGGTTGTTCTTGACGACTGGATTGCCTTGGTTGTCTACAACTAGCTCTTCACGGCGGAGTGTTTCTTCAGCAGTAGCAGTCTCTTTATCGACAACTTTGCTGACACGCACTTCTTCGCGGACAAATGCCTCTTTGTGAAACTCTGGTACTTCTTCATAGATTTCCATGCGTGCAACTTCCCCTGCTTGGAAATTCGCCTCGCCAGGGGTGACTGCGGTACCCGAGTTGACTGGTATCCGCTCGATCGTCACTCGCTCTTTCTCGATCGCTACGGAAGCCTGAGCAGTTTCAGTCTCCACCTGCTTGCTGATGACTGTCTCGCCACTCTTTTGACGAGTTTTGCCTGCGACTAGTCGCTCTTCATAGAGCTTGAGGCTCGGGTGATTTTGCTCGTCGAGCGCATAGAGATCGGGTTCTTGTCCATAAGCATAGCTGTCTCGATCGTATCCGGCATAGCCCTGCTCGACACCGATCGTCGGTAGAGTATTGGGTGTCGGTGGCGCGCTGGCTGCTCCAGCATAGCCCACGCCCTGTGCAGATGGGGTCGCCCCACGATAGACGCTGCGAACCTGCTCTTCATGCTCGTAGTCGATATTCAGATCTTCAGTAAATTCGGGTAGGGCTTCCACTTGAGCCTTGGTGAGGCGATCGGCATAGACGCGCTTCTCGGTATTATTGATTCGAGCACGACCGATCGGCAATAATACTTTCTTGCCCAGAATCCAGCCGCCAGTATTGACGATCAAGTAGCGAAACTGTCCTTCATCATCAACCAAAACATCATCGACTGAACCAATCTTATCATTAGCAGCATATAAATCCAATCCTTTGACATCACGATCGCCAAAGTGAGTTTTATAGTCTGGATAGAAGTCTCTGATTTTGTGTAGAGCCATTTTCGTCAATCCTCGTGAGGGTGTTTTGATAACTTATGAACTCCTCAAATATATAATTCTTCCCGATCTCAGTCATCTTCCGATCTACCGATCTGATTAGTACCATTAGGTAGAGGAGAAAGCATTGCCAGCCCCGTCAGCTTTACCGAATTGTGAACATAAATATCTCAACCGCGCCCCTACTTTGCCTGCGCCTTAGCGGTATAATCTTTGCAGTCAATGGCTTGCTCTGTCATCACACTAGTTGGGTGCAGAGCACATTGGACATAGAGATTATTGCTAAAATATCGGCAGCGATGGCAAGCAACCTTGTGATGCTGTCCAATTTTAAATTTATGCTGTCTTTGTTTGGAAATATAAGCATAAATTGGAATAAATAACGCAAAACAGACAGCTACGAGTGCAATATTTATAAAAACCGCATTTACTAATGAAGGAACAACTTCCCCCGATCGGTTTTGAGAAGCTGGACTTACTACCTGACCAATAATGGACTGTACTTCCATTTTTGTTTCTTTCATGGTGTCATGGATGATTGCGATATTATTGGTGAATGAGCTAGGGAAAATGACAGTTACAATGTCAATCTTAAATTCAGCTAGATCGTTTACTCAATCGATCGCATCGGCTCTTCGCGATCCTGATGATTTCGATCTCGATCCAATTAAATCCAAATATTTATAATTTAAGAGGCAATCTCTTATCGAGATTGCCTCTCTTATTTATATTCAAAATAACCTAATTATTGGTCGCCCAACAGATAGATATTTAATTTAGCTGTTGAGTTAATACCTCTTTCCATGGATAGACACTCAAACGTCAGATCGAAACAGCACAACCAAACTCCAACAACAGTCCTCGCGATCGCTACTACAATTGACACTACCGTCAATCGCCCCTGGCACAGTCAGGATCGTTCGCTCGATGTTGTTTGCAGCATCGAGCGAAATTGTCACGCAGACTTACGCTGCCATGTTTGCAGTTTCACCCTTGCTCAGAGCGGCTTGGAGTTTGGCTTCATCTTCTTTTGATAATGAAGTCCGCAATACTTTACCTTCAAATTTACTTAGATCCGCCAACACACGATCGGGTGTAGATTTGCGTACAAGTACAAAGATCGCTGAAGTCCCAGGTTCGATCGTGCTGCCTAGATCGCGCATGAAATTGTCATCAATGCCGATATCAGTAAGTGCCCCTGAGAGTGCGCCAGCCGCAGCACCAACCAAAGCAAAAATCGGATTGAAGAAAATCACACTGAGCAATACTCCCCAGTAACTGCCACTGACAGCACCAGCGGCTACTAGCTCTTGAGCTTGCTTGATTTTGACTTTGCCTTCTTGGTTGCGGATGACCACAGCAGCGTCTTCTAAGTCAACTAAGTACTCTGATTGGAGTCTTCTTAATTCACTCATGACTTCATCAGCTTTGAACTCATCTTTGAAACCGACAACAATTAGGTCACTCATGTGCTGCTCCTGCAAATTTATTTTACTACTTGCACTCGATTATAAAAAATCAACCGGAGTTATTCTCTCTGCCAACAGATAGAGATAGATATCTGTACTTACATGTTGAAATAGGTACAAAAACCCTTGGCATTCGACAAAACTGTCGATATCTAGCACGATCGCTGTGAGCACACAGCGATTGGCACTGCCAACTAATCCTCATCCCCGATCCAGCAATTCCAAATTCAGATTTTGACAACGGTATAGGGGGAGCAGGAGAATAGAAGGACTTCAAAAAGAGAAGCACAAATGGAGCCAATGAAGCTGAGTTTTATCGCCCTGCTCGAATATCTCAATCGAGCGATTTTGGG
>NZ_JBGSPA010000084.1:0-43569 GCF_041738855.1 Chamaesiphon sp. | reverse complement strand
AGCTCTAACAGCGTGTAGAGTATTAATTGGGCGTAAGGGAGAATGGTGTTCACTGTTCTCATCAATGTTTTTCCACGCCCTTTTTCTCATATTTTCAACCCCTTGAATAGTAGAGCTAATATACTAGTGCAAGATGTGAGTTTTCTTATTTGTTTTTCCCGTTCCTTCCATTCTCTCAATGAAAGCCGAGATTCCTTTAAATCTCTGGAACGAATAACTCCTAAATACCTCGATGGTTGACCATCCTGTTCGAGAGTATAGACTAGTACTTTGACAATGTTGCTCGGATCGTACCTGATCGTTACTTTGCCATCATATTTGTCCAGGAAATTAATACTTTTATCATTGTATTGATAGCCATTCTCATCACGTTTAAACCCAGCACCATATATCAAATTTTCAAAGACAATACATCCATGTTGGTGAACTGTTTTCTCTTTGCCCTTCATCAGGCAAACATCTAACTTTCGATCATCTTCTATGCGTCGAGGTTCACCACCAGGAAGCCCATTCCACCACCGATTTAGGGATGTTTGATTTTTAATTCTCGGATACAAATGTTGGTTATGATTATCGACAAAAAAGCGTACTAATTTTCGATCGTATTCCTCATACATCATGCAGGCATATTTTTCAGCATTTTCTGGACGCTCCTTAATGGTGCCACCTTTGTATCCTGGCAGTAGTGATGAGAATTCATCCTTAATTCCACGAAAAAGTCTCTCAACAATCCCACCCTGTTCCTTATGTAAGCGCAACCGAAGTTTAAACCCTAGCTCCATCGCAACTCGTCTGAAATGCCCAGAATTAAATTCCTTGGCTCGATCGGTCACAATATATTCTGGTAAGCCACAAACTTCCCATTCCTTTTGGAGTTCATACTCAGCTCCATATTGTTTCGGTAAAATAGCATGACGCAAAGCTAAAGCCACCTCATGAGAACCTGCCGACATAAAACTGAGATAGTAACCCATGATGCAACTGGAGTAGCTATCAATTACAGAAGTAATCCAGACACAGCCCACAACATTATCATCAGCGTCTACTAGTAAGTTGTCTAATTTGGTATGGTCTATTTGCCAAACTTGATTGCTTCGCTCAACTACAATATCTTCTTGAACATTATCCTTATCGATAGTTTTGATAACGATACCTGGCCCTTGTCCTAGATTCTTTTTCGGCTTTTTCTTCTCTACTAAAGGATTGAGAACACTGTATACGAATCCGATCGATGGATATTCACCCTTATCCTTTGCCAATCCTAGCTCGTCCACCGCATGACCCTTCACCTGATTGAATGTCTGGCTACGACTCATTCGTCTGCCATTTTTATTGCCGCGCTTATAGGTCGTAAGAATGAAGTCAGTCCATTCAGCAACACTTTTCCCCTGCCACTGCTTAGATCCTCTCTGCTCACCTGCATCAATGCGTGTAAATCTAACTAATGAAGCTAATCCTTCTTGCTCCACTCGTTCGAGCAGTCGTGTCACTGTGCGCGGATGCACTTCTAATCGATCGGCCCAGAGTTTGATTTTCTCCCTACGTTTGTGTGTCGGAGCTTGTTTAATATCCTCGACGGCCTGGACGCGCCGCATTATTTTCTCTCGATCTTCTAAATCTTCTAACAGACTCTCAAGAATGAGTCGCTCCGGTGTATTGGCTGACTCGATCGCAATTGCATCGCTGCTTTTGGAATACCGCTCAACGGAGGTTTGTTCTTTACTAGGAAATTCATCCTGTGCTTCTGGTGTATGCTGTAATGACATAGCAGTTTGCAGGGAAAAGGCATTTATCTATGTTAGAACTTTTCCATCACTTTTGGGAAAAAGGCAAATATCTATTTAATTTTCTAAGTAGAGAAACAGGCGATCTTCAATCGCTACAATCCTTTGCTGACTTGTCTTTGAGCCATTATTTATGGCGTGGCAGTAATTATGTAATGTGGACAAATAGCTCTGAAATGTACAGATGTTCATCATCATCTCTTGACATCAAAACTGTGCCGCTGAGGATTTGTATAATTGGAGTTATGAAACGATTATTTAAAATCTCCAGATCGCTCCTAGTGACCTACTACGCCTACATGTTAGAGTATCGGGCGGAATTGCTGTTGTGGGCACTTTCAGGGTCGTTACCGTTCATTCTGATGGGCGTGTGGACTGAAGCTGCACAGCAGGCTGACTTTGGGTTGTCTTCGATCGAGTTTGCTCGGTATTTTCTCGCTGTCTATTTAGTGCGACAACTTACTGTTGTCTGGGTAATTTGGGACTTTGAGCGCGAGATTGTCGATGGGAAGCTGTCATTTCGATTGTTGCAACCGTTAGATCCAGTTTGGCATCATATTTGGTCGCATGTTGGCGAACGGTTTGCCCGCTTGCCATTTATTTTTGGATTGGTTGCTTTATTTTTCTGCTTGTATCCAAGTGCCTTTTGGTTGCCAAGTTTGGGTACTTTAGGACTATTTACAATCGCGAGTGTTTGTGCATTTGCGCTGACTTTTCTGATTCAATATACTTTAGCGATGTTTGCATTCTGGACTGAAAAAGCTAGCTCGATTCAGGAGGTAGTATTTTTAGTCAATCTCTTTTTGTCAGGGGCAATCGCTCCACTGGAACTATTTCCCCCAGAAATTAGATCGATCGCCTTTTGGACGCCATTTCCCTATATTATCAACTTCCCCGCTAGTATTTTGACTGGGCTAAAAGTCGATATCACTCAAAACTTTGCAGTGATATTTGGGTGGATGGTAGTCTTGGCGATCGTCAATCGCTGGCTATGGCGCAAGGGTTTGCGACAGTATTCAGGAATGGGAGCATGATAGTTGATAGTTGATAGTTGATAGTTGATAGTTGATAGTTGACTAAATAAGTGTCGATCTCAAAAAGCCTAAAACCTCAAGCCTAAAACCTCAAACCTCAAGCCTAATTATGTATAGATATGTAAATATAGTTCAGCTTTTTTGGAGAACGGCGATCGCGGCAGAGTTGGAGTACCGACTCAATTTTGTCTTTGCAGCGTTGAGTAGTTTGGGTGGGCTGGCTGGTAGTTTATTCAGTCTGTTTTTGTTTTATCAAAAAGGCTATAACTTTCGAGGCTGGACATGGCAGGAAGCATTAATTGTAGTGGGGATTTTCACGTTTTTAGAGGGGTTTTCTAGCACGTTTTTAGCTAGCAATCTCAATCGAATTGTCAAGCACGTTCAGGATGGAACGCTGGATTTTGTGTTGCTCAAGCCGATTAGTTCCCAATTTTGGCTCTCTTTCCATAGTTTCTCATTGTGGGGACTGCCAGATATGCTGTTTGGCTTAGCGATTGTCTTATATGCTGGCAGTCTGCTGGGTGTCGGGGTAGGTGCTTATCTATTGAGCGCGATTCCGATCCTATTTGGCGTGACGATTATTTACAGCCTGTGGTTTATTCTGGGTGCCACAAGTATTTGGTTTACCAAGATTTATAATATCACTGAGGTATTGCGGGGTTTGCTGGCGGCGGGACGGTTTCCGATCGGGGCTTATCCAGCGACGTACCGCTTCTTTTTTACATTTGTGATTCCGGTGGCATTTTTGACAACGGTGCCAGCGCAGACGCTGCTCGGACGGGGAGAGCTGGTGTGGATTGCGGCTGGAGGCTGTTTGGCGGTGGTGTTGTTGGTGGTGTCCAATTACTTTTGGCGATTTGCACTCAGGTTTTATACCAGTGCTTCTAGTTAAATTAATTGATAATTGATAATTGGGTTTTTAGGATGAGGATTCAAGCCCCCATCCCAAAAATCTCGCTCTCTTGATTCGCTAAACCCTCGGCAGAGCCGAGGAGCGCGAATCGCTGTCAACTGTCAACTGTCAACTGTTTAAAGATCGCGTCGGTCTTGGTTGCCATAATGAGATCGTTAAGATGCAAACCACCGACGGTATGCGTCCACCATGTCACCGTTACTTTGCCCCATTCTGTCAAGATGGCGGGGTGATGTGATTGGGCTTCGGCTAGCTCACCGATAGCGTTAGTAAATGCAAGTGCAGTCTGAAAATCTTTAAATTGATACAGTCTTTCGATCCGTTGTTCGCCGTTGACTTCAAACTGACACCAATCGGGAATTTGGGGTTGGAAGGCGTCGATTTCTGATTGAGAAATCGCCACTTCGCCGCCACCGCAGGGGACACACTTTTGTTGAGTTAAATCGGTCGCCATCAAACTCTCCCTAATGCTTTTACTATATGATAGTCGATCGATTTAGCGGCTGTTTGATAGGATTGTTATCTACTCTCCCCGCCGCCTCGATCCTCATCGCCACTAGCAATCGGGACGATGCTCAACTAGCGGCTAGGGGTGCTGAGACGGCTGATGACAGTACTAGTAGTTCGGGGACTGTTACAAACTGATAGCCTTGGGCGCGAAGTTGGGCGATGATTTGTGGGACGGCTCGGGCGGTATTGGCGTGAGAGCCACCACCATCGTGCATGAGGACGATGCCCCCAGGGGTTGCCCCCGCCAGGATGGTTTTGACCATGGCTTCTGGCGATGGACGCTGAGGGTGACTATCACCGGAATCGACAGACCACATATTAATCGACTTATTTTGTGTTTGGGCGTATGCTACCAGACCGTTGGTGAGGACGCCACCTGGTGGTCTGAAGTAGTCAGTTTCGACATTGAGCACTTCTTTGATGATTTTGGCGGTATCTTCGATTTCGCGTTGAGCCACTAGAGGACTCATCTGTTTGTACCAATGGTGGAGCGTATGGTTGGCGATGACATGACCGTCAGCCAACACCTTTTTCCCGATTTCAGGGAAAGATTTGAGCGGCTGACCGACCATATAAAAAGTTGCTTTGACGTTTTCTTGCTTGAGAGTTGCTAAGATTTGCTCGGTAGTCTCGGGCCAGGGACCGTCATCGAAGGTCAGCGCAATTACTTTTTCAGCACCAGGCATCGCCGCAGCTTTAATTGTCTTGGCTTGAAAGTTTTTGGGGACATCAAAATTCAGCGGAATGCTAGTAGCAATCGCTGCTGTCACATCGACAGTTTGGGCAATGCCTGTACTAGCAACCAATGTCGTCATGGATATACTACTAAGAATAGTATGTAGTAACAAAAATCCGGCGCAAGAGACTGCGGCAATCGCCACCCACAACACATTCCCCGCTAGTAGTCGCTTCGTGCGATCGAAATACTCACCGTTAGCCAATTTAATAACTCCTGAAATCTATAAAAGGGTCAAAGCTGAATTTGTAATGCTCAGATCGGGACTATCCAGCAGCTCGAATAGTGAATCGGATCTAATTCTCGCGCATCTAGAGTCGCAATATTTGCAGGTACTAAAAATTTCTATTTATGCAAGAGTTATTATGCCCCCGGCGGCTAAATTTAGCTCACTTGTCCTCAGCGATGCCAACTATAGCAATAGCCTAGACAGTTGAGACACTCTGCATTTTAGTCTGCGGCGGCAGACTTGGCACCACGAGCGACGACTTCCAGTCGTTGTCATCTCCTAAGCACTGTGGCGGTTGCTATACATATCAGCCCCAGAGTGTAACTAAAGGCGATCGCTCAAATTGACGATCGGGGGTCGCTCGGCTCAAAGTATCTAGAATAGATGTATGTATTATTATTATTCTTTAGTTCCCGATCGCCAATAGCTAGCTTAATCAAGATGGATCTACTCCCAGTTGTCACCCAACAAGTCCAGATCGAGTCCCAATCCGCCGAAATCTCTGCTTATCTAGCTATCCCTGCTAGAGCTGGTCGATTTCCCGGTATCATAGTACTTCAAGAAATATTTGGGGTCAATACCCATATTCGCGCGGTCACCGAGCGCATCGCCAGCCTGGGCTATGTGGCGATTGCACCTGCTGTGTTCGATCGGACAGCACCAGACCTCAATCTCGGCTACACGGCTGCTGAGGTAGAATTAGGACGTACCTATGCTGGGCAAACTAGTGCGCCACAATTGTTGTCAGACATCCAAGCCGCAATCGACCACCTCAAGACTTTGCCCCAAATTACACCCCATTTTGGCTGTATCGGCTTTTGTTTTGGCGGACATGTTGCCTATTTAGCGGCGACCTTGCCCGATATCGCGGTGACGGCTTCCTTTTATGGGGCGGGGATTACTACCTACACTCCAGGCGGCGGCGAGCCATCTGTGAGTCGGACAGGCGCGATCGCAGGTACGATGTATATGTTCTTTGGTATGGATGATGCTAGTATTCCCCCCGCACAAATCGCCCAAATTGATGCTGCTCTGACCCAAAATAATATTCCCCATCAGATTTGGCAGTATCCAGATGCCCAACATGGCTTCAATTGCGATTTGCGGGAGAGCTACAACTCCACTGCTGCTGAGTCAGCTTGGCAACATGTCGAAGAATTATTTCAACAACTAACTGCGACTCAGTAGATAAATTCAACAAGATCTCCTGAAACTTCGCTGGTGAGCAATTTTTGCCAATGCAACTCACCTTAAACCTATCTCCCTCTCAACTCAAATGAATAAGACTACAAGTACCTCAGCCGAAATTTTTTCAATGGACGACTTCGCCAAAGCTCTAGATGCTGAGGTGGTCAGTTTTGAAAAAGACCAATTAGTGCGAGGTAAAATTCATAGTTATGATAGCGATGGTGTCTATGTAGATATCAATGGTAAGTCGCTAGCATTTGTCCCAGCGGCGGAAGTTGCCGCCGATGAATCAGCAGATTTATCGACATTATTACCCATCGGTGACGACCAGGAATTTCTGATCATTCGCGAACAAAATGCTGACGGCCAAGTTACTTTGTCTAAGCTCCAATTGCAGATGAAATATGCCTGGAACCAAGTTGACGACCTCCAAAGCAATAAAGAATCAATCCAACTCCGAGTCACAGGTATCAATAAAGGTGGTGTAACTGTGAACTTCCAAGGGATTCGCGGTTTTGTGCCGCGATCGCAATTAGTCGAAAAAGATTTAGAGTCGCTAGTTGGCACCAGCATTCCAGGGATTATTATCGAAGCCGACAAGGATAAAAACAAGCTCGTCTTTTCTCAGCGTCAAGCTACACGGACAGCTAATTTTAGTCAACTCGAACGCGGACAGTTAGTAACAGGTACGATCGTCGGCATCAAACCCTTTGGTGCTTTCGTGGAATTTGATGGTAATACTGGGTTGATTTATATCAAACAAATCAGTCAAAATCGGGTAGAAGCCTGTGAGAAGCTATTCGCGATCGGTCAAGAAATTAAAGCGATGATTATCGATTTGGATGAAGGTAATGGTAAGATTTCTCTATCCACCAGAGTGCTCGAAAATCACCCTGGCGAAATGTTGGAAAACATGCCGGAAGTGATGGCATCTGCTGAAGCCAGAAGCGAACGTGCTGCTAAGAAGTTGTTTGGTAATTAAACAGTTGACAGTTGACAGTTGACAGTTGACAGTTGCGGATGCAATCACGCGGAGGATACCTGGCGCATGTGTTGCACCAGCGGCTCGCGCTCCTCGGCTCTGCCGAGGGTTTAGCGAGACAAGACAAGCAGACAGTTGACAGCACGCGACTAAACACATAGTGATTACAATACTTCTCGATTAATCTAAAAACTAGTTAGTCCGCGTAGGCGGACTTTGCACCACTAGCGGCGACTTCAGTCGCTAGCAGTTCTTAAACGAGAAGTATTGATAGCGATTATTCAGATAAAAATACCAGCAGACCGATCTGCTGGTAAATGAGCTGTGTTGGGAGGAGAAAACTCGTTCCTTAGACTCTGACAAAAACTGGTGCCGGGTCGCAATCGACCTCTGTAATGGCGGTTAGTGCTGGATTTAAAGCTTGTTGTTGTTCTCTTATTAAGAATTGTAACAAACATCTTGCGAAAACGCAACAAATTTCCCCTAAACTTAATTTAGGCGATCGGGAATGGTGGATGGTGGATGGTGGATGGTGGATGGTGGTGAGAACGGAGCATCATCGCTCAGATCGGCACCGCCTGAAATTTAGAAATACTTATTTATAGTAAAAAAGTAGAGGAGTCGATTGTCAAACTTCTATGCTTACCGACTCCTACACTCTCAAAGAAACCACCCTGTATGCTCTTCGGAAACTACATGAATTAGTGTCCTGTCAAGTACAGATGACAATAGCTTAACCTTTATGGTCATCATTCCAAAGCGTAAAAGGTAACTAAAAAGTTAGCTTTCAAGGTGTGTAGCTAGTGTATCTGCGGGGGGTACTGACAACTCTTCAACCAGGTACCGTATAGGCGATTAACTGTCCGAGCCGTTGGCGTAGTGTCTCTAGACTCAGCCGCTCGGAGGCAGAGATAAACACCGCATTGGGAAATTCTTCCGCAGCTTGAGTGAGTCTGTCACTATCCACTCGATCGATCTTATTAAACACGATCAGGGATGGTCCTGGGGCGATCGGCATCTCACTCAATATCCCCATTACCGAGCGAATGTGGCTGTGCCAAGCAGGATGGGAAAGATCGATCAGATGAATCAGCGCATCGGCTTCGGTCACTTCCTCTAGTGTGGCACGGAAGGCATCCATCAACGGCGGTGGTAACTCATGGATAAAACCAACCGTATCGGTGAGTAATATTTGCCGCAAGTCTCCACTATTACTCGCTGGTACCTGGAAGCGACGAGTCGTCGGATCGAGGGTCGCGAATAGTTGGTCGGCGATGTAGACTTCGGAATTAGTCAGCGTATTGAGCAGGGTAGATTTGCCCGCATTTGTATAACCAACTAGTGCAACAGATGGGACATCATGATGCTGACGTTGGAGCCGCAGCCGCGAACGATGCGCTTGGAGCTGGTTCACGTCCTGCTGTAGCCGCGAAATCCGCTTTTGGATCGTCCGGCGTTCGGTCTCCAATTTGGTCTCTCCAGGACCTCTAGTGCCGATCCCACCACCTTGCCGAGACATGGCTTGACCCCGCCCAGTTAGACGCGGCATCATGTATTCTAGTTGGGCGAGTTCGACTTGCAATTTACCCGCTCCAGATTGAGCGCGTTGAGCGAAGATATCGAGGATTACTTCAGTTCGATCTACTACTCGAATCCCGATTTGAGTTTCGAGATTTCGCCCTTGACTGGGGGAGAGATTGCAATCAAAGACGATCAGATTTGCGCCGATTTTTTGAGCGGCGAGGGCGATTTCTTGGATTTTACCTTCCCCGACAACGGTTTGGGGATGGGGTTTCGATCGTTTTTGTTGGACGGTTTGGAGGACTTCCCCGCCAGCGGTTTGGACTAGTTTGACGATTTCTTCCAATCCATCGTTAAATCGCTGAGTAGTCACATAGTCGGTTTTGACACCAACTAATAATACGCGATCGGTTTCATCAGCGACATTTTGATTCGCGACATCTCGCTCGTATTCCCGCTCGATCCCATCGACCAGATCGAGAAAATCCTGGTCGCTAATGGCATCGAGGCTCAAAGGTGGCGAAATCGTCCAATTAATCTCTGGATGCGGTACCAAGTGAGCGAGATAGGTATCTTGAATATATCCCGTCGCACCACCACCACGCTTTTGAAAGCCGCTACCAGTAATATTCAAAATGACCAGCGCATCCAGTCGCTGGATCGCCATCGCGGTGAGCGCGCTCTCACTGGGGATTTCTGATTTGAGCTGAGTCGAAATACACCGAATCCCACTCAACCGTTCTGCACCATAACGGGGTAATTCTAACGGTGGAATTTGAGTTTGACCAGGGGTACCCACACCCAAACGGATAATCTGACCGCGCCGATTGACGTAGACGCTAACTGGGTCGCGGATTTCCGCACTAATTGCCGCTAACTTTTGAGCGAATTCTGGCGTAGTCAGTCGATCGCCTGGAAGCCTCTCATTATATAGCTTCCGCAGTTGTTTGATCTGATTGGATTTTAATCCTTGTAAGTTGCCGTAAATTGTCTCGATATGCTCTATTCCTAACGCATTATCTCTAGTGTAGTAGTTGGCACAGGGGTTTGACAGTGCTAGCTTGTAAAACTTTGTTAATCACCTAATCTGACGCTGGCAATTGTTGAGATTACCAAATGGTTTTTACATGAGCATATTTCAGAATATTATGGTCACAAGTAATCAGCGGGATATCATATCTTCTCGCCATAGCGACAATAATTCTGTCTGCGGGATCTTTATGAAAATCTCCAGGTAGTTGGGTACTAGAGATTGCATCTTCTGGATTTAGAGCTGCGATTACTATCCCTGAATGGCATTTAGCTAGAGCATACCAATCATCGATCGGCAATGGTAATGATAATTTACCAATGCTATATTTGACAGCTATCTCCCATACCGAAATAGCTGAAACTAAAATACCATTTTGAGGTTCTTCTCGATCGATATACTCTCGCGCAGCATTAGATAAGTGACTTGGTTCGTGCAATAGCCATAACCACACATGGGTATCGATAACAATCATTCACCCAAAGCCGTCCACAAGTCGGTCATCGGCTCGTCAAAATCAGACGCGATCTGAATCGGCATTCCTCGCAAAGGATAACTTTTTGTGGTTGTCTCAGTTACTTTCGCCGCTTGGCTAGCTGCTGAATCTTTACGATCGAGGGAACGAATAAAATCTAAAACGCTTAGTTGCAATGGTTCGGGGATCTTTTCTAGTTCCCGAACGATTGTATCGATCGTACTCATAAGTCTAGCTATCTGGATTAACGTAATTCAATTTTAACACTCTCACAGATGGGCGACTAGAGCTAAAATAACGCCAGCATTGACGATGGTAATTCGGCGTCGAGATTGTTACGGGGATTGAATTCGATCGCAGCAGGTATAATAAGGTAATCACTATTGTTGGTTCAGACAAATAGACTCGATCGATCCCCTATAGGTGCATTATGACTTTCACTCTATTTGGTCGCTGGCAAATTCGAGTTTTGTTATTAGCTACAGTTGGGCTACTATTAACCGTCCTGATGGTAGTCAAATCTAGTCCCGCGATCGCCGGACAAACTTTGCTAACCTTCATCTATCTGGGCTTATTCGGACTAGTCTGGGATTTTGGCTATCATCAGTCACAACGCTGGCGGTGGGATGGCGACTGGAACGGTTTGTTACAGTTTGGGGGTGCAGTGTGGGAAGGGCTGTTTTTGATAACGATTGTTAAGACAATCGGTTTACCTGGTATCGATCGAGCTAGCTTTAATATTCCTGGGTTCATCGGGTTTTATACTAGCTTCAGTCTACTTAGTGCGATCGTCACTCATTCACTCCTGCGGATTTTCTCACCCTATTCGCGCTTCAATGGGGGACAATGGTTTTAGATTAGGTCTTAGGCTTTAGGCTTTAGGCTTTAGGGGTGAAAACTGCGCTCTTAATTCTCACTCCCCGTCTTACCCTTCCTAACTTCCCCTCCTCCTCATGTTAATTCATACTTTTATCACATTTGCCACTGCGATCGTTTTATCGGTGTCTACGTTACTTTTTGCCCCCGCAGCATTAGCGGTTACGCCTATTCCCTTGACGGAGATCGGCTACAAAAATTGTTCGGCAGAAATGTCTAAAGGTGCGGTCAGTAGCGGTGGTGTGACACAAGATGCTGCTTGTTTTTTGATTACTGGTAAAGCTGAAAACAAGTCGGGTAAGACTGTCTACGATGCAGATGTCTACGGACGGATTTATGATGCGGACAATAATAATGTCTTGCCAAATCGGGGACGGGTAGGCTTAATCGAGCAGGTACCACCAGGAATTAATGATTTTGAGATGCGAATTACAGTGCCATCGAGTGCGACGCTGCCACTGCAATTAAAAAAATTTAAAGCTTCGGGATTTACAACTAAAATTAGACAGTAATTAAATTAATTGATAATTGATAATTGATAATTGGGTTGTTAGGGTCATTTTGAAATACCCACCCTAACAACAATCACCTAAAAGCGGTGAAATCCACCGCATGTCCTTCGTTAAAAGTAGCGATGGGGTTGATGACTGCGAGTGGCGATCGCACAGAGCGGCTCCAGTCTCCACAAGAATTATTACAGATCGGTACCTTTTACCAACCCTCATCGCTCGATCGGCTTAAAATTGTGAGCGGCAGTAACTTAAAGATCGCCGTAGTAAAACAGCCCGAGCCAGTTAAATTTCACGATCCAAACCAACCGACACAGATTATTCGATCGACTAGATCTTAACCCCTATGGGAAAACCAACCGGATTTATTGAATACCTGCGCGAAGTCGAAGGTGAACTCGCGCCACTCGATCGCATTCACAACTGGGACGAATTCCACCTCCCGCTGCACGATGAGCAGCTCCGCAACCAAGGGGCTAGGTGCATGGACTGTGGTACGCCCTTCTGCCACACTGGAAACATGGTCGCAGGCATGGCAAGCGGTTGCCCGATTGGCAATCTCATCCCCGAATGGAACGACCTCGTGTATCGCGGACTCTGGCGCGAAGCCCTCGACAGGCTGCACAAAACCAATAACTTCCCCGAATTCACAGGTAGAGTCTGCCCTGCACCCTGCGAAGGCTCCTGCGTACTGGGCATCCACAAAGACCCTGTGACCATCAAAAGCATCGAACACTCGATCGTCGATAAAGGCTGGGAAGAGGGCTGGATCGTCCCCCAACCCCCCGCCAACCGCACGGGTAAGCAGATCGCGATCGTCGGTTCTGGCCCCGCTGGACTCTGTGCCGCCGCCCAACTAAATCAAGCTGGGCACTGGGTAACAGTATTGGAACGTGCAGATCGTCCAGGTGGATTGCTGATGTACGGCATCCCCAATATGAAGCTCGAAAAAGAACAAGTCGTCCTCCGCCGGATCGAGCTACTCGAAGCCGAAGGCATCACCTTCAAATGCAACGTCGAAGTCGGTAAAGATCTCTCCACCGCCGACCTCTTAAACGACTACGATGCCGTCGTCCTCTGCACTGGAGCCACCAAACCCCGCGATTTACCGATCGCCGGACGCGAATTCAAGGGCATCCACTTTGCGATGGACTTCCTCACCGCCAATACCCAAGCGGTATTAGACGGTCAAGAAAATAGCAAATTCATCTCCGCCGCAGGCAAAGATGTCATCATCATCGGTGGTGGCGATACGGGTACAGATTGCGTGGGCACCTCCATCCGCCACGGCTGCAATAGCGTCGAGCAACTGGAAATCATGCCCACACCCCCACTCAAACGCGCCGCTGACAATCCTTGGCCGGAATGGCCCAAGGTCTACAAACTCGACTACGGACAAGCAGAAGCCGCCGCCAAATTTGGGCACGATCCCCGCGCCTATCTCACCACCGCCACCAAATTTGAAGGCGACGAAAACGGCAACGTCACCGCCGTACATACCGTTCAAGTCCAGTGGGAGCGCAACGAACAGGGACAATTTGCCCTCAAACATGTCCCTGGCACCGAGCAAGTCAATCCCGCCCAGCTCGTCCTCCTGGCAATGGGTTTCCTCGGCCCCGAACAGCCGCTCATCGATGCGCTGGGACTAGCGCAAGATCCGCGCAGCAATATCAAAGCCGAGCACGAAAAATACACCACCAATATTCCTGGTGTCTTCGCCGCTGGCGACTGTCGGCGCGGTCAAAGTCTAGTAGTCTGGGCGTTTAATGAAGGTCGCGGTGTAGCGCGTGAGTGCGATCTATATCTGATGGGAAGTACCAATCTGCCGTAGATATTGGATTGTTGTTACAGCAATAGTTATAAACGATCGATCGATAAATACATTGAGGTAAAAAATATGCAAATCTCACTGGAAACTGTGTACGATAATCTAGAAAAGATCGATCGAGTCGATCCGACTACTAGTGCGGTATATCGTCAATCAGCACAGGAAGTATTAGCAGATCCCACCATTAGTTTGGAGTGGCGCAAAGCAATATCCGATCGACTCAATCAAGTCAATCACGAGCTGACAGTTCACGCTCATGTTGATGATGATAGCTATTGAATTAATTGATAATTGATAATTGATAATTGATAATTAAATGTAGTAGCTTGTAGATTGGGTAGAGCGAAGTGAAACCCAACAGCACTAATATTTAAAATCAATAATATTATGCGATTGTTTGCGATCCTCGATCTTTGTGCTTCAGCCCAATCTATTATACTTCTAGAAGATCTACCTTGATGCTTTTAAAAAGACGCTAGACGATCGATTAACTCCTGATGCGCTGGTATGTTAAATTGAGACTGCAAAACCGTTAACACCCGTCCCAAATCTAGATCGATAGTTGCCTCTATATCCAATGCTAACCCAGGAAATATACAACTCTCAATAGTGCCCTGCTCATCTGGAGAGAGTTCGATATATTCCCCTTCTTCGAGACTGAACCAACTAATTCGGCGATCGTAAACTTGCCAGATAATATACTCTTGCACACCATTCCGGCGATAGACTCTTTTCTTTTCATAGAGATCGTAAGCCGCACTACTAGCGGCAATTTCGATAACTAATTCTGGCGCACCTTCTAGATAGTCATCGTCACTAATACTCGACTGTCCACCACGCGATCGATCGATCCTCAATACTGCATCTGGTTGAGGTTGATTATCTAGATCTAATCTCACTGTCGGATTATCTACAAATTCTACACCAGGAGTAGCCGACGCATAAACCCCCAACCACCCCATCATAATTCCATGCGGTTGAGCGTGAGAATGATATCTTACATCTGCTGCTAAGTAGACAACTCCTTCAATTAGTTCTACTTTCTGTGATTCTGGCAGCAAAGCCGAGCGTCGCTCGAATTCTGCGCTAGAAAGCCTATCGCCATTTTCCAAAAATAACGGGATCGATCGAGTTGGGGTCTTAACCATAGTTTTTTCCAGCAACACAATTCAATTGTACATGGACGCTAATGAAAAAACACGCGACAATTCATGCCCAGCTTATAATAAATGAACGATCGCCGCATATCTCAAAAAGTTAATGAGCAATAAATCCCCGCGTTGCGTTGTTTGTAAACAGATATTTAACGATCGACACTGGTATTATCATCAACTTTGCCAATCCTGCGGCGAATTCAATCATCACAAGCAACAAGCAACAGCCGATCTCAGTGGCAAAATTGCGGTAGTTACCGGAGCCAGAATGAATATCGGTTATGGCGTGTGTTTGCGATTATTGCGATCGGGTGCCACAGTAATTGCTACTACGAGATTTCCCTATCATGCAGCGCAGAAATATAGTCAGGAAATTGACTTTGAGGCGTGGCGCGATCGGTTACAGCTCTATCCCCTCGATCTGCGAGATTTAGCGAGAGTAGAAGCATTTACACAGTATCTGATTTGTGTGTATTCCTAGATAGATATTATCGTCAATAACGCCGCTCAAACTATCCGCCGTCCTCCCGCTTATTATCGACATTTAATCGAGCTAGAATCTCAACCTATAGCCAAATTAGCACCACAATTACAATCTCTAATCGCCACTCCCGAATCTAGTTTAGTTAGATCGAATATCGATACTAGTTTAGTACCAATCCAATCGATCGAGCTGGTAGCTGGATTATCTCAAATTTCGATGCTGCCTGAAGATGAGGTAGATCCAGCATTGTTTCCGATCGATAAATACGATCGCGATGGCAACCAAATCGACTTGCGATCGATTAATAGTTGGTTGCTTCGAGATGATGAAGTAAGTATCGTCGAATTATTGAAAGTTCATGTCGTCAATGCGATCGCACCATTCGTAATTAATAGTAGGTTGAAAGCAATGATGAATAGGCGATCGAATACTAATAAGTATATTATCAATGTATCATCCCAAGCAGGCAGATTTGAAGGTGTAGATAAACCCTGGCGATATCCACATACGAATATGGCAAAAGCCGCGCTCAATCAAATGACGCGCACCTGTGCCAAAGAATACGCCAAACATCGCATTTTTATGAACGCCGTCGATCCAGGTTGGGTTAGTTTTCAACATCCACATCCGATCTCTACTGAAATGATCGATCGAGGTACGGAGCCACCATTTACAATTATCGATGCTGCCGCCCGAATTTGCGACCCGATTTGGACAGGATTACATACAGGAAATAATCAGTTTGGGCGGCTATTTAAAGATTATCAAATTGTTCAATGGTGATTGAATAAATTAAAAATCTGTAGGGGCGGGTTTATGCTAGCAATACCTGTAACTCAGCCATGATATTAAAACAAACTCGCCCAACCCCACTAGTAATTAACAAAGATCGCAGGAGCTATAAATAATGACACCAACAGAATTATAAATAATAATCGATCGAGCCACTCAAGATCGATCGACTCATCTAGATCTCTACCAAAAACAACTATATGAGCTACCAAGATCGATCGGCAATCTTACCGATTTAGTCAGCCTCCGATTGACTGACAATCGCCTAATTACTCTACCAGACTCGATCGGCAA
Organism: Chamaesiphon sp.; assembly: GCF_041738855.1. Classification (GTDB taxonomy): domain Bacteria; phylum Cyanobacteriota; class Cyanobacteriia; order Cyanobacteriales; family Chamaesiphonaceae; genus Chamaesiphon. Next base: position 27,230 of record NZ_JBGSPA010000084.1, on the reverse strand, counting down.
TCTCACCAAATTACGCGAATTGCGACTATACAAAAATCAGCTTCGCAATTTACCAGATAGCATCGCCAATCTCCAGAATTTAACCTGGCTGAGTTTGAGCCTCAATCGACTGACTGTATTCCCTGAAAGTATTACCGCGCTGACTAATTTGACAGGATTGCTATTGAATGGTAATCAAATGGTAGTATTGCCGCAAAGTATTAAAAAGCTGACTAATCTCACCCATCTAGACATTACTGGTAATCCACTGATGGATCTATCGGTACTGCATAGTCTACCAAATCTAAGAACGGTTAAATTCTGGGGTATAAATTTACCTCGCAAATATTGGATCGAGATAAGGTTGCTACCTTCAGCTTTAAGAATAGTCGATCGCGAGGTCGTCAAACTTGAAATTAAAAATGATAAGCTCAACGAGCTTGTTGGTAAATCACTGATTAAACTACCTAGAGATTTACAAAAATGTTTGCTAATAGAAATTAATAAACATATCTCACAATCTCATCTTCACTTATCAAAAAACAACTTAACTTCTCTTCCCTTCGAGATCGGTAAATTGACCCAGTTGACTTGTATAGAGTTAAGCACAAATAAATTAACCTCTCTCCCTGCAAGTATCGGAAACCTAACTAAGCTGAGTCATCTGGATTTACGGGGTAATCAATTAACTTTCTTGCCTAGTAGTATCGACAATTTAACCAATCTCACCCATCTGTATCTTGGCGGCAATCTCTTTGATTTTTTACCAGATGCGATCGGTGAAATGAGCAAACTAACTCATCTACACCTCAATGCCAATTATTTGATATCATTGCCAGAAAGTTTCGCGAAACTTTCTGGGCTGATAGAATTAAATCTTAGTAGTAACAATCTCAGCAGTCTGCCGCTCCATCTCGATACATTGACTAAACTGAAGAGACTAGACTTGTCTCAGAACACACTTACTGAGTTACCAAGTAATATTGGTCAGTCGATCGATCTAGTTCATCTCAATTTAAGCGGTAATCAATTGACTTCACTACCGAACAGTATCAGACTACTACGCGAGTTGACAAGTTTGGACTTATCAGGAAATCCGCTTACCGATCTATCAATTCTCCAGCATCTACCCAAATTACACTGGATACATTTTCTGGGGAGATATTTATGAGTCGATGGTATTACTAAAAATGACTTGTCCATCTACTGGACATATTCACGTCTTGCGCGTACCGCCAGAGATGACAAGTGCGGAGGCGGCGATTACCTGGGTAAATCATGGCATTCATCCTGACAAATTTATAATCCAGACATGAATCGATCGATTTGACAGCTCGAACTACCACCCTCTGTTAGGATCGATTTGTGATGGTATAGCTTAATTGGTGAAAGCGTCTGTCTGCTAAGCAGGTGATGATAGTTCGAGTCCATCTGCTGTCACACTAACAACGTAGTTTAATTGCCAAAACGCTGTGGAGTATACCCAGTCATGCAGGTGCGAATCCTGCCGTTGTTGTCTTCTGCTAAAATCTATATTGTGGCAGCATAGTTTAATCATCGGTGAAAATACCTCCCTCTCACGGGCAGGGCTGATTCATTCCCAAGGGAGGTAAAATAGCAAGTGGGAAGGGGATAGAAAAAAATGACCACAAATTTAATCGAACAACTCAAGCTTGTAGAAGATTTTAGAACAACAGATGGACGGAGGCATCCATTATGGTTGGTATTACTATTTGTAATCATGGAGACAATGAATGGAGCATCAGGATATAGAGCATGTGGAGATTTTGTGAAAAGACATCAACAAGAACTAATTGAGACATTTGGAATTTCCCGACATGGAGTACCGTCATATTCAACGATTCGACGGGTGATGATGGGAGTAAATATTGTTCTCCACCCTTGGGGTCAACCCCAGATGATAGCCACCCCGATACAATTTGGGAATCTGCACAGAAAGGGAACCCCACACCTGCCTGTACAACTGAGGGTGTTGACAATATTCTAAAAGCCTGGAACAAAAAGGCTAAAAAAGATAAAAGTGCTATCCCAACCGAGCAGAAGGAACGGGAATCTGCTAGTGGCAAACTGTTAGAAATTGCCAAAATAGCTACTTACTTCCATACCTCAGACAAGATAGCCTACGCTGATGTCTCGATCGATGGCAACCGACACACCTATTCTGTTCGCTCCAAGGCTTTCAGACTATCGCTATCTGGTGAATATCTCGATCGCACTGAGAAAGGAATCGGATCGCAGACACTTCAAGATACACTCTCGACCTTAGAAGCGATCGCCATTTTCCGAGGTGAAACCCGCGAGGTTCATCTAAGAACAGCCGAATACCAAGGGAAAATTTATCTCGACTTGGGTACTGATGACTGGAAAGCGATCGAAGTCGATTCATCTGGTTGGCGGTTGTTATCCGACCCGCCTGTTCGGTTTTGGCGACCCGATTCGCTACTACTCCTACCCATTCCGGTTACTGGTGGAAATCTCGATGAGTTGAAGGATTTGCTCAATGTGGATGGTTCATCATGGACGCTAATCGTCACATTCCTACTCTTCTGTTTCTGTCACGATAAAACATACCCCGTACTGGTTCTATCCGCCCACAGGGGGAGCGGGAAAACAGCAGCAGCAGAAATCATCAAAGGGCTAATCGATCCCAATACTTCTCGTTTAAGAACTGCTAGCGACTGAAGTCGCCGCTAGTGGTGCAAAGTCCGCCTACGCGGACTACGCGGACTAACTAGTTTTTAGATTAACCGAGAAGTATTGTAATCGATCCTGGTAAGGCGGCTCTAATCAAGCTTCAGAACGACACCCATAAGTTAGCTGCAGCAGCTACCTGCCGTCATCTGATGGTCTATGACAACGTGAGTCATATTAGCCCCGACCAATGCGATGACTTATGCCGAATTGCGACGGGATTCGGCTTCAGCACTCGGACTCTGCACACCACCGATGAGGAAACTACCTTCGAGTTAACCCGACCTCAAATCATTACCTCGATCTATTCTCAGAATTCTTACAAGCCGAAGGATTCTACGAAGACGAATACATCCAGGAATGTATGACCGAGATCGCAAATAAATGATTACAGCCGTCATTGATTCCTGCATAATTTTCGGGATGCCTTTGTGTGACACCATGCTCAGAGCCGCAGAAGCAAATCTATATCAAATAGTCCTCTCTCAAAAAATAGTTGAAGATGCCACCCGAAATATGGTGCTCAAGGGTAGATTGAAACCAGAGAAAGAAGCATATTATCAACGACAAATTCAAAATGCTTTCCCTGACAATTTTTTTGATGCCCTATTAGAAATTGTTGCAGCCATGACTAACGCCGAAACCGATCGCCACGTTGCAGCCACAGCCATTGTTAGCCAATCGCAATATATTGTGACCTTCAATCTCAAAGATTTCCCTGCGAAATCCCTGCTTGCCTACAATATTGAAGCGATTCACCCAGACCAATTTCTAGAGCTGTTGTGCGATGATTGGGGCGAGAGCCGTTTGTATGACATTATTTACCAACAATCGCTCGTACTGAAAAATCCCAAGATTTCTCCTGGCTTGCGGTTGGCTTTTCCGTTTCCATACCTACATACTATCCGATAATTAATCCGAGTACATATCCGATAGATTAAATTATCCGGTATGTAATCCGACAAATGATAGCTATCCGATATTTGTCGGACAAATAACCGATAACGTGTTATCGTATAAGTATCGAAACATTATCGGATACATGATAGAAGATACTCAAACCAAGAAAACCAGACAGAGCGATAGCCGTATTGACGTTAGGTTTCCCGATGAAATCTATGCAGCGATTAAATTCATCGCGCAGAAAGACGGGGCTAAAATCCACCATCGATCGGGTGAAATTATCCTCACTCCCACCGTCGTCAAATTGATCCGCATTGGCATATCTCACTTATCCGATGATTATCAGATAAGCCTATCTGGTACTAATTTATCGGATAATTTAACCTCTAGAGTAGTCGCGATCGAGCAAGAGTTATCCGACTTGAAAAAGTTGGTGATTACCCTATCCGATCGCTTACCGGACAAGTCAGCCGATAAAGAATCGGATACCGTATCGGATGAATCTTCTTCGATATCGAACGCGAAGCGCGCCGAGGCGGTCGATCGATCGCAACCCTCTCAAGTCGCCACTATCGCCAAAAAACAAAAGCCTGAAGATGAACCCGATTGGGTCAATAACGACAATCGGCGGTTTTATACCAAGCTAATAAACGATCCCGATCTGTTGGCTAAAGTAACTGAATCGATCGAGCTTCACCCGAAAGATAACGCCGATCTAGCCCGATCTCTAGTAAGTATCGGTTTCCAAAAAACAGACGGGACAGCCTTAGAGTCTGCTTCCATGAGTCGAATCAAGAAAGTAGCCAGCCAATTAAAGACCCCATAATCCCTCTAAAACATCCATGTCAGGGTAACTCCGAGATATTAGGCTGACTTGCCTATATAATCGAAATAGCCCCAAATTGACATCACATAGACTATCATTTTAGTATGAGCGTAAAAATAGTAGTAGACACCAATGTGTTTATTGGGGCGATCCTCAGTTCTCAAGGACTAAACCGCGAACTGATTCGACTTTGCTTACTCGGTGAATATCAGCCGCTCATGAGTAATGCTCTGTATCTAGAGTACGAATCAGCGATCGAGCGGGAAGAGATAATCGCCAAATGTCAACTAGATCGGAGTAAGGTCAACGAGCTACTAGACGGCTTTCTGAGTGTGTCTAAGTGGGTCTATATATACTATTCATGGCGACCTAATTTGAGAGATGAGGGTGATAACCACGTCATCGAATTAGCGATCGCGGGGAATGCTCGGATCGTGGCTACTAACAATCTCAAGGATTTTAGAGGTTCCGAACTAACATTCCCCCAATTGCAAATTCTCAGCCCATACCAAATTATCGGAGAATAACTTTATGGCAGTTTTAACAGTAAGGATGCCAGACGATCGACATTCGAGATTAAAGGCACTAGCCGCGAGTCAAGGCGTAAGTGTCAATAAAATGATTGAAGAGCTTACAACAGCCGCGTTAGTTGAGTTTGACACCCACAATCGATTCAAGGCGAGAGCCGATAAAGGATCGGCGGCTAGAGGCTTGGAAATACTCGACGAACTCGACAGACTAGAATCGAAATAGCCCCCACCAGTTAAGATGAGGGCTAGATCGATCGATGGACTGTTACTAGCAGCGCGATCGACATCAACCAAGTTAACTACTCATAGTAATCCTCTTACAGTGGCTTCAGGGTAGGAATACCGACAGCGCGGGGATAATAGGGATGTGTATCGGTAATTTTAGATAGCCAAATACAGTGGCGAATGCTATTACTAATGGGCGTCATAAATCGATCGACCTTCGCAATCTCACCACCGAGTTTAGCTACTGCTAATTCCAAACTCTCGGCTTCTTCAGTCGTCCAATTACCACGATAAAGGATTGCAGTCCCACCGACTTTTACCAATGGTAGTGCATATTCAGCACAAACATTTGCCGCTGATACCGCGCGAATGAGGGCGAGATCGTATTGATGACGGTGCTGTCTTGCTTGTCCCAAAGCTTCGATCCGACTGACTAAAGTACGTACATTAGTCAAGCCGAGTAATGGCGCGATCGCTTCAATAAATCCGACCTTTTTGGCAGTAGAATCAACTAGGGTCAGTTGCCAATCCGGTCTAGCGATCGCGAGTGGCAATCCTGGAAACCCTGCACCAGTACCGATGTCAACTACCTGCAATGCTGAGGAAACGATTAAGTCCCCTACACCTCGTAGGGAATCCCACAAATGTTTTTCCCAAAAATCTTCAGGTGTGGTAATTCTAGTTAGGTTTAATTTGTGGTTGGCACCAACTACTTCTGAGTACAAAAGTTGGAGCTGCAATTGCTGTGCTGCGGTGGGACACCAATTAAGCGTTTCTTGCCACATCGCATCCATTTCTGGCAAGCAGTTGGGACTAGAAATTGATGATAAATCCATATACTTGAGTAATTGTGATGAAAAATATCTAAATTAACTATCAACTCTTTAACGAATAACAGGGATTGAAATCCCCACCCCAATAGCCCAATAACCCAATAACCCAGTTATCAATAACCCAATTATCAATTAATCTAACGATCGATCTGAGTCTGAGTCAATACCCCTTGCTCGATCTGCCAACATTTGTCGGCAATTGCTAACAAATCCCCCGCATCGTGAGTAACGATCAGTAGCGTCCATTCCTGCTTGAGTTGAGCGAGTAGATTGACCAACTGCTGTCGCATCGACCAATCCAAGCCTGCTGTCGGTTCGTCCAAGAGTAGTAGGGGGGGTTGCCTGATCAGTTGCACTGCGAGGGCTAGACGTCGCTGCTGTCCACCACTGAGGGCATGAGGGGATGTGTACAAAGGTAGAGCCGCCAAGCCTACAGAGCTGAGAGCTTGCTCTACCCGTTCGGCTCCCAGTTCTGGATGTCCCAGTCGCAATTCATCTAAGATCGAGTTGGTGCAAAAATGCCGCTCGGGAAACTGAAATACGAGTCCCCCTAATTGTTGGCGTAGATCGGAGTCTAACACGCGATCGCGCCAACAGACACTACCACTAGTACCACTTGCCAATCCTGCCAAAATTTCGAGTAGGGTACTTTTGCCCGAACCGCTGGCACCGATAATTAGTCCCAATTGCTGGGGTGCCAATTCTAAGTTAAGATCTTTGAGGATCGGTCGATCGCTGGCTGGTGGATGATAGGACAGATGTTTGAGTTTGAGCATCGAGCTAGAGAGTTATCGATCGGGGGTAGTAGGCAGCATCTCTGGGTTTGAGACAATTTCGCCAAACTCAAGCTGCGGCGAGTTTCGATTCGAGACTATCTTGTTAGCATAACTGCTCAGAATACCAATTGAAAACGCGATCGAGCTAATTTCGAGACGACTCTAGCGACACCAATAATCTTGTAGTATTAAATCGGAACAATCGATCTACACTCACGTCCAGACAGTACAGTATACAACGATCGATGGCTAGATCGATCGTTGTAACCGCACCGCTTTTGCTCTATTTTTAAAACCCCGTTCGTATCTATAGTTACCAGCGACTAATTTCATGAAATTCAAGCTTTCCGTTCGGACTCTATTGGCTATAGCTACTACTACTCTCACCCAATCAGCAATCATCGCATCAACTATTCACTTTAACTCCATCATTGCCCCCGCATTCGCCAATCCCAAACCAGCAGCAAAACCCAATAGTAATATGATATTGCCCGCAGCAGGGAGTCGCATCCGCAAGGGTTCTAATGTCGAGAGAGCTAAGGAAGCGATGTTTCGAGATGGTGACTATGCCAAGGCGAGAACGTACCTCAACCTCGCCCTCAAAACCGAGCCAAATGAGCCACTTACTTATGCAATGAGTACTCTTTATCCGTTTAGTGCTGGGGATTTTGAGCAGGTGAAGATCTATGGAGATCGGACTGTCAAAGCCGCCGCACAATTGATGTCAACCAATCCGATGCGCGGAAACTTGTATCAGGGTGTCGGTTTGGCAATTTTGGCGGTTTATGAAATGAAGAAGGAAAATGGTGGTGCGCTGGGTGCTTTGAGCAAGCTTCAGATGGTGTTTGAATACATCGATAAAGCCAAAACACTCGCTCCCAATAATTCTGAATTAAATCTAATCAAAGGCTATATGGATCTACTCTTGGCTGTAAATGTACCATTTTCTGATGCCAACCAAGCGATCGAGCAATTAAAAAATGCCGAACCTAAATATCTGGCTCTGCGCGGGATGTATATCGGTCATCGGGATTTGAAGGAGTATGATAAAGCCAATACAGCTATTGATGCTGCGCGCAAACTCGCGCCTCAAAATCCTGAATTGACCTATTATAAAGCCCAACTCCTCGGTATTCGCGGACGAGAACAGCGCAGCGAAACCGATCTGCGTGCAGCGATTAAATTATTTGAAACTGCTTACCAAAAACGCGATCGATTGTTGCTATCTACCATCGCACAAATCCTCTCCGAACGCTGTCAGGCGCAAAGTTCGCTAGCCAAAACAAGTAGTGATAGTTGTTACGGATTTGAAGCGCAACTCAAGCAAGATAATCCCAATCTGGTTGTTGGACTGACTAAGTTACCCGTTTTGAATTAGGTTTTAGGCTTTAGGCTTTAGAGATAAGCATTTAGATTGACTTTTAACACCTAACACCTAATACCCAACACCTAATACCTAGTTCAAAGAATAGATATTCCCATCCACCAATAAACAAGTAATTCCTTTCGATCGCAAGTGTTGAGTAGTTTTGTGAAAAACTCGACTATCTGGTACCTTGATCACTCTTTGAGTACGTTGATTGGAGAATCGTTTGGCGATGCGATGATTATCAAAAACTGGTAACGTGCGTTGTTGGATCTCTTCACCAGAAATTTGTCCGAGATCGGCAAAATCTTTGAGTGGACGCACGATCAACTCAGCAAACTTATCAATCACGATATAGCAAGTCCGTGGCAAAGTAGCTTTGGAAAGCGGCGTAACTTGGATATGAAGGCGATCTTCGGTGAGAAATTGATTTTGATTGAGTTGTTGAGCGGCAGATTCAGGTTCCTCATCCCAATCTTCCTCCGCAAATTCTTCATCATCTTCGTTATCGGCAACCTCTTCGCCAAACATCGCCGCTAGCGCATTGACATCCTCTGGCTGTGAATCTGGATCTTCATCGCTATCCTCTGGTGCAGTTTCTACCAATATTACAGGTGCAGGCGGCGGGGAATAGCGATCCTTTGAGTCGGAAAGTATGGCTTGCAAGACTGGTGGACGCGGAATTGGTGGCTCTACGAGCCGTGGTGAAGTAGTCGGGGTGGGAACAATCCGTGGACTATCGGTAAGTGGCTCTGCCACAATCGCTGCTGTGGGTGTAGCATCTGTCACTGGTTGATGGGGATCTGCAACAGTTGCTGACAGATTCGCTGTCGTTATTGGCTCCTCTGGATGCTTTGTCACAGGTGCTGAGGAGCGACGGCGCACTCGGCGACTCTGATTCGCATTACTGTCTTCCTCGGTGTCACTAGTTGGTGGCAATGTGCGATCTCGCTCCAGTGTCACCACCAATGCCTCACCATCTGCAAAATTGGGAGTAAATGAGTCATCTGGTGGACTCGCACTAGCTGCGAGATTGGGAGTCAATGACTCATCTGGTTGAACGATGTCGTCTACGAAATTGGGAGGAAATGAGCCATCTGGTTGACTCTTACTAGCTGTGATGGGGGTAAACGACTCATCTGGTTGACTCACCTTGTGTTCGATCTGTGGCTGGGATCGGACTGTCATTGGCGTTACCACATTTGACTCTTCCATTGTTGCCGAGCTGTCCTCTTCTAGTCCCACTTTAGATCCCCGTTTTTGTTGGATCAGGATCTCATATTCAGCTTCAGGAATACTAGTTTTGAGAAGGCGACTAATAGTAGAATTGCTGACTCCATAACGACTGGCTAGAGATGCCGTGGTATCTCCAGCCTGACGGTAGAGACGGGCGATCTCCAACTTATCTGCATCGGTAATTTTTTTAGAACTCATGTTTACTTAATAGCAGTTCGTCGGCGAGCGAGACGGCGAGCACGAATGGAGTTATCAAATTCTAACGCAGCGGCAACACCAAACTGGACAATGCCAAAAATCCAGAACACTTCCATAATAAAGCCACTTTCGTATCCTTGCACCTGATTATGAGCATAAGCAAACCAAGTATCGGCGATATAGAAACATAATACAGCCTGCGCGGTCATCCGCCATGGTAATCCCAATCGACCACCCCAAAATCCTAAAAATAGAATTGTGGCAAAAGTCAGGAGGACTAAATCGCACAGCACATAAAATGAATTGAAGGTACTCACGAGTGGTTGCATCGATCGATCGATCGCTAGTACCCAGTCAGGCGCGCGGTTTGGGGAGGGGATGGTGTTGAGGCTCATTAGCTGAAGGGGAATTGTCGGTGCAGTAGCGATGGAGATCGTCTGGTGACTGGCAGCAATTGTCGCGGCTGGTGCTGGGAGGATCGCTCTGGCTGGGAGCGTAGTCAGCCAGCACCCCATTGTCAAACCGAGCATCGCCACACCAGCAACCAGCACCCATTGCCCGATCGCCAACCGAACATCGCGATCGAGGATTGCCAGTCTCATCCCCGCAATCAACATCAGATAAAATAACGCAAAAAACAGATTTCCGATTGAAGCGGCTGGCTCCAATCCCCACCACATTTCCCACAAACAAAACCAGAGATTGCCCACAAAAAAAGCAAACATCGCGATCGCAAATAATAACCACACCGCTCTACCGCCAGCAATATAAGCACTGCGCCAGTTGCGTAAACACAAGCACCCAGCGACAATCAACCCAACTTCTTCCAATCCAGTAGTCGCCACTTTAAACCAGACGGGACGGGTAGCCTGCGGATCGACAACGCTAAAGTTGAGATATAACAGTGCGGCAATCGTCGCCCAAATCAATGCCCAATAAATCACATATTCCCCACTCAGCCAATTGCGTCGATCTGATTTTTGGGGCGATGATTTAGTCATGTGTAGGCAGGAGGGAATAGATAATAGTGTTGAAAGAGTAGCTACAACCGATCGCTAGAGCTTGGTAATTTGTCAAATCTCTAAAATATCTAATAAGATTGCTCTGGATGAATCCGGCATCGCTTCAATAATATCGATCGTTAATTTAGTACCAAATTGATGACCGAGTTTTTGCTGAGTAAGATGATAGATCTGACGATCGAATGCTTGAAAATCTAATTCTGACCAAGATCCTAATTTATCTAAAGCAAGCGGATCGAGCATCAATAAGCGATCGAGATCTACCCACGTTTGCAGTTGGGGACTTACAGAGAGTAACTCTTTGGCAAATACTTTTAATTGCCCCTCTCCTAGCAAATCTTGCCACTGCAACCACAGTTCCTGAAACAACCAAATACTTGCTTGTTGCAGCTCCAGCACAGCATCGCGATCGTCATCAGCCTCTGAGTCGCCTAGACTTGAGACTAGCTCCACAGTCAATCGATTTAGTTCCCATAATGAGTAATAATCAACTTCGCGCACTAATAAATACCGATTTGGGCTGGCACTGGGGACAGACTCATTAAGTCTGGTGGTGCAGCTGCTAGGCACGAGTAGCGATTGTTGCAATTGCTGGGCGCGATCGAGTTTGTGACTGGCAAAAGCTTGACGCAGATCGTAGCTCTGTCCTTGATAGTTGAGGCTCAGTCTAGACTGTGGATCGTCAGGGAGAGTAGATATCTCAATCTTGACTAATTGTGCATCGATGATTGACATATCCGATCGGGCATCGCTCATACTGGGCGAATGACAAAATAGCTACTATCATTTAATACCGAATGTCGATCTATTACCTAGAGTAATATTGCCGATCTCTGTGACTGTTGCGATCGCACCTCTGCAAACTTTTCAGATATTTAGCACTTGACATCACTTCAAGATTTCAAAGTATGTTATGATATAGGGCGGATGTGGGTGAATAGCTCAGTTGGATAGAGCAACTACCTTCTAAGTAGTCGGTCGGGGGTTCGAGTCCCTCTTCACCCATTTTTGCGCGCCTACCTACGCCATTCTTAGCACCACTATCACACCGTATCTTTGCATCAATGCCTCACTCAAACACATACACAGTATAACATTCAGACATTGCTGGGGACAGATTGGGAATAAAATCAACTACATAAACCGCCAAGGCTCACCACTTTGACGGTAATTTTTTGCGCACCCACAAGCTACATCCACTGCGACACGGCGATCCTACGGTATAAATCGCTACTAAATACTACAGACAACAGCTAGGACGTAGTGAGTGTAACAGTTTTGCGATAGAGTAGGCGGTGACACGTCGATATCTACCAACGGCAAGCATTACGGGGTCAGAGTGCGGGGACTGATTTTCGACAACCTTTCAGCTCAATGCATGACAGAAACAGACTGGATCGCCGATTTCCACTGCCCCAGTGATGAATTCACGATCGCTGAATTAGGAGCATAAATAACATGGAATCTCAAGGCGGATTATTTGAAATTTTAGCGAAGATTAAAGCCAGACCAGGCATGTACATCGGTCATCCATCATTGTCGGATTTATTCGTCTTTCTAGCTGGTTATAAAACAGCAAGACGCGAGTTAGGAATTAAACCAACAGACAGAGAGTTAGAATTTTATGATAACTTTCATGAATTTGTTCAGAATCATTACCAAATTTATAGTTCTAGTTCGTGGGCTAAAATAATTGGCTGTTACTGTCAAGGCGAGATCCAAGGATTCGATCGATTCTTTGAACTATTAGCAGAATTTGAAACTCGGTCAAAGAACTTACAGCAACCTACCTGTCAGCAGCACTCCGCCAGTTAGTCAGTCAGCGGGGATCGGAAGCTGGTGAATATTGCCGTTACCAGGGATTTTGGATCTGGTGTGAGTCTATACTATCATGTGGGTGGTTTGACGCGGCTCTGTAACTACTGCGCCGCAATCGATCGCTCAATCACTTATCACGTCCAATTGCCAGATGAAGAATCACCAAGCTGCGATCGTTCTTTGTCTGGCTTATGTAGTGGGTTTAGTTGTCACCTTCAATCCGTGGGTGCGATGGGGATTACTGGGAACAGGGCTAGTGATGGTTTTGCTCTTGCCGAAAATTTGGAAAAAGAGTCCGAGTTGGCGATATTTATTGGTGGCGATCGCGATCGCGGGATGTGCTAGCTTTTATTTAGAATTACGCGTCCCCAAACTTGCTAGCAACGATATCAGTAAATATATCTCCGCCACTGCCGAACGTGGCGCAGCGCAATTTACGATCGTCCAAGGCATCGTTGATAGTTACCCACACATCACTCGCAGTCAGAATAGTCAATTTTGGCTCAAGGCTACTCAACTAAATGAGATTCAGGGCAACAATTTGCGCCCAGCAGACGTGAGCAAAGCCGTTAATGGTCGCTTGTACGTGACGGTGCCGTTGCAGAGCGGTACGGGGCTGCATCCAGGGGTAGGGGTGTCGATTACGGGGACGTTGTATCTACCACAACCCAACCCCAATCCGGGCGGGTTTAGCTTTCGTGATTATCTCAGTCAAGGAGGTGGATTTGCGGGGATGCGCGGGGTACAGTTGCGGGTACCGGATGAAAGTCAGACGCAGCGATGGAGCTGGGGCAAGTTACGCGCTCGGATTGCCGCAGCGCAGGTGAGGTGGTTGGATGTGCCTGCTGGGCCATTAGTAACCGCAATGGTATTAGGATCGGATGCGGTAGATGTGCCATTTGATTTGCGCGATCGATTTGTGCGAGTTGGCTTGGCTCATGCGCTGGCGGCGTCTGGGTTTCAAGTCTCGCTGATCCTCAATGCGATCTTGTCGCTCACACGCAGGCGATTATCAGTGGTAGGACAGTCCAATGTGGGGGCGGTGGCTTTACTCATTTTTCTAGGTTTGACTGGCTTCCAGCCTGCGGTGGTGCGATCGGTGGTGATGGGGATGGCGGTACTGGTGGGGTTGCGAACCAAGCGCAAAATCGCTCCTCTCAATGCACTGGTTATTGCTGGCACGTTTTTACTGCTTCTCAATCCATTATGGATTTGGGATGTCGGATTTGAATTGAGTTTTTTGGCGACATTGGGATTGATTGTGAGTGTCCCACCCTTGCAAGCAAAGTTGGATTGGTTGCCACCAACGATCGCCGATCTGATTACTGTCCCGCTAGCAGCATCGATCTGGACTTTACCAATTCAATTATATGTATTTAAGGTGTTTCCGCTCTATAGTTTACCTGCCAATATTCTAACGGCTCCACTGATTAGTATTATTAGTATTGGCGGTACAATTGGGGCGTTAGTTGGTGCGGTCATCCCGATCGCGGGGAGTGCTATTTCCTGGCTGCTGTATTTGCCTACTCGACTGTTAATTGGTATCGTCGATCTGTTTAATTATCTCCCAGGTACATCCTTTGCCGTCGGACAGATTGCCCTATGGCAGTTATTTGGTCTATATGCAATTATTTTGGGGGTGTGGGCAGTACCTAAATTTCAAAAAAAATGGAAACTACCAACATTGTGCGGCATTTTATTAGTCATCATTCCATTAGCAATCTGGAAAACAACCGAACTGCAAATCACTGCATTGGCGAGTAAGGATCGCCAAATATTGGTCATTCAGGATCGCGGACGCACAACTCTAATAAATAGTGGAAATGAGAGTATTGTCAGGTTTGTTGTCCTACCCTTCCTGCAACAACAAGCGATCGGACGGATCGATCGAGCTATCGATTTCAACCCCGATCTACCAGGATTAAATAACTGGCAAACCTTAACACAGAATATCCCAGTCGCAAATTTTTATGGTATTTCTGGAACAGGCAATAATCGAGCAATTAAATTTGACCCATTACCAATTAACAAACTGCATCAATTCGATCGCCTAGCAATTACTACCATCAAAACTAGTCCCACGGTCTTCCAAATCAACATCCCTGAATTCAAACAAAAGTGGCTGGCGATCGGTAACGATACTGGAGATCGGGCACAACAAGCGATCGATCTCGAACAACTTACCCCCGCCCAAACTCTCTATTGGCATGGGGGCAAATTAACCGAAAGTGCGATCGCCAAAATCAATCCCCAAGTCGCGATCGCTGCTACTGCCAATCCCGATCCAGAAACAGTTAAAATCTTAGAAAAAAATAAAATTCGGGTTTATTATACTGGTCGCGATGGCGCGATTCAATGGACGCCAACTGATGGATTTAAGCCTTATTTGGAAGGAGAGCGATCGTGATAATTAGCAGCGTATACTCATAGATCGGACAGACTTTTCACTAGCTAGATCCAATGCTTTTGTCGGCAGATGTTTGAATTGAGTATCGCCCAATCTAGTTTGGCTAGTATTTATACATCACACCCTCTAAGCTCCTCGATTGGGTACTTCATCAACAGGGCTGCTTTGTTCGCCCTGTCTGATTTCCCGCTCTAGAAAGTAATTTAATAACGTTCTCAATAACACGATTGCACCTAAATTTAGGATGTCTTGGCGAGTTGGCGCAATTGCCGTGCGGAGAATATCACTGGCAACGGTAAATTCTAACCCCAAAGCCAATCCGCGCCCCAATTGAAAGCGAATTTTTTCAGTGGCATCGATATGTTGTTTTTGGATAAAGAGTTGCCGAATGTAGCGGATAAATGCCTGAATTACCGATACCCCGATTACCAATGCCGCTGCAATTTCTGCGCCGCTTTCCAGATAACCAATTAGCAACTTCAGCCCTGACTCTGGCGGACTCGCCGTCGCTGTTGCTCCTACTGATGGTTGCCCACCACTCAAGTTGAGCAAGAGTACCAAACCTAAGATGAGTGCTAACGGCAACAGCAAATTGAGGAGGGAATCCAGCGATGACGAGCGTTTCATACGTTTAAAGTCAGGAATGGCAAAATGACATCATGCAATTCAGAGGGATATTCTTCATGCATTCCTAAAGTGCCAGGTAGTGTGCAACTGGTGACATTGGGAAGTGCTGCGAGGGCAGACATTTCGGCTTTGGATTTGGGTGGGCTATCTTGACCGATCGCGACCAGCACAGGTATGTTTAGGGACTGAAGATCGGCAATCGCTGACATGCGATCGAGATAGGGATCTAGTCCCCCAGTTACAAACGCCGCTGCACCATATCTGGCTCCTGACTGTTGGGTGATTTGGCGTTTTTGTGCCAATAAAGCGGGAGTCAATGTACTCGCATCCGCATACACATGTCGCCGATACATGAAGCTCAGAAAGTTCGATGTAGTAGTTAATTGGTACAAAAATTGACCGAGCAGCGGCGTACGAATCAGTTCGCGTACATTCTTCAGCCACGGCTGTTGTCCCCGCGCCATCGTCGGCAATGGCCCCCGCCAAGTCGGGGCGACCAAAATCAACTTGGAGACGCGATCGGGTACCGTAGCGGCGAGATTTAGGGCATATCCGGCTGCATGTCCAGCCGCAACGATCGTCACTGGAGCGGCAAGAATATCTCGCACAAAGTCTGCTAAAAACTGCCGATACAGCGGCGGCGCATAGTCGAGACGCGGACGCGCAGAATCCCCAAAGCCTGGAAAGTCCACCGTTGTCACCTGAAACTGCGATCGCAACTGAGCCGCCAATCCAGACATCTCAGTGCGACTAGAAACGGTGCTAAAGGCAGGTAACAGCAGGATCGGCTCTCCCGCTCCCATAGTTTCATAAGCGATGCTCAATGTTTGTCCTTGCCAGTTCCAGTGATATGTAGCTGTAGGATCTATGACAATGGGATCTGTGGGACTAGTCAGAATAGACATAGACGATGCCTCAAAATTTAGAAACCCGCGATCGAGACTATGTTTAGATATAGCAGTCCTAAATGAACAGCTAGGTTGATGTAGGATATGTTCGCGAGAGCGTAACACACCAGTATTTGATACCAGCTATCTGATTTAGAATCGTTATCGTTATAATATTAACTATCGATCGAGTGCTATTGATGCTATTTTAACAATACTCTGACGTTTGGTTTGGCGATCGAGCTTGGTATTAAATACCCGATTAGCTGGTGCGATCGCGCTCTCGCTAACACACCGTACAATTTGAGATATTATTTCGCGATAACTCTACCCTCTAACCTCTACCCCTAAAGCCTAAAGCCTAAAACCTAATGTCCCCACCCAGGTAGATAGTCTGCGCCAGTTGGCAGTGACAACTCGATGCTGTGCGATCGAGTGAATGACAATCAGGATCGCAAATACTTGGGATGTGCGGCTATGTGCTGCACCAGCAACAGCCAAACCTGCGGCATTTACTGGAAATAGATCTGGCATCGGCAGCCCAAACAAGCTGATATTATTAGCGCGATAAGCATTGGATAGCCAATAACCACTCAGCGGTACTGCCAACATCAGCACGTACAGCAAAGTATGTAAGCCTGTTTTGAAATACCAGTTGCTAGTTAGTTTGGGTAGGTGCTTGCTGTACTTACGCCCCCAAACTCTCACCAATAAGTAACCACGCCCAGCTAGGAGCAGTAGTACTAGCACTCCAAAGGATTTGTGAGTGGCGTATAGTAACCCTCGCCCGCTGCCTTCAGTTGGTGCTCCCAGCATCACTCTGGCACCGACAAACAAAATTAAGTAACAACCCGCCATCCACCAGTGAATAGACATCAGTTGCTTGAAGACATTATTTAGCCTAGGTTTTGGTGTTGCTGTTGACATCTGAGCTGGAAGATGAGGATGCTAAATTGTGACTAGATCGAGGGTAGCATGGTGAAAATTTTGACCGATCGTGAAGCCGAGCAGTGCCGTTAGATCTCCTAAGTTATCACAAAGCTTCCGGAATTACAGAGCGATCGATTGAATCGTACTTCCATATCCTCGCGTTTTTTCCGTGACAGCGGCTTGGCGATCTCAAACTACAAACCTAAATTATATGGCGAACAAAGGTATTGGCATAGCAGCAGCATTAGTTGTGGCTGCTGGAGCGGGATTTGCAGGGTATAAGTATATCCACAGTGGCGAGAGCAACCCTAGCGATCTGGCGGCGGTGATTCCCGCAAATGCCTATATGGCGGCTTATATTTCCAACGAACCGGAAACTTGGGCGAAGTTACAAAAATTTGGGACACCAGCAGCGCAAAGAATTATTACCGCCCAAATCAAGGAAGCCGAACAAAAGTTTCTGAGTGCGAGCAAAATGGATTTTAACCAAGATATTCAGCCTTGGCTGGGGAATACAATGGTAGCGATCCTGCCAGATGCTAGCGGTGCGATCGATAAACCTCATCTGTTGATGGCGATCGGGATTAAGGATAAACTCAAGGCTCTAGACTTTGCGAACAAGCTCAAAGCTCAAAGTAAAGAACCTACTAAAAAATTGGATTACAAAGGGATCGAAATCACTGACTCTAGTCAGGGTCGTCAGGAGACTTTTAGTGCGCTAGTAAACGATCGATTGGTCGTCTCATCCAAACGACAGACCCTAGAACTGGCAATCGATACCGCCCAAGGGCAACCTTCCCTCGCCAGCACCGCAGGTAGTGAGTGGTTTAAAGGCGATACCCTAGGACTCAAACAACCGATTGCAGCCTTTTATATTCCCAACTATGCTCGCTCTGTGGAACAATTTCTCAGTAGCAATCGCAAAATCCCCATCGATGCCACGACTCTAGCTCAGTTGAAAAAACTTCAATCCATCGGCGGTGGCATGGCGATCGATGATACTGGTATTAGAATGAAATTGGTTGCCAAAACTGATGGTACGACGCTAAATCTACCCCAGACATCAGCGCAAGCGATCGCTAATTTCCCCGCTGATACCTTTACTTTGATTGGTGGTACTGGCTTGAGTCAGATTTGGACGGAGGTAAATCAGATCGTGGCGACTCAACCGGAAACTCAGCAAGCTATTGCTCAACTCCGGCAAAGTTTTACGCAGTCTACCCAGTTGGATCTAGATCGGGACGTATTTGGCTGGATGGGTGGTGAATATGCAATCGGGATGATGCCTGTAAGTACGGGATTGACTGCCGCTGCGGGCTTTGGTGGTGCCTTGACGATCGATAGTACCGATCGCAGCATTACCGACAATACCATGGCTAAATTGACCGATCTCGCCAAGCAGTCGGGCATCAGTGCCGAACGACGCCAAGTCGGTAATAGTCAGTTTGTCGATCTCAAGGCTCCAGGGGGACAAGGAACGGTGCTGACTTATGGCTGGCTCTCCGACAAAACGCTGGTGATGGGCGTCGGCGATGGCTTGGTAGACAAAATTGTCACTCGCTCTGGTGAGTCGATCGATCGTCAACCCAACTTTATCACGGCGATGGGGGCGATGTCTGCCCAAAAGCAGAGCTACGCTTATATTGATATCGAAAAGGTATTCGGTTTATTTAATAGTAAAGTGGGCGCAACGATGGGCAGAGATATCCCGCCAGATGTGAATGCGGTGCTGACTTCGATTCAGGGATTGGGGATGAGTTCGGCGCAACCTGACAAGAATACTAGTCAGTTTGAGGCTTTGCTGACGCTCAAACCTGCTAGTAAGTAACCTAGTTGCTACCCATACTCAAAGTGGTTTTAACCACTGTCTTGATGCGCTGTCTTGACTCAAACGCACGAGTCAGGGAGACCGTCCGAGCGACACGTCTGGGCCTACAGCAGGCTTACGCCAACGCCTACAGCGCGATTTGGGGCAGCTTCACCGTCGGGCACCAGAGGCGTGCGCGAATCGCTACGCGGACTAACATAATATGTCAGTCCGCGCAGCGGCTTGCGCTCCTCGGCTTTGCCGAGGGTTTAGCAAGACAAGACAGGCGGACTTTGCAACATGAGCCACGATTTCAATCGTAGGCTGTCATTGGCATCACGATCTTTATCTTTCGGTTAACTTAGTTAGCACCTGATTGGAGCGTTCGACAAAGGCATTCATGCCGTCAGCATTTATCCCTTTCTGCGCCATTAACGCCAGATCGTAAATATGATGACAAACCAGATTCACTAAATCTTGATTCGGTGAAGTTCCTTGAGCTTGGACGATCGATCCGCGATCGATATTTGCCAAGTTTTGAATCAGCGGGTGAGCGGTATTTACCACTAAAATGTGATCGTCAGGAAATTCAGCGACTTGTTGTTGCATCATCGCCATCATATCTCGCATTCGGCGCGTAGACTCTGGTAATAATACCATCGCAGGTGGTGTGGATTGAGTGTTATCACCTTTGAGCGATTCGGTGCGAATGGTGACTTTCGGTTTGTCGAGCGCAGCGGTAAAGATCTCTTGGATCTGTTCGCTGCGAGTTTTATTGGTAGTGGGATCGATGATTTCGGGTGTGTCGTCTGCTTGAATTAGGCTACTATCTAATTCAGCATCGACGCGTGAGAATTTGATATCGCTGTGTTCGCGTTCGAGAAAGCTGACAAAGTGGGTATCGATGTAAGAATCGAGGAACAGAACTTCTAAACCTTGACTTTTGTGAAGTTGGATATAGGGGGCTTGACTGGCTTCATCGGTTGCGTAAAAGACGCGATTCTCGTATTTAGGTTCATCTGCTTCGGTGGTTGCTGGTTCCGATTTGGCGTGACGCTCTTTGTTGCGCTCTAGATACTCATCGAGCGTCGTATAGGGCAAGCTTGGTTGTGCTGATTTCCAGGCATCTTCTTCACCTTCAGTGATGACTTCAGGGGTGACTACAGGGCTGACGAAGGTGGTGCGATAGATGATAATGTCTTCAATTTGCTTTTTGAATTTATCATCGTTAAGACAGCCAAATTTGATGAAGGTGCTGAGATCTTCCCACCCGTTGGTATAGGCGGCGCGATCGTCATGATAGAGTTCTTTGAGCCTGTCACCGACTTTTTTGGAGATATAATCAGAGATGCGACGGACGGTGCGATCGCTCGTCAAAGCACTCCGCGAAACATTGAGTGGGATATCGGTACTATCGATGACACCCCGCAATGGTAACAGGAATTTGGGAATCACTTCATCGCAGCGATCGCTCACAAATACCTGATTGCAAAATAGTTTCGCTTGTCCCTTAGTTAGATCCAGATCTGGGCGGAGTTTGGGGAAGTAAAGGATACCATTGAGGGTAAACGGATAGTCGGTATTGAGATGTACCCACAGCAATGGCTCTTCTTCAAATGGATACAGATAGCGATAGAATTCGAGATAGTCTTCTTTGGTTAAATTCTGGGGCGATTCTTTCCAGGGTGCTTTCTGTTTATTGATGACTTCGCCATCGAGTGAGATGGGAACGGGCATGAAGTCACAATAAGTTTTTACTAATTGCTTGATGCGGGCTGGTTCGAGATATTCGGTTTCTTCATCTTGGAGGGTGAGTGTAATCGTCGTGCCGCGATCGGTGCGGCTCGATTCGCTGATTTCAAAGCTGGGCGAACCATCACAAGACCAATGTACAGCCGTCGATCCATCGCGACAAGAGAGAGTATCGATCTCGACGAGACTCGCCACCATAAATGAGGAATAAAAGCCTAAACCAAAGTGTCCGATAATCTGTTGGTCGCTGCTCTTCTGATATTTTTCGATAAATTCTTCGGCACTCGAAAAAGCGACTTGGTTGATATATTTTTTGACCTCATCCAAACTCATCCCAATCCCATTGTCAGAGATCGAGAGCGTTTTTTTGTCTTTATCGATCGAGATATTAACCGCAGGTGCGCCGATTTCGCCACTAAATTCGCCAGCGAAGGAAACCATTTTGAGTTTACCGATCGCATCAACAGAGTTGGAAATCAGTTCGCGCAAGAAAATTTCATGGTCGGTATACAGAGATTTCTTGATGATTGGAAAGATATTCTCGGTATGGATGGTAATATTACCTTGTTCTAGCACTGTCATAAGGCTATGCGATCGCAAATGATGTTTGGTTACCAGCATTGTAGGTCGATCGGTGATGTTGAGCTTTTCGGGATTTCCGTACCTGGGGTTAGAGGGTAGAGAGTAGAGGGTAGAGAGTAGGGGGTAGAGGGTAGGGGGTAGAAGGTAGCTGGTGGATGGTGGATGGTAAGGGGTAGGGGGTAGATGGTGGATAATGGATGGTGGATGATGCGATCGTCATTGGGTAGCTGTATTGGTGCGAGATCTCAGCAAAGCTTGTATCGACACCCAGCATCAAGGTAAATTAGAGCTAACTAATACTGTTTTGTCGAGCGACTTATCAGCTACCTATTTCTTGCCTGCGACTTCAGTCGCGGCTAATGCTGCGAAGTCCGCCTGTCTTGTCGCGCTAAACCTGGAGGTTCCCTCCAGAGCGCGCGCCGCGACGCGGACTAAATTTCGTAGTCCGCGTCGGCGGACTTTGCACCACTCACAGCGGTTTCAACCGCTGTGAGTGTAAGTAGCAACTTAGGTTAATTAATCGCGCCATGTGGGCTGCCAATCGACTGATCCGTAATGACCCAAATTCTCTCACTCTAGCTGGAAATTGTTATGGTAAATGCGGTACTGGAATCTTCAAGCCCGATCGATCGTCGAGTCGCTACCGATCCGATTGTCGCCGCGATCGATATTGGTACCAACTCGGTGCATATGGTCGTAGTGCGGATTGTGACAAGTCTACCAGCCTTCACCATCATCGCGCGTGAGAAGGAAACGGTACGTTTGGGCGATCGCGACCCGCAGACGGGCAATCTCACCCCAGCGGCGATTGAGCGTGCCATTAGTGCGCTCAAACGGTGTCAGGAAGTCGCCAAAAGCTTGAATGCTCAACAGATCTTGGCAGTGGCTACCAGCGCGGTGCGCGAAGCTCCCAATGGCAATGAATTCGTCAGATCGATCGAGACGGAACTCGGTTTGGCGGTGAATATCATTTCGGGACAAGAGGAAGCACGGCGCATTTATCTAGGGGTGTTGTCGGGAGTCGAGTTTAATAATACCCCCCATCTGATTATCGATATCGGCGGTGGCTCGACCGAGCTGATCCTCGGCGATAGTGACGAACCCCGCACCCTCAGCAGTACCAAAATCGGTGCGGTGCGACTCACGTCCGAGTTCGTCCCCAAAAACCCCGTCAGCGATCGCGACTTGATGTATCTGCAAGCCTTTGTGCGCGGACAACTCGAACGCGCTACCGATGAGATCGAAGCCAATCTGCGATCGGGTGAAGCTCCCAAAATGGTCGGTACCTCCGGGACGATCGAAACCCTCGCCGCCATCCTCAACTTGGATAAAAATGGTCAGATTCCCGAGCGGATTCATGGTTTTGCGATCCAGCTATCTGAATTACGCAACCTCATCCAGCGGCTGCGGCGGATGACAGTCGCCGAACGCACGACAATTGAGGGGATGTCCGAGCGGCGCGCCGAAATCATCATCGCAGGTGCCGTCATCCTCCAAGAAGCAATGACGATGCTGGGGATGCCATCACTCTCCGTCTGCGAACGCTCTCTCCGCGAGGGGGTAATTGTAGACTGGATGCTGACACAGGGAATGATCGAAGATCGGCTCAAATATCAAGGTTCGATCCGCGAACGTAGTACCCTCAAGATTGCTGGTAAATACGGCGTCGATCTCCCCCACTCCGAGCGCGTCGCCGAACTCGCCTTGAGTCTGTTCGACCAAACCCACGGACAATTGCACACCTGGGATAAATCGGTACGACAACTACTCTGGAGCGCGGCTATATTGCACAATAGCGGTCATTTTGTCAGTCACGACGCCCATCACAAACATTCCTACTATCTGATTCGGTACGGTGAGTTGCTCGGCTACACCGAAGCCGAAATCGATACGATCGCCAATATCGCCCGCTACCACCGCAAAAGTGCCCCCAAAAAGAAACACCAAAATCTCCAGAATCTCTCCAAAGAGCAAAAATCGATCGTCTCCCAATTGAGTGCGCTGTTACGAGTAGCTGTCGCCCTCGACAGGCGCAGAATCGGCGCGATAAAAGATGTAACTCTCAATTGCAATCCAACTAGCCATGAGTGTCATCTCACATTTTATCCAGCCGATCCTACTGACGCTTGCGTCCTCGAATGTTGGAGCTTGGACTATAAGAAGCCCGTTTTTGAAACTGAGTTCAATCTCAAGTTGTCAACTACTAGAGGCTAAATGGTGGATGGTGGATGGTGGATGGTGGATGGTGAAGCGCGATTGTCTATTCTTGAGTAGAAAGGGAGTCGGTTAGTGTAGGGTGCGTTACGGCTAACGCCTAACACACCAGAGTGAAAGCTAGTTGAGGATTGCTATATGGACGATCGCCAAGATTGGGAACAGCAACGCGCTTGGGTCGAAATCGATTTATCCGCATTGACGCATAATGTCCGCCAAATTCACAGCTTATTGGCACCAACTACCGCCATCATGGCAGTAGTCAAAGCTGATGCCTACGGACATGGCGCGATCGAGATCGCCCGCACTGTCATCGCTGCGGGTGTCAAGTGGCTAGCAGTCGCCACAGTCAACGAAGGGATCGAACTGCGATCGGCAGGTATAGTCGCCCCAATTTTGATTCTCGGTGCCATCAATACTGACGCGCAGGTACAGGCGATCGTCAACTGGGATCTCCACCCCACGATCTGCTCGATCGCTCAAGCCACCGTTATCTCCAAAGCTGCTGCCAGCCTAGATCCACATCCCGATCTACACGTCCATCTCAAACTCGATACGGGAATGTCTAGATTGGGGACAGATTGGCAGCAGGCGGTTGATTTTTATCGTGAGGTCATCGCACTCCCCTACTTACAGATCGCTAGCTTATACTCGCATTTAGCCACCGCTGATGAACTCGATCCGACCGTGATGGAGATGCAGATCGATCGCTTCGATCGATCGATCGCGGCAATTGGCGCGGCTGGATATGTACTACCCCTGCTCCATCTGGCCAATTCTGCTGGGTTACTAGTGAGCGATCGCCTCCACTACCAATTAGTCCGCCCTGGGCTGATTTTATATGGACTCTGCCCAGCACCGCACTTGCACTCAGCGATCGATCTTCAGCCAGTATTGAGCGTTAGAGCCAGAATTACCCAAGTCAAAGACATCTGTGCCGGGACGGGGGTAAGTTATGGCTATCGATTTATTGCCGAGCGAGACATGCAGATTGCGATCGTCGAAATTGGCTACGCTGATGGCATTCCCCGCCGCTTGTCCGATCGAATGCAGGCGATCGTCAGGGGTCAGCTCGTCTCCCAAATCGGCGCGATTACAATGGATCGGATCGTGCTCGATGTCAGTCAGATCCCCGAGCTTCAGGTCGGCGAAATCGTGACAATTTTGGGCGCAGACGGGAACGTCAGCATTAGTGCCGATGAGTGGGCGACCACGCTCGGGACGATCGCTTGGGAAATCCTGTGCGGGTTCAAACACCGATTGCCACGGGTGAGTAAGTGATGTACGCGAAATTATCTTTGCAAGTAATCATATTTGCAAGTAATAATTAACAGGATCGAGTGTTAAACTGATAAAGTGACTCTAAACCATACACTCCAATCGATCTCAACTCGACCCTCGGGTCAAGAATTGCCAGAAATTGCAATCGGAGGTGTCGAAAGTAGTGTATGTGAATTTAAATAAGTAACATTATTACAATGTTCATAACCATCAACGGCAAGGAGGCGATCGCGAGTGGACGAGTCCTATCACACTTATCTCAATCGCGTGGCAAAGATGACCCTACCTGCCACCTACGAATCTCAGGTCAAAAATCTCCAAGAATCACCAAAATTTAAGGTTGCAGCAGACGGTACTCGCCAGCCAGTATCATTTCCAGGCTACTCAGCGATCACGCCACCAGGAGCGGAAGATGCTGATAATAGTGCAGTATTTAAGGAATTGGCAGCCTGTCAGCAACAGTTATTCGAGAAACTGGAACCAGATTTACTAGTGCTAGTCGATCCAGCTAGCTTTCACTTTACCCTCGCTGATTTGATCTGGGACAGTGCTTACCGGACGGCAATCGACACGAATCCTGACTTTGAAAGTAAGTTAATCGATCGGATTGCTGATTGTTTCAAAATCTATCAAGACTCGATCGTCGAAACTGCCCCGATTCGTTGGCAAATCATGGGATTGACCGTCAGACCCCGCGCGATCGAAGTAAGTCTAGTCCCCAAAGATGAGTATAGTTACGATCGGATTATTGCGTTTCGGCGGGCGATTTACCAAAGTTCGAGTTTGATTTCTCTCGGGATCGAGCAGCAGTATTATTTTACCGCTCATACAACATTGGCATATTTTGCAAACGTCCATCAAGAGATCGATCGCGATCGACTCAGCGATACTTTGCAAGCCTACAATATGCACTGGCTCGACCATCCGCAAGAGATTATTTTGGCTCAAGGGCAATTACGCAAGTTTACTGACATGTACACTTACGCACGCGAACCGAATTTCCCGATCGTCCAATTGTAGGTAATAACTCACAATTTTAGCTAATGAAAAAACGATAACCACCATGGTTATCGTTTTTTTAGATGTTAGCGATCTCCTTTGAGAATCGCCGCAGCGACCGCGCGAAACTTGTGCGGGTCGCCTTCAGGATATGGCTGCTCTTGCCGTTTGCGGGCATAAAGCTTGGCTAGCGTTGTTTGCCAATCAATGGCGAGCTGCGGCTCCAATTCGGGTTGTTGACTCAACAACGCGGTAATGTAGGTCTGAATCTCTTTTTGTGCTAGCCAGATTCTCGCAATCACAGTGAGATCTTCATCCCGATCTACCAATCGATCGAAATGTCCCAAAATCTGACGTGTCAAATCGGGATTGGAAATGGTACTCGCGATCGCCAGTTCCTGCAATCCGGTAATCGCTGCATACCGCACCACCCACTCATGATCTTGAGATACTGTTAGCAATACTTCAATAACTCTAGCTTGATTTGGGGCGATCGATTCGACGGGCAACTCATCCCAATTAATTGTCCCCAATCCCCGCGCGGCGGCACGTCTGACACTCAGCGCAAAGTCATTTTTGGCCGCATCTAACAATAGCTCCAGTGCCCGCGCATCACCAATTCCAGCTAATGCGCGCAGTGCCCACGCTCTGGCTCCATAATTATACCCATCCAACAACTCCAGCAACGGTGCTACCGCGGGCTTCCCGATGGCGATCAACCCTTCCACAGCGGCCACGGCTGCCCCAGGATTGTTATACCCCAAAACGGCGATCAGATTGGGTACAGCAGCTTCTAGACGTGCTTGGGCTAAGTTCTCGACAGCATCCACCATCTTAGTAGCCGAATCTGCCACCGCGATCGCGGTCAATAGTGTTGTGAGTGAGTCAGGATCGGTCATAATTGTTTGGTTCGTAAATTGGGTAGCAGACCTCATCCAACATCAACCTGTAGGGGCTTTGTTGCTGCGACTAATGTCATTTGGGTCAGAGATTCCCCACAAAACCCGCCCTCTCCGCTACCGAAAAGCGAGGTATAGCAATAGCCAAGACAGTTAAGACGCTCTGCCT
Organism: Chamaesiphon sp.; assembly: GCF_041738855.1. GTDB lineage: Bacteria > Cyanobacteriota > Cyanobacteriia > Cyanobacteriales > Chamaesiphonaceae > Chamaesiphon. Next base: position 252 of record NZ_JBGSPA010000084.1, on the reverse strand, counting down.
TTTAGTCTGCGGAGGCAGACTTTGCACCATAAGCGACGACTTCCAGTCGTTGTCATGTCCTCAGCACTGTGGCGGTTGCTATAACATTCCCTAATTTTACATACATGTAGACAAAAAAAGCCCCGCAGTCACTTCCCCTCGCCAACGCAATTGCTAACGGATGGAAATGACTGCGGGAAGCTGTGCCGAGTTTCTAGCTCAGTGCATTGATGGCATAGTCCAAGTAAGAATTGGCTTCAACCGCCGCATCAC